>NZ_JARGOQ010000002.1:17862-95586 GCF_029233945.1 Sneathiella sp. | reverse complement strand
TCGGACGTTGCGGCGAGGAAGCCTTTGTCGCGATGACGCATCTCCAGAAAAAGATGCATTCTCTTTTCGTCACAATCCAAGACCCGGACATACATTTCCAATGCATCGCCTTCATGCACCTCTTGAATGTAGGTGACATGTGTTTCTAGAACATAGACGGTACGGTTTTCTGACATGCGATACTCTCGGGTGAGACCGATTTCATCGAGAAACTCATCCAGCGAATGATCAAATATCAGCACGTAATACGCCACATTCATGTGATTATTATGGTCAATCCATTCCGGGAGGACGGGCTGTTCATGGATCAGGGTCATGGAGGTTTCGTTCATTGTCAGTCCTTAATTCTTCTTCCTTTAACTGGACGGCAGGTTATATGATACTGTCAAAGAAAGTGGCTGACCAGCCCAGTCGGCAGAGCAAAGAGGGAGTTATCATGACGAACAGACATCCGAAAATGGACCGGGTAATTGCCGAACTGTCGGAACTACTCGGATCGCGCTGTTCAACTGCCACGGCCGTCCGTGAACAGCATGGCAAGGATGAGAGCTGGCATTTCCCGAAAGCACCGGATGTTGTCTGCTTTGCGAAAAGTACGGAGGAAGTCTCCCAAATTGTGTCAATCTGCGCGGCGCATAAGGTCCCCGTTATTCCCTTCGCGGCGGGCACCTCACTGGAGGGGCATGTGAATGCTGTTTCAGGGGGCGTCTCAATTGACCTGAATGAAATGAACGAGATTTTGCGAGTGAGCCCGGAAGACCTGGATTGCACGGTGCAGCCGGGGGTCCGTCGCAAGCAGCTTAACGAGTATTTGCGTGATACGGGTCTCTTTTTCCCGATTGACCCCGGTGCGGATGCCTCTGTCGGCGGCATGGCGTCAACCCGTGCGTCCGGGACCAATGCGGTGCGCTATGGCACAATGCGGGAGAATATTCTGAGTCTTAAAGTGGTGCTCCCCGACGGGCGCGTCATCTCGACCGGGCATCGGGCCAAGAAGAGCGCGGCGGGTTACGATCTGACCAAACTCTATATCGGATCGGAGGGAACGCTTGGCGTCATTACCGAAGTCACGCTCAAGCTTTATGGTATTCCTGAGGCGATATCGGCGGCAACTGTTTCGTTCCCGGATATTGAAGGGGCCATCCAGAGCGTGATCCTGACGATTCAGAGCGGTATTCCCGTCGCCCGGATCGAGCTTTTGGACGAAGTTCAGGTGGATGCGGTGAACCGCTATTCCAATCTGGACCTGACGGTTCAGCCGACACTGTTCCTTGAGTTTCATGGAAGCGAAGCCTCCGTTAAGGAGCAGGCAGAACAGGTGAGCGCTATTTGCGCTGAGTTCGGCGCGGAAGGGTTCAAATGGACGACGCAGGCGGAAGAGCGTACCAAGCTCTGGCAAGCCCGTCACGATGCCGCCTATGCGGCGATGGCGCTTCGAAATGGCGCGCAGATCTGGGCAACGGATGTTTGTGTTCCCATCTCCCGGCTTGCTGACTGCATTCTGGAAACAAAGAAGGATCTCGCCGACAGTTTTCTGGTGGCGCCTTTGGTAGGGCATGTGGGAGATGGCAATTTCCATCTTTCATTCGTCATAAAGAAGGAAAATCCGGAAGAACTAGAGGAAGCGGAACGTCTCAATGCCCGGCTGATTGAGCGCGCCCTCTCCATGGACGGCACCTGTACCGGAGAGCATGGTGTCGGGCTTGGCAAGAAGAAGTATATGTATATGGAGCATGGGGAGGCCGTCGATGTGATGGCGGCGTTAAAACATGCGCTTGATCCGGATAATATCATGAACCCTGGCAAAATTATTCCAGACAGGGCGGCGGAATAATATTCCCGTTCCGGTCTGTATGTTAGAGGCAGCATTGCGATATGTCTTCTAGTTCCCTGACAGTTATCGGTTTCGATGCCGATGATACCCTTTGGCAGAACGAATATTTCTTCCGCCTGACAGAGGAAAAATTTGCGGCCTTGCTGTGCGATTTTGCCAAGAGCGATCATATAACTGAGCGCTTGATTGAGGCTGAACGCAGAAATCTCGAATTCTATGGATACGGGATTAAGGGTTTTACCCTCTCGATGATCGAGACGGCGATTGAGGTGACGGAGGATAAGGTACCCGCCGCTATCCTGCACGATATCTTGCGCGCAGGTCGGGAGATGCTGCGTCATCCGGTTGAAACATTGCCATATGTCCGCGAGACTCTCATGGAGTTGCATGGTCGCTATCGGCTGGTGCTGATTACCAAGGGCGATCTTTTTGATCAGGAACGCAAGCTCGCGCAATCAGGACTGGGAGAATTATTCGACGATGTCCAGATTGTCAGCGAAAAAACGCGGGATACATATCAACGGATTTTTAGTAGCGCCGGGCGCTCGCCGGGTGAAAGCATGATGGTGGGAAATTCACTTAAAAGCGATGTCATCCCGGCGATTGAGGCCGGTGGCGTCGGGGTTCATATCCCCCATGATTTGACCTGGATACATGAACATGTCGAACCGCCGCTCAATAACTCTCGTTTCCATAGCATTGATCATCTCGGGGAACTGCCGGAGTTGTTGGGGAAACTGACATAGGGGTGGATCAGCTTTTACGGTGTGCATACACTGATCGTAAGGTTGTTGGGCAGGACAGTATTCTTGTCACCGCAGGCGTTTTCAAGCTGGGTCTGCTCTAATCCGGTAGCATCCTCCATATTTGCACCGGAAAGATCGGCGCCCCAGAATGACGCATTAGAGAGCCTGGCATTGGTAAACACAGCATTCACCAAAATCGCCCGATAAAAATTTGCGCGCCTCAGATCTGCTTCTTCCAGGCGCGCGTTTGTTAAATTAGCACGGGTGAAGTTCGCATCATTCAACTCTGCCTTGATCATAATAGCGCCAGACAAATTTGATCGTTTGAAATTTACTTCGGTGACCTTGGCATTGCTGAAATTCGCGTTTGTCAGGTTTGCGCGCTTGAAATAGGCTTTCCGGATATCCGCCTCCTGGAATTTTCCACCCTCAACTTCCGCGCTGTCGAAGTCGGCGCTGCGGAGGTCTGTGCGTTGGAGATTTGCATTGGTCATCACGGCTTTTTCCATATCTGCATCCTGAAGTATTGCGCGCTCTAGATTGGCGGATATGAGCGTTGCCTTTTCAAGATCGGACCGGCGCATGTCTGTTTCCGTCAGGTTGGCCTGGCTGAGATTGATTTGCTTTAGTACCGAGTCCCGCAAATTTGCGCCCTTGAGATAGGCTTCCTTAAAGTCTTTATATTGCAGTGTTGCGCCGCGCAGGTCGCATCCTCCGCAGCTTCCGCTGTCTGTTAGCTTTTTGATGGCTTGGCTTTCAAACGCATTTGCGCTGGCAATGCTAACAAATAAAACGATGGCGCTTAATATTAACGCTCTCATAAGGGATACTCCCGCAAAAAATTAGTCTCGACTACGCTTACGTCTTAAATTAACGGATAATATGATGAATTCAATCCACTCCGATATTTGACAGGATAAAACACGCCTGTCACTATTTAACAAAAGTAAGAATAATCTCCGGCAGTTTGAAGTGCCTTTAATCGTTTTGCCAATAAGGAAATTTCTAATGATAAAAGCCATCCTCTGGGATTTCGGCGGTGTTTTGACGACGAGCCCGTTCGAGGCCTTCACGCGATTTGAAAAGGAGCGGGGCCTGCCCATGGATTTTATCCGGCGCATCAATTCCACGAATCCCGATAGCAACGCCTGGGCAAAGTTTGAGCGTAGCGAAGTGACGATGGATGAATTCGATAAATTGTTTGAAGCAGAAAGCGGGGCGTTGGATCACGCCATTCCGGGTACGGAAATTATTAAACTGCTTGCCGGAGATGTGCGACCGAATATGGTCAATGCTCTCAAAATATGCGGGGAGCAATATAATTGTACCTGCCTGACGAATAACGTCGCCGCGGGTAAGGGCCCCGGAATGAGCCGGGATGCAGCCGCACAGGCAGAGGTCGAGAGCGTAATGACATTGTTCCGGCAGGTGATAGAATCAAGCAAGATTGGTCTTCGTAAGCCCGATCCGCGCATTTATGAATATGCCTGCGATCAAATGGGTGTCGCGCCGGAGGAAGTTGTCTATCTTGATGACCTTGGGATCAATCTCAAGCCCGCCGCGGTGATGGGGATGAAGACGATAAAAGTTGTTAGTGAAGCGCAAGCATTGCGGGATCTGTCGGCGGCGGCGAACCTCTCATTTGCTTGATGGGGTCTATTCAAACCATGGACCGGGTCGAATGGAATATTGAAATCCCGGGTCTCTATTTTTCCGTAGCCCGATAGACGCCATCCCAATCGGCTGGCGGGGGCGTAGCCCTGAAGCTGTGAATGCGGTTCCGATAGAGCGCCACGAATTTTTCTAGGCGGGGGTTCAGTTCTTCGATGGATAAGAGCTTGTCCAGGGCGGTGTCCCAGTCTTGCGATAAATATCTTTCTAGGAAGGTTTCTATTGCTTCTTTTGCCGCTAAAAATTCGGGGTGTTTTGCATGTTCTTCATCTCCGAGCAGTCCGAATATCTTGACGGCTTCCTGCTTGCCTTTAACGGCAATTAGGTCAAGTTCGATCATGGCGTAGTTCGGGATAGAGGAAGCGGTGCTCTCGCCGAGGATGATGCTAAAACCATATTCCTTTGTCTGTCCTTCCAGACGGGAGGCCAGATTGACCGGATCACCGAGGACGGAATAATCGAACCGCTGCTCCGACCCCAGATTGCCGACGATGCACACCCCGGTGTTCAGGCCTATTCCAACACGAAGCGCCTTGAACTCACGGTTTTCAAGTTCTGCTTCTTTTTTTAGTTCTGCATTCAAGGCAGCGAGACGGACAATCATTTTTAAGGCCGCATCTGCGGAATCCATTGGATGATGCGGATTTTCAAGTGGCGCATTCCAGAAGGCCATAATGGAATCGCCCATATATTTATCGATGGTGCCTTTGTGATCAAGAATTTCGCCGGTCATCGGCGTTAGAAAGCGGTTGATCAAATGGGTCAGCCCTTGCGGATCATGCTTATAACCTTCCGAAATGACCGTGAATTCACGAACGTCGCAGAACATGAATGTCATCTCTCTTTCCTCGCCGCCAAGAACCAGACTATCGGGAGACGCGGATAGCCGCTTGACGAGTTCGGGCGAGAGATAATGGGCGAAGGCCGTTCTAATGCGGGTTCGTTCCTGTTCGGTGCCGCGATAGTTCGAATACACCATCGTAATATAGACGAGGATCGATATAAACAAGGTGTAGCTGACATCAATCAAGACGGAGTTGTAAACGAAGAAGTAAATGGACGAGCCAATCGCGGTGATCGAAATGAACACCAGCAGCCCCAAGGTTGTACGGGCGCCGGCAAGTGGCACAAGGACTATTAGCGCAAGTCCGGTCAGCAGCGTACCGGCCCATTCAAAGATGGCAATAAACTCCGGTCGGAAGAGGTAGGTCTGCGTCCATACATTTTCCAGAAGCTGAAGATGCATCTCCACGCCGGGCAGGTTAGAGGTAAGAGGCGACGCTCGTAAATCCTTAAGGCCTGTCGCGGAAGTTCCGATAAGAACCAGCTTCCCGGCCAGCATATTCTCGTCGATAGTATCATTGATGACGTCGAGTGCGGAGATATACAGTGACGGATCATACTTCGCGTATTTTATCCAGATGCGCCCGCGCGTGTCCGTCGGCACCAGTGTTCCCGCGACCTTGAAGCCGATCACCCCATTCTCATTGGTTTGTATGATGACATTTCGCCCGGTCGCGACGCGCAACATATCCAGAGCAAGGGAGGGGATAATCTGTTCACCGATCCTGTTTGCGAGAGGGACGCGGCGGACAATGCCGTCGAAATCCTGATCGAGGCTGATCATACCGCGCCCTGCGGCAGCTTCATCCAGTCTATCGATGTTGCCGATCAGGGCTGGGTAACTTTTTAGGAATGGTTTCGGATCCTGGCCAAGAAGGGCGAAAGAGGGGATGCGGCCAAGTCCAAAATTATTTGCGCCGACACTTTCCGGGCTGACAGAAATGCCAAGGACAACGCGGCTGTCTCTGATAGCGCGCGAAAATATATCATCGAAGGAAGGAAGAGTGCTGAGCTGGCGCTGCAAAACGGGGGGCAAGTCAGGAACATTCTGGGACATTTCATTTGGTGAGAGGCGATCCGATTCGGCAAACAGCATATCGAAACCGATGACCGCGGCGCCTGCCTTGGTCGCATTTTTGACGAGTTTTGCAAGATACGAACGAGGCCAGGGCCATTGCCCGAGGTTCAGGAGGCTGTTTTCATCGATATCTATGACCACAACCGGACGTGGATATTGAGCCTCGCGTGGTTGGGATTGCTGATAGAAGTCGAAGATACGGTCCCTAAAGCTGGAGAGAAATTGCGGATCGGAGATTTGTAGAAACAGAGCGGCCATAAGGAGGGCAAAGGCAGGAACGCGTCCACCTCTGGCGAAGGCAAGCCACCTAACGTTGTTTGATTTCTTTGCGGGCTTTTGCCCTTGCTTTGTGTCCGTCATACGGGATTCTATACTCTGTTTTGGGGTTTTATTGCCAGGACGATAGTTTATAGAAAATCCCAGAATTAACTATAGTTACCAAAAATTTTATGAAATTTGTTCAAAATGTGGCATAGTGCTCTCATTCAAACTACATTACTTTATTAATTGCCTCATAAGAGATTTTCTATTTCGCGAAAGTTTGGGCAACTATTTATGACAACTTGGGTTTAGCCGACCAATATTCTGGATTAACTTTTTGCAGACGGTCGGAGAACTGGGTGTGTCGCCAAAGGGTATAAAGAATGAAGCAAACTAATGTATCGGACCTTGGTGGCAGCCCCCTTGCAACCTATGAAGTTTCAGACAGCAATCCAGTCCGGTTGGGCGACGAGATAAAGCCCCTTATCGCGGAATATTCCCGGGAAGGTATTGACCTGAATTTGAGTTCCGATACGGGTGAGTACATCACGGTGTATGATTATTTCTCCGTCGGGAATGCTGTCGACCTTATAACTGCGGGTGGCGCGCGCATTCCAGCGGATCTGGTCGGCAAGCTTGCCGGGCCGGGCCCATTGGCGCAGTCTGCCGATACTCAATCTGATGCTGGCGGCTCGATAGGCGAAGTCTCTCAATTGGCTGGCACAGTGATGGCGCGCCACGCGGATGGGACTAGCGAGGAGCTGGTTTCGGGCGCTGCGGTTTTTCAGGGAGATGTTATTGAGACGGCGGGCGGCTCGTCCTTCACCATTGTGTTCGCCGATGATACTCAGTTTTCCATGGGAGAGAATGGCCGGGCTATTCTCGACGAAATGATCTACAACCCCTCATCGGGTGATGGAAAATTCGGCATTTCCCTGATGCAGGGCGTCTTCTCGCTGGTTAGCGGACAGATTGCCAAGGACGATCCGGAAAATGTAGATGTTCGTACGCCTGTTGGCACCATCGGTATTCGCGGCACGAGTTGGTCGGGGCATGTGAGGAATGTCGGCGAAGAAACGATCTTCACGCTTTTTACTGGGGCCATCGTTGTCACTAACGAAGCGGGGTCGCAGGTTCTGGATGTTCCTAACCAATCGGTCATTGTCACCAGCTTCTCCGCCTTGCCGAGTGTCCCCTTCATCCTGACAGGAGAGCAGCTTTTCGATATCTACGGAGAGGCTTTGCGGTTGGTCAATCCGGAATGGTTCGATGATGAGGATAATTTCGATCCTGATGAGATTTCACCGGAAGCCGGTCGGCGCGCGAATACGGGCGGCGGCGCTAATTTTCAACCGTTCAGTGAAGGCGGTATTGACGGCGGTCAATCGATCGGTGATCTTCTGCGGGCGGCGGGTTTGCTCACTGGAACGGATCTTGAGTTCCGTAATGCTCAGAATACCGAGGAGATTATAGGACTCGGTCCGCAGACCGGCTTGAATGTCGTTTCTGTTGTTGATCAGGAATCCGGCAATCTGGAAAGCTTTCAGATATTTATTACGCTGACCGAACCGACCAATGTCCCGGTGATAGTGACTTATGAAATTCGGGCGGGCTCCGCGTCTGAAACAGGATCCGGGCTTCCCGGCGATCTTGACTTCATTAGTAATGGTGATGGGACAATTACTATTCCGCCTGGGGCAACTGAAGCGGCTTTTACGGTAACGGTTATCGATGATGATGTTATTGAGGACCTTGAATTCTTTATCGTTGCCATAACCGGCGCCGAAAATGCGGATATTGATATCACTTCCGGCCAGGCCTTGGTCATAATTACCGATGACGACATTGGATTGGTCACGCTGTCGGATATCACTGTTGATGGGGTGGGGATTGGTGAAGGTGAGATTTCTGTCGGTGAGGATGCGGGGGCGCTGTCATTTGTTCTTACGCTCGACAAGGCCGTCGCACCTGGCGTGACGGTAAGCGTCAATTACCAGATTACGGGGTCGGTAACGGAAGGCAGTGATTATACGACCGCCGCTGTTCAGACCGTTACATTCAACGGTGGAGAGTCAGGGCTGGCTCCGGGAGCAACAACGACCATCACCATCCCGATCCTGGATGACACTCTTTTTGAAGGACCGGAATCACTGACGCTTACGCTGGTCGGGGCATCGAGTAACGCAACAATCGATCCTGCCTCATCTTCCGTAACATTGACGATTGAGGACAATGACGACCCCGTTGTCGTGGATGAAGGGACGCCCGCGGATCTGGTTGAGGCCGGAGAAGGGGATGTAATCGAAGGAGCCTCTTTAGGTATCGGTGGCGGTAGCGGTGAAATTGCCGCCGTCACATTTGATACGGCCCAAGCGGATTTCGATGCCGCTGGCCTTACGTCCAACGGGGCGCCGATTGTTCTTTCGGGGTTGGGCACGAATGTCGTGTCCGGGTCCGCCGGTGGCGTAACGGTTTTCACGATCATACTGAATACCGACGGCACCTATGACATGTCGTTGGTGGGACCGATTGATCACCTCGACGGTGATGGAGAAAATGTTGCCGATCTTTCTTTCGATTTCGCCATTTCTGTCACCGATGCAAACAATTCATCGGCGTCCGGCACTTTGACGGTTGGAGTTGAGGATAGCGGGCCAGTTCTAGGAGCGGCTGCGGATATTTTTGTTGATGAGGATGATCTGCCAGCTGGAGGGGACATAACGCCGGAAGCAACCACTGCAAACGGGGTTGCGGAAATTGATTTCGGCCTTGATGGCGCGGGAAGCGTGATACTTGATATCAGCGAATTGCCGGTTATTATGTCTGGCGGGGATCCCGTTGTTTATCAACTCGCGACGCTCGCGGATGGAGTAACTCAGCAGCTAACAGCGACTGCAGTGCCGGATGGCAGTGCGCCGCGCCCTGTATTCCTGTTGGAGTTTGGTCCGAACGGTGACGGCGACAATTATGGATATACGCTGACGCTTAGCGATGTGGTCGATCATTCGAGTGCGGGCGAAGATGGGCTGGCCCTTCCCTTCTCCTATGACGTGGTTGATCAGGACGGGTCTTTGATCAGCGGGTCCTTCACGGCAACGATTGTCGATGATGTGCCGATTGCGAGCCCGGATGCAGTTGATTTACCGGCGCCAATGCTGCCGACATATAATCTGGTTTTTGTCCTCGATATTTCAGGATCGATGACCGAATTTGTTCCAGGGGCGGGGCAGACCCGTATACAAATTCTCCGGGCGGCCGTGGACAATGTCCTGTCGGAATATGAGGCTGTTTCAAGTGAGGTCAAAATCACGATTATCGGTTTTGCGGCCGCCTCGTCTGTGGTTTTTGAAGGCACCTCCATTCAGGCCGCGCAGGACTTTGTTACAGACACCGGCAATCTGGCTCCGGGCGGTACGACAAATTACGCCGCAGCAATTGCTAATAACGCAAACGGCGCGCAAGGGATTCTTGAGGCGAACCTTGCTGATCCCTCATTGGCTTTCGATCAGACCACTGTTTATTTCATCTCCGACGGGGAGCCAAGTGGCGGACAGGAGGTGCCGACAGCCGGAGGAAATGAGTGGCAGCAGTTTGTTGACAGTAACGGAATTGAAGTCGTTGCTGTCGGACTGGGATCCGGCATCAGTACGGCGGAACTGGCGAAGGTTGAGAATGCCGGGGATGACCCAACAATAGTGATCAATCCCAGCGAGCTTGAATCTGTTCTGGTTGAGACTGTTCCTGTCGTTGAGACGGATAACGTGGTCAGCTCCGGGTCAATTGACCGGCTGGGTGCAGATGATGGGACGTTGACGTTACTTGTTCACAATGGCACGGAATATGCCATCCCACAAAATGGAGCCCCTCTTATTGTTGAGTCGGATCTTGGTGGCAGCCTCTCGATTAATGCGGCCGGGGATTATACCTATACTGCCCCGGACGAGGCTGATCCTGGCGCGATGGAAAGCTTCGAATATGTGCTGACCGACGGCGATGGCGATATCAGTAGCGCCTTATTGACCTTCACATTCGTAGATCAAGATGCTGGCGGATTTTCTGTTCTGTCGGCCTTCTCCCTAGCGCCAAGTGTTATTGAGGAAAGCGATGAAAGTGAGCAACTTTTTGGAACCCCGGGAGCGGATGTCTTTGCCTTTACTGGGGCCGACAATGGAGATGTGATAATCACCGATTTTGACGCTGCTGAAGATAGCGTGAACCTGGATCAGATATTTGATGATCTTGGGATCCTCGTGGATGAGCGCGGCAATGGAGAGGCTTGGGAACTCGAGGACGTGGATGGCAAGGCGACACTTTCCCTGCTTGTCGCCAATGGTCCGACGATTATTTTCGATAATTATGTCAATCCGGATGTGCAGGCCCTCGAAGATATTGCATCGAGGATCATTGTTGATGAATCTTAACGGCTGCGCTTTTGATTTCGGGATTTAATTTTGGCTATTTTGCGCTTTTCCCAATCCTCTGCTCTGTGCCCAACGCCGAATATCCGGACGGCGTCCATTATCAAAACAAAGAGGAATGGCCCAGCGGGCCATAGAAACCACCAATAGTCGGGCGACGTGGTTATATTGATAATGAAAAGAAAAAATATAATTGTCCCAAAAGTAAGCGCGCGGCGATAAAATCCTGCCTGCCTTTTTACATAGGCCCGAATTCGTTTGTCCTCCTCAGTGTCATTTTCCGTATCCTGAATTTTTTCGTCGGACAGGGGAATATGATGCGATGATGAGTGAGGTTGCTTACCGGGTGTTTCACTCAAAGACAGAGAGTACACCGCAACGGGTTCGGCAATGTTTTTGACACCCTTGCGTCCGAGAAACTTAAAATCTCGGGGGAGCTTGTTTTTAACCTGATCAAAGACGGAGCCGGAAATACATATGCCACCCACAGGCGCCATTGCCTCCAATCTCGCGGCCACGTTGACGCCATCGCCGAAGATATCATCCCCTTCGATGATGACATCGCCCAAGTTGATCCCGATGCGATAGAGCATCTGGTCGTCCGCCGGGAGGGACACGTTATCCTTATTGATCTTGTTTTGCACCTCAACGGCGCATTGCACGGCTTTTACGACACTTGAAAATTCGCTAACAAGGCCATCGCCCGTCATATTGACGATGCGGCCTCCATGACGATCAATAACTTCCCGGAAAATTTCCCGCGTTATTTTTAGCCGGTCGAGAGTTTTCCCCTCGTCATCATTCATCAGGCGGCTATATCCGGCGACATCCGCGCAAAGGATTGTGGTCAGTTTTCTGTCTAACTCAGCATTCATTGGCGGTTCATTCTCCGGCTATGGGCTTATTATCCTGTGCTAGTGATCAGATGCCTTTAAAAACTTATCTTCAAGCCCCGTGGAGAAGGCAAACCCTTCGGCCGTTAGCACAATTTCCTCTTCCCAGTTCTCCCGCACAAGTCCTTTGCGGCTGAGCGCTGTCCAAACCGATTTATTATTAAGCCCGCTCGCGTCCCGGCTCAACACCGTATAATCCCCGACATGCATGTGATTGCCATGGGCATGGGGCAGGCGGGTAATGCGGATATCGCCGTTGTCCCCAACTGGGCTGGAACTATCCGAGTCGCGTGCCAGTATCTGCAGCAGGGCCAGCGTCTTGCTTTGCAGCGCGTTCAGTTTAATTCGTTTTTTTTCCACAATAATTTCCGCTGAAATCTGGTGATTTATATTTTCGTGATAAATTCTGAAACAGCCTGACCAATCTCGTCGGGGCTGTCTTCCTGAATGAAATGCAATCCCTTAACGGTTACCTCCGTCTGGTTCGGCCAGGTTCGGCAGTATTCACGCTGAGAGCCAATGAGTATGGAGCCGGGATCAGCATTGATGAAAAGCTTGGGCACGCCAGACTGGCTAAGCCAGGCGGAATATTCATCAACAATCTTCACCACGTCTTCAGGCTCCCCGGCAATAGGAATTTGACGCGGCCAGGTCAATGTCGGCCGCCGATCCTCTCCGGCATTCCGGAACGGACGGGTATATTCGCGCTGCTCCTCATCCTCGAGCTTGCGGATGATGGAGGAGGGAAGAACCCGCTCTACAAAGATATTTTTCTCAAGCACCAGCTCTTCGCCGGCTGGGCTGCGGAACGCCTGAAAAATATTCCGGGCACTCTCGGGCCAATCGTCCCAGCTGGCAATGGTTTGAACGATTGCCTCCATATAGACGAGGCCCTTTATCGCAGATTGATTCTGATAGGCCCAGTCGAAACCCAGTGCGGAGCCCCAGTCATGAACGATCAGAGTGACGTTCTCCTCAACCATGAGATAAGCAAGCAGATCGTCCAGAAAGGCGCGGTGTTCCTTGAATGTGTAGCGGTCCGGACCGCTGTCATGCAGTTTTTCAGAATCGCCCATACCGATAAGGTCCGGCGCAATCAGGCGCCCTCGACCTTCCAGATGCGGCATGACATTGCGCCATAAGTAGGAAGATGTCGGGTTCCCGTGTAAAAATATAATCGGATCACCTTCACCTTCCTCGACATAGGACATTTTAAGTCCCCGGATGGTCGCCGATTTCTTCTTGTATCTCATTGCTGCCGTCACGCTAGGTTTGCCTCCCCGATTGCCGGTTTGTATAATTTACGCACAGTGAGCACCAGCCCGGATAATAACGCGAGCATATGAGTTTGCACAACAAAAGAAGTCAGGCGCCAAACTGGCTAGGGGGAACAGAGAATTGATACTCTCAGGATGGACGGGAGCGCGTTTTTTCCTGATAGGTTTTTACAACTTCTATAATGTCATCTACGGTGAGTCCGTCCCGCTTCAGAACAGCCAATATTACTGGGTCTGCCAGCAAATCCTGCAATGCGGGTTCTTGGTATTTCCGTACACCGGTTTCCATTTATACCTCCTATTGCGATCGCCTTTGCGACACGCCGCTACTCAATAAAAGAAGGTTGAGTCATTTCTATGACGTTTATCTGTTATTTTTTTAAACGGAATGTGTAAAGAAAAAGCTAATTTTCGGAAGGCGTTTCATCCTCGCTCTGGTTGGGCAGCTTTTTTTGATCAAGCAAGGCGTCCCGCTTTTTCTGTTTATCCAAATCCTGCTTTTTTTGTGCGGCGGACCGGCCAAAGCTCGTCCGATTGTTACGGGCCGTGTCTTCTGCTTTCTTGCGATTTTGTTTCTTTCGAAACTGGTTCAGATTGACGACATCACCCATGTTGATAGCGACCCTTAATTCGTTGTTGCGCTTAATTTCATATAGGGATGCCGCAGAGTAATCTCAAAATAAATTTTATATGATTATCTTTGTTCCGGCTTCTTTCCGAGGAATTCTTCCAACACAAAAAGGCGAATTGCGCTAGAGAGATTGCCTTGACGTGTCGCGTCTATTTTCGTGATTAGTTCATTAACGCTGAGATCTTGGCGCTTAGCGCTTTTTTTAAACAACTCCCAAAATTTTCGCTCCAGTGACACGCTGGTCCGGTGGCCGGCAATGCTCACTGAATGCTTGATAATATCTGTGGAGGCAGCGCCGGCCGTAAAAGGTTCCTTAGTCATCTTTCTTTCGAGCAAAAAAGTCATTCCCCTTGTCATCCATAACGATAAAGGCCGGGAAATCTTCAACTTCAATACGCCAGATAGCCTCCATTCCAAATTCTTCGAAGGCCTGTACGTCAACTTTCTTGATATTATTTTGCGCGAGGATCGCGGCCGGGCCGCCGATGGAGCCGAGGTAAAAACCGCTATGTTTTTTGCAGGCGTCAACAACAGCCTTACTGCGGTTACCTTTGGCAAGCATCACCATGCTGCCGCCTTCGGCCATGAACTGATCGACATAACCATCCATTCGGCCAGCAGTCGTCGGTCCGAAAGAACCGGATGCATAGCCTTCCGGTGTTTTTGCGGGACCTGCATAATAAATGATATGATCCTTGAAATATTGCGGGAGCCCTTCGCCGTTTTCTAGCAATTCGCGTAATTTGCGATGAGCGAGATCTCGGGCGACAATGATTGTCCCGCTCAGGCTCAGGCGAGTTTTAATGGGATATTGCGAAAGTGTTGCCAGAATGTCCTTCATCGGCCTGTTCAGGTCAATTTTCACCACTTCATCATTGAGATCCGTGTCCGTGACCTCCGGCAGATATTTGGCGGGGTTGGTCTCCAATTGCTCGATAAAGACCCCATCCTTGGTGATCTTGCCCTTCACCTGTCGATCGGCGGAGCAGGAGACACCGATCCCGATCGGTACACTGGCGCCATGGCGCGGCATGCGAATAACGCGGACATCATGACAGAAATACTTGCCGCCGAACTGCGCGCCGATCCCGATCCCTTGCGAGATTTTCAGGATTTCCTGTTCCATTTCCAGGTCACGAAAGGCGCGGCCATGCTCATTGCCTGATGTGGGCAGGGCATCATAGTATTTGGTGGAGGCGAGCTTGACCGTCTTCATGGTGTCTTCCGCGGAAGTGCCGCCAATGACCACGGCGAGGTGATAGGGCGGGCACGCGGCGGTCCCGAGAGACATCAACATTTCCTCGATAAAAGGCACCAGCCGCTCCGGCGTCAGCACACTCGGTACAGCCTGATGGAGGAAGGTTTTGTTGGCTGAACCACCGCCCTTTGCAACGAAGAGAAATTCATAAGAATCGCCATTTATTGCATATAGGTCGATCTGGGCGGGTAGGTTCGTGCCGGTGTTTTTTTCCTCGAACATGCTGATCGGCGCCAGCTGTGAATAGCGGAGATTAGTTTCGGTATAAGTCTTGTAGACGCCTCGGGAAAGCTGCTCCTTATCCGTCCCGTCAGTCCAGACATACTGCCCCTTTTTACCCATGATAATCGCCGTACCGGTATCCTGGCACCCCGGTAAAACCATGCCGGCGGCGATATTGGCATTCTTAAGAAGTTCCGTTGCGACGAACTTGTCATTTTTTGAGGCTTCGTCATCTTCAAGAATTTTTGCAAGTTGCTGAAGATGCAACGGCCGCAGTAGATGGGCGACGTCATGCATTGCCTCCGCCGCGAGCAGGCTCAGGGCTTCGGGCTCTACCTTCAGGATTTGCTTGCCATCAACATCGATTGTCGACACATAATCAGAGGTCAGTTTGCGATAAGGGGTGTCGTCTTTCCCGAGAGAAAACATGTCCTGATAGTGAAATTCGGGCATGGGCTGGCTTTCAATTGATATCGAAACAGAAGAATTGGATGTTCGGAAGATTAGCTATTTTTTACGGAACGCATCAAGGGTTATTACTTCCCCTTGTTTCTCGGGCGCATCGCTTGCTTCCTCATCTGCAGCTTCAGAAGGTTCCGTGAGAGTAGCTTCAGGAGCGGGCGCAATCTCGCTTTCCGGTGCCGTCACCGAGAACTGCAGGCCGAACTGTACTGACGGATCAGCAAAAGCCGTTAAAGCATCGAATGGAACTTTTAGCGTCTCGCGTTTGTGATTAAAACTCAGATCGACAGTAAAATAGTCCTGCTCTACCACGATATCCCAGAATTGATGCTGCAGCACTATTGTCATTTCATCTTTGTAGCGCTCGGACAGATGCGTTGGCACGGATACTCCGGGGAAGGAGGTTTTAAAGGTAATATAGAAATGCTGGTCGCCGGGCAGGCCGTTGACGGCAGCATGCCGAAGTGCGTTGCGAACAACCTCCAACAGCGCATTTTCAACCATTTTCGTGTAATTGATTTCGTCATTCATGTCTTGAATAACCCCCGCCTCCGACGCTTTTTACTTAATTACATTAATTCAATTTATGCGACGAGATACCGAGAAAAGCATCGCGTGATATAAACAAGTGGAGGGGCTTCTGTTGCCAGGTGCCCCTCCGAACCCCGTGTAGTGCAATTAAGCAGCTACGGCAAATGCTTCGTTATTATCGTTAGCATTTATAAAAATGACCCGATGTCGGTGGTATCATGCCGGGCAAAAATTACATCTTTACTGCGCGCGTCGAGCCTATTTCGCCCCCATCAAAAAGACAGCCATTTACTTCAATATCTCTGCCTTTATGGTGGAGGCGCCGGGTACCGCCCCCGGGTCCGCAACGTTTATTCCATGCAACGTTTATCGCCATAGTTGGTTACCCAACGGCTTTAATATAATTCTTTTACGTTGATTTTAAAAGGGGTGATCGCCTCTAATTTTTTATGGCCGCTTTCGCCTGAGACGGATAAAGCTGTGATCGAACATGTCTTTTTCGGATTTTTCATAAAACTCATGGGATAATTCGGTCCAATCGGCGGGGTCAAGCTCAGGGAAATATGTATCACCTTCTATTTCCGTATGAACCCGCGTCAGATAAATCAAATCCAGCTTTTCCATGGCTTGGCGGTAGATCTCGGCGCCGCCGATAATCACCATTTCTTCTGCGCCAATTTGTTGCGCGGCTTCTTCGCCCGCAATCAAAGCATCTTTCAGACTATGTACGACAACGGCCCCGTCAACGGAGAAGTCGGGATCGCGGGTAATCACGATGTGGGGCCGGCCGGGAAGCAGGCCGGGCAGTGACTCAAACGTCTTTCGTCCCATGATGATCGGCTTTTCCATGGTGACTTTCTTGAACCATTTCAGGTCGTTGGAAAGGCGCCAGGGCAAGCCGTTATCGATGCCGATCACCTGATTTTCAGATACAGCGACCATGGCTGAGAGGAGAATGGAGGACATAGCGACCTATACGGCAACCTGCGCCGGAATATGCGCCGCCGCCTGATACCCCTCCAGTTTGAAATCCTCAAAGGTGAAGGCAAAGATGTCTTTAACCTCCGGGTTTATCTGCATGATGGGCAGTTTTCCCGGGATGCGTTCAAGCTGCAGATCCGCCTGCTCCAGATGATTGGCGTAAAGATGCGTATCGCCGAAGCTGTGGATAAACTCTCCGGGCTCCATATCACACACTTGCGCGACCATCATGGTCAGCAGGGCGTAGGAGGCGATATTGAAGGGGACGCCGAGGAACACATCGGCGCTGCGTTGGTAGAGTTGGCAAGAAAGTTTGCCGTCCGCCACATAAAACTGGAACAGGCAGTGACAGGGTGGAAGCGCCATATTGTCCACTTCCGCCGGATTCCAGGCACTGACGATTAGTCGACGGGAATTCGGGTTGGTCTTGATCTGGTGGATGAGATTGGCAATCTGATCGATCGAGCCGCCATCGGGACATGGCCAGGATCGCCACTGCGCGCCATAAACAGGGCCGAGGTCGCCATTCTCATCGGCCCATTCATCCCATATCCGAACGCCATTTTCCTTGAGATATCGGATATTTGTCTCGCCCGACAGGAACCAGAGCAGTTCATGTATGATGGATTTGAGGTGCAGCTTCTTGGTCGTGAGCACCGGGAATCCCTTTGCGAGATCGAAACGCATCTGATGGCCGAAAATGCTATAGGTCCCGACGCCCGTGCGATCCGGCTTGAAAGCGCCCTGATGGCGTACGGTGCGCAAAAGATCTAGATATTGTTGCATCAGGTGATTTCCATTCAGATTTGTAGCAAATGTAGTGGCAGGGTAAATCATGCCCATACTGAATGCCAGCCAAAATTAAGCGAGATTACCTTGCGGCAAGCACGAACTTATTCAATTTTTTCATTCAGAAATGCGCGACCTTCCCGATCCTCGATTTCCAGCACCCATAGATCGGGATCATTCTTTATCCGTCTTTCAATATAGGCGTCGGCATCCGTTTCCTCAACCCAGTCCGAGCCCGTCCCTTTTAACCACATACGCGCGCCGTCCTCGAAATTCGTGGTAGGGGAGAGAACCATGCAGCCCGGTCCCAAGCGGTTTATTTTAAGCAGAACAGAGCCCGCCGTCTCATCGCCGCGCCGGGTTACCATGACGGGTACGTTAAGCGTGGCGCATTTGCGGATATGGGCTTTGATCCAGAGTTCAGCCTTGAGACGGGGTTCCAGTGTTCTCTCCTATTCTGTCAAACTTTGTGTGCTGCAAAAGAGAAGCTCATCGCGGAGACGCAGTAGTCGGTTTCTCCTGTGCAAATTCCCATTTTTCTCACAAAAACACGCTGCTTCTTCCAGAATCTCTTGCCTCATGCAAGCCTCTTGACCTCTTCATGGCGCGGACAGCTCACCACATGGTCATTGATCATGCCGACCGCTTGCATAAAGGCATAGACGATGGTCGGGCCGACGAATTTAAATCCGCGTTTTTTCAGATCTTTTGAAATGGCTTGGCTGAGATCGGTTTCCGCTGGCACGTCACTCATTGACTGCCAGCTGTTTTGCAATGGCGTTCCATCAAGGTAATTCCAGAGCAAGTTTGAGAAGCCGCCGTCCTCTTTTTCCTCAATTTCCAGAAAAAGCTGCGCCCCTTTGATGGTCCCAAGGATTTTAGCGCGGTTGCGGATGATGCTGCTATCCTGCATCAGGGCTTCCACCTTGGTATCGTCATAACGCGCAATGATTTCAGGGTTGAAGTTATCGAAGGCAGCAATAAAATTCTCCCGCTTTCGTAAAATCGTGATCCAGGAAAGTCCGGCCTGAAACCCGTCGAGAATAAGTTTCTCATAGAGTGCGCGGCCGTCATACACAGGTACGCCCCATTCTTCATCATGATAGGCCTTGTAAAAGGGGTCATCCCCGTACCAGGTGCAGCCTTCAGCCATCTATCCGCTTCCTCCTAATCATGTGTTTTCAGCCAGTTTTCTATCAGGGTTTTATACTGCGCGCCATCGAAGCTGCCAAAATGGCCGCCATGTACGACGCGAGGCGAAAGAGTTCTCAGCCGGAGCATGGAGCTGTAATAATCCTCCGCATTGGAATGATATACATTTTCCACCAGAGGGCCGTCATAAATAGTATCGCCGGAAAAAAGGATGCCGCTCGCCCTTTCAAAAAGTGCGAGCCCGCCGGGGGAATGGCCGGAAAGATGCAGCACCTCAAACCATCGGTCACCCAAGTCGACAATATCCCCGTCTTCCAAAAACTTTGTCACCGGCGCTGATTTCACTGAATAGAGGTCAGACCGATATGGCGCCGGCGGAAGTCTGTCAAAGATATCGTCCGTCGCATATTCCTCCGCCAGCGTATTGGCCCGCGTCGGATGCGCGAGGATATCGGCCTCTTTCCGATGGGCCGCCCTTGTCTCAAATTCATGATGGCAGCCGACGTGATCGAAATGGCTATGGCTTGCAATGGCCGTCAATGGTTTTTCGGTAACCAGCGGAATATGCGCGCGCAAGCTTACCACGCCCATTCCGCTATCGATCAACGCATCATGGTCCCGTCCGCGGATATGCCAGATGTTGCAGCGGTAAAAGGGCTTGATATAGGGCTCGTCGATCAGAGTGACATCATCCCCGGCCTTCTGAACCCGATACCAGTCACGAGCGGTCACGCGAATCATATAATCTCTTTCCTACTCCGGCTTGAAGCAGACAGCTTCGATCTTATTGCCGTCGGGATCAAGGACAAATGCCGCATAGTAATTTTCTTCATACTCCCGTTTTCCGGGCCCGCCGTTATCCGTTCCACCATGGACGAGGGCAGTTTCATGAAAGGCGTGTATGGAGGCCCGGTCCGGCGCGCGAAAGGCAAAGTGAAAGCCCCGTGCTTCGCCGATATTTTCATGCTCAACCAGCCAGAAAAACGGATCTCTGCGCGATGGTCCATAGGCGATGGTTTCGCCATAATCCGCGACTTTCTTGAGGCCGATGGTGGATAGCACCGCATCATAAAAGGCTTTCGATTTCTCCCGATTTGTAATGCCGATAGATATGTGATCCAACATTTCATCCCTCCCGTCCTAATGTTCATGATTTGTTCTTATTATTTACGGGAAATATCTTGCCAAGGCAAGGTGAAATTGGCGTTATTGATTCTCCAAAGCCGGGATATCTACGTAATCAGGTTGGATAAGTTTAACCCCGGCGGGTTCCAGTTCATCGGGAGGCGTGGAGAGGCTTTCAAGGCGGACGAGCGCGATGCCTTGCCCGTCGGAGAAAGAGCGTATTTCGGCGATCTCGCGGGCTTGATGGGTAATCTTGTCGCCCTCATGAAGCTCCCCGTCATATTCAATTCGAAACAGGCGCTTCTTGATTTTCGCTCGATGTTTGGTGCGGGCCGTTAGTTCCTGTCCGACATAGCAACCCTTGGTGAAGCTGACACCGTTGAGTTCTTCGAAATTTGCCTCCAGCAGGAAATTCTTTTCCGGAAGAATATCGCGCGCGGCTTCCGGAATACCGAGGCGTAGCCGATGCGTTTCATATGCTTCTTCCGCTGCAAGAGTCGCTGCGGGGAATTGAGTTGCGGGATCGAAATCTGTGCCAGCATATACGCGCACGCCAAGCGCCAGATTACGTGGATCGGCCAAATAGAGTGCCCCGCGCTCTTCCACCACGCCTATTTTCTCCGGGAGGTTGGCGGCGGCATGAGCATCTTCTCCAAACAGGGCAAAAATGCTCTGATCGCTCTCGGTGATGGAGACATCGGCCCGAAGCTTATAGAGAGTCAGGCGGCGGATAAGATCATTCTTCCGATCCGCCGTACAATCAACGAGATAGCTGTCCCCGGACTTCAGAACAAAAAAGTCATGGAGGAACTTGCCTTGCGCCGTCAGAAGCGCCGCATAAATCCCTGATGCGCCGCTCACCCCCTTCATGTCATTTGTGATGAGGTTCTGTAGAAAGTCCCAGACATCCTTGCCTGTCAGGACAAGGACAGTGCGGCTTTCCAATTGTGCGACTGTCAAATTTGCCATGCGTTTCTTTCCAAATTCGGGTCAAATCCCGAATGCCTCTTACAGGTATGACAGGAACGCGCTCTTGGCAAGAGAGGGTATGCGTATTATGAAGAAACCGCAATTTTGACTTTACTTGTGGAATCCCGATATGAGCCAGGCCGACAGCGGACCGAAGACTTCCTTCCAGGCGAGCAATCGAACAGTGATAACCATTCGAAGGCCCGATGACTGGCATGTTCATTTGCGGGACGGGGACATGCTCAACACGGTTGCGGAATATACCGCGCGGCAGTTTGCACGGGCCATCATTATGCCCAACCTCGTGCCGCCTGTGACAACGGTGGCCGCAGCGAAAAGCTATCGGGCACGAATTCTTGCCGCTCTGCCAGGGGGGATGGAATTCACACCGCTCATGACATGTTACCTCACCGACAGCATTGACCCTGACGAAGTGCGGCGCGGGCATGAAGCCGGCATTTTTACGGCGGCAAAGTTATATCCTGCGAATGCGACCACGAATTCCAGCCACGGGGTGACGGATATTCGAATTATATATCCGGTACTGGAAGTGATGCAGCGGATCGGGATGCCACTTCTGGTGCATGGGGAAGTAACCGATGGCGACATTGATATTTTCGATCGGGAGGCGGTCTTTATTGAGCGCGTGATGATCAATATCCTCACGGATTTTCCCGAGTTGAAAGTGGTGTTTGAACATATTACCACAGCCGATGCCGCAGCATTTGTCTCGGAAGGCACTGCTAATATCGCCGCGACTATTACACCGCATCATCTCACCTTTAACCGGAATGCGATTTTTAAAGGTGGGATTCGGCCGCATTATTACTGCCTGCCAATCGCGAAGCGCGAAGAACACCGTCTCGCGCTTCGGAAGGCGGCGACGTCGGGCTCGCCAAAATTCTTCCTCGGAACCGACAGCGCCCCTCACGCAGTGCAGGATAAGGAAACGGCCTGTGGCTGTGCAGGTTTGTTCAATGCCCCCTACGCGCTGGAGAGCTATGCAACCGTTTTTGAAGAGGAAGGCGCCCTCAACCAGCTGGAAGCCTTTGCCTCGGAGAATGGTCCAAAATTTTATGGCCTGCCTCTGAACGATGGCGAGGTTACGCTGGAGCCGGTGGAGACAACGGCTATCGAGCGGGTTGAAACGCCGAATGGGGCGGTGGTTCCTTTTCTCGCGGGCGAGACACTGACATGGAGATTTCGTGGCTAAGCCTAACCCAATAAACGAACTTGAATCTCTTGCATCCTTTCATCTTGAGGGAATACTTGCAGCCAAATATGGTTGTAAAATGAAACAATGAGTAGGAGTCGCTGATCATGATCGGAATCGAAAGAAAAGGAAGCTGTCTCTGCGGGGAAGTGAAAATCAACGCGACAGCGTCCGACAACAACGTAGGAGCCTGTCACTGCCGCATGTGCCGGAAATGGGGTGGCGGGCCGTTCCTGGCGATTGATTGTGGATCGGAGGTTGCGTTCGAAGGTGATGAAAATATCTCGGTTTTTAATTCGTCAGATTGGGCCGAGCGCGGATTCTGCAGGAGTTGTGGCACGCATCTTTATTATCGGCTCAAAGGCAATGGGCAGTATATCATGCCACTTGGACTGTTTGAGGACGATGGCAATTTTGTCATGAATCACTAGATCTTTATCGATGAAAAGCCTGACTGCTACTCTTTCGCCAACAAGACGGCGATGATGACCGGCGCCGAAGTTTTCGCGAAGTTCGCGCCACCGGAATAGGCAAATTCTGATGCGTCCCGAAGGAGGCGCTAGTTCACCAGATACTCGGCGCTACTATACCGTAACTCGCTCGGGCTGATCAGCTTTTTCGAAGCAATGCGAACGGAATGCAGTGGCCCGTCCAGTTCGGCTTCCCAAAAATCCAGAAACTTTTTCAAAGTCGGGTATTTCGGGGACAGGTCATATTCCTGCCAGATATAAGTCTGCAGAAATTCCGGATAGTCGGGAAGGTGATATAAAATCTCTGCGGTTGTTAAGACGTAGCCTTGTAAAATTTTCTCCATCTCTGACATGTTGTTACTCCATTTTACTAAAAATCAGGGGAGCCTCTCTGCCTGTAATATCAATATTAGAAGAAATACATTAATAATCAATTGCTTATGTAATTTTGGCTTTTATTCCCGGTGGTGTAAGGGCTATAAGAGGTAAAATATAATTAAAGGGATATCGAAATGAGCGACACATTCAGGGCTCTGGTCATAGAAGATCAGGATGGAAAACAGCAGGCAGTTTTTAAGGATTTGACCGTTGGGGACCTTCCCGATGAGGACGTTCTTGTCGAAATTTCCTACTCAACGCTGAACTATAAAGATGGCCTCGCTGTTTCGGGTAAGGGAATTGCGCGCCGCTTGCCGATGGTTGGCGGCATTGATCTTGCGGGCACGGTGCTGGAAAGCAAGTCTGCGGATTTCAAGCCGGGTGACAAGGTCATCGTCAATGGTTATGGCCTGTCAGAGCTTTACTGGGGTGGGTATAGCCAGAAGCAGAAGCTCAAATCCGAGTGGCTGATCAAGCTGCCGGACGCTTTTTCCATGCAAGACGCCATGGCCATCGGTACAGCGGGCTATACGTCGATGCTTTGCGTGCTGGCGCTGGAAAAGGCTGGCGTGACACCGGACAAGGGCGATATTCTGGTGACGGGTGCCGCAGGCGGTGTGGGCTCTGTCGCGATTGCGATCCTTGCCAAGCTGGGGTATCAGGTTATTGCATCGAGCGGCCGAGAAGAAACCCATGAATATTTGAAAAAACTTGGCGCCAAGGAAGTTATCAGCCGGGAAGAAACGATGGGCAAGGGGCGCCCTTTCGATAAGGAACGCTGGGCGGGTGCCGTCGATTGCGTCGGCAGTAATATTCTGGCATCGGTGATTGCCCAGACCAACTATGGCGGTGCGGTTGCGGCTTGCGGCCTCGCAGGGGGCAATGATCTACCGACATCGGTTCTTCCCTTCATCCTGCGGGGAGTTTCCCTGCTCGGTGTCGATAGCGTTATGGCTCCACGGGAAAAACGTATCGAGGCTTGGTCACGGCTGGCAACGGATCTTGATAAGTCGCTCTTTGCGGATATAACTCGTCTTGAACCGATGAGCAACCTGCCGACTCTCGCGAATGATATTCTTAAAGGCCAAATTCAGGGGCGTGTCGTTATAGACGTCAACGCCTGAGCTTGAGTGAATTAGGGGCGGCCTTTGGCAACAAAAAATGGGTTGTCATGGCCGTCCTTTCCATAGGTGAGGGGGGCGCCATCAAGTGTCTCTACGGTGCCGCCCGCCGCCTCCAGTATGGCCTGACCCGCGCCGATATCCCATTCCATGGTCCGGCCAAACCGGGGATAAAGATCGGCTCTCCCTTCTGCCAGAAGACAGAGCTTCAGGGAAGAGCCCGCCGAGATAAGCTCCGCCACCTTGAATTTTGCGATATATTCATCGGTCTCCGGTGTTCGGTGAGATCGACTTGCAACAATAGTGAGGCCGTCCGACGGGGCCGGGCGTGCGGCAATGGCCTCCGGTTCATTCTCCTCGTCCTGACGCCAAACCTTACCAGGGCCTTCGGCAAAATAGGTTTTGTTCTTCGCGGGTATATGGATGACGCCCATGGTTGGGCGGCCCTGTTCAACAAGCGCGATGTTGACGGTGAACTCGCCGCGTTTGTGGATGAATTCCTTTGTCCCATCAAGGGGGTCGACTAGCCAGAAGATGCCGCCTGACAGGTCCGGGACCTTGCCCGCCGCCTCGCTCTCTTCTGCGAGAATGGGGATATCGGGTGTCAGTGCCGTTAGCCCCTTGAGGATAATTTTTTCCGCCTCTACATCGGCCTCTGTTACAGGCGATGCGTCGGATTTTGTCTTCACGTCAAAATCCTGCTCATAGATGGTCAGGATCTTATCGCCTGCTTCCCGAGCGATTTTGGTGATGGCCAGGACGAGGGCCGGGCGGTCAAGTGTCATGACTTCTTCCTGATGACGTGATGGGATCGATTTCAGGCAACACCATATCGATAAAAATGGCGATGTCACTCCTGAAACGGGGGCGGAGACCTATTTTGTCGCAATGGGGCTGCGACTCCGCAATTTGAATCTTCTGGCGAGGCCAAGAGAGGGTTTTTCAACGATCATCCAGGAAACAATGGCGCAAATAAGGGCCAGTGGAAGTGCGTAGAGGATATTGAGAAACGGATTAGTAACGCCGGCATAGGCAACGAGTTGCTGAATGGGAAAGGCGTATATATAGATGCCGTAGGAGTAATCCCCGAAGCGATTATAGCCCCTTATTTTTCCGACCGGCAAAAAGGCCAGCAGAAAAATGATGTAGGAAAGGGATAACATGAAAACTTCCCTGAAAACCACACTGTCGTATAGGAGCGCCGTCAGGATGATAAGCGCTCCGCCAATTCCCCAGTTTAAAATAATTTTCTGGCGCCACACAAAAAGGATAACACCGACCATGAAGGGAAATGCCAGCTTGGCAAGGGCAACAAGGCGGGATTGCGGCTCGAAGAATATGATGGCGGCATAGGATGCAATAAAGGCAATCCAAGCCAGAAGCATCAGGCGTGGGGACTTTAGCAGCCCTGCTATTCCCAATAACGTCACAAAGAAATAACAAATCAGTTCATGGCTCAACGTCCAGAGAGGAATGTTGATTGAGCCGCCGACGGGGTTTCCTTTAAACACGCCCGGCAAATACTGTTCAAGCGAGAATAGTGTAAAATTGCGCAAGATATATTCCGGTGCCGCCAGCCATACCGCCTGAACATTCGCGACGGTAATCAGCGGGGCCAATATCAACGCCGTGATGAGCAGAACAACAAGCAGCCCCGGAAAAATACGCATCACACGCGAAAGCCAGAACCGCTTAAGATTCGGATCACGGTCATAGCTCTGTGCAATGAGATATCCAGAGATCGCGAAAAATATCGAAACACAGATAATTCCAAGGTCAATCCCATGCAAAACATCGGCGAGGGGCTGCTCGGCGATATTGCCCGTTGAAATGGGCCAGGCGTGTGATACCAGTACACCGACGGCAGCGAGCATTCTGATCAGGTTCAGATTGTTGTCGCGGCCCTTGTCAACATCAGACAAATATACTGCCGTCATGAAATATATCTCCAATCCACCACCGGAAAGCTCCGGCAATCGGAAATAACAGGTCGATTACTGCCTGCCAAACTGCTAATTTAACACGAATTTATTTACAAAGAAATGTAAGGGTAACGTCGCGGGATGAAGGAATTCACGGTCACTCCGGACCCTGATGCTCCGGGCTTGAGCGAAAATTTGCAAGGTGTCGACCAGAATGGCGCGGCGGTTCACCTGCCTGTCGTCGTTGAGAAGCCGCTTACGCTGTTTCTGAATGGTCAGGAGATCGTCACGATGATGACCATTGGTGACTATCCGGACTATCTCGCCCTTGGATATTTACTGAACCAGAACATGTTGCAGGCGGATGATGAGGTAACGGGCATTGACTATGACGATGACCTTGGCGTTGTCGTGGTCCGCACCGACCGGGAGACGGACTTCGAAGAAAAGTTAAAGAAGAAAACCCAAACTTCCGGCTGCGCGCAAGGCACCGTTTTTGGTGATGTCATGGAGAAGTTTGAGGATATCATCCTTGATCCGGAGGTTATGCTCAAAACCTCCTGGATCTATTCTTTATCCCGCAAGATAAATCAGCAACCCTCCCTCTATCTGGAAACCGGCGCCATTCACGGCTGTGTCCTCTGCGAAGAGGACCGCCCGCTGATCTATATGGAGGATGTGGGGCGGCATAATGCCATCGATAAGATCGCTGGATATATGTGGCGGCAGGGCATCTCTCCCAAGGCCAAGATTTTCTATACGACGGGGCGGCTGACGTCCGAGATGGTGATCAAAACGGTCCAGATGCAAATTCCGATTGTCATTTCCCGGTCGGGCTTTACGGCCTGGGGCGTCGACCTTGCCCGTCAAGCCAACCTGACCCTGATCGGACGGGCAAAGGGCAAGCGGTTCGTTTGCCTGTCGGGCGCAGACCGGTTGGTTTTCGACATAGACCCAGCAACCGTACCGGAAGAATCCAGCAAGCACCAACGAAAGGCCGCACGATGACGGGGCGCGCGCAGAAATTTCCCTGCCTCTTGTTGGCGGGCGGGCGGTCGCGGCGGATGGGCGGCGGGGCAAAGTTTCTTGAAAGGCTGGGCGGCAAGACACTGCTCCTGCATAGTATCGACACCCTCCGTCCGCAGGTCAGTGAGTTTGTGCTGAATATGAATATGGAAGCAGGGGAGGATATTCCGTCGGATATTCCCGTCATAAAGGACAGTGTGTCCGGATTTGCGGGGCCTCTCGCGGGGGTATTAACCGGTATTGAATATTTTAATAAGAAGAACGTTGACTCAACTCACATGCTAAGTGTGCCAACAGATGCACCCTTTATTCCCGCAGACCTTGTCGAGCGCCTGGCATCTGAAATCAGGAGTACTACCAATAAAATTGTTATGGCGAATTCGGTCGGGAGGGTGCATCCTGTTGTCGCGCTCTGGCCCCTCGCCCTTGCCGTCGATCTGAGGTCTGCGCTGGTTGAGGAAGACCTCCGTAAAATTCTTGTGTTTGCGGACCGCTATCCGCGAAGTGAAGTTATCTGGGGCGAGGATGAAGGCGATCCGTTCTTCAATATCAATCGTCCGGAAGATCTCGCAGAAGCAGAACGCCGATTGTCCCACTCTCCCACCTAGCGTGATTTGGATGGTATGTTGATAAGGGCGACGCCGAGGATGGCCGTTGCCAATCCCAATCCGACGATCAGGGAAAACTGCTCTCCCAGGATGACGATGCCCAGCATCACCCCAATACCCATTCGCAAGTAGCTTTGGCTCGCAGTGCCAAGAGACCCCAAGGTATTGATCAGCCGGAAATAAAGGAGCAAAGCAAGCGCCGTTCCGAAGGTGCCGAGGATGACAACAGCGGTGAGGGATTCAATGGAGGGAGAAAGTGTCCAGGGTTGATCAATGATCAAGCTCGCCGGAATAAGGACCAGCGATGCCGAGATCATGACGCCCGCCGCCGTAACGGTCGGCGGAAGGGCGGCGAACTTCCGACCATTGATCGCCGCATAGCCATACAGCATGGCGCTTGCGAGGATCGCGAGTTGGGCGATAACCTGCTGCCCGAGGCTTTGCAGGGCATCGACGCCGATGATCAGGATCACGCCCGCAAGCCCGATAAAGGCGCCTGCAATCTTTCGTGCCGTTACTGTCTCATGCCGCGTGATGATCCAGGTCAGCAGAAAGACGAAAATCGGTGATGTCGAATTCAGCACTGAGGCTAGTCCGCTCTCGACATATTGTTGGCCCCAGGCGAGAAGCGTCCAGGCACCGAAGCTGTTGAAGAAAGACTGGATCGCAAAATTCCGCCATGTCGGCATATCTTTAGGCAGCCGATATCCCTGTCGCCAGATAACGACCAGCAGGACAAGTGCCGCGACTGATACCCGAAGCGCTACGAGAGAGGCTGGCGGAATTGTCTCGACGCCGATGCGGATAAGCAGATAGGAGGATCCCCAAAGGCTCGCGAGGAGGATAAGCAGGAGATATTCTCTCGTTCGATTGACGGGTAATGTGGAAATGAGACTGGCCTTTGTTATGTGCGTTGACTACGGCCAGAAGGATAGATTTATATTCTGGTTATTGCTTCGCTCCGGATCGAACTATCAGTAGCATGATACAACGCGGCGCTGATGGGAAGAAATATGTTGATTAGCTCTCGCCCATCAGTTTTTCCCGGCGCTGCTCGACAACATCACTCAGGAAATCGCTGACGGCTTTGATGCGGGCAAGGTCATGAATATCCTCGGGAGTATTCAGCCAGTAACTTCGTTCGATGCTTATCTCATCAGGGAGTATGGGAATGAGCTCAGGATATTCATCGACGGCGAAGCAATGCAGGATACTGATCCCGGCACCGGCAAGGGTTGCCTGAAACTGAAAAACAATGCTTGAGCTTTTAAGGCTGACATTTGGGTTTCCGATAACCTCACTCAAGTAGAGAAGTTGCGGGTCCGGCACCAGTTCCTCGATATAAGAAATGAAGTTGTGATGGCGCAAATCTTCCCGCGTATTGATTGGCCAATGATTTTCAAGGTAGCTCTTTGTGGCATAGAGCCGGAGCCGGTAATCCGTCAGCTTCCTGGAAATAAGACGACCGGATTTCGGGCGGCCGAGGGTGATGGAAAGGTCCGCCTCCCGCTTTGAAAGGCTGACAAAACGATCATTAGCGACGAATTCAAGCTCTATTTCTGGGTGCCGTTTCTGAAATGCGGCGAGCTCTTGCGACAGAAACTGGCTACCAAATCCTTCCGGCACGCCGAGGCGCACTGTCCCTGTCAGGGTCTGGTTTTCGCCCCCGACCGTATCCTGCACAGAGGCGGAGGCAGTCTCCATCTGTTCCGCCAACGGGAGTAGTCTCTCTCCCGCTTGGGTCAGGACAAATCCGCGTGATGTCGCCTCGAACAATTTGGCGTCCAGCTTTTCTTCCAAGGCGAGAACCCGGCGACCCACAGTGGTATGATCTACCTTGAGTGCTTTAGCCACTTCCGTCAGGCGGCCTTTACGGCTAAGCTCCAGAAAGAAACGAATGTCGTTCCAGTCAAAAATAAGAAATACCTCATGTGTAATTTTACACAGGGAATGTGCGTTCTTATCTAATTACTTTGCAATTTTACCTATGTAAAGTGGCGTGAAATAAGCGCTCATTGGGAGAAAATAGGATGACAGAACAGTTGAAGCATTATATCGGCGGTCAGTATGTGGCCGGGACGTCCGGACGGTTCAGCCCGGTTTACAATCCAAGCACTGGTGAACATATGGCAGATGTTCACCTCGCGACGGAAGCTGAAATTGGCGATACGATTGCAAACAGCCTAGCGGCTTTTCCTGGCTGGGCGGACACGTCACCGATTACCCGCGCGCGGGTCATGTTCAAATTCAAACAGCTGGTCGAAGACAATATTGAAGAATTGGCCGCATTGCTCGCGAGTGAGCATGGCAAGGTCCATTCCGACGCCAAGGGCTCGATTATTCGCGGCCTTGAGGTTGTTGAATTTGCCTGTGGTATTCCGCACCTTCTGAAAGGCGAGTTCTCCGACAATGTCTCGTCCGGCATTGATATGTATTCCATGCGTAAGCCGCTGGGTGTCGTTGCCGGCATCACGCCGTTTAACTTCCCGGCCATGGTGCCGATGTGGATGTTTGCCGTCGCCATTGCCTGCGGAAATACATTTATTCTGAAACCGTCGGAAAAAGACCCGTCTCTGCCGATGCGGCTTGGGGAGCTGATGCTTGAGGCCGGCGCACCCAAAGGTGTGCTGAATGTTGTCAACGGCGACAAGCTTGCAGTGGATACCCTTCTTGATGATCCTCGGGTGAAGGCGATAAGCTTCGTGGGCTCCACACCGATCGCGAAATATGTCTACTCCCGTGCCGCCGCGGCTGGAAAACGTGTACAGGCCATGGGCGGTGCCAAGAACCATATGCTGGTGATGCCGGATGCGGATATGGACAAGGCCGTGGATGCGCTGATCGGTGCGGGTTATGGCTCCGCCGGGGAGCGCTGCATGGCAATCTCCGTTGCTGTTGCCGTTGGCGATGCCGGTGATGAGTTGATCGAGAAGTTGGCACCGAAGGTGCGCGGTCTGAAAGTCGGGCCGAGTGCGGCTGACGGGGACATGGGTCCTTTGGTCACGAAAGAGCATCTTGAAAAAGTCAAAGGCTATGTCGATCTCGGGATTGAAGAAGGTGCTGATCTGGTCGTTGATGGCCGGGATCTCTCGCTTCAAGGGTATGAAAACGGCTTCTATATGGGCGGGTGCCTTTTCGACAATGTCCAGACCGAAATGCGCATTTATAAAGAAGAAATCTTCGGGCCGGTCCTGTCCGTCGTGCGCGCGCCCACTTTCAATGACGCCATTGAGATGGTCGATAAGCATGAGTTTGGGAATGGGACATCGATCTTCACGCGAAACGGCGATGTCGCCCGTGCCTTTTCCAACAATGTTGAAATCGGCATGGTTGGCGTGAATGTGCCGATCCCGGTTCCGCTGGCTTTCCACAGTTTTGGTGGCTGGAAGAATTCCGCTTTCGGTGATCACAACCAGCATGGACCTGAAGGCGTGCGGTTCTATACCAAGGTGAAGACGGTTACCTCACGTTGGCCCGATAGCATCAAGGCGGGTGCCGAGTTCATCATGCCGACGCATAAATAAAAGCTGAATAAAACGCGGGGCCTTCGGGCTCCGCGCTAACAAAACGGGGAAATATTATGGCCAGAATTGGATTCGTGGGTGTTGGTAACATGGGCGGGCCGATGGCCCTTAACCTCCTGAAAGCCGGACACTCGGTAAAAGTTTTTGATTTGTCTGCGGATGCCGTTGCCGCCTGCGTTAAGGAAGGCGCGGAAGCTTCGGACAGTGCCTCTGCCGCTGCTAGTGGAGTTGGCATTGTTGTCAGCATGCTGCCGAAGGGCGATCACGTCCGGGCGGTTTATCTAGGGGCGGATGGGCTGCTCGTTGCGGCGGACCCGGGAACTCTTTTTATTGATTGTTCCACTATCGACGTGGCAACCGCCCGGGACGTTGAGAAAGAAGCGTCAGCAGGCGGCATGATGATGGTTGATGCCCCGGTGAGCGGCGGTGTTGGTGGCGCAGCCGCAGGAACACTGACCTTTATGGTCGGTGGCAGCAAAGGCGCGTTTGAAGCGGCAAAGCCCATCCTTGAGGCTATGGGCGCAAATATCGTGCATACCGGCGGGCCGGGGAACGGGCAGGCGGCGAAGATCTGCAACAACATGATCCTCGGAATTTCAATGGTCGGCGTTTGTGAGGCATTCGTGCTCGCAGAAAAGCTCGGGCTGGAGCATCAGACTATGTTTGATATTGTCTCAACGGCATCGGGCCAGTGCTGGTCGCTTACGACATACTGTCCTGTCCCGGGGCCGGTACCGACTAGCCCGGCGAATAATGGCTACAAGCCCGGGTTTTCGGCAGAGAATATGCTGAAGGACCTCCATCTCAGTCAGGAAGCGGCGGAGGGATTTGGGGCTTCAACCGAGCTTGGCAAGGCGGCGATGGATCTCTATGAGAGTTATGTCTCGGGTGAGGGGAAAACGGCTGACTTTTCCGGCATAGTCAATATGATCCGGAAGTCGTGACGTCGGCGACGGATTTAAAACTCGCGACAATCGCCGGTAAGCGCATCGAATATCGAACGATTGGCGCGCTGGATTCGCAGCGACCGGTTCTAGTGTTCTTGCATGAGGGTCTCGGCTGCACGGCGCTTTGGCGCGACTTCCCGGACCGCCTGTGTGAACTCACAAATTGCACCGGACTGATATACAGCCGGTTGGGATACGGCGGGTCTGATGCGTGCGATCTGCCAAGACCTCTTGACTATATGGAGCGGGAAGCAAGTGATATGCTTCCCGTGATCCTTGAGCATTTCAACATAAAAAGACCTCTTCTTGTCGGCCATTCCGATGGGGCATCTATTTCCCTGATATATGCGGGCCTGTCCGATGTTGCCAAACCCGAAGCCGTCATTGTGATGGCGCCGCATGTCTTTTGCGAAGACATCTCTGTCGATGGCATTAAGACAGCGAAGCAGGCTTATGAACAGCGGGATTTGAAAGAAAAGTTAGAAAAATTCCATGGAATAAATACAGAATGTGCTTTTCGGGGATGGAATGACGCCTGGCTCGATCCGGCATTCAAAAACTGGAATATTGAAAGCTTCCTGCCGTCGGTCAATATGCCGCTCCTTGCTATTCAGGGGCGGGAGGACTCTTATGGCACACTTGCCCAAATTGATGCCATTGAAGCCGCTGTTTCAGGACCTTTCGAAAAACTGATTTTGGACGATTGCGGCCATAATCCCTGGCAGGAAAAGGCGGAAGATGTGCTTTCGTATGCTGCTGAATTTATTTCCGATATAGGGGTACGAACCGCAGATTAAATCTTTATCGCTATGGTGAATAATACTTGCGGTTTGCCATCTTTTCACAGACTAATTGGCAATGGCTATTCAATTCTCCGACAATATGCGGGGTGCGGCTTTCATGTCGATCAGCGTCGCCGCTTTCGTTGTCAATGACACAACTATGAAGCTGGTGGCGGAGCACCTCGGTATATTCCAAGCAATTTTTTTGCGAGGTATTTTTACGAGCCTGTTGCTGGCCGGGTTATGCCTTTACAAGGGACACCTTGCTTACCGCGTCCCGAAGGGAGATCGCCTGCTTATCTGCCTTCGTTTAGTCGGTGAGATCGGGGGTGCAATTTTTTACTTAACGGCGCTCTTTCATATGCCGATTGCCAATGCCACGGCAATCTTGCAGGCACTTCCGCTTGCGGTGACCCTGGCCGGTGCAATCTTCCTTTCCGAAACCGTGGGTTGGCGGCGGTACTTTGCAATTGCGGCCGGGTTTATTGGGGTGTTGATGGTGGTGAGGCCCGGATCCGACGGGTTTAATGAATTCTCGATCTACGCCATTATTGCCGTGCTCTTTATCGTGTTGCGTGATCTCTCAACACGCCGACTGTCCGCGGCTGTCCCATCTTTGTTTGTTTCTCTGCTAACCTCAATCGCAGTAATGATTGTCGGCGCTATTCTGGCGCTGACGGCAGACTGGCAGCCGGTCACGGTAGAGGGCGTCAGCCTGCTCGCGATGGCGTCACTCTTTATCATTTTCGGCTATCTCTTTAGCGTTATGGCCATGCGAGTCGGTGATATTAGCTTCACCTCCCCGTTTCGTTATACCATTCTCATATGGGCTATTATCCTCGGCTTTTTCGTCTTTGGCGATATTCCGGATACTTGGACAATTCTTGGTAGCCTGATTATTGTAGGTAGCGGCGTTTATACTTTTTATCGGGAGCGGCATGTGTTTCGTAAACAGAACAAGAGCGCAGACGTCAAACCTTTGGAAAGGACCTGATGAATGTCGGCACTGGTCACACGAAAAGATATTGATGGCATCGCCATATTAAGCCTGAATCGTCCGGATGCGTTAAACGCGCTCAGTCCGTCCTTGTTTGTGGAGCTTCATGAACATGTTGCTGCGATTGCCGAGGACGCGGAAAACATTGGATGTGTTATCCTGCGCGGCGAAGGGCGATCGTTCTCGGCGGGAAATGACCTGAAGGCCATGCAGGCGGGGGAGAAGGCCCCGCATCCACGTTTTCAGGCGGAGACTGTCGAAATGATCGAAAACCTGCCGCAACCGATCATTGCCGAAGTACAGGGACATTGCTATACCGGCGCGCTGGAACTCGTGCTTGCCTGTGACCTGATGATTTGTAGCGAAAGTGCCAAATTTGCGGATACTCACGGTAAATGGGCCTTAACCCCGCTCTGGGGGATGAGTCAGCGATTGCCGCGGCGCATTGGTGTGTTGAACGCAAAGGAAATGATGTTTACAGGCCGTGTCGTGAGTGGCGCAGAGGCATTTGAGATTGGGCTGGTCAATAAATGCGTACCTGATTCTGAGCTTTCAGAGGCCGCGTTGCAGATGGCCCGCTCTATCGTTGAGAATTCCTGGCACACTCTCCGTGCCGATAAAATGCTGGTCAATAAGGGCCAGGATTATGGTCTAAAAGATGGCCTGATGTTCGAGCGGGAAAACAGCCCTGGCCGGGCCACAGGGAATGAAGAGCGATTGTCCGGGTTCAAGAAAGGCTGAGAATACCACTGCGGCGTTATATCCGCCGCTCCCCTTTCAGAATTTCGGCAAGCCACTGACCATATTGCTGCTGATCATTGGGTTCGGCCAGAGACGCGAGGCCGTCATCTGCCAAATCGGCATCCAATTGGATACCGCTCCGCTGATTGATAAGATCGACGATGAAGGGCAGTGTATGTTCGGGATGTGGCTGCAATGACAAGCAAGTGGGTGAATATTTAAGTCCCGCATTTTCGCAAAAATCAGATGTTAGAATAACTTCCGCGCTATCCGGTTGGCGCGTGACCTGGTCCTGATGAAAGGAAAGAAGACGCGCTTTCCTGTTGTTGATGAGGTCTGAATAAACCACGCGTCCAACGCTCCATCCGCCTGCGAATTTTTCCACCGTACCGCCCATGGCCTGTGCCATGAGCTGATGCCCAAAACAGATGCCTACCGTCGGCTGGCCACTGGCAATCAGTTTGCGCACAAATACTTCCAGCGGCCTGATCCAGTCAAAGTTCTCATACACACCATGCTTGGAGCCCGTGATAACCCATGCATCGCATTCCAACGGGTGTTTGGGAAGCTGCATATCGATGGCGGCATAGGTCACATAATTAAATGGTTCGTCCTTGAACATGTCCATGAACATGTCCGGATACTCACCGTATTTAACACCAAGCGAGCCGCCGAGACGGCCCGTCTGGATAATTCCAACGGTAGTTTTCCTCTCCAGATCGGTGGACATTTCAGGCGGACTTCCTTTCGACATGCACGGCGCAGAATTTAACTTCCGCGATTTTGCCGAAGGGGTCAAGTGCGTCATTCGTAAGCAGATTTACCGCTGCCTCTGCGTAGCAGAAGGGAATGAAGATCATACCATTCTGCACGGCGCCGTCGGCGCGAACCCGAATATCAATCTCACCGCGACGCGACCGGACAGTGACGAGGTCACCGGCGCGCGCCGCCAACTGCTCCATCATTGCCGGCGGCATATGAACAATGGGTTCTGGCTCCACCGCATCCAGCACGCTGGCGCGGCGGGTCATGGAACCGGTATGCCAATGCTCCAGCAGACGGCCTGTCGTCAGGACAACAGGGAAATCTTTGTCCGGGATTTCATCGGGGGAGACAAGGCTGGCCGGAACGAATTTACCCAGCCCATTCGCCGTCGGAAAATCCTCTGTGAAAATGAGCGGTTTGCCAGGATCACCAAGGTTTTCGCAGGGATAGATGACAGCATCTTCCGCCTCCAGCCGATCCCATGTAATGCCTTTGATACTGTTCATCGCCTGTGTCATTTCGGCGAAGACTTTCTTCGGGTGGTCGTAGTGCCAATCCAGCCCGAGGCGCCTGGCAATCTCCTGAATTATCCAGAGATCCTGACGAGCATCGCCCGGCAGCGGAACCGCCGCACGGCCGATTTGAACCTGTCGGTTGGTATTGGTCACGGTGCCGTCCTTCTCCGGCCAGGCCGACGCGGGAAGTATGACATCGGCATAGGCCGCCGTCTCGGTCACAAATAAATCCTGCACTACGAGATGATCCAGCATAGCGAGGGCTTCGCGGGCATGACTGACGTTCGGGTCAGACATTGCCGGGTTTTCGCCCATGATATACATGGCGTTGATTTCGCCGCGATGAACAGCCTCGGTTATTTCAACAACGGTGAGGCCTTTCTTGGGGTCAATCTTCGCGCCCCAGAAACTCTCGAACTTTTCGCGGATGACGGGGTCCTCAACCGATTGATAGTCGGGCAGGAACATCGGGATCAGCGCCACATCGGATGCGCCCTGCACATTATTCTGACCGCGCAACGGATGCAGTCCCGTCCCCGGCCGTCCAACCTGGCCTGTCATCAGTGCGAGACTGATCAGGCAGCGGGAATTATCCGTGCCATGGACATGCTGACTTATGCCCATCCCCCAGAAAATTATCGCCGCCTTGGCGGTGGCAAATTCCCGCGCAACCTCCCGGATCAACTCCGGCGAGATACCGGTCACCTTTTCCATCGCCTCCGGGCTGAAATCCTCCAGATGGGCTTTCAGCTCTTCAAAGTTTTCCGTGTGATTCTTGATATAGTCCTTGTCCGTCAGCCCTTCCCTTACAATGACATGCATCATGGAGTTAAGAAGCGCGACGTCTGTTCCCGGCTTTTCCTGTAGCATATATTGCGCATGGCGAGAGAGGGATTGACCGCGTGGATCAATGACGATCAGCTTCGCGCCTCTCTTGGCGGCGTTCTTGAAAAAGGTGGCGGCGACTGGATGGTTGATTGTCGGGTTGGAGCCGATCACCATGATGACATCGGCGTTCTCCGCCTCATTAAACGGGGCCGACACAGCACCCGATCCAACGGTTTCGAGCAGCGCCGCAACGGAAGAGGCGTGGCAAAGGCGGGTGCAGTGATCGACATTGTTGGTACCAAAGCCAATGCGAACGAGCTTCTGAAAGAGATAGGCTTCTTCATTCGATCCTTTGGCGGATCCGAACCCGGCAAGCGCGCCGCCACCTTTTTCATCTCGCACCTTACGAAGACCGCTGGCGGCATAATCGAGCGCCTCTTCCCAACTTGCCTCGCGGAAATGGGTGTAGGGATTTGCGGGGTCCAACCCGGCAACATTCCCTTTTGCGACCCCTTCTTTCCGGATCAGCGGGACGGTCAGCCGCTCCGGGTTATGGATATAGTCAAAACCAAAGCGTCCCTTGATACAGAGCCGTTCCTCATTGGCGGGGCCATTGCGCCCGTCCGCATAGAGAATTTTGTCATCCCGTACCTTGAACGTCAGCTGGCAACCGACACCGCAGAAGGGGCAGACGCTGTTGACCTCGCGATCAATATGGTCGTCATGCAGGACGGATTTCTCAAGTAATGCGCCGGTCGGGCAGGCCTGGACGCATTCGCCGCAGCCCACGCAGGTGCTGTCTCCCATCGGATCGTCAAAATCAAAGACGATTTTGGAATGCACCCCGCGCCCGGCCATGCCAATAACGTCATTCACCTGCACATCGCGGCAGGCCCGGACACAGAGATTGCAGTTGATACAGGCATCGAGATTGACGGCCATCGCGGGATGAGACATATCTTCAAGCGGCATTTCGCGCGGAGCGAACCGACTTGTTGCAATATTCTGCTGGTCCGCCATTTGCCAGAAATGGCTGTCATCGTCATAGGCGCTCTCACGCTCCGGCTGATCGGCGATGAGCAGTTCCATGATCATCTTACGGGACTTCTCCGCGCGCGCTGTCGCGGTGTGAACTTTCATCCCGTCCGTTGGTTTGCGGATACAGCTCGCGGCAAGAACCCGCTCCCCCTCAATCTCTACCATGCAGGCGCGGCAGTTTCCATCCGCCTCGAAACCGATCCGGTCCGCATGGCAAAGATGTGGAATTAATGTGCCCTGCTGCTTGGCAATCTCCCAGATGGATTGCCCCGCATTCGCGGTTACTTTTTTGCCATCAAGCTCAAACGTGACTGCTTTACTCATTTCACCGCCTCCAGGAAATGCTTGAGGATCGACAGCAAGCCATTGGGCGCCGCCTGCCCAAGACCGCAGATAGAGGCATCCCGCATTACGGCGCTGAGCTCCGTCAAAAGGTCACTATCCCAGTGATCCGCCTCCATCAGCAGACGCGCTTTTTCCGTACCGGCGCGGCAGGGGGTGCATTGACCGCAGCTTTCATCCTCAAAAAAGCGCATCAGGTTGCGGGCGACCATTTTCAGGTCGTCCTTGTCCGAAATTACGATAACGGCGGCGGAGCCGATAAAGCAGCCATGCTTTTCAAGCGTTCCAAAATCAAGCGGGATATCCGCCATAGACGCGGGCAATAGGCCGCCTGATGCCCCGCCGGGAAGGTAGGCGCGAAATTCATGTCCGTCCTGCATACCGCCGCCATATTCCTCAATCAGTTCCTTGGCGGTAATTCCGGCGGGCGTGATATAAACGCCCGGCTCCTTTATATGGCCAGAGAGGGAAAAACTTCTAAAGCCTTTGCTGCCATGACGGCCGCCTTCCTTAAACCAGCCAGGTCCTTTTCGGATAATGTCCGGTAGCCAATAGAGTGTTTCGACATTGTTGATCAGGGTTGGCCGTCCAAACAATCCGACATGGGCCGGGAAGGGAGGCTTGTGGCGGGGCAGCGCGCGCTTGCCTTCGATGCTTTCCAGCATGGCACTTTCCTCCCCGCAGATATAGGCGCCAGCGCCACGCCGAAGAATAATCTTGCGCCCCCCGTCAAGTTCTTCGGCTTTCAATTTCGCGATACAATCGGAGAGAATTTGGGCGGTTTCCGGATATTCATCTCGCAGGAAGATGTAGATTTTCTCTGCGTCTACGATTTCCGCGCCAATGAGCATTCCTTCCAGAAACTGGTAGGAGTTTTTATTGAGAAAATACCGGTCCTTGAAGGTGCCGGGCTCGCTCTCGTCGGCATTGACGGCCATATAGCGTGGACCCGGAACGGAAAGTACGGAGTTGAGCTTTAATGCATGGGGAAAGCCTGCTCCACCGAGGCCGCGATGACCGCTGTCACTTAAAATCTCGATAATATCTTCAGATTTGAGCTTCCCCTCGCGCAACTGAAGGAGAGTGGTGAAGCCTCCAGCCCCTGTATAATCGGTGAGAGACGTATAGGCGGGAAGGGCGAGCGGATCATTCCTTTTTTCCGCTTCAATCTGCTTGTCCACTTCCTCTATTGTCGCATTTCCGACATAGCGATCCTTGATGCGTGCAACGGGCGCAACTTCACAGCGACCCATGCAAGCGCCATGGGTTATATGAATATTGCCGCCGTATTTTTCGGCGAGTTTCTTTTTTATTGCCATTGACCCGGCCATTTCGCAACTTAGGCTGTCGCAGACCTTGATGGTGAGGGCGGCGGGTTTGGCGTCACCTTCCTTCACAACTGTGAAATTGTGATAGAAGGTCGCGACTTCATAGACTTCTGCAAGCGCAAGCCGCATTTCTTCCGCCAATGCCGCCAAATGGTCGGCCGAAAGAAAACCATAGGTATCTTGAATTAAATGCAGATGCTCAAGGAGCAAGTCCGGTTGACGGGATCGGTCACCTAACAGCGCGGCAATTTCGCGAGCGGCTATAGGATCGACTTGACGACCTTTTTTCTGGTAGCGGGCTTTCCGGCCTCCCTTGCCCGGTGCTTTTGGAGCCGCGAATAATGTTTTCCCTGCAGCCAACTCGAGATCCTCCGGTCTTAATTCCCGCGATTTTGTTCTTTATGCGCTTCTTCCTCGCTAAGCACAATGAGTTCAACCAGCCCGACAATGATCAGTTGCTTGCCAGCGTGCTCAAAATTCACTGTTACGCGGTCTGCAACGGATGACTGTACCTGACCCACGCCCCAGTTGGGCTCTTGCGGGTGGCGGACATATTGGCCGGGTGAAAACTGAGCGAGCATGATTTTTCTCTTAACATGACGGATAAGATTGTTGCATATTCACTCTATCAAATTGTCGTGCAGACGACAAAGGTTGTTCGATTTTACAGTGTCCCGCAGCTTGCGGATTTGGAGATGTTATGATTGATTTGAAACTCGCGTCCTTAATGAGCTCCAAACTCTGTCATGACGTCATTGGCCCCATCGGTGCCGTCTGCAATGGAATTGAACTTGTCAGTGATGATGGCAATGAAGATATGCGGACCGAGGCGCTTAAGCTGGTGAGCGAGAGTGCAGGGGAAGCGTCGGCGCGGCTTCAGTTTTACCGGCTTGCCTTTGGCCTTGCCGGTGGCTTGGGGCAAGAGGTATCGCTTCGTGATGCGCGTAACCTCTGCCGCGACCTTATGTCATATGGCAAGGTAAGGCTGGATTGGCCCGATAGCGAAGGCGGTGCAGAGCTTTTGCCGAAAGATGCCATTAAAATTCTTTGTAATCTGCTGGTCATCGCGTCGGGTTCCTTGCCGCGTGGCGGCGAAGTAAAGGTCACGGGAAGTGTGGCGGATGGTGACTGGTCATTCGCCTATCGGGCTGAAGGGCCGCGTGCCGTCCTGCGTGAAGACGTGACCCATATCCTGCAGAACGGATATAATGAAAGTGAACTGACGGCACAAAATGTCGGTGTTCAGTATCTCATGGCCCTGTGCGGAAACAATAATGCGGTTCTGGATATTACGGACGTGGAAGACGGTCTGGTAGCGCTTGCCGTCCGCTCAGCCTGACCGGTCATCACAGGTTTTCCGTTGTACCCTAATTTAATTGAATAGCATTTAATGGAATGATGCCTGAACTTCAAGGATGTCATTTTATGGTAAAAATTGCGATTTTAAAGCCAATCCGTAACCGCTTGTTAACCTATATCCTGCATTCTGTATTCGAACATTTTTAGGAACATCGATTTCCTGAAAAGAAGTAAAGAATCGGAAAGTGTGTGGGCGAATGGATGATCTTCTAAGTGAATTTCTTACGGAAACCAACGAAAACATTGGTATCGTTGATGCTTCCATTGTTGTTTTGGAACAGGATCCGAGTGACGAAAGTCAGATCGATAATATTTTCCGTCTTGTTCATACCATTAAGGGAACATGCGGCTTCCTTGGCCTGCCAAGACTGGAAGCGGTTGCACATGCCGGGGAAAATGTCCTCGGAAAAATTCGCGATAAGGAACTTACCGTTACCGCCGATGTCGTAACCCTTATTCTCGAAGCAATGGATGCCATCAAGGATATTCTGGCCACGATTGAGGAGACGGAAGAAGAACCTGCTGGAAATGACGCGGATCTAATCGCTCGCTTGAACGACGTCGCGTTCGGAGAGGCCCCTCAGGAAGCCACGCCGGTTCCCGAACAGGAAGAACTCCCACCCGGAAAGGTGTCCGAGGCAGAGCTTGAAGCAGCATTTCAAGCGGCGGAAGGACCGGATGAGGATTTGGCGGAAGAAGGCTTGCGCCCTGGCGAGGTTTCTGAAGCTGAGCTTGAGGCGGCGTTCGAGGCAGCAGAAGGCCCGGACGAGATCGTCGTGCCCGCAGAAGTAAAGCAAGAAGAGGCGCCGCTTGAGGAAAAGAAGCCGGCAGCCGAGAAAACATCAAAAGAATCCAGCATCGCCAATCAGAGCATTCGCGTGAATGTGCAGATGCTCGAAAATCTTATGACGATGGTCAGCGAGCTTGTCCTGACCCGCAATCAGCTTTTGCAGATGGTTCGCGGGATGGACGACAATGAATTTACTGTTCCACTGCAACGCCTCAGCCATGTAACCACAGAGTTGCAGGAAGGGCTGATGAAAACGCGGATGCAGCCGATTGGAAATGCCTGGTCGAAGCTGCCGCGTATTGTGCGTGACCTCAGCCATGAGCTGGGCAAGAAAATTGATCTTGTCATGCATGGCGCCGAGACAGAACTTGATCGTCAGGTGCTTGAACTTATCAAGGACCCGCTCACGCACATGGTGCGAAATTCGGCTGACCATGGTCTTGAAATGCCTGAAGATCGCGTTGCGTCTGGCAAACAGCAAACCGGAAAGATTGTTCTCGAAGCCTTTCATGAGGGCGGCCATATCATCATCAAGATTACGGATGACGGTCGAGGGCTGAACAGCGAGAAAATCAAGAAGAAGGTCGTTGAAAGCGGATTGGCGAGCGAAGCTGAACTGGAAGGCATGAGCAAGCAGCAAATTCATAACTTCATCATGCGCGCCGGCTTCTCGACTGCGGAAAAGGTAACAAATGTGTCTGGCCGGGGGGTCGGCATGGATGTCGTTCGCTCCAATATTGAGAAAATTGGCGGAACAATTGCCCTGACTTCTGAAGAAGGTGAGGGGTCAACTTTCACCATCAAAATCCCGCTCACCCTCGCGATTGTGTCCGCATTGATTGTTGAATGTTGCGGCGAAAGATTTGCCGTCCCGCAGACGAGCGTTGTTGAACTCGTTCGCGCATCGACCAATAACAATAGCAATCACACGATTGAAATGATCAATGGTTCGCCGGTCCTTCGCCTGCGTGATCATCTTTTACCACTTGTCCATCTCAATGAAATCATGCGTCTTGAAACGGCTGCGGATGAAGTTGCGGATCGAAGCGAAGTTAAAGGCTCTGAAGAATTTATCATCGTGATCCAGGTTGCCAACTATGTGTTCGGCATTGTTGTAGACCGGGTTTTCGATACTGAAGAGATTGTCGTCAAGCCGATTGCACCGATCTTGAAAAACCTGTCCATTTTCTCGGGCAATACGATCCTCGGGGACGGCAGTGTTATCATGATCCTTGATCCGAATGGAATTGCTGCGATGTCCGGTGACGCCGTGGTTAATTCGGATGGTTCGTCGAAAGAAGAAGCAAGCCAGGCGCAGACGCAGGATGAGAAGATTGCGCTACTTGTCTTCCGCGCAGGTGGCAAGGACCCGAAAGCCGTGCCTCTATCTCTGGTGGCACGCCTTGAAGAGATCGACGTTGGCACCATTGAAGAGGCTAATGGCAAGAAAGTCGTCCAGTATCGCGGCCAACTGATGCCGCTGACAACAATCGAAGACGATATTGAGGTCAAGGAGGAAGGCAGACAGCCTGTCCTAGTCTTCAGCGATCAGGATCGCACGATGGGTCTGATGGTCGAGGAAATTGTCGATATTGTCGAAGATCGCCTCGATGTGGAAATGATATCGGAACGTGATGGCTATGTCGGCAGTGCCGTCATTCGTGAAAAGGCGACAGATATAATTGACGTTGGCTACTGCCTGAGCAAATGCTTTGGTAGTTGGTTTGGTGACTCCGAGACACGGCCTTTTGGCCATAACGGAGAGAAACAAAAAATCCTTTTGGTTGATGACAGCCCTTTCTTCCGGAATATGCTCGTGCCGCTTCTTAAAACGGCGGGGTATGACGTCTCGACGGCTGAAAATGGTGTCGAGGCCTTGCAGAAGCGGGATACGGGCGAGACGTTTGACATCATCATCAGCGATATCGAGATGCCGGAAATGGATGGCTTCGCGTTCGCCGAAGAAATCAAAGGGGATGATAGATGGAATGAGACGCCGATTGTTGCCTTGTCATCCCATACGACGCCAGGTGATTTTGATCGCGGCCGCGCCGTAGGGTTCTCCGATTATATAGCAAAATTCGACAGAGATTCATTGATGTCCGCGCTTTCGCAGACTCTCAAGGAATGTGGGAGTGCAAAATGACCGTCAGTAATATGCAAGATTATGTAACCGTTTCAATTGCGGACCAGCTGTTTGGTATCCCGGTTCTTGAAGTGCATGATGTGCTTCGGGGTCTCAGCCTTACGAAAATCCCGCTTGCTCCGCCTGAAGTTGCGGGTGCCCTTAACCTCCGCGGTCGTATCGTGACTGCTATTGATGTTCGCAAACGACTTGATCTGCCGGAGCTGGAGGAAGATGAAAACTGCATGAGTATCGTCGTGGAGCATCAGGGTGAACCCTATAGCCTGATGATAGATAATGTAGGCGAGGTGCTCAGCCTGGATTTGAATGAGTTGCAGCCAACTCCTGTCACGCTGAATTCCCGCTGGAAAGAAATATCAGGCGGTGTTTACCGGCTTGAAAACAAGCTGCTCGTCCTTATGCAAATCGAGCAGCTTTTGAGCTTTGCAGACAATTCGACCATCGCAGCTTGAGAAAGAACGGAGAAATTAGATGCCATCGTGTTTGATTGTTGATGATTCCAAAGTTGTCCGTATGGTCGCGAGACGTATTCTGGAAGATTTGAGTTTTGGTATCCTTGAAGCGGAGGACGGTAAAGGCGCGTTGAATGCGTGCCTCGAAAAAATGCCGGATGTCATCTTGCTTGACTGGAATATGCCGGTGATGAATGGAATTGACTTTCTTCGGACGCTGCGAAATTCAGAGAACGGGGAACAGCCTGTTGTGATCTTTTGCACGACAGAAAATGATATGGCGCATATTCGTGAGGCTATTTCTGCGGGCGCCAATGAATACATTATGAAGCCATTCGACCGGGCAATCATTGAAGCGAAATTCTCACAAGTGGGAGTTCTCTAGGTGGTGCAAGCCGAAACGATAGCAAGTTTGCCTGACGAGACGAACAAAGATCCTTATCGGATCATGATCGTCGATGACTCTGCGGTCATACGTGGATTTTTAAGGCGGTGGCTTGAAGCGGAGGCGGACATTGCGGTTGTCGCTATCGCCAACAACGGTGTTATGGCCCTTCGTGAATTTGAACGCACTCGCCCAGAATTGGTTATCCTGGATATTGAGATGCCGGAAATGGATGGCCTTACGGCGCTGCCGCGCCTTGTCCAGCTGGATCAGGCTGTGCAAGTTATTATGGCGTCCACACTGACACGACGAAATGCGGATGTCAGCCTGAAGGCACTGGCCATGGGGGCTGCGGATTATATCGCAAAGCCGGAATCGACACGCGTCGTCAATGAGAAAGAAGAATTCCACAGGGGTCTGCTCGAAAAAATCCGGGCGCTTGGGGAAACCCGACGTATACGCGATCGCAAGGCAGGTAAAGTCGCACCGCGGTCGACTCCCCAGCCAGCGGTGATTGGGGAAAAAGCGGCATCGCCACTTCCCAAAAAATCGACATTTAGTTTGCGACCCTATGAAAAGAACCCTACCCCTAAAGTGATCGCCATCGGATCATCCACGGGCGGTCCACAAGCGCTCTTTAAAGTATTTGAAGCGCTCAAAGGAAAAACCAGCCTACCGATTTTTATCACCCAGCATATGCCGGGTACGTTCACGGCAATCCTCGCAGAGCATTTGAATAAGATCTACGATAAAGACTGCAGGGAAGCAGCTGACGGTGAAAAGGTTTTGGAAAACCGCGTTTATATTGCGCCGGGAGATTGGCATATGACGGTTTCCCGAAAGGGCACAGATATCATCGTCAAGTTAAACCAGGAGCCTCCGGAAAACTATTGCCGTCCGTCCGTAGACCCGATGCTTAGAAGCCTTGTTGCTGCTTACGGGAGTGACGTGCTTGCGGTTATTTTGACGGGTATGGGACATGATGGATTGGAAGGTTGCAAAAAACTTTCGGAGTCAGGAGCAGTGGTGATTGGTCAGGATGAAGAAACAAGTGTTGTATGGGGAATGCCGGGGGCCGTTGCCTCTGCCGGCTTATGTAATGGGGTTTTCCCGCTGCCGAAAATTCCCGATGCGATTGAAAATATTCTCAAGGGGAGGCCCGTATGAATAGTCAGGACTTCCAACTCTTTGGCGAAATAGTCAACTCACGCTCCGGACTGGTGCTGACGGAAGAGAAAATATACCTGCTCGAAAGCAGGCTGGTTCCTCTCGCGCGGCGGCGCGGACTGGAAAACCTGGAGGCACTGGCGGAAGAAGTTCGTCGGCATAAAGATGAACGTCTTCTGGAAGAAATCACCGAGGCGATGACAACCAACGAGACTTTCTTCTTCCGGGATACCAAGCCTTTTGACACATTCCGCGATGTCGTGCTGCCGCAGCTTCTGAAGGCGAGGGCCGCGAAAAAATCCTTGCGGATATGGACGGCGGCATGCTCAACGGGTCAGGAGCCCTACTCAATTGCCATGCTGTTGAAGGAAGAAGCCGCTAAAATGGCCGGCTGGCGTGTAGAAATCATGGCAACCGATATCTCGCAAGAGGTTTTGGAGAAGGCCAAGGCTGGGCTGTATTCTCAGTTTGAGGTGCAGCGCGGACTTCCCATTCAGCTGCTTATGAAGCATTTTCAGCAAGTCGGTGAGATGTGGCAGATCGATAGCTCTATCCGGGCGATGGTCAAGTTCCAGTCGAAGAACCTTCTGGAGGATCTCGGAAATCTGGGTCACTTCGACGTTGTTTTTTGTCGTAACGTTCTGATCTATTTTGACCAATTGACAAAGGGCCGTGTGTTGACACAGATCCATAATATTCTCACTGATGACGGCGCGCTCTTTTTGGGCGGTGCGGAAACGGTTCTTGGTATTTGTGACAGCTTTAAGCCGGTTGATGGTCAGCGAGGGGTTTATACTTCGGTTAACGGCGGGTTGATGGCGGCAGCCAGCTAAACAGACAATTGGGTGCACAGCCGCGCAGGCACTCTCTGACGATATTCATTAAAAAGCCCCGCAGTATAACTACTGCGGGGCTTTTTAATGAATGGCGCTTCGTTGTTTGGTAGAAGGTTAGCTCGCGCGTGCCTGAAGATTTTCTTCCGGATCGCGAAGAACATATCCCCGTCCCCAGACAGTCTCGATATAGTTATCTCCGGCAGTGGCCGCAGCAAGTTTCTTGCGCAGTTTGCAGACGAAAACGTCGATGATTTTGAGTTCCGGCTCGTCCATGCCCCCATAGAGATGGTTGAGGAACATTTCCTTCGTCAATGTTGTGCCCTTGCGCAAGCTAAGAAGCTCAAGCATGCCGTATTCCTTGCCGGTCAGATGCAGACGCTGGCCGCTGACTTCGACAGACTTGGAGTCCAGGTTGACCGTAAGCTTGCCTGTCTGAATAGTGGACTGTGCATGTCCTTTAGATCGGCGAACAATCGCATGAATACGTGCGACAAGTTCATCTTTATTAAAAGGCTTGGTTAAGTAGTCATCCGCGCCGAAGCCCAAACCCTTAACTTTGTCGTCAGGTTCGGACATGCCGGACAAAATCAGAATGGGCGTTGATACCTTTGCCGTACGAAGCTTTTTCAAGACATCGTAACCGGACATATCAGGCAGGCCCAAATCCAATATAATAATGTCATAGTCATAAAGTTTACCAAGATCTACGCCCTCTTCACCAAGGTCGGTCGTGTAAACATTAAGACCCTCTGCGCTCAGCATCAGTTCGATGCCACGAGCCATTGAGCTATCATCTTCTATCAATAGTACACGCATATATTGTACCTCCTGTACTCCAACTATTATTAACAACTTAACTTAACAATTAGTTAAAACAAAAGATAAAAATTAACTATCTTTGTTAACTTCGTATGACGGCATTTACGAAACATTAAAATGTATCTGCCAGAATGGCTTAACTCACCAAGTCAGGGTCGTACAAACAAGTTTAGCGAGGCGTCTTTCGTGCAAAGCATTATTTCGGAAATCGATCGGGTTCCTACCGCGCAATATTACGGTCGTGTGGTTGCAATAATGGGGCTGCTGGTCGAAATCGGTGGTATTCAAAGACATCTGAGCATTGGCAGCCGCGTTAATCTATGCGCCCGCGGTAGCGGTAAGGTAAAGTGCGAGGTGGTCGGTTTCCGCGATGACCGCGCGTTGCTCATGCCGTTTGGCGTTCTGGAGGGGATTGGCATCGGTTGTAAGGCGGAAATCGCAGAGCGGGATCCGGTTGTCTTTCCAAATGAAAGCTGGCTCGGACGGGTGATCAATGCCATGGGGGAACCGATTGACGGGGGACCGCCCCTTAAGTCCGGAAGCAGGGCTGTTCCCTTTCGGAATACGCCGCCGCCAGCACATACCCGCCAACGGGTCGGTGACAAAATTGATCTTGGCGTTCGCGCCCTGAACAGCTTCGTTACTTGTTGTCGTGGGCAGAGAATGGGTATTTTCTCGGGCTCCGGTGTCGGGAAGTCGGTGTTGTTCTCCATGCTTGCGCGGAATACGGCGGCGGATATCAATGTGATTGGCTTGATCGGGGAGCGCGGCCGGGAAGTGCAGGAATTTATCAAGGATGATCTTGGTGAAGAGGGGTTGAAGCGGAGCATTGTTGTTGTTGCGACGTCTGATGAATCCGCACTTATGCGGCGCCAGGCTGCTTATCTGACGCTTTCTCTGGCGGAATATTTCCGCGATGAGGATCGCGAGGTGCTTTGCCTGATGGATAGCGTCACCAGATTTGCCATGGCACAACGGGACATTGGCCTTTCGGGCGGTGAACCCCCCACGAGCAAGGGATATACTCCGACTGTCTTCAGTGAACTACCGAAATTACTTGAACGCGCGGGACCGGGGGCCGGTAAGGGTAGCATTACGGGGCTTTTTACCGTTCTTGTCGAAGGTGATGATCATAATGAGCCTATCGCAGATGCTGTTCGCGGAATTCTGGATGGTCATATTGTTATGGAGCGGCAAATCGCGGAGCGGGGCCGGTACCCCGCAATTAATGTTCTCAAGTCTATCTCCCGAACGATGCCCGGCTGCAATAATGACGCCGAAAACACTCTTATTTTGAAGGCGAAGCAATATCTATCGACCTATGACGACATGGCGGAAATGATCCGCTTGGGTGCATATCGACAAGGCGCGGATCCACTGGTCGACGAGGCCATTCACTTTTTCCCGATGCTGGAAGAATTCATGAGCCAGGGCAAGAATGAGAGAGCCAGCTTGCCGGAATGTTTCGCAGCGCTTTCGGAGATCCTCGCACGGCAACCAGAACCAGAAACGGTTTGAGTTTGGAGACTGATGCATTGAAATCGAGATCAAGATGAAGGGCTTAGACAGTTTAATCAGGGTCCATAAATGGAAGCTTGACGAGAAGCGGCGGGAACTCGTCGATTTTGAAAATCTGCGCGCAAGTTTCGTCAAACAATTAAGGGCTCTTGAAGAAGAGCAGCAGCGGGAGCAGGATGTCGCCGGGACCAATCCTGAGGTCGGCTTCTCATTTGCAAACTATGTCGCCGCTGCCAGGCAGCAAAGAGAAAATATCCAGGCAAGCATCGAAGAGGTAGACACCAAGATCGCCACGCTAAATGAAGAGGTAACCAGCTGTTATCAGGAACTCAAGAAATATCAGGTCGCGCTCGATGCCCGTGGGATTAGGGAAAAATACGAGCGTAACAGGGTTGAGCAAATGAGCCTCGATGAACTGGCGATTGACCTGCATCGGCGTAAAGGTTGAGCCAGTTTTACTTCCCCGTGCTTCTGTCGCTACGGTTGTGTTTTTTCTTGCAAGTTTGCAATAAATTCGCGATAGTGAACAAAACATGAACATTTAATCGAGGAGGGCAAATGTCGACCGATATTTGTGAAAGGGCGGAGGCGTTCAAGGCGTTGCATCTGCGGGAAAAAGCGTTTGTTCTTCCCAATCCGTGGGATACGGGCTCGACGAAGATGCTGACAGCACTTGGTTTTGAGGCGCTGGCAACGACGAGCGCCGGTTTTGCCTTCTCTACGGGCAAGGGAACCTCGATCGGTGAAATCGGCCGCGAGGAAGCTCTCGACCATGCCGCCGGAATTATTGCGGCGACACCCTTACCCGTCAGCGCCGATCTTGAGAATGGATATGGCCATTCGCCCGAAGAGGTAGCGGAGACGGTCCGGCTGGCCGCCGAAATTGGCCTTGCCGGCTGCACAATTGAGGATGCGACAGGTGATCCGGACAGTCCCATTTATGAGCGCGCCCACGCGATTGAGCGAATTGCCGCGGCTGCTGAAGTTGTGAGGGGGCTTGATAGACCCTTCATGCTGACGGCCAGGGCCGAAAATTACCTCTTTAACCGGCCAGATTTTGACGATACTTTGATGCGCCTGCAATGCTACGAGATGGTCGGAGCCGACGTCCTATATGCGCCGGCGCTTCCCGATTTAGAGGCCATCAAGACGGTCTGTCAGGAGGTTTCGAAACCGGTTAATGTTGTCGCGGGCATCGGCCTGCCGGGCGTAACAATTGCAGAGCTTGAAGCTGCAGGGGTGAAACGGATCAGTGTCGGCTCTGCCTTCGCCCGGGTTGCTTACGGGGCGATGATAAGCGCCGCGCGAGAAATTCTCGATACCGGGTCCTTCGCGCCCTTTCAGTCCGCTGCATCCTTTTCCTCGATAGAAGCGCTGATTAAATCCGTAGATTTGGAACAGTGACGAAAAGGCAGTTACTTACCGCCGATATGGACTTCGTTCCGTGCTTTCGCGAGATCGATCTGTTTCTGACGATCCGCGAAGCGCTTTTTCTGCTCCTCGCTCAGGCTGTCATGGCAGCGCGGGCAGGAAATCCCCTCTATATAGAGCGACGATGCCTTATCTTTTTCCGTGATCGGATAGCGGCAGGCATAACATTGATCGTAGGAGCCTTTTTCGAGATCGTGGTTGACCGTAACCCGCTGGTCAAAAACAAAACACTCTCCTTCCCAGCTGCTTTTCTCTTGCGGGATTTCCTCAAGATACTTCAGGATACCGCCTTCAAGATGGTAGACATTCTCAAATCCCTTGGAGAGAAGATAGGACGTCGATTTTTCGCAGCGAATTCCGCCGGTGCAGAACATAGCAACCTTTTTGTCGCGAACGGGATCGAGTTTCTCCTCAACAAATTTTTTAAAATCCCGGAATGTTACGGTCTCCGGATTAATTGCGCCCTTGAAAGTCCCAACCTCAACTTCATAGTCATTGCGTGTGTCAATGAGCAGGGTCTCCGGATCGCTTATCAAGGCATCCCAATCCTCTGGCTTAACATAGGTCCCAACGGCCTCCCGCGGGTCAAGGCCCGGTGCGCCGAGGGTCACGATTTCCTTCTTAAGGCGGACCTTCATCCGGTAGAAGGGTTGCTTCTCATTGTAGGATTCCTTGTGCTGCAGGTCATCAAACCTTGGGTCAGCCTTCAGGAACGCAAGCAAGGCATCAATCGCCGCGCGGGTGCCGGAAACTGTGCCATTAACGCCCTCTTCGGCAAGTAGGAGAGTCCCCTGAATATTGTTCTTCTGACAAAGCGCAAGCAATCGCCCCTGCAACTGCTCATAATCGGGCAGGGCGACGAATTTATAAAGCGCTGCAACAACGAACATCTATCGTATTCCTAATCGTGCGGATTTGACCGGGAATATGGCGTAGCGCTCGCAATCTATCAAGCTCGAATATTGAGAAAGAGTTATGCGGAATGCGGGAATGGAGGAATGCTGTGAAAGGAGTGAAGAGAAATGACGAGAGACGAATTTGACCGGTTCTGTGGCACCTTGCCTGCTGTCACTAATGTCGTGCAGTGGGGAAATGCGTCTGTCTGGAAAATCGGGGGAAAGATATTCGCCATCTGTTCCAACTGGGGCCCGGGGGAGGCGGAGAAAATTGGTTTTAAGTGCAGTGATCTTACTTATGCAATCCTTATTGAACAGGACGGCATCATTCCGGCGCCCTATCTTGCGCGGGCGAAGTGGGTACAGCTGGTTGAGAGGGATGCGATGACGGATCAGGATATTGAGGCCTATATTCGCGAAGCTTATTCCATAATTAAAGCGAAACTAACCAGAGCAGCGCGCAAGGAGCTTGGCATTTAGGTGCGGGCACCGACATCATGACCGCTCTCCCACTCCGACAGCGGATCAACGGGAAAGGAGGGAATGGTCTTAAAAATTAGCTGTCCTTTTAGACCGGAAATCTCTATATGCTCGTTGAAAAGCTTACCGATATGCAGGCGCATTTCTTCCGGGATCGCCTGATGGCTGCGAACGGCGAGATCGAACACACTGCGCTTGAAGAGGCCATCAAGCTGCAACTGTCCGGATTTAGTTAAATTAAGCTCGATAACGAAGCGGGTCGTGTCCTTATCAGGATCGGCATTGTTAGGGTCTTTTCTCTGCCGATGGAACATACGTATCTGCCTCAGGTTATGTCCATCGAAGAACGGGAAGTTAAGGGTCTTCCAGTCCTGTCCGCCGGTATCCGACTGTAACCTTGAAAAAGTCGCGAAATCATCTTCGAGCGCTTGCAGGAGAGGAGCCCGACCCGCTGCCTTCAGGGCATGGGCGAAATCCTGGCCCAGCCATTTCTCGATAGAGCCCAGGTTCAGCGCTGCCATAAAAAACAGCAGGCTGTTCGAAAGCTGAGTATTGGGTTGAGGCATAATTTGATTGATCACGGTCTGGGCAATGATGGGATCCTGACGCGCAACGAGATTAAGGGATTCTCGAAGATTCTGCCAATCTCCCATAGCTCCGATCGTTGGTAGACGCCCACCAGATTGTTGAGTTTCCGCATTGGGAAGAGGGAAAACGTCAATGCCGTCCGCGATGGAAAACTGCACAGTTGTCCCCGTCGCAGGAGGGGTCGTTGTTGTATAGGAGAGCGTCCCGAGCGGAGTTTGCAGGGTTACGCGGCTATTGCCATTGGTTGCCGATGCGCTGCTGAGCGCAATGACCGTCCCCTGAAAAAGGCCGTCACGGGGAGACAGAGAGCCGGTTATCTGTTGCGGCCGAACAATCAGGTTGATTTTTGCCCCTTCTGCAATCGGAATTGAACCCCGGGGCGTTTCAACGGCTGTCGGAGATGGTAGCCGAAGGACGTCAGCAACAACTATGTGACGTTGTATCGTATCCGGTAGCTTGGAAGACCCGAGAGGAGCGGGTGATGTCTGTCCCGCCGCGCCTTGCGCGGGTGGTATTGATGGATTGTGGTACTTCTGGTAGGCCGAGAACCCCATCTGGTTGGATTTGGGGCCTCCCTCACTTTGAATGGTGGCCACGTTTCCCGCTGGGGAGGCGACTGGCTTATCGGCTGGTAGCTGTGGCATCAAGGTCGAGAGTTGGGCCGGTGTTTTGGGGGGGATCGTCGCGGTCTTGGCAACCGGTGACAAAGAGGCCGCAAGATTTTGCATATCCGATTTTAGCTCAAGCGGATGCAACTGCCCGGCTTTCAAGTACCCTTCCGCTCCTGAAACTGTTTTCTCCACAGTAGGCAATAATCTGACGTCGATGGGCGGCGAAAAACTCCGGCCATTCATGGCAAGTAACCGGGCTAAAATAACCTCCTGCATTTCAGTTACTTCAAACACAATATGACTGCCGATGGTCAGGGGCGTTGGCGTCGTAATCCTGAAATTGCCGAACACGGTGTGAAGGACAATATTATCGTTCGTGGATTTTGCCATCACGACGGCGTTTATTGGCGTATTCTCGCTGATCGCGGCGGAGGGTTTGGGATGCTGCGATGTGCGGGCGGGTAGGCCAGCCTGCTCTCCCGTTGGCGCAGCAGGTGTCGCCGGTTCAACCGGTCCCTGCCCGGAGGAGGGGGATTTGGCGCTGCCCGTCAGTCCGGACGACACGCTTGATGGTGAGCGAATTCCACTCATTCATTGTTACCGCATTACTATGCAGCTCCCTTGATGATGTTGTGTGCAAGACTATCAACATTCCCGGCCGCGTTGCTGGTTGGGTATCGCGTCATAAGCCCGGCCTGCGCACGGATTGCGTTGGAAACCTTCTCATCCAGTTCGATGATGCCAGCGAGCGGGGGTTCAAATTTCAGAAAATTCCGGCAGGCGCTCAGCAGTTTTCCGTATATCTTCTGCCCATCAGCCTCTGATTTTGCCATGTTTATCAAGACACGCAGATCTGCCCCCGGCATCATCTGTGATGTCACCTTGATATAGGCATAGGCGTCCGTGAGCGATGTGGGATCGCCGGTGGTGACCACCAGTTTCGTCCCTTGTCCGTTGGAAAGCGTCTTCACCGCATCATCGACGCCCGCGCCAAGATCCAGAATGATGAAATCATATTTACTGCCGAGTGCGGCCAGATCCTCCCGGATTTTCTTAAGCTGGCCCACGGACATACTGCCCAGAGCGCCGGAGCCAGATCGGCCGGCGATAAGGTCGAACCCGCCCGCAGCGCATTTGAAAATCACGTCCTTCAACGCCATTTCACCCGTGATAACGGTCGCCAGGTCCTTTTCAGGCATAATCCCCAGCTGGATATCGACATTGGCAAGCCCGACATCGCCGTCAAACAGCAGAATCTTTTTCCCGGCTTTGGCAAGGGCCTCGGCAAGACTGATGGCGAGAACCGTTTTACCGACACCGCCCTTGCCGGACGCAATCGTAATGAGGTTTTTGCCCGCGGGCTCGGTCGCCGGATGGTGTGACGGGCGGTTGCGCAGAGGGCTTTCGGTCTGGATCATGGCTTTACCTTGTCAAATTCTTTGTCGACTTTGGGTTGTGTCGGGTCTCTCAATAGAAGCCGGGCGAGGTTTACCGGATTGATCTTATGGAGGCCGGTGGCAACTGATGAAGAAACGCTGGCGTAGGAGAAGCTGAGTTTGGCCGTATGGGCGGCTGTGAAAACCCCGCCATAGCGTCGCGTGGTATCGAGGCGCGTCACTATTAATCGTCGCGCACCCAGCGTCGCAAAGCCTTCTGCTGTATCGCTCATTTCAGCGGTATCGGTGCCGGCGGCGAGAACAGCGACAGGCTCTGCCTTAGCGGCAATGATTAGCCGGGTAAGCTTGGTGACGTCATCTTCATCATAGACATTGACACCGGCGGTATCGATGAGAAGGTCGACGTTCTCTATCTCTTTCTTTTTGTTTACAAGAGATGCGAGCTGCTCTGGTGTCTCGGCGATTTCGAGATCAAATTCAAGAATATCCGTATAGGCTTTTAGCTGTTCGATGGCGCCTGCACGGCTGGTATCCGTGGTGATAACATGCACCTTGCGTCCTTCCAGCTTTCCTGCCGCAGCAAATTTAGCAAGGGTCATTGTCTTGCCAACGCCGGGCGGACCGACAAGCATTATGGGTAGTTTGTGCCCCGAACTACGTGCTGTGTATTTGAAATGACTGTCCAGCGCCGCCGCGAGAGCCAGTTCCGTGTCTTCCGATTTAACAGCAAGCGCCGTCCGGCAGAGCTTTTCCGCAAGGATTGGCGGAATCCCGTGATAGGCCATCGATTGAACGAGAGCTTCCATCTTCGGGGTAATTTGCTCTTCGGCGGATTTTTCCGATGACGGGGTGGCCGCTTTGGAGCTTTTGGGTCGATGGGCATTTCCGTTTGGTTTTGGACGCGGCGGTTCCGCCACTTCCGCTTTCCAGTCGCTATCCCATTCCGTTGCCCAAGCGCCGTTATTTAGTGGCGCCACCGCATCGATTTGTTCGACGGCGGCCGTCAGTTGGACATCACCGTTGTTTATATTCTGGCTGGACAGGATGATTGCTTCCGGTCCCATTTCGAGGCGCAGCAGATTTATCGCCTTTTCCATGGTTGGGGCTGTATAGGTTTTGATCCGCATCTATCGCTGCCTCAGACCTGTGCCAGTGTTTTTAATCTGGCTTTTGGATGGATTTCATTCTGTGACATGACTACCGTTGATGGACGGAAGCGTTCGACGATGGACCGGACATAGGGGCGGATCGCCGGACTGGTCAGCATAACCGGGTTATGCCCTTGACTTGCCAGTGTTTCAAAAACTTCTCTCACTCTTGCGATAAACTCCTGAAGCTGGCTTGGCGCCATGGATAGCTGCCGGTCATCGCCCTGGCCGACAATGGCATTGGCAAAATTCTGCTCCCATTGCGGGGTCAGTGTAATCAACGGAATATAGCCGTCCTCCGCAGTGTTTACTGCCGAGATCTGGCGCGCCAGTCGGGCGCGAACATGCTCTGTGATGATATTGATATTCTGCGAATATCCCGTCGCCTCCGAAATTCCTTCCAGAATGGTTGGCAAATCACGAATGGAGACTCGCTCGGAAAGGAGGTTTTGCAAAATGCGCTGGGTGCCGCTTACCGAAATATGCGTCGGGATCAGATCGGCAATAAGCTTCTGGTTGACGCTTGGCAGATCGTCGAGAAGTTTCTGCGTTTCTGCATATGACAGCAGATCCGGCATATGATCTTTCAGGATCTCAGTCAGATGCGTCGTGATGACGGTTGCCGGATCAACAATTGTATACCCCCGGAAAGAGGCTTCCTCGCGCTGGCCCGTATCAACCCAGACGGCGGGCAGGCCAAATGTCGGCTCGACCGTCTCCTCGCCCGGCAGATCGATATTCTGCCCTTGTGGATCCATAATCAGGAGATTGTTCGGACGTACATCGCCAGCGCCTGCCTCAACCTCCTTGACCCGGACAAGATAGTTGTTGGCGGGAAGCTGCATGTTATCGAGGATGCGGACACTGGGCATCACAAAGCCCATTTCACTGGCGATCTGGCGGCGCAGGGCCTTGATCTGATCGGTCAGGCGATAGCCCTCATTATCGTTGATCAGGGACAGCAGGCCGTAGCCAAGCTCAAGGCGCAGATCGTCAATTGCGAGCGCTGTGGAAATCGGCTCTTCCGCAGGAACAGCAGCTTTATTGTTTTCAAGCAGAAGCTGCTCTTCCTCGACGGCCTTCACCTCCTGTCGGCGGTTCAGGACAAATGCTGAATAACCGATGCCGCCCGCCAACACCAGGAAGGGAATTATCGGAACGCCGGGCAGTAGAGAGAGGCCAACCAACAGGAAGGAGCTAACCCCGAGCGCACGGGGATAGCCACCAAGTTGACCGAGCAGGGCTTTATCCGTAGAGCCGACAACCCCGCCGCGCGAAACCAGAAGGCCCGCCGCAACGGAGACGATAAGAGCCGGAACCTGACTGACCAGACCATCACCAACCGTGAGGAGCGTGTAGCTGTCTGCGGCGGCAGCGAAAGACATGCCTTCCTGTGCGACGCCAATAATGATGCCACCGATGACATTGATAAATGTAATCAGAAGACCGGCAATCGCGTCGCCACGCACAAATTTCGAGGCACCGTCCATGGAGCCGAAAAACCCGCTCTCATCCTCCAGTTCCTTGCGCCGTGTGCGGGCCGTGTCCTCATTGATCATGCCCGCAGAAAGATCGGCGTCGATCGCCATTTGCTTGCCGGGCATGGCATCAAGAGAAAATCGGGCGGCGACTTCGGCGATACGACCGGAACCCTTGGTGATGACAACGAAATTCACCAGCACCAGAATAGAGAAAACAATAATCCCGATCACAAAGTTGCCGCCCATGACAAAACTACCAAAAGCGGCGATGACGTGACCGGCTGCATCCGGGCCTGTATGTCCTTCGGACAGGATCAGGCGTGTGGAGGCAAGGTTCAGGGCGAGCCGCAACATCGTCGCGATCAGGAGAACCGTCGGGAAGGAACTGAAATCCAGGGGTTTGGATATAAACAGGCAAGTCATCAGGATCACGACGGAAAAGGTGATCGATATGGCCAGACTGAAATCCAGCAGCCAGCTTGGCATCGGCAGGATCAGGACAATCAGGATACAGACAACGCCAAGGGCGAGACCGATATCGCTGCGCCCGACCATCTGCACTATCCGTTGGAGGAACTCATTGCCTCCCTGTGCCGCCGCCGCTGTTGATTGGGGTTCACTCATTTACTGTATACGCTCCGGAACTCGAATATATTCTTAAGGCAATCAGGCGCGGGCCTGATACCGGTTGTCTCCGGTTGCTGCCGGGATTTCAACGCCATCACCGGAATAAAGCTTGAGCTTGTTCCGCAGCGTCCGAATGGAAATGCCTAGTATGTTCGCGGCATGGGTACGATTGCCGAAACAATGATCCAGCGTATTCAGGATAAGATCCTTTTCGACATCCGCGACCTTTCGTCCGACAAGCGGACTTGCCATAGCGGCGCCATTTTCTACGCCGCCTGATACAGGCGCGGCGTGATCTGCCGGGGTGGCACTGCCGTCAGGCATAAGAATGGCATCCCCGGTGATCATATCGCTCTGACAGAGAAGAACGGCACGATGGATCGTGTTTTCAAGCTCGCGAACGTTTCCTCTCCATGGATTTGCTTTAAGTTTTACTATGGCACTATCGTCGAGGCGCCGGTCGCTAAGCCCGTTTGATTCCGAATATTTTTTCGCAAAATGCTTGGAAAGAACCTCGATATCGATTGTGCGCTGACGAAGGGGCGGAATTTTAAGTGTGACGACATTCAACCGGAACAACAAATCTTCGCGGAAAGACTTTTCGGCAACGGCTTCGGCAAGATCACGGTTCGACGTCGCTATGATGCGAATGTCAACCGGAACTGGCTTGGTGCCGCCGACGCGGTCAATCATCTTTTCCTGAATGGCGCGGAGTAATTTTGCCTGTAACTGGATGTCCATCTCGCTGATTTCATCAAGCAGGAGCGTGCCGCCGTTGGCTTCTTCAAATTTTCCAATGCGTCGGGCAATCGCGCCGGTAAAGGCTCCTTTTTCATGACCGAAAAGCTCCGATTCCAACAGGTTTTCCGGAATGGCGGCGCAGTTTACGCAAACGAAGGGCTTGTCGGCACGGTTACTGTGTGTGTGCAGGTAGCTCGCCATGACTTCCTTGCCTGTCCCCGTTTCGCCATTGATCAGAACCGATGCAGATGAGGGTGCGATCTGTTCTGCGAGGGCGACAACGTCTTTCATGACGGGGTCCGCGAAAACAAGCTTGTGGCTTTCCTGGGATACGGCTTCCAGGACTGCTGCGATCAGTTCGGGGTCCGGCGGCAGGGGCAGGAATTCCTTTGCGCCTGCGCGGATGGCGTTCGCTGCGGACGCCGCGTCGGTATTCACGCCGCAGGCGATGACGGGAAGGTTGATCCGTTCGCTGGAAAGCATGGTGACAAGGGTTTTAATCGGCAGATTGACATCGATCATTGCCATGTCGGCACCCTTGCCTGCTCGCAGCGATGCCATAGCCATCTCGATATCATCCACCTGACTGACCTTGGCACCGCGTGACATGGCGATCTGGCTGGCAGCGCCAATCTGACCGTTCAGGGAACCAATTATAAGCAACCTCATCGACTTACTCTCCTAGTGACTCAACTATAGTACTGCACGCGATTTGCGGGCGGCAGCAGGGTGTTTAACAACATTTCAAGGCGGCGGGGGTTTTCCTGCCGTCCGATAGACGTGGCGCCGAGCATGAACACCCGGTTTAGAATAACTTCCTCCGCCGAATTACGCTCCAGTTTGGAGGCCAGCGGGTTAAAGAACATATTGGCAAGAATGGCACCGTAGAACGTGGTAAGTAGGGCAACGGCCATGGCCGGACCGATACTGGATGGATCATTCAGATTTCCGAGCATTTGCACGAGGCCGACAAGCGTGCCGATCAGACCCATGGCCGGGGCAACTTCAGCGGCTTTCCGCAGCACGCTGGAGCAGGCATTGTGCCGGGCAATCATGCCATTCAGGTCATTTTGCAGAATGCGATTGACCTCTTCGACGGGCAGGCCATCGACGACGAGTTGCAGGGATTTACGCTGAAAGCTTTCCTCATCAAGTGACTGCATGTAGTTCTGCAGGTGCAGGACACCCTTGCCGCGGCATTTATCCGCGAGATCGAGCATGGAGTAGGCCGCAAGATCGGGCGTCACATTGCGCGTAAACAGCGTATTCAGGACTAATCTCTGGGCACGGATAATATCGGTTAAAGAAAAGCTGATTGTCGTGACGAGGAAAGTTCCCCCAAGCACCAGCAATACGGATGGCAGATTGAAGAAAGAGCCAATCGACCCGCCAAGCAGGACAGCGCCCGTCACCAGCGTAAAGCTGCCAAACAGACCCAGAACCGTTGCTAAATCAATTTTGTTCACTGCACTATCCAATGTTTACTAGCGGCGATCGGCCTTGATGATTTCCGTCATCGTGACACCGAGACGGTCCTCAACAACAACGACTTCGCCGCGCGCGACCAGACGGTTATTCACATAAATGTCGATTGCTTCACCGACTTTTCGGTCCAGTTCAATGACGGCGCCACGACCGAGCTTGAGAAGCTGACTCACCCGCATGCGGGACTTGCCAAGAACTGCGGTGACATGCACCGGAATGTCGAAGACGGCTTCCAGATCCGATGCCGTGCGGGCAATCTCTGTATCATCCTCCGCATCGGTGCCATCCAAAGCCATCCCTTCGGCGGCTTCTTCCTGGACCGCAACGTCAGTATCCGTTGCCGGTGTCTTATTCAGGTCCTCAAGGTTGAGTTCTTCATCTTCTGCCACGGTCTCACTCCTTAAAATTGCTCAGCGACCGGCTGATCCATAACTTGCGGGGTTTGTTGCTCTGTCTCGCCGGTTGAGCGAATAAAGCGATTAATAACTTCTTCGAGCCGCGCCTCAATATCCTCAAGGCGGCGTTCTGTTCCGCCGTCGGCCCATTCAACCCGGCAATCACCGGCATGTCTGGTTTCGTCAGGAAGAAGGATAAGATTCCCCTGAAAGGCAGAGCGGTTTGTGATTTCGTCAATCTTTCCGGAAATATTCTCGCAAACCTCTTCATTTGCACGAATGACGATCCTTGGCTCGTCATGAAGATCGACAAGGCAATCCTCGATCAGCTTCTTTACCTCCGTCTCAGGTGCAAGCTCGATCAGCGCAGGGGCAAATTTTGATGCAATCGAAAGAGCCAGTTTCGCTGACTCTTGCTTGAGAACAGTCATTTTCGCCTCATGACTGGACAAGAAATGTTCTAACTGGGCGCTGATTGCTGTCATTGCTTCAGCGACGATTGTCTCAAGCTCTTTATGGGATTGGCTTTTCCCTTCGCGTAGACCCTGCTCAAAGGCTTCTGCCTTCAGCGCGGTGACATCGCTCTCCGTATAGATCGGTTCTTCACGCTTAACACGCTTTTGCGCAGCTTCCGGGGAGGACGGATCCGTGCCGAAATCGGTGTCGAACAGAAATCTGTTGGTTGCAGTCATGTCTAATCGCATCCTAGTAAATCAACTCGTCATCGCCGCCGCTATCGGCCAGCATAATCTCGCCACTATCCGCCAGTTCTTTTGCGATGTTGACAATTTCCATCTGTGCTTCATCAACGTCTTTCAGGCGAACAGGGCCCATTGCCTCCATGTCCTCGCGGAGAATTTTGGCGGCCCGTTCCGACATGTTGGTAAAGAAAAGATCACGCAGGCTTTCCGATGCGCCCTTCAGGCAGATGCCAAGACGTTCCTTGTCAACATTCCGGAGCAGTGTCTGAACGCCTGCGGGGTCAAGCTTGAGCAGATCTTCAAAGGTGAACATCAGCGCCTTGATTTTTTCGGCTGAATCCCGGTTGCGCTCTTCCAAAGCGGAAATAAAGCGGCCTTCCGTATTGCGATCGAAATTGTTGAAGATCTCCGCCATCATCTCATGGCTGTCCCGCTTGTTGGTTTTTGCGAGATTGCTCATGAATTCGCTGCGCAAGGTGTCCTCAATTTTATCGAGAACCTCTTTCTGCACGGATTCCATTTGCAGCATCCGGTTGACAACTTCGAGAGAGAAATCTTCGGGCAGAGTGGAAAGGACCTTCGCCGCATGGCCAGGGTTGATTTTGCTCATGACGACGGCCACGGTCTGCGGATATTCGTTTTTCAGATAGTTGGCCAGAACCTGTTCGTTCACATTGGCCAGCTTGTCCCACATGGTACGGCCTGCGGGGCCGCGAATTTCCTCCATGATCCCCTCGACCTTGTCGCCCGAGAGTGCTTTCATGAGCAGCCGCTCCGTTGCTTCGTAGCTGCCGACGATATTTCCAGTAGACGAGATCTTGCTCGCAAACTCGACGAATAACGCCTCCATCGCTTCCGAGGAAACAGATCCGAGATTGGACATTGCCTGCGATATTTCCTTGATTTCTTCCTCATCAAGGCGCGACCATAAGTCCTTTGTGTGTTCGTCTCCGAGGGCGAGCATCATGATGGCCGCCTTATCGGGCCCGTTCAGATATTTTGTATCAGTTGCAACCATAAAAAAGACGTTCCCTTATGCGTCGTGATAGAGCCAGCTGCGAAGGATGGAGATCGCTTCGTCTGGATGCTTGTCAACGATTTCGCTTACCTTGTTGAGCGCCGAGGTCTTGACCTGTCCGTCAACTTTATCAATATCGATCATGCTTTCGATTTCATTCAGAGTCTCAGATTGCTGCACACTTCCGGACTGCCCCTGACTGCCGGCAATTGCCGGCATGGAGCCGCCTCCGGGCAGTGCGCCTGCGATTGCGGCACCACCAGGTCCGGCAAGAGCCGGTGTTGCGGCGCTGGTGGCCAGCGCGCGATTAAGAAGGGGCCGGACAACAAGCAGCAGCGCGAGGATTGCGACGATAACCAGAACGCCCATTTCGCCCATTTTGAATAGGTCGGCCTTCGTCAGGCCCATGAAAATTTCATCGGTGACAATTTCTTCATCCGAAAATTTTTCGATAACCTCCGCGAAGGGCATATTGACTACTTCGACGACATCGCCGCGTTCCTCGTTATAGCCGATAGCTGACTTAACCAGACGGCTCACCTGTGAAAGTGCATCCTCGCTCAACGCTTCATAAGAGCGGGTACCGTCCGGGGCAACTTCAGAACGACCGTTGACGAGAACGGCGACAGTCAGGCGGCGAACCGGCCCGGATTCGCGCACTTCCGTGGTAATGGTCTTGGAAATTTCGTAATTGACTGTTTCTTCCGTCCGGGACGCTGCATCCTTGGAATTTGATCCACCCCCGGTATCCGCACCCGCTTCGGGCAGGTTATTGGCAACAGATACGGCGGGATCGTTGGAGAGACCTTCATTTGACGAACTGTTTTCCTCAACCAGTTGAGAGGAGCGCACAACCTGGCTATCCGGATCGTAGGTTTCCGATTGGATGGTGCGCTGGTCAAAATCCATAACGGCGCTGACCTCGGCTCTGATGTTGCCCGGCCCCAATGACTTTTCCAAAAGCTGCTCAATCTGTTCTTTCAGGTGGCTTTCATAAGCGATGCGCTTGAAGTCGCTCTGTGAACTGATGCCGGAACCTTGCGTTTCTTTGCCGTCGCCCCGCGCAAGCAGATTGCCATTTTCATCGACGATGGAAATATGTGATGGCGACAGGGATGGGACTGCAGATGCCGTCATATGCTGAATGGCCGCGATCTGATCGTCCGTCAGCCGCCCCCGTCCGTTAAGCTTCAGGACAATAGAGGCGCTGGCCTCTCGCTTGTCGCGGCTGAACACTTCCCGCTTCGGCAGTACGAGATGGACACGTGCGGCGGAAACATTATTCAAGGCACGGATGGTGCGGGCGAGTTCACCCTCAAGGGCACGAACAAAATTTACGTTCTGAACAAAGCTGGTCGTGCCAAAGGTGTCGGAATTGTCAAAAATTTCATAGCCAACGGAACCGCCATTGGGCAGGCCCGCCTCGGCCATTTTGAGGCGTATCAAGGCGACCTGATCGCTGGGAACAAGGACATCACGGCCATTGCCAGCGATCTGAAACGGGATGTTCTCAGCTTCGAGCTTGGATACGATGGCTGCAGAGTCGGACGGTTCCAGTCCGCCATACAGCAGAGCAAAATCCGGGCTGCTGATCCGCGTCGCCATTAACATGATTAAAGCAATCAATCCGACGGCGACCCCACCGAGGATAATCACTCTAACTGCTCCCAGACTCTGCAGAAGCTGGCTTATTCCGTTCACGTTGATGCCCCCACTCAAATAAAATACCGGTAAAATTTATTCCACTTCACGAACGATACGATGAGGAAATAAACAACTGGTTAACGGCAGGCAAAATTTGCCGGGTGAGCGGAATATTTTGCCTATCAGATTTTCCGGGTGATTTATTTGCCAGAGCAATGGGCCCTGGATGAGGAGTGCGTTGGGAGAAAATAAAAGCCCGGCGTTTTGGCCGGGCTTTCTGAAAAGTGAATAACAAGTAAATTAACTAGTCATTATTATATGTTGGATCATTTGGACGATATTCCTGGATCCGGGTTGTTCGAAGTCCCGGCAGGCCATGTTTATCGATCGCTTTTTGCCAAGACAGAAATTCCTCGACAGAAAGCGTATAGCGTCGGCATGCATCATCCAGGCTGATCAGCCCACCGCGAACGGCGGCGACCACTTCAGCTTTCCGCCGGATGACCCATCTCTTGGTATCTTTCGGCGGCAGATCATGGATCGTCATGGGCTGACCATCCAGTCCAATAATCCGATTTACTTTGCGGTCTATTTGCGACTGCATCTGTACTCTACCTCATACTTACATTTAGCCTTGAACTAAGATCATATGCCTATCGATTTAACAAACAGCTAATGAGGTTGGTTAATTTTATCTTCATGGCGGAAACAGGAGATTTCTGCCATGAAGACGTCGATTTTAGGGCCTTAAAAACTACCTTTTCAGGCGGATCAGCTCTTCCAGCATTTCATCTGCGGTTGTGATGATTTTACCCGCGGCCGAATAGGAACGCTGCGTAATAATCATGCGCGTGAATTCCGATGCGATATCGACGGTTGAGGCTTCCGTTGCAGACGAAATAATTCTACCGGCGCCCCCGAAGGTAGCTTCTCGCAAAGTGAAGGTGCCTGAATCAGGTGTTTCATCGTAGGAGTTGCCGTCGCGATTTCGAAGACCATTCGGGTTAGCAAAGGTTGCCACCGGAATTTTGTAGATCTCCTTCGATGTCCCGTTATCGAACTTGGCAATCACTACGCCTTCTTCATTAATGAAGACTGAATCAAAGGCGCCGAATACCGCCCCATTTACTTCCGAGGAAACAAGCTCAGAGTTTGAGGCCGATTGGGTGAAGCCGTCCGACAATGCATCTGAGCCGAAATTCAGGGTAATGTCCTGCGGTGTGTCGATGCCCAGGCTCGCGGCCCAAGGAATAGTAATTGTGTTGGTGAGAGTTGTTGCGCCCAGATCCAACGTACCATCCGAATTGAAGGCCGCAATTTGTGACGCGAGGACATCTTCTGTACCGTCTTCGTCGATGTCTGCTGTTATCTCAACCGTCCACTCGTTTGGTGTAACGCCGGTTCCTGTCCTGAGGAAGTTGAACGTGATGCCATGAGCAGAGCCCATGCTGTCATAAACCTGGAAGGATCTTGCAAAATGAGGCGTTGTTGTGCCCGCTGCCATATCCCCTGCAACATAACCGGCGCCAAAAGTGGCCTGGTCAGAAGAGAGATTGGCTTTAAGGTTTATTACCGTTGTTGCTTCGGCGTTCCCTGTAAGGCCCGTAATATTGACCGGGGTGAGAGCGGCCAGATCAGACTGGTTAGTTGGAATATTGCCGTCATTATCGATTTCCCAACCCTGCAGATAATACCCTTGAGCGTTACGGAGCAATCCTGAAGAGTCGGGCTCAAACGTACCCGCCCGGGTATAGATATAATTGCCTTCCGATCCGGTTGGATTGGCAAGAGTATTAACGACAAAGAAACCATCTCCGGCCACTGCCATATGCGTAACGGAATCCGAGGCGGTAATTAGGCCTTGTTGATCAACCTGTGCGCGCGGATGTACTAACACACCACCAGCGGAATAGGAGGTGTCAGTCGCGCTTTCGGTCACCAAAGTTGAAAAGATAGCATTGCTGCCTTTATAGCCGACCGTATTCGTATTGGAAATATTGTCTGAGATCATTGCCATCGCCGTTGATTGCGCGGCCAATCCCGAAACACCGGAAAACATTGCTGCTGTTAAACTCATTTTTTCTCTCCTAATTTAACCGCCCACCTAATGAATGGCGAAGGCGTCTTGGTTAGCCGCGATTAAGCGGACGGATCAGTCGTTGTTGGTTGAGTGACGGAAGTGATGTAGCCTAGGCCGATTGGAACGTCGCCGACCATCATGACGGGTTCTCCGTTGACGGTTTCAACGCTTGTGGCGATGCCCTCAAAACTGTAGCCGACATCAACGGCGCTGCCGCCTGCGGTTTCGCCTGTAACGACAAGATAATAGGCGCCATCTTCGGCAGCGGCTCCGCTTTTGGTTGTGCCGTCCCAGCTATATTGCTGCTCACCGGCCGCCACGCCTTCTGCGGTTTCGGAGAACACAATGTCGCCCTTCTGGTTGTAAATATCGTATTTCACGGTTGCGGCACTGCTTCCAAGGTCAATATTCCAGGCTGCATTGCCATCGTTCAATGCGGACACATTGAGATTTGTGCCGATGGACTTGCCGAGATAATTGATCATCGTTGCGCCCAGCATGTTCTGTTGCGACATCTGCTCCAACTGAACCAGTGCTTCGAGGTTCTGGTTCGTCGCGATCGATTGTTCGACATTCGTGAAATTGACTAGCTGATTGGTAAACTCTGTGGAATCCGTCGGGTTCAGCGGATCCTGATTGGTCAACTGCGTTGTCAGCAATGTCAGAAAATCATCAAAATTGCTGGCCAGAGTTGTCTGCGCCGTTTGTGCGGCGCTGCTCTGCGTTTGGGATGTGGAGGTTACTTCCGGCATTGTTCAATACTCACTTTTTGAAATCAATTCATTTGGTCAATTATCTAAACCTGGATATCGAGGCCGCCATCACTCATCGGCGCCCCGGCCTTTGTCTGAAGGGGGAGATTGGACAAACCATCATCGTTTCCCGCGTCTTCCATCGGAATATTCATATTTGCGAAATTCAAATCCTCGCCCTGACTATCCTGCCCATTCTGGCTGAGACCGAAGTTCAGGCTGTTGGAGCCGGTATCAAACCCGGCGTCCTGCAAAGCGCGTTCCAGGCTGCGGGCGTCCCGCTGCAGAAGATCAAGGGTTTCCTGCTTGTCAACGGAAACGACGGCAAGGACGCGTCCATCATGTCCGATATCGAGTTTTACCTCGACCCGACCGAGTTCCGACGGATGTAGGCTGATCTTGATTCGATCCTGACCCTCCTTGATGGCGGTACTGATTTGCGTCGAAACCTGCTCGGCTACTGGCATGTGGGCTGCTGCACGGGCAGCATTAGATGCTTGACTGGCATTATTTGTTGCGGTTGCTTCAACGCCTTGCACACTGCCGGTCGAGGCGGTCGGCATGGTCTGGTTCACGGAATCCGAAGGCAATGCTTGAGCATTCCCCGTCATGGGCAGGGGCGTTTGGGAAACGGTACCATCCATCTCGCCGCCGGATCCGGGCAACACGCTCGGGTTCGCGGCTGCATTATTGATCATGTTGGCGGTGACCAGATTGGTGCTGCTGGCAAGCGCGGTTTGGAAACTCTGCTGCTGCTTGCCTGCGGTCAGGCTGATTTTTCCCTTCCCGTCTTGAAGCATCTCGGCAATTTTTGACGAAAGGACATCCTTTTCGCTCATTTTGGCATTGGCTTCAGCCCGCACGGCGGCAAGCGCTTCCGAAGAAGGGGGCGTCGCCTTCGCCTCAGATGGAGGTGCGGTTACAGTTTTCTCATTCCCCGTTTGGGTAGATGCGGACGCCGTATTTTTCTCCGCAGGCTTTTTCACTTCAGTCTGCGCCGCAGCAGCGACCGGTGAGGCGACCTGCGTTGAGGCGGCGTCAGAATTCTTTATATTGGTAGAGTTGGTGTTTGGCTCTGGCTTCTTGCCCGTATCTGCAGCTACATTTTTCTCGGCTGATGGGTTTTCCGTTGAGCCGTTGGCTATTGGAGTTTGGGTTGCCGCCGGAGTGGCCGCGGGTACGGGTGCTGAAGGTTGCTCGGCAGTTCCCTCGGTTCCGGTCGCGCTTGAAGCGGTGACCGGTGTTGCTGGTAGCGCTGTTGCCGGCGCGGCTGCCGTTGAGGCAGAGTTATCGACCGGCGGCATATTTGCTGCTTTTTCAGATGTGGGTGCTTTATCTGTCGCGGCCGGGGCAGGCACATCTTCCTTGGGCGTGCTGTTGTTCTCGACTGAACGCTCGGGTGCCGTGTTCTGTGCCTCAACGGGTTCCTCCGCTTCGGCGCGGTTCTGACCCGCAGATTTCTCTTTAATAGGCGACTCATTCTTCGGGGCCGTCTCATTCACATAGCTTGCGAAATCCTCGTCCTCGTTCCGATACGGATCCTTGTCCCGGTTTTTCGGCTCTGTCGCCGTTATTATCTGCCCAACATCCATGATGTATCTCTCATTCAATGTAAATGCGTCGCGCGCTATAATTGTTCGCTGAGATAAGAAGCAAGCATCGGGCCAGTTTTTAATAAGACAAAAAAATCAATAAAAATAATAGGTTGCATATTTTTTACCAATTGAATTAGGAAAAATACTCCGGATGTGGCCGGTCGTTTTTGATGAAGGGGAGAAATTTGCCGAGTTCAAAAAGGACTGGGATAGAGGCGGCGCCGCCTAGTTGGAAACTTGATGCCTTGGGGAACCATTGCAAGCGCGTTATGTCTGTTTTCGGCTGATATAGACCTGTTCCCTTATATGCCGTCATGACTTGGCACTGAAATTGCTTTCTGTATGGGTGAAGGCTGGGTTTCGTGCCTGAAGCATATAAGCGAGCAGTTCGGTATGACGTTAAAAAATTATATAAAACATACAGTTAGAAATATATCGCGGGATTTATCCGCGATTGATGCGCAAATGCGGCCCGGTAGCTTTTGCCAGGGAAGGGCTGTTTTTTCCAGTGAAGCCCCCGTTACGCCAATCGCTTTGGAGCAACTATCATGAGCCTGAACGCAATATTTAACTCTGGCGTAAGTGGGATGCTGGCGCACCAAACCGCGCTGAATGTGACATCAACGAACATCGCCAATGTCCAGACAGAAGGATATGCGCGTAAAACAGTTGAATACAGTGCCATCAGTGTAAATGGAATTGGTACGGGTGTAGAGATATCCGAAGTTCGGCGTATTACGGATGAGTTTATCGCAAAAGAGCTGCGGCTCGCGACGGCCGGATCCGAACAATATAAAGCCATGTCTGAGATCTATGGTCAGTTGCAATCCCTGCTTGGTGATCCGGCAGCGAATAATTCCCTGACGGGCAAGCTTGACGGTATGAATTCCGCCTTTGCAGCGCTGACGATTGACCCGACCATGTCAGTGTCGCGCACGGCGGCGCTCGATGAAATCGCGAATTTTGGGATTGAGACGGATAGGCTGCTTACAAAGATCCAAAACCTTCGAAAGGAAGCGGATCATCATATCGCGGAAGAAGTGAATGTCGTAAACGATGCTATTCTCAGAATTTATGAGTTGAATCTTGCAATAAAGTCAGCCTCCCAGAGCAATCAGCCGGTTGGCGAATTGGAAGACCAGCGCGCGCAGGCTCTTTCTGAAATTTCAAAGATCATGGACGTTAAGACCTATCCCATGAGTGATGGCGCCGTCGCTGTGGTGACAGATGCCGGGCAACAGCTTCTTGATTTCGAACCGCGTCAGCTTGTTTATTCGCCGGCGGCGGATGTTACCAGCCAGACAGTTTTCGATCAGGTCACGCTCAATGTTTATGATCCGACAACCCGGACTATCGCGGATACGGGCCTTGCGCTGGATCCGGAATTACAGAGCGGGTCGCTCCGGGGCTGGATCGATATGCGAAATACAGAGTTGCCTAATCTCGCAGCTCAGATCGGTGCGCTTGCCTCCGGTGTGGCGGAGCAGTTTAATGCCGTGCATAACGATAATATTGCGATCCCGCCGCCTGCAATGATGACCGGCAATGCGACAGGCGTTCTGGCAACAGATGCACATGGCTTTACGGGTCAGGCAACGTTCTACAGTTTTGATGCCGGCAATAATATTGTGGCTTCCTATACAGTTGATTTTGATAATCCCGGTACAACGACGATGGCCGATGTTATGGCAGAAGTGAACGGCGCCCTCGGTGCCGGAACGCTGAGCCTGACGGGCGGTGCCCTGACGATGTCCGCACAAGGCGGCGCCACCGGCGTCGGGATCGGGCAGGAAGCCGCCAATCCCTCCGAACGTGGTGGGCGCGGGTTCTCTCATTTCTTCGGTATGAATGATTTGATCGCAACGAGAGCCAAGACGTCGTACCAGACCGGGCTAACGTCGGCCGATGCTCATGGTTTCACCGGGACGACAGCATTGGAACTGATCGGCCCGAACGGGGAAGAACCCATTTCGATGGTTCTGGATTTTGGTGTGATCGGCGGAACGATGGCGGATGTCGTCACCGAAATTAACAGCAACATGGGATCATTCGTGACCGCATCGGTGGATGCAAATGGTGCTTTATCCTTCACCCCTGTCTCAGGGTTTGAAAACTACAGCATCAATGTCCCGTCGGATACATCGGATCGTGGTGGCACCGGCACAAGTTTCTCCGAGATGTTTGGCGTCGGTCTGCAATATCCGGCAGACGCGGGGTTGGAATTTTCTGTTGATCCGTCAATCTCAGCTAATCTCCAGCTCCTGGCGACCGCGAAGATTGATCCATCGGGAACGCCTGCGCTTACCGCAGCGGATAACCGCGGTGCACTTGCCTTTCAGGATCTGGCAACACAATCCTTTGCATTCTCTACTGTGGGCGGACTGACCGGGTCTTCCGTTTCTCTTAGTGATTATGCGGCCCAGATACTGGCGAAATCCGGTTTGGATGCCGCCCGAGCAGAGAGCCTGCAAAGTGACCGTGCTGCTTTGAGCGGCGAATTTGAAGCCCGAATGCAGTCAGTTTCCGGCGTCAACATGGACGAGGAGCTTGCCAATCTTATCATTTACCAGAACGCATATAATGCCTCCGCGCAGATCATTACGACGGCGCGGGAAATGTATGACGTCCTGATCAATCTCGTTTAGGAGAAGAACGATGACACGCGTTTCAACATATCAGCAAAGCCAGACGCTTATCAAAGAAATGCTGGGGAGCCAGTATAAGCTTTCAGATGCACAACGGCAGGTGTCAACGGGCCATGTCGCGGCATACTATAAGGACATCCATATGGATGTAACAAACCTAGCGGGCTCGAAGTCATTGCTTTCCCGCCTCGAACAGTATGAAGCGAACAACGGCAAGGTTATGAGCCGCCTTGCGCAATATGATCAGGCATTGGCGGGTGTGGAAAGTGCGGGCGGAGATGTCCTGTCTGCTGTCATGTCGACAATTAACACGGCTTCCCCGCAGGGTCTCTCCGGTACTGTCGAAGGCGCATTTGAAACGGTGCTGAATTTCCTGAACAGTCAGAATACCGAAGGGTATCTCTTTGGCGGAACCAATAATGATGTGCCGCCGGTAAATCTTTCAACGATTAATGATCTGATGGCCGCGGCGGAACCGCCGACAGATATTTTCCAGAACAACGATCTGAAAGCGACAGTTCGCATAGATGAAAACCGGACCCTCGAAGTTGGGGTGCTGGCGGATGAAATCGGTCTCGAGGTCATGACCTCCCTGCAACGATTGGCGCTTTGGGCAAATGGTGTGGTGCCGACCACGACACCGGTACCAACCGGCCCGTCCAACAGTTTTGGTTCCCCTCTTTCACAAGAGGATCAGGATTTTCTGGTCGGTGAGATTGCAACTCTTGAATCCATGCTCGACAATATCGCCGGGTTTCGGGGGAATAACGGTCTCAATCAGAAAACTATGGACGAGACGATGGAGGCTCTCAATCTACAGATTGACCAGACGAAGGTCTTCGTCAGTGATATTGAAGATGTCGATGCCGCTGAAGCAATTGCCAACCTTACCCAACGGGAGCTGGCGCTTGAGGTGTCCTACAATGTGTTGAGCACAATCAACCGCATGAGTTTGCTGAACTTCCTGTAAATAGTGAGTTTACGGCGCGATAGGCTTGCATATTAGGCGGCGCGCTCTATATTGCCCGCCATGAATTCACTAGGGTTTGATACAGCGCCGGAAGATACCCGCATCGTTGTCGCCATGTCCGGCGGCGTCGATAGTTCGGTTACGGCTGCGCTCCTGAAAGATCAGGGCTATGACGTGGTCGGAATCACGTTGCAGCTTTATGACCATGGTGCTGCAGTTCAGAAAAAAGGCGCCTGCTGCGCGGGGCAGGATATCCATGATGCCCGCCGCGTGGCGGAGGCCGTTGGCATCCCCCACTATGTTCTGGATTATGAAAGCCGGTTTCAGGACAGCGTAATGGATGAATTCGCCGACAGCTATTTGCGCGGTGAAACCCCAGTGCCTTGTGTCCGTTGCAATCAAACCGTGAAATTTCGGGACCTTTTGGAAACATCGAAGGATTTGGGTGCGGTTGCGCTTGCAACCGGCCATTACCTTCGTCGCGACGGCAGCGGCGGGAAGGCTCATCTTTTTCGCGGCCGTAATGCCATCAAGGACCAGAGCTACTTCCTGTTCGCGACAACACAGGAGCAGGCGGACTATCTCCGTTTTCCCCTCGGCGATTTGACGAAAGAGGAAACACGCGCGCTTGCCGATAAATATAATCTGGCAGTCGCGGCCAAGCCTGAAAGTCAGGATATCTGCTTTGTTCCGAACGGCAATTACGCAAAAGTTATTGAACGCATGCGGCCAGGATCTGCTGTGCCGGGAGATATTGTCGATCTGGACGGCACTATACTGGGGCGGCATACGGGAATCATCAACTACACAATCGGTCAGCGCCGCGGTCTTGGCATCGCGACAGGAAGCCCGCTTTATGTCGTTCGGATTGATCCGGATCGGAACCGCGTCATTGTGGGGCCGACGGAGGCCCTTCTTGTCTCCAAGCTCACCTTGCGGGAAATGAACTGGATCGGTGATGATCCGCTCGATGAAGACGGCACGGAGGTGATGGTCAAGGTCCGCTCCACGCAAGAGCCGATGGCGGCGACCGTTTTCGGCGCTCCGCGCGGTTGGGCGGAGGTTCATCTTGCAAAAGCGGAACCCGGCGTTTCTGCCGGTCAGGCTTGCGTCATGTATGACGGTGACCGGCTTCTCGGGGGTGGGTGGATTGCCGGAACGGAGGCGCCCGTCAAAATCGCTGGCAGTCAGCGACAATTGGCCTGACTATTGTCATTTCCTTGCTTGACAGGACATTGTAAAAACCCTAAAAACCGGGCTTCAAAGGGCCTGCCGCTCGCTTGTTTGCGTGGATTGGGCGCCTGCTTCGTGGCTCCTTAGCTCAGTTGGTTAGAGCGGTGGAATCATAATCCATGTGTCCCCAGTTCGAGTCTGGGAGGAGCCACCAACATAAAGCCGGAGTTGAGATCATGTCTCCTCCGGCTTTTTTGTGTTCTTTACGCTACGCTCAATCTGCTCAGGATGGTTGCAGGTCGACTCTGACAGCTTTTAGGCGGATTTCAGGATATGGATGGTACGGCTGTCCAGCATGTCCTTGGTTTTGGCGCCATAAGCTTTCATGTGATCAGAGACCGCATGTGCCATCAGGGCATCCATGCTCTCCCACTTTTCGATTACAGCGAAGCTGTTCTCTCCAAGTTCCGCCTGAAAGCCGCCAACACCGTCCATATCGATAACGGCGTTATATTCAATGCAGCCTTTTTCCGCGTGAACGGCGGGAACATTGGCTTTGAAGGCTGTGAGGACTTCCTCCCGCTTACCAGGTTTTGCGGTGATGATGGCGACAACATTTACTGGTTGCATGTTTTTTCCTTTTTATGGTTGTTGCTTTCCGTCAAATTGTAGCCCAATGCTTTGGCTAAAGGCCATGATAAATCGCGTGGCAGAAATTTTTAGTTCTCTTGAGGGAAGCAGGCAGGAATGAAAATAGCAAATATGATTATTGTGTGCCTGACCATGGCCGCCATGCTGCTACCGATTGAGGTGAGAGCGGAAGAATGGCGTGAAACCGGGTGCGCCGGCGTTGTGGAGAATGAGCTTGAAAAGCTGGATATTGACGCGCTGGGCACTGCAAGCGTTACCTATATTGTATCCAGCCGGGGTTCCGTAGCCTCAGAAGGCTCTGAAGAATTAAATGGATGGGTCAGTTTCGAAAAATGTAAGGGAAACCTGACTGTTCAGCTTTCCGACAATTGCGCCGTGACAATGATGTACACAAGCGGCCAGTGCCGTATCCCCGGGATTGTGCATTACTAATCAATAGATTGGGTATGGCAGGCATCTTCGGTTAGCTGACGTATTTCAATCTGGTGAGTGAATTTGTTGCCATCGCTTGCGGTTACGGATTCGAAGCCCAGCAACGCCAGTAAATCCAGAAAGGTAAGATTTTCTGGTGCGCCGCTTTCATCAAATATTGGTGTTGTTCTGGCGCTGTTGGTCAGATCGGCAAGCAAAGCGCGGACCCGGTAAATGGTCTCCAGATGATCATCTGTCTTGGCGACAATGATCAGCTTTCTGGATTCGCCGCCTTTCACAAAGACTGAGTATGCCGAATCATAGGGCTTGTTCGACATCCCCTCCTTGATCCCGATAACAAATCCGACACGGCGACGTTTATCTATGCCGGAAAGAGCGGGGACGCGAGCGCAATAAGTTTCGATCTCTGCAGGGGCGGGATAGTAATATCCAATGTAGCGATCTTCCGCAGCGGCAGCCGTCAGAGGCAAAGCCATAACACATGCCCAGCCTATGAATACAAACCAGCCTATTTTACAACGCAGCATCAGAATCCCCCGGACAATGTCTTTTCCACGAGCGTAGGTTATTTTTAAACTGCTCCTGAAAACAACCCTAAATAGGTTCTGACTGGTCAGATTTTATGCCGCATTATGGGCTTCGTTCCATTCGTGCAACAATTTTTTGGCATGCGCTTCAGCGGTTTCAAGGTCCGGGGTTTTTTCCGGAACTTTCGCCGTCAGTTCAATCACATAGCCGTTGGGATCGCGAAAATAAATCGAGTGGATGGATTTATGATCGGAAATCCCGCGGGTTTCAAAGCCCATTTCCTTCCCCTTGGCGAACATCTTGTGAAGGCTGTCCATATCCACTTCAAGGGCGATATGCAGATCATAATCATGCTGGTCTTTGAACTCGAACTCCTGATCGGGGGCTTCAAAGAAGGCGAGGAAGGAGCCATCATCCATCCGGTAGAATGTATGAAGGACTTCGGTTTTTCGGCCCGTCATGGATTCGCTGATTGAAAGCGCGTCGGCCAGTGGAAGCCCAAGAAAATCCTCATAGAAGCGCCGCGTTTCTTCAGAATTTCGGCATCGGTATGCGTTGTGGTGAAGTCCTTTGATCATCATACTCCCCTTTATTTCTGGCGCGCCCTTATATACCTAAGTATTTGGCTTATACCGCAATAAAATCAACCCCACAAATGCCAGAGGTGTTATCGATGACCATTCGCCAAAGATGTGGCTTCGGGTAGATGCCGAAGTTTCATCATCGCGATCACGCCAAGAAACGGCCCGACGGCAAGTGGTGCGAATGCATAATGCCAGCCAACGAAATCGATAAAGACGGGAATGAGATGAATTGTCGTGAGACTGATCAGAAAGCCGATAGAAGTCTGGATTGTCAGCATCGTGCCGATCATGTTTTTAGGGCTGAGCTCAATAACACAGGTAGAAAACTGCGCGGAATCGGCGACGATGGACACGCCCCAGATCAGGCAGAGGGCAATCAATAGGGCAGGGGAGCTGCCAAAAAGAAATCCGACGAGAACGGCGCATGTTCCGCTCACGGCCATAGCAAGGATGGTCACAGTCGTCCGGCCCACCCGATCGGCCGCGATGCCCGCGATCAAACTGCCGAGCCCGCCGACGGCAATTGTCGCAAATGTCCCGAGATTGGCATAAAGGCGATCATTCTCGAGGCCGCTGATCCGGAAGCTTTCAAACAGGAAAAGCCCGATCCAGGCCCACATCGCATAAAGTTCCCACATATGACCGAAATATCCAAAGTTAGCCAGTCTGAGTGGTTTGTAGCGCCAGGCATATAAAGCGGAAGAAGGATCAAACGGCGGGGCTTTCGGGATATCGCTGCCAAGAGAAACTAAAATGATAAGCGCGCTTGCGCCAACGGCGAGAAGGCTGCTCGCGATCAACGTTAATTGCCAGTCGATGCCGCTAAGGTCGAGAAGATTAAGGATGTGAGGAAAGGCGCTGCCTATCGTGAGGGCACCAACCAGCAATCCCACCAGAAGGCCGGTATCCCGTCTCGCCCATGTCGATACCATCTTCATGCCGATCGGATAAATCCCCGCCATGCAAACACCGGTCAGAAAACGAAGAAAAATAACGAAGGAAGACGTCGGATCAGAAAAGATGATCGAGGCATTTGCGATTGCGGCGATAATGGTTGCGGCGGCAAAAAACGTCTTGGGCGGGATACGATCTGCGAGGCCGAGAAACGCACTGATCAGTGTGCCGCAAACAAAACCGATGGCGACGGCGCTTGAAAAGAAGGAAGCTTGAAGATCGCTCAAGCCATATTCCGATTTCAGTTCAGGGATTACCGCGGTTGCGGAAAACCAGAGTGAGAGCGCCATGACCTGACAAATTGCGAGTAGCGTGACGGAACGCCATTTTTGCGCTGCAGCCCGGCCGGTCATTGAGTTTTACGAAGGGTCACGCAGCTTAAATCGCTGTATTTTCCCTGTCGCCGTTTTGGGAAGCTCCTCGACAAATTCAATCCAACGTGGGTATTTGAATGGTGCCAGCCGTTCTTTGACAAATAGCTTCAATTCCTCCGTCAATGCATCGGTATCATAGTTGGCTTGGTTAGCCACTATCACAGCTCTTGGCTTTATTAATTGATCCGAATCGGCCATGCCGACAACGGCGACCTCCAAGACTGCCTCATGCTCAATAAGGGCCGCTTCAACTTCGAATGGCGAGACGTAAATCCCGCCCACTTTGAGCATATCATCCGTCCGTCCGCAATAAATAAAATATCCGTCCTCATCCTGATAATATTTATCGCCCGCCCGCGTCCATGGCCCATGAAATGTCTCTATGCTTTTGCTGCGGCGGTTCCAGTACATGAGGGCGCTTGACGGACCAGATATCTCCAGCGCGCCCATTTCTCCTTGCGGGACGGGCAGGCCGTCATCGCCCGTCAGGCGGATGTCATATCCCGTGACCGGTTTGCCAGTTGATCCCGGTCGGACATCTCCCGGACGGTTAGAGAGAAAAATATGCAACATCTCGGTGCTGCCGATACCGTCCAGGATATCGACCCCCACCTTTTTTTGCCAGCGGGCGAGCAGGTCGGCAGGCAAAGCTTCTCCGGCCGAGGTGCAGTAACGCAAGTGATGGTCGTCTTGCTCCGGCAAAAGACCACTTGCCAGTAACATGGCAAACAATGTCGGTACGCCATAAAAAATTGTCGGTTTCTGATTTTTTATAATATTGCACACATCATCCGGAGTCGGCGGGCCGTCCAGCAGAATGACAGTTGCACCAACAGAGAAGGGAAAGGTCAAGCCGTTGCCCAATCCGTAGGCGAAGAAAAGCTTCGCCGCGGAGAACATGATATCGTCTTCTCGAATACCGATAGTTTCCTTTGCATATAAATCTGCAGTGGCGCGCAGATTTCCATGCAGGTGTACCGTCCCTTTCGGCATGCCGGTGGTGCCGGAAGTATAAAGCCAGAAACACATATCATCGGGTGATGTTTCCGCTGCCGCAAATACCGGGCTTTGCACATTAGTCAGGTCCGAAAGGTTTAAGTGCCCATTTGAACCTTCGCCTGACACGATAATTGATTTCAATGCCGGATGTTTATCAAGGTGACGTTCAAAGAAGCCCAGCAGATC
>NZ_JARGOQ010000002.1:0-17762 GCF_029233945.1 Sneathiella sp. | reverse complement strand
TCCTCTTTTAATTATGCGCGCCTTTGCAGTTTATCGTCGCCTCAAATGTATTCTCACTCTTGCCTTAACGGCAAGCTTCTCCCGTATGGCTAATTATGCTGCTTTCAGTCGTTCAAGCCATTCTTCCGCCCATTCCCCGGCCTGGTCTTCCGGCAACTCACCTGAGGAGGCGTCGTGGCGCATGATCTCCCCGACCCGGACAGCGCCATATTTTGTAAATGCTGCATCGAACAGGTTTCCGGCATTACAGAATGTTTGATTGTAGGTCAGGTCCCCAAGCGCGAAGACACCGTATTTGATGCCGGAAAGGTCGGGTGCTGCAATAGAGAGGTTGTCGACAAAGGCCTGCCCATTGTCCGGAATATCCCCCTGACCGTAAGTTGACGTGCAGATAATATAGGCGGAGCTGATGCTTAAGATGTCGGTATCCAGATCATCCATCATCAGGATTTCCGCTTCCTCGCCCTTGGCGGCTAGGGCGTCGGCAATTTCTTCGGCGACAAGCTCGGCTGTTCCGGTCATGGTGCTGACAAGAATTGTTATCTGCTCTGCCAATATTTTTTTCTCCAAAAAGAACTACTCAAAAGACGGAATAGGAAATATAATGCATTTTGTCCAGCGGATAAAGTTCAATCAGCAGTGAGTTGTGACATGAACAAGGCCACTATTGAAGCCGACCGGAGAGAGGATAATCAGGCGGAGGGCTTTCTGTTGGCCCTTGGTGCCAATGTCCGCGCCTTGAGGGCGCAGCGAGGAATGACCCGCAAAATCCTTGCGCGTGATTCCGGCGTGTCGGAGCGGTACCTCGCCAAGCTGGAGACGGGGGAGGGGAATGCGTCCATGCTTGTTCTGCGGCAGATTGCCGAGGCCATGGATACGTCTCTTGTTGATCTCGTGTTGGTTGGTGCGGAGTCCAGCGCAGAAATGCGCGAGCTTTACAGGCTGGCAAGACGGTTGCCGCCGGAACAGATTGCAGCCGTCATCGCCGTTGCCCAACAGCATCTGGTTAAATCGGAAGAGGCCGCAAAGGGTCGACGCATATCTCTGGTCGGTCTTCGTGGTGCCGGAAAATCAACGCTTGGCCCGCTTCTCGCAGAAAAGCTTGGGTTTCGTTTTATCGAGTTGAACAAGGTTGTTGAAAAGGAATTCGGAGCAAGCCTTGATGAAATCTTCGCGCTGGCAGGCCAGCCTTCTTTTCGCAGATGGGAGCGGCGCTGTCTGACGGATATTGTCACCCGACAGGACAATGTTGTTATCGCGACGGGAGGCAGCATTGTTGTCGATGAACAAACTCTCTCTCTTCTGTTAAGCAGAACCCACGTCATCTGGCTGCAGGCACGCCCAGAGGAGCATATGGCGAGGGTCATTGCCCAAGGGGATATGCGGCCCATGGCGAACAGCCGGGAGGCAATGGCTGACCTGAAGCAAATACTTGCGGCAAGGGAGCCGCTCTATCGACGTGCGGACGCAAGTTGCGATACCTCCGATAAAGAAGTTGAGGAAAGTATTCTCAATCTGGAGCGTGTGACGACTGATCTTCTGGCGGGTTGATAAGTCGCAAAATGCTTGACATGCACTAAAGTGCATGTAGTGTATTATTTTTCCTTAGGCTACCTTGGATGGCGACCCCATGATCACCTTTGACAGACTTCCCAATGATTATCGCCATTGGCAGCTTTCTGTTGATGATGACATTGCCACTCTGACATTGGCCGTTGATGAAGATGGTGGGCTGGTGCCCGGATATCAGCTTAAGCTCAATTCCTATGACCTTGGGGTGGATATCGAACTGAACGATGCGTTGCAGCGGATCCGTTTTGAATATCCAACGGTGCGTACCGTCATCGTTACAAGTGGGCTGGAGAAGATGTTCTGTGCGGGTGCCAATATCTATATGCTCGGTACGTCTTCCCATGGCTGGAAGGTCAATTTCTGCAAATTCACCAATGAGACCCGCAATGGCATCGAGGATTCGAGCCGTTTTTCCGGGATAAAATTTCTGGCCGCCTGTAATGGCACGACTGCTGGCGGGGGATATGAACTTGCGCTTGCTTGTGATGAAATATTCCTGATTGATGACCGCTCCAGCGCGGTGAGCCTACCGGAAGTGCCGCTTCTAGGGGTATTGCCGGGCACCGGCGGCCTGACCCGCCTCACGGACAAGCGCAAAGTGCGGCATGATCTCGCTGATGTTTTTTGCACCAATCCGGACGGTGTGCGCGGTCGGCGTGCAAAGAAATGGCGATTGGTCGATGAAGTCGTGCCGCGAAATAATTTTGACGACAGGGTAAAGGCACGCGCGAAAGAACTCGCGGCAAATAGCCCGCGGCCGGAGCAGGCGGCGGGGATTGAATTGACGCCGCTCGATCGCCGAATTGATGAAAGCGGTTATCACTATCGCTATGTCGATGCCACGCTTGATGACGAGGTGGGTGTCGCGACACTTACTATATCCTCCCCCGATGCCGAGCAGCCGGAAAAGCTCGCCGATATTCATGCGGCTGGCGCAAACTGGTGGCCATTTGCCATGGCACGGGAGCTTGACGATGCGATTTTGATGTTGCGTACGAATAATGAGGAGATCGGTACATTCCTTCTTAAAACGCGCGGGCAAATTGACGCAGTATTGAAGACCGATGCCGTTCTCGCGGAGCATCAGGATGACTGGTTTGTCCGGGAAGTGATTGGTATGCTCCGTCGGACCCTTGCGCGCCTTGATGTTTCCTCCCGGAGTCTGTTCGCTCTTATTGATGAAGGGGCTTGCTTTGCGGGCACTCTTTATGAGCTCGCTCTCGCCGCAGACCGGATCTATATGCTGGATATCGCAGAAGAAGACGGCAACCCACCACATATCGCCTTAAGCGAGATGAATTTCGGCGCTTATGAGGCAGTGAACGGAATAACGCGGCTTGCCCGGCGTTTTTACGAGGATGAGGCGGCCCTCAATATCCTGAAGCAGCAAACTGGCATAGAGATCGATGCGATAGAGGCGGAGGAAAAGGGCCTTGTCACTTTCATCCCCGATGATATCGATTGGGAGGATGAAATCCGGCTGCTGATAGAGGAACGTTCCAGCCTGTCGCCGGACGCGCTGACCGGGCTTGAAGCGAATTTGCGTTTTGGCGGCGCGGAAACCCCGGCAACGAAGATTTTCGGGCGACTGTCGGCCTGGCAGAACTGGATCTTCAATCGGCCCAATGCCGTTGGCGAAAAGGGCGCGCTTAAATTATTTGGCAGCGGCACCAAAGCAGAATTCGATAAAAGGAGAGTGTAGGATGGCGATCAATTATCAGGAACTTATCCCGAATAATGTCGACCTTGGCAATGACCGCCGTTTACAGCGCGCGCTGGAGCATTGGCAGCCGCGCTTCCTCGACTGGTGGCAGAAACTGGGGCCGGAAGGGTTCCAGACGAGCGATGTCTATCTTCGCACGGCAACGTCCGTTGACGCCAAGGGCTGGGCAACATTCGGTGCGGTGAAGATGCCGGACTATCGCTGGGGCATTTTCCTCGCCGATCAGGAGAAGGATCGCACCATCGGGTTTGGCGATGACTTTGGCAAGCCAGTGTGGCAGCAGGTGCCGGGCGAGTACCGTTCGATCCTTCGCCGACTTATCGTAACACAAGGGGATACGGAGCCAGCTTCCGTCGAGCAGCAACGCCTCCTCGGGCAGACATGCCCGTCGCTCTTTGATTTGCGGAACCTGTTTCAGGTCAATGTGGAGGAGGGGCGGCATCTCTGGGCAATGGTGTATCTGCTCCATGCCTATTTCGGCCGCGATGGCCGGGAGGAGGCGGAAGATCTTTTGATGCGCCATTCGGGCAGCGAGGATAACCCGCGCATTCTCGGCACCTTTAACGAGCCGATCAGCGAGTGGCTTTCTTTCTTCATGTTTACCTATTTCACCGATCGTGACGGGAAATATCAGCTTAAATGTCTTGCCGAATCCTCGTTCGATCCGCTCGCGCGCACCTGTCAGTTCATGCTGACGGAGGAGGCGCATCATATGTATGTTGGGGAAACCGGCATCACCCGGATCATCAAGCGCACGCTAGAGGTTATGACGGAACTCAAGACTGACGATCCGGCGACGTTGCGCAAAGCGGGCGTCATCGATCTGCCGACGTTGCAGCGCTTCGTGAATTTCTGGTTCTCCTCCTGCATGGATCTGTTCGGTGCGGAAATTTCCTCTAACGCGGCGATTAGCTTCGCGAATGGTATCAAGGGGCGCCCCGATGAACGGGTGTTTGAGGATCATGTTGAACGGGAAACCTCTTTGCAGATAGAAAAGCCCGATGGTAGCGGTGGTGTGCAAACAGAGGAGATTACGGTTCGTAGCGCCATCAACGATCAGGTGCGCACGGCCTATATCAAGGACTGCATGGTCGGGGTAACTCGTTGGAATCGCCTGATAAAGAAAGCGGGCTTTGATTTTGAGATTGAACTGCCGTCAAGCCGGTTTCGCAGAAAAATAGGATTCTGGGGGGATGTTGTCACCGACCCGAAAGGGGCCTTTATTTCGGCGGAAGAGTTTGTTCGCCGCCACGATGAATTTCTGCCGTCTGAAAGTGACCGCGTTTATATCCATAGCCTGATGCAGCAGGTGACGGAGCCCGGCAAGATGGCGGGCTGGATCGCTGCGCCAGATCGCGGCATCAATAGCAAGCCGGTCGACTATGAGTATGTGCATCTTCAGTAGCGCGACAGGTTCTCGCTAGGTAGGCAAATGCGGTCGTGTTGAAATTGTGCTTTGTCTCTCTTTTACGCGATCCCACCATCGTACAAGCTTTGGATAATTCTTGAACAAGACTGCTCCCTCCGGCGCCATCAGGAAGTAATCGATCATCGGAATTATATGTGCATCGGCAAGTGAGTAGCTTGCGGCCGCGATATATCCTTTATCGCTCAGCAGTTTTTCAAGGGCGGCAAGTACAGGTGCGCTTTCTTCAAGCCCCTCGCTCAGGATAGCCTTATCTGTCTCCTCCCCGAACGCGGGGCTGAAAACCCTCTCTGAAAAAACCTTGCGAACAAGCGGCCAGTATCCATAGCTATCAATGATGGCCATGACCTGCCGCATTCTGGCACGCTCTGCGGGTGTCTCGGGCTGTAGTGAAGGTCCTTCAAATGCTTCATCCAGATACGTTGTTATCGCGCTGGTCTCATAAAGAGTGAAATCGTCATGGCGAATGGCAGGCACGCGCATAAAGGGATGAATATCGAGATAACTGGCCGGGGCATCTTCGGCGAACGGATTGATTTCTTGCGTTTCAAACGCGATTCCCTTCTCCAGCAAAACAATCCTGGCTATTCGGGCATAAACACTGAATTTAAAACTAAATAGTTCGACATTTTTCTCGGGCATTTTGGCGACCTGCTGATAGCGTGCGTTCGATCCGCTCCATCTTGCGTTGACTGGTGCCTGGAACACAAGCGAAGTCGCCACTTTTCTCTTGCACTTGCAGGCCGTCTCGGCGATAAGGCGGCACCTTTTATGGTATGGCACTGAGGGAGCATTCGCGGGAAATATGCTCAAGGATGAGAACATGGCAATTGCAGCGGCTGCGACGGAAGAAGATCGTCTCGATTATTTCGTTCATAAGGATGGGCTGACCTTCGCTGGCACCCATCTGATTGTCGATCTCTGGAAGGGCGAAGGTTTCAACGATCCGGTGCTGATCGAGGAAACGCTGCGCCGTGCGATTGATGCAGCCGGTGCGACTTTGCTGCATTTTCATATTCATGCGTTTGAGCCTGACGGTCTTTCCGGGGTTGCTGTTCTGGCCGAGAGTCACATCAGCTTTCACAGCTGGCCGGAGCGCGGCTTCATGGCACTTGATATCTTCATGTGCGGCAAGACCGATCCTTACAAGGCTATCCCGATCTTGCGGGAAGCCTTCAAGCCTGAAACCCTCCAGCTCAACGAAATCAAGCGGGGTATCGTCAGTTGATGGAACTCTTTGATGAGGGGTTACATTCGGGCGTCAATCTGGCACTGAATGTGGAGAAGGTCGTCTATCGCGAGAAGACGGATCTGCAGGATCTCATGATTTTCGAGAACAGCCAGTTCGGGCGTGTCATGTCCCTCGATGGCGCCGTGCAAACGACGGAGAAGGACGAGTTTATCTATCATGAGATGTTCGTGCATGTCCCGGTTCTGGCTCATGGCAAAGTGAGCCGCGCCCTTATTATAGGCGGCGGCGATGGCGGCGCGGCGCGGCAGTTGATGAAATACAAGAATATTGCCGTTACTATGGTGGATATCGACCGGACTGTTGTTGAACTCAGCAAGAAATATATGCCGTCGGTTTCCGGTGGGGCTTTTGACGATCCCCGGCTTAATCTGATCATCGCCGATGGATGCAAGTTCGTGCAGGAGACCGATGAAAAATGGGATGTGATCATCATCGACAGTACTGATCCGCACGGACCGGGGGAAGTGCTCTATACGCAGGAATTCTATGCGGACTGTAAAGGCTGTCTCTCGTCGGGCGGTATCATTATTACGCAAAATGGTGTGCCCTTTGTGCAGGAAAGTGAACTCCGGACAAGCTATGACCGGCTCAGCAATCTATTCAAGGATGTCAGCTTTTATCTAGCGGCAATCCCAAGCTATGTCGGGGGAGTGATGGCCTATGGTTGGGCGACGGATGAGCAGGATCATCGAAAAGTGAGTCTCTCCCGCCTTGTCGAACGTTATGTCGAAGCCGGGATTGCGACGGACTACTATACACCGGAAGTACATCTTGCGGCCTTTGCCCTGCCGCTTCATATCCAGAAGATGCTGACGCGCGAAGACTGAGCTGCTAACATTCCACGACGTTTACGGCGAGCCCGCCCTGCGAGGTTTCCTTATATTTGCTGAGCATGTCGACACCGGTCTGGCGCATTGTCTCAATCACCTCATCAAGAGACACCACATGTGTGCCATCGCCGGACAGCGCGAGGCGACAGGCATTGATCGCCTTCATCGCGCCCATCGTATTGCGTTCGATGCAGGGGATCTGCACAAGCCCGCCGATGGGATCGCAGGTTAAGCCAAGATTATGTTCCATGCCGATCTCGGCGGCATTCTCCACCTGTTCGTTTGTGCCTCCCAGAACGGCTGTGAGGGCACCGGCCGCCATGGAGCAGGCAACGCCCACTTCCCCCTGGCACCCCATCTCGGCGGCGGAGATTGACGCGCGTTTCTTATATATGGCGCCAATTGCCGCCGCAGTGAGCAGGAAATTGCGCGTCCCTTCCTTGGTGACGCCGGGGCAGAAGCGCTGATAATATTTGAGGACAGCAGGGATAACGCCGGCAGCGCCGTTGGTGGGTGCGGTCACGACCCGCCCGCCCGCCGCATTCTCCTCATTTACGGCAAGGGCATAGAGATTAACCCAGTCGAGGACGGTCAGCGGATCGCGGGACGCCCGCTCCGGATTTTCCATCAAGTCCCGATATAAGGCGTTTGCTCGCCGTTTTACTTTAAGGCCGCCCGGCAGGATGCCTTCCCCTTCGCAACCCCTCTTGATGCAGCTGATCATGGCGTCGTTAACGTCATCAAGGAAAGTGAAGGTTTCCTCCTCATTGCGCCAGCTGCTTTCATTGGCGAGCATCATCTCCGCAATACTGAGGCCGCTTTCCTTCCCCATTTCAAGAAGCTCCTGCGCGGAGGTAAAGGGATAGGGGAGGGTAATGTTATGGCCCTTTGTTTCTGCCCTGTCGCCTTCGTTGTGGGAGACAACATATCCACCCCCAACAGAAAAATAGTCCCGACAGAAGAGTTGAGTGCCTTCGGCATCATAAGCGTAAAAGCGCATGCCGTTGGAATGCTCGGGCAGGAGTTGGTCTTTCAAAAAAAGAAGGCTCTGGTCTTCAAAAAAAGGAATTTCATGACGCCCGTTAAGTGAAATCTTCCCGTTTCCCCGAATAGCATCGACAAGCGGCTGAACTTTTTCTGGATCAACGGAGGAGGGGCGCTCCCCACTTAGTCCAAGAAGAATGGCGATATCCGTCGCATGGCCAGAGCCGGTAAGGGCGAGGGAGCCATAAAGCTCGACCAGAAGACGATCGGTCGTTTCAAGCAAATTCTCTGTCGCCAGCCGGTCGACAAACCGCTTGGCCGCCCGCATGGGACCCACGGTGTGTGAACTCGATGGACCGATGCCGATTGTATAAAGATCAGTGACGCTGATATTGATATCAAGCTGGGAGGTCGGGTCGGGTTGAATGGCCGGTTTCGACGGCACGACGGGGGTCACATTGCCAAGGCCGGATTTTGAGATTTTTGTCATTCAGGCACCCTTTCTCACTCTGGTGAAATCCCACCAACGCGTTCAATAGATGCCCCCTCTGTCCCGGTACCTGAAAGATTACGCCGAACTGTTTCCGGCTTACCTCTTCGGTGATGCGTTCGGCGATGGCCTCGGCATGCTCTCCAGAGCCCTCTTTCCTGACGGTACATGTGCCTGAGAGTTTCCGGGGCGGTTGCTCCTTCGGCGCCGGAATGCCCGGTCTCTCCCATCAGGATGGTCAAGGAATGCCTGTTAACCGGCATTACAAAACGACCTTAGTGATCACGCGTCCGAATTGTCAAGCGCGGGCATGCCGAAATGGATTAACGCGCGCCGTATTTCAATACCCAAAGTGGCAGCAAAGCCGCAACATCGGCGCTTTTCTCATCCAGTTCTATCGCCGTGGTCATGCCTCTTTCATCGATCCGCACGACGCGTCCACCAAAACGGCAAATCTCGGGTGATCCAATCGGGCCGATAATTCCTTCGACAGGTTGGTCCAGCGCGACATGATTTGCGATGCCGTTCAGGAGCATCCCGTCGAGTGACCAGTTTTCCGTTGAAAATCGCGCACCCTCAATCTCGACACTGAGGACAGGGTTCGATACGCGAAAAGCGCCGCGCTTTTCGAATCTGTTTGCAATAGATTGTGTGTTCATTTCAGCTTGCAGCACGAATAGTCTCCATAAAAATTTGCCTGTTCTCTTGTATGCAGCCTTTATGCCAAACACCGGATCAAAGGGAAAACACTTGTAATCCCTTGCCTTTTTACGTGACGGGGAAGGGATGGAATTTCTATGAGGCAAGGCAAACGGCAAATTTTCCCGCTTAATAGGAAAAAACAGGCAGGGTTAATTTGGGTTTTACGAGGTGGATGATGAGGGCAAAAAGAGAATCAAAATCAGTGAATCGGAGCGCCGAGACTTCATTTTGAGTTAAAATACGGAGTGACATCGACGGCACTGAATTTTTTTTAGATGCACCCGAAAGTAATAATATTTTGTTTTTGAATGATTTTTCGCAATAATGCTGCAGGTGCGAAATAAAAAAATGAAATTTTGTCAATAATGACAATTTGTCATCTTTGAAAAAGCCTGCTACAAAACTGGCCAAGCCGGGTAACTGGGCGGAAGATCCAAGCTTGGCTAAACAATTACAAGGTCGGGTAACTGGGCGCAAGATCCAGACTTAGCTCAACCATCTAAAGTCAGGTAACTGGGCGCAAGATCCAGGCCTGACTAAATTATTCCAGTAATCAGGAGTCATCCCGTCAATGACAATGCCGGCCGTTCTGGAAGGGAGTCTTTCTCTCCCAGTTATTGCATCACCGATGTTCATCGTATCCGGGCCGGAGTTGGTAATTGCTCAGTGCAAGCAGGGCATCGTTGGATCATTCCCGGCACTTAATGCACGGCCGATTTCGCAGCTTGACGAGTGGCTTCATCAGATCAAGTCGGAACTTGCCGACTATGCAGCGGCAAATCCTGATAAGAAGGTGGCGCCCTTTGCGGTCAATCAGATTGTCCATGCGTCAAACTCCCGGCTGGAAGAAGATGTGGCTCTCTGTGTAAAGCATGAAGTCCCGATTATCATCACGAGCCTCCGGGCTCCGAATGAGATTGTTGAGGCGATACATTCTTACGGCGGAATTATTCTGCATGATGTGACAACTATCCGCCATGCACAAAAAGCGCTGGAAGCGGGTGTCGATGGGTTGATCCTGGTGTGTGCCGGCGCCGGCGGACATGCGGGAAGGTTAAGTCCTTTTGCGCTGGTTTCCGAAGTGCGGCAGTTCTTTGATGGGCCGATTGCGCTTTCCGGCGCGATTGCAAATGGACGTTCAATCCTGTCGGCTCAGGCGATGGGGGCAGACCTTGCTTATATGGGAAGTGCCTTTATCGCGACCAAGGAAGCGAATGCGGTAGACGACTATAAGAATATGATCGTGGAGAGTACCGGTGAGGATATTCTCTATACAAGCACCTTTACCGGCGTTCACGGGAACTACTTGCGTCCTAGTGTGGTGAAGGCGGGTCTCGATCCGGAGAATTTACCGGGTGCCGATAAAAGCCGGATGAATTTTGGCAGCGGTGGTACCGGTAAGTCAAAAGCCTGGAAGGACATTTGGGGTTCCGGGCAAGGTATTGGCAGCGTAAGCGATGTGCCAAGCGTTGAAGAATATGTTGATCGCTTAAAAGAACAGTATGCCCAGGCCAAGGCTGAAATCAATAATAAGGCCATTTAGACTGAATTTTCCCTCACCCTAACGGGTGGGGGTAATTTCTTCAAATTTCCGGTACGTAAAAATGATGAGTTGAGGGTGCTGGATCAGCGCCGAACGGTGATTGGTGAGCTGTTGCCCGCTGTTTCCCGAATGATATCGCGGATATTGGATGTGCATTTCGCGCATTGCGGGGCAGCCCCCAGCGTTTCATAGACATTTGCGATGCGCTGCGCGCCAGAGGCGACGGCGCTTTTAATGTCTCGGTCCGTCAATCCGTTACAAAGGCAAATATACATTTCACAACTTATTAATATTAAAAATGACAATCATTCCTAATAAATAAGCGATGTGCAATTAGTTGTCAATGGCAAGGGGAGTTTATAAGGCGGGAATCGGATACTAAAGGGTCAATTTTTTAAGACGTCTGCGACTGGATGTAGTTCTGGAGGCCCATCTTCTCGATTAAGCCAAGCTGGGTTTCCAGCCAATCAATATGCTCCTCTTCGGATTCCAGGATATCGGCCAGCAAATCACGGGAAACATAATCCTGTGTGCTTTCGCAATCCTTGATAGCTGCTTTTAAATCGACATGACCGACATGCTCCATCTTGAGGTCGCACTCGATGATTTCCTTGACATCTTCGCCTATCATGAGCTTGCCAAGGTCCTGCAGGTTGGGAAGCCCTTCCAGAAAGAGTATCCGCTTGATAAGCTTGTCTGCATGCTTCATCTCATCGATGGATTCGTCATACTCTTTCTCGCCCAGTTCTTTGAGGCCCCAGTCTTCAAGCATGCGAGCATGCAGGAAATACTGATTAATGGCCGTCAATTCATTCTTAAGAATGACGTTGAGATGCTTGATAATTGATGTGTCGCCCTTCATGAATAGTTCCTTGCGTTGCGATGGTATGTCCCTTAACTATAGCGCAGTGGCAATGCTAAACAAATGCCATAACAAAGAAGACTTGATAAACAAGTGAGGCGAGGAATGTCAGACAATCAATTTAACCCAGAGAGCCACAAATTTGGCGAGGCAAGCTACTTTGAGGACTTGTCTGTCGGGCAGCGATTTTACATTCCGTCGCGCACGCTGCGAGATGCCAATTTTTCTGCCTTTCAGGCGGCGTCCGGTGATAATCACCCGATTCATTATGATGTTGAGTATTGTAAAAAGCAGGGGCATCCGGAATTGCTGGCGCATGGGTTCCAGGTCTTGATACAGACCGCATCTGGCGCCGGGATATTTCCACATGTAATCGGCGAATCTCTGATCGCCTTTATTGATCAGTCATCAAAGTTCCTGGGTCCCGTGTATTATGGCGACACCGTTTATCCGGAACTGGTCATCACAGACCTCAAGGAGCAGAAATCAACAGGTGTGGTCACGGTACGCTCCACTATTCATAACCAGCGTCGTGAACTGGTTCTGGAGGGGGAGCAGCGTTATCTGGTTCGTCGCCGTCCGGCCTCCTGACATCCGTTAAATTTTGAAATTTCGGGTAGAGGCCAGCACTGTGCCGCAGAGCCGTTCTTCGCCTTTCGCGACGGAGTAAATATCCGCGGCACCAACGGAGAGAGTGCGTCCATTCTGGAGGACGCGGCCGCGGGCGATAAGTTTCTCACCTCGCGCCTGCCCGGTCATCTTTACCGTAAAGTCAAGCGTGGCACATGCCCATCCAGCGGGAAGCAGGGACGTGCAGGCGCTGACGGCGGCAATATCTCCAACCGTGCCGACGAATGACGCCGGGAAGAGGTCTGGCGGTGTCGAAAGAGCCTTCTGAAACGGTGCCTCGATGACAATCTGTCCCGGTATTTCGTCCAGTATTTTCACTCCATAGCTTTGCACGAACGGCAAAAGAGGTAAAAAGGCGGAGGGCTTTGCAAAGCCCTCCGCCTGTTGGGGTGTTTCTTGTCCTTTATGCGGCATAGCGTCCTACGATCTGTTTGCCGAGGGAGGACATATGCACCTGGTCCGGCCCATCAGCCAGCCTGACGGTGCGGGCGTAGGCAAAGGCTTCGGCAAGGAAAGTGTCCTGGCTAAGCCCCATGGCGCCATGGACCTGAATGGCCCGGTCGATAACCGTTTGCGCCATGGTCGGGGCAACGATCTTGATCATGGCAATGAGGTCACGCGCCTCTTTATAGGACACTTCATCCATGCGTGCCGCCGCCTTCAGGGTGAGGAGGCGGGCTTGCTCCACCTCGCAGATGGATTTGGCGATATCTTCCCGGACGGAACCCTGTTCACTTAGCTTCTTGCCAAAGGCAACCCGATTCTCGGCCCGTACGCACATCAGTTCAATCGCTCGCTGGGCGCAGCCGATCAGCCGCATGCAGTGATGAATACGGCCCGGTCCCAGCCGACCCTGTGCAATTGCGAAACCTTCGCCTTCTCCTCCAACAATGTTGGAGGCGGGCACGCGGACATTCTCAAACAATACCTCCGCATGGCCATGGGGCGCATCGTCTGATCCAAAGACTTTAAGCGACCGGACAATCGTGACGCCTTTGGTATCCACAGGCACGAGAATTTGTGATTGCTGCTGATGACGCGGTGCATTTACATCGGTCTTCCCCATGACAATCATGATTTTGCAGCGTGGGTCAGGCGCGCCGGATGTCCACCATTTACGCCCGTTAATGACATATTCATCGCCCTGTTTGTCGATTGTGCATTGTATATTGGTCGCATCGGAGGAAGCCACGGCTGGTTCCGTCATGGCGAAGGCGGAGCGAATCTCCCCGTTCAGGAGCGGGACCAGCCATTCGTCGCGCTGGGCTTGCGTACCATAGCGGGCAATCACTTCCATGTTGCCTGTATCGGGGGCGCTGCAGTTAAAAACCTCGGACCCGATCATCGACCGGCCCATGATTTCGGACAGGGGCGCATACTCAAGGTTGCTCAGGCCCGCGCCGTAATCTTCGAACTCCGCCAGAAAGAGGTTCCACAACCCTTCTGCCTTCGCTTTCTTCTTCAATTCCTCCATCACCGGCGGAATAACCCAGCGATTATCGGACGCCTCGACATAGTCGTGATATTCCTTCTCCGCGGCATAGACGTGGGCATTCATAAAGCCTTCGACGCGGCTCGCCAGATCGTCGACTTTCTCCGTAAAGTTAAAGTTCATTTCTCTGATCCCTCTTGAATTCAGTATGTTTCTGAGGGCAAGATAGTCTTAATATAGAAATCATTAAAATTTATTTATATGATAAATTACTATTCATATATGTTATACTATTGGGATGAATCTTCGCCATATCGATCTTAATCTCTTCCTGACATTTGAGGCGATCTATACGCATGGCAACCTGACGCTTGCCGCCCGCACCTTGAATGTGACGCAACCCGCGGTCAGCAACGCGTTGGCGCGTCTGCGCGACCGATTGGATGATCCGCTCTTTGTCCATGCGGGTAAGCGGATGAACCCGACACCGATGGCGCAGAAAATGATCGGCCCGGTTCGTCAGGCCCTCCGTCTTCTGCAGGCCGGAATCAGTGCTGAGGAAGACTTCGATCCGCATGCAAGCGACAAGGTGATCCGTTTGGCAATTGGCGATATCGGGGAGACGATCCTTTTGCCCCGGCTTGTCGCGAAGCTGCGTCAGCTTGCGCCTCTTATGACGATCCAGGTATTCCACATCCCCCGGCGCTCGATATCGAGGCGGCTGTCTCTTGGCGAAATCGATTTTGCGGTTGATATCCCATTGCTTGCGAATACCCAGCTTATCCACGGCAAGCTGATGAGCGATCAGCAGGTATGTGTTGTCGGGCGGCAACATCCGCTGGCAGATAAGGCCCTGCTAACCCTCGAAGACTATCTCGACATGACGCATATCCTCGTTTCCTCTCGCCCGCGCGGAGGCGGCATTGTGGATATCGAGCTAGGAAAAGTCGGCGTTTCACGGCGTATTGCCGTGCGGCTTCAGCATTACCAGCCCGCTTTTCACATGATTGAACAGACTAATCTTGCGCTAACCGCCCCGTTGCAGTTGACACGAATGTACAATTGCCGAACGTTTCCTTTGCCGTTTGAGGCGCCGAATCTCGAACTGCAACTCTATTGGCATATTTCCGCGGATCAAACAGCGGCGAACAAATGGCTTCGCGAGCAGATATTCTCGGTCATATCGAGATAATCGGGCAGCATGTCGTTGCGCCGATCTTCAGAATATGGTTAGTCCTTCAGCTATGACAGATACTGAAGAGATTGGGCCCGCCCTTTACCTCATTCCTACGCCGATTGGAAATCTTGAGGACATATCGCTGCGCGCGATGCGGATATTGCAATCGGTTGACGCTCTGGCGTGTGAGGACACCCGCCATACCCGGAAAATTTTTGAGCGTCATTCTCTTGAGAGTCCATCCATAATCTTTGCCTGCCATGCTCATAATGAGGATCGCGCGGTGGGACGTATCCTCTCGCTTCTTCGGGACGGGAAATCCGTTGGGTTGACGTCCGATGCCGGAGCCCCGGGGGTGAGTGACCCTGGGCAGCGTGCCGCCGCCGCCGTTATCGAGGCTGGCTATGAGGTTATATCCCTGCCGGGCCCGAGTGCTGTGATTACGGCGCTCACCGTTTCGGGGATTCCGGCGCCCGCCTTTTCCTTCCTCGGATTCCTGCCGCGCCGCCCGGGGCGACAGCGAAAATTATTCAACGCCTTTGCCGATGTGCCGACTGCCATCGTTTTTTTCGAATCCCCCTTTCGGGTCGGCAAGATATTGAAGATTGCCCATGAAGTGCTTGGCGATCGTCCGGCAGCAGTCTGCATTGAGCTTACCAAGAAGTTCGAGAAAATTCACCGCGGCCAGCTTGCGGACCTGACGGAGCAGTTCTTCGAGCAGAAAATCAAGGGAGAGGTGACAATCGTTATTGCGCCGCCCCAACGAGAAGAAAGCGGTGGTGATGAGGACGACAGTCCTTATGAGATGCCGTAAGTACTTCTTTCTTTGTGGTAATATTTGTGTTGGCGTGGCCTATCTGGTAAATTAGACTTTATGAAAGTAAATGTCTCAATGGCGGCGCAGGCATGCTAGAAGGAGGATCCCCATGAATGTTGCAGGTATTCTGAAGGTCAAGGGAAATGATGTCATCACAGTGGTTCCCTCAGACAACATCGCGGCTGTTTCGAATATTCTAGGGGAAAAACGGATTGGCGCTGTTTTAGTGGTGGATAAGTTCGGAAAGCTGTGCGGTGTACTATCAGAGCGGGATATTGTCCGAAGCCTTTCAGAAAGCGGAGATGGCTGCCTCAAACTGCTGGCGAGCGATCTGATGACATCTGATCTTGTGACGACCAGCCCTTCCGAAACGATTGATAATGTCATGGCGTTGATGACGGAGAAACGCATCCGCCATTTGCCCGTGCTGGAAGATGGAAAGCTTGCGGGTTTTATCTCGATCGGTGACGTCGTGAAAAGCCGGATGGACGAGGTCGAGCGGGAAGCCGCGGCGCTTCGTGACTATATTGCGACCGGATAAGACTAAGCAAGAACATCCATGGCATGCTTCAGGAATGAGAGGGAGCGTTCTGTCGCTGCTTCACCCTCAGTGATCATCTCCGCCGCCTTGTCAAATTCCAGCAATCCGTGCTGAGCCAGTCTGGGTGCGATGGTAATATCGGGCGGATCGCCGGCAAGCCGGGACCGGCTAAGGCGATCCTGAACAATATTCAGCGATGACATCATGACGCCGAAAATGCTCGGTTCGGAGCTGGATTTGTCAAAAAACCGGTGTTTCATCAGGTTGAGCGGCGAGCGGGAGTGAAACAGTCTCGTTTTGTTGCCATTATCATCGACAACGAAATCGGATTCGCTTTCACCTATATTGGTCATTCCGAAAACATCCGCGTTCAGGTTTACAGCAATGACCAGCCGTGCGCCGAGGGCCCGGCAGACGGATACCGGAACCGGATTTGTGAGGGCGCCGTCGATAAGCCAGCGGCCATCAATCTTCTGGGGAGAGAATAATCCGGGAAGCGCGTAGGATGCGGTTATTGCTTTCGCCAGGTTTCCTTTGCGAATCCATATCTCATGACCGGTGCCAAGCTCGGTCGTAACGGCAGCAAAGGGAACCGGCAAGTCTTCTATCTTGGTATCCCCGATGGTATCTTCGAGGAGGGTGAATAATTTCGCGCCTGAAATCAGCCCGCCGCCTGTGAGGCGGATGTCGAGAAGGCGGAAAAGACCGGATTTACCAAGGTCACGTGCCCAGGCTTCCAGCTCGTCAAGTTTGCCCGCGAGATACATGCCACCAATAAGCGCGCCGATAGAGGTGCCGCAGATATAATCGGGCTTGAACCCTTCCTTTTCCAGTCGACGAAGAACGCCAATATGAGCCATGCCGCGCGCAACGCCGCTACCCAATGCCAATCCGATTTCCGGCCGTGACATAATCGTACCACCTTGTGTGTCGTTGTTATTACTTGTTTTATGCCTTAACAGATATATCTTACTAACTCCATACTCATGGCGAAGGGCATTTGCATTCGCCCTTTGGTGCCGTTCTTGATCTGTGTCGGCGTCTATTAGATAAGAGTTGTATTAAGGTCGTATTAAAGTTATAATCCAGCCTTCATATTTTTGTAAAATTACCTGTTGACGCCGTTGCGCTGATATCTATATAAGATGGGCAACGACGCAGTCGGATACGCCTGATGAAGGTCAGGATGAGTTCGGCGGCGTTTTTTTGTCCGGAATTTCCGGGTGAGGTTTGTTTTTTTGACATTGTTGAGATGATGAGAAGGGATGCCTGGGCGGCGGGGTTGTTGAATGACGACTTTTTGTTGCAGCGGGTATCTTGAGATTGGTGCTGGTTTAGGATTTAGGTTCTGGATTGGCATCAAGGTTTAAGTTCAGCGTACTGATCTGGTTTTAGGATTGGGTTGGTACATAACGTTGTGACGGGAAGAAGTTAATTCTAAATCAAACTTGAGAGTTTGATCCTGGCTCAGAACGAACGCTGGCGGCAGGCCTAACACATGCAAGTCGAACGAGAAGCCCCTTTCGGGGGGTGGAGAGTGGCGCACGGGTGAGTAACGCGTGGGAATTTGCCTTTTGGTACGGGATAACGTCTGGAAACGGACGCTAATACCGTATGATATCTACGGATTAAAGATTTATCGCCAGAAGAGGAGCCCGCGTAGGATTAGGTAGTTGGTGAGGTAATGGCTCACCAAGCCGACGATCCTTAGCTGTTCTGAGAGGAAGATCAGCCACACTGGAACTGAGACACGGTCCAGACTCCTACGGGAGGCAGCAGTG
>NZ_JARGOQ010000069.1 GCF_029233945.1 Sneathiella sp. | reverse complement strand
GTGGATCGAAGGCAACGCTCGCCGAATGCACAGCCACCAGACCATCAAGCAACTCCTTCATACCATCGGACAGCGCGTCATAGGCCGCCTCCATGCTGGCCCAGAGCGTATCGCCGCCGACCGGCGGGATATCAAGCCCGTAGAGCATGGTAATCATCGAAGGCTTTTCAAAAAAGGTATTATCCGTATGCCAGCCGGTACCGAAGGACGCCCCCTCACCCGCCGGTTTCAACACCTCGATCAATTCGGGATGAGCGTTCGAGCCTTCTACGATGGGATGAACTTCCGGGGTGCCGAACCGTTTTGCAAATTCAAGCTGACCCTCGGGTGTAATTTCCTGATCGCGGAAGAAAACCACATGATTGTCGACGAGCGCGTCATGGACATCCTGGAACTGCTCATCCGAGAGGGATTTCGATAGATCAACACCCGCGATTTCCGCCCCGATACATGACGTCAGCGGCTGGACTTCAATTGTGCTGTATCCCATGGCAATCCCCATATTTTCCAGAATGATTAAATCTGTCGATAGAAATTAGGTAAGTCATTCTTTCCGGAAGCGATAGTACCAGTTTACCCCATTCATATCTACCAGATTGACAAGGCGCCTCACAACAGCGCGGCAAGCCGTTTGATCCCCTCCTCTATCCGGTCAAGGGCGATGGAAGAAAACCCGAGGCGGAAGTACCGCGCCCCCTCTGCCGGCTCCATGAAATGGACCGCACCGGGTTCCAGCACCACCCCCTGATCGAGTGCACGTGCCGCCAGAGCCTCTGAATCCAGCCCGCCAGGCCCTTTGATCCAGAAACTTGTTCCGCCAAAACGCGGCGCTGTCGTCATGCCGGGCAGATGAGTGTTCAGGGCTGCGGCCATGCGGTGCCACCGCTCGCCATAAGCCTGATGCAGCTTGTGGATATAGGAGAGGTGATAGCCTTGCGCGATAAAGAGGGCCGTCGTGCGTTGATTATTACTCGGCGCATGGCGGAGCATTAAGCGCCGCAAAGTCCGCAGTTCCTTTATCAGCCGTTCCGGTGCGACAATAAAGCCAAGCCGCAGTCCCGGAAACATCGATTTCGAAAGGCTGCCGACATAGATCACCCGTCCGTCCCGATCCTCCGATTTGAGCGCGGGAACAGCATCGCCCCTATAGTTGGTATCGCTCTCGAAATCATCCTCGATCAGGAGGGCGTTATTCTCCGCCACCGAGGTCAGGAGTGCCTTGCGCCGCTCCGGCGAGAGGGTCACCGTTGTCGGGTATTGGTGGCTCGGCGTGACATAGAGAATTTCCGACCTCGCCACATTTTCATCAATCACAACCCCGTCCTCATCCACGCCAAGCGGAATCAGGAACGCTCCGCGCCGGTCAAAAATATTACGTGCGTCAGGATAGCCCGGATCCTCAATCCCGACGGTCATTCCCTCCCGCATTAGCACGGCAGCAATGAGATAAAGGGCGTTTTGCGCGCCAAGCGTGATCAGAATTTCCGACCTGTCCGCATAGATGCCTCTTTTGGGAAGGAGTTTGGAGCGAATTTCAGTGACCAGTTCCGGATCATCCGCCATCACCGCGTCATTCGCCCAGTCCCGCATGGCAAGTCGGCTCATTGCCTGACGGGAACATTCCCGCCAGGCCGGGAGCGGAAACAGGCTGGCATCGGGCTGCCCATAAACGAAGGGATAGGGATAATCCTGCCAGTTCAGGGGCTTGACGATGTTTCTTTGCGCGCCGAGACGGCTATCGAACCATTTCTCCCACTTCACGGTGTTCGGCATTTCGGCGCCCGGATTCATTGGCGGCGGCTTGTCCGTCTTCGCCGCGATATCGCTGACGCGATAGCCGGAGCGGGGCGCCGCGACAAGGAAATTCCCCTCCACCAGCTTGTCATAGACGATCATGACGGTGGTGCGCGAAATCTTAAGATCCTTCGCCAGCTTGCGACTGGAGGGCATTTTTTCACCGGCAACCAACTGGCCCTTCATCAGTGCTGCGATAATCTGCTCGCGCAGCTGGTTCTGGACAGGTTTTTGCTGGCTTCTATCAATGGTAAAAAGCAACTTGCAGAACCCCGGGTAAAAGAAGATAGAATAACGCTGTTCTCGTCCATGATAGGAATTTTTTAGACATGTTGTCACCGCCGAAGATCAGGCCCGCGACGGAAAGAGACTGTGCCGCCCTTACCGAGCTTGCGCTGACATCAAAATCATTCTGGGGGTATGACGAAGACTTCATGAAGGGTTGCGAGGCCGTTCTTACCATCACACCCCGGATGATTGCCGACTGGGAGAGTGGTGTGATTGAGCGAAAGGGCAATGTCGCCGGGTTCTATCTATCCTCCTTCGAGAAGGAGGAGGCGGAACTTCAGCTTCTCTATATCTCCCCCCTTCATATGGGAAAAGGATTCGGGCGAGCCCTTATGAAAGAGGCCGCGCAAAAAGCCGCGCGCCTTGGCTATAGCCATCTCAGGATCGAGGCGGACCCCAACGCGGTTGGTTTCTATAGAAGGATGGGCGCAAAACAGGTCGGTTGGTGTCGGTCAGAAGTTGAAGACAGGCGTGAACTCCCCCTCATGAGCCTGCCGTTGAAACCGGTCAGATAATCTCGAAATAGCGCTGCATTTCCCAATCCGTGATGGCCTTGCGGAATTCCCGCTCCTCCCATTCACGGGTGACAGCGTAATGATCAACGAACGCGTCGCCGAACAGCTCCCGCGCCGCGGTGGATTTCTTGAGCAATTGAGTCGCCTCCCACAGGGTTTTGGGAAGTGCAAGCTCGTCCGGGAACTTCTGATCATAGGCATTACCGACAACCGCCGCCGTTGGTTCGATCTTGTTTTCGATCCCCCAAAGGCCAGACCCAAGCGCCGCCGCTATGGCGATATGCGGATTGATATCCGCCGCCGCAATACGGTATTCGACCCGCTGCGATTTATCCGAACCCGGAATAGCCCGAAGCGCGCAGGTGCGATTCTCAATCCCCCAGCTTGCCTCCGTCGGGGCCCAGAAGCCGGGGATCATCCGCGTATAGCTGTTGATGGTCGGGGCGATCATCGCGAGCAGTTCCGGCATCAGTTTTTGCTGTCCGCCAATGAAATAGCGCATGGTGTCGCTAAAATTATTCTTCTTGCCCTCCTCGAAGAAGAGCCCTTTGCCGTCCTTACCCTGGAGGGAGAGATGGATATGGCCGCTCTGGCCCGGATAGTCGGGTGACCATTTCGCCATGAAGGTCGCCATCAGGTCATTTTTCTGCGCGAGAATTTTAGTGAATGTCTTGAACAGTGCGCCCTTATCGGCGGCCTTCATGGCTTCATCATAGACAAGCGCCGCCTCCAGCACGCCCGGGCCCGTTTCCGTATGCAGCCCTTCGATGGGCATATCCATCTCCTCGCATAGGGCAAGAATCTGCTCGTAGAAATTATGTTCAACAGACGCACGAAGGAACGAATAGCCGAAATTGCCCGGCGTGAAAGTGGTGAGATCGTAGTAGTTTTTCTCCCGCACGGACTGCGGTGTCTCGTTAAAGAGGAAAAACTCGAATTCGCAGGCCGCCGTCGCCTTGATGCCCATCTCCTCCGCCCGCTTGAGCACGCGCTTCAGGGTCTGGCGCGGGCAGACATGGCCTGCGCGATCGCCGAATTCCAGCTGGAAAAACAACATGTTGTCTTCAAGCGGCAGTTCGCGGCAACTATCGATGATCGGCACCACCTTGGCGTCCGCATAGCCGTTCGACCAGCCGGTATAGCTGTCGGTGTCGTAAAGCTGGTCATTGACATCCCAACCGAGCACCACGTCGCAAAAGCCAAACCCGGTCTCCAGGATGCTGAAAAACTTGTCCTTGCTGAGATACTTACCGCGCAGCACACCGTCGATATCAAAAACGCCCACCTTGACGAAATCAAGATCACGGTCTTCGATAATACTGCGGGCGTCGGTCACTGTTTTAACGAAACGCGCGTCCATAAAATCCCCCTTGCAGATACGCCTTTCGCCAGCCTACCCTAACGGCCCAAAATCTCAAGCGCCTGTTGATGAAGTTCCTTGGTTGCCGCGGCAACGATTGTCCCGTCCGAATTGAGATCAGGACGATTGCCCGACCAGTCCGTGATAAATCCGCCGGCCTCCTCGATCACCGGGACGAGCGCCATATAATCATAGGTCTGCAAACCCGTCTCGACCGCCAGATCGGCCCAGCCGGAGGCCACCATCGCATAAATATAGCAATCCCCGCCATAGCGGCGGATACGGGATTTCTCGCGCAGGGCCGCATATTTATCCCTGTTCTCCGGCGAGAAATACTCAACCGACGTGGTCATCAAAATGGCCTCTTCCAGGGACTGACACCCGCTGGTCCGGCAGGGCGCGCCATTGAAGAAGCATCCTTCCCCCCTCACCCCGATCCAGAATTCATCGAGTTCCGGCATCGATATCGCCCCGATGCATACATCATTGCCCCGCGTATAGGCCAGCAACGTGCCATAAAGCGGCAGGCCGGAGATAAAACTCTTGGTGCCGTCGATCGGATCGATCACCCAGATATCGGAAAGCTCCGCTCCCTCAAAACCATGCTCTTCGCCGAGGATGCCATGCCCCGGGTAACGCTCCGTAATCATTTCACGGATCCGCGCTTCGCATTCCCGGTCGGCAATGGTGACCGGGGATTTATCCATTTTCTGGATGACATCGATGGGTTTGCGGAAATAGGACCGGGTGACGGAAGCGGCGGTCGTCGCCAGTGAGCAGGTAAAGTCCGCCAAATCGGCAAGCTCGCCGGTAATGGGGGCTGTCATAACAATGGTTTTGGACATGGCCTCACGGATCGTCTGGGAATTCTAACTGCCTCTTCATAGCAGCAGCGACGGCACAACTCCACATTTATTCCAAAGAAATCTCGGGTAAATCAACAAATTCCAAAAATTCAGGGCGCTTCGTTATATTCCGCGAGGGCTTCAGCCAGCCAGCCGCCGACATATCGGCTGAAAGAGCTGCGAACATATATATGAAACATGTTTTCCCCCACCTGCTCGACAATGGCCTGAGATTTTGCGATCAAGGTCTGGACACAGTCGCCGGGCGCGAAGACGCGCGGATGAAAATCATATTCCGAACTTTTCATCAGCGCATGGTGGCTATGCGGACCCGAAAGTTCAAATATCGTCCGGTTCGCGCTGACATCATTGACGGCGACATGCTGCCCCGCGAGCGCGTCTTCAAGCGATTGAACGAGCGCTTCCGCGTCGCCCTCACCGACCAGCAGCCATTCATCGGGCGAGAGCCAAAGCGCCTTGAAATCCTTGCCTGTCGCCACCTTATTCGGCATATCCGGCAGAGTGAGGCCCGTTACCGACTTCACGGCGTCCGTAAAGGCCAAATCGGCAATGTCTCCGCGCAAATTGACTTGCGCACATGGGCGAAGCTCGGAAAAGCCATCGGGGAAACTCTCCGCGATGGCCGCCGCGGGGGTGATCCATGACGCATTATCAGCCATTGAGCCGCTCCCCTTCCTTATCATAGAAAACCGGATCGACGATTTCCGCCGTCACGGTCCTGTCCAAAAGCGGCGCGAAAATCTTCTGCCCCTTCTTTTCATGGCCACCTTTCACAAGCGCAAGCGCGATAGAGCGCCCCAAGGTCGCGCTGTAATAGCTCGATGTCACATGGCCCATCATCGGCATGGGCTTCGGCGCATTGGCATCAAAGACAAGCTGCGCCCCTTCAGGCAGGACCTCGTCCGGTGCCTCGGTAAGCAGGCCAACAAGCTGCTTGCGATCCGCGCGGGCCGTATCGCTCCGATTGTAGGATCGTTTCCCGATGAAGTCCGGCTTTTTCTTGGAAACGATCCAGTCCATACCAAGGTCCTGCGGCGTTGTCGTGCCGTCCGTTTCCTGCCCGACGATGATAAAGCCTTTCTCCGCGCGGAGGATATGCATACTCTCCGTACCATATGGGGTGATGTCAAACTCCGCCCCCGCCGCCATCACCGCCTCCCACAGCGCGAGGCCACAGGCCCATGGCACATTGATCTCATAGGTCAATTCGCCCGTAAAGCTGATCCGGAAGATACGCGCGTCTATCCCCGCGACAACTCCCTCCTTGAAGGAGAGAAACGGGAAGCTTTCGGGGGAAAGATCCATCTCCGGCGCGAGCTTTTTAAGCAGCGCCCCTGCCGTCGGACCGGTGATGGAGACCGCCGCCCATTGCTCGGTGACCGAGGTGCAGTAGACTCTCAATTCCGGCCATTCGGTTTGCAGATATTCCTCCAGCCAGTCGAGAACACCGGCCGCCCCGCCGGTAGTGGTGGTCATCAGGAAGCGATCTTCTGCGAGCCGCGCCGTGGTGCCGTCATCGAAGACCATGCCATCCTCATGACACATCAGCCCATAGCGGACCCGCCTGATCCCGAGTTTTGCCCAAGCATTTGTATAGATACGGTTCAGAAACTCCGCCGCATCGGGCCCGCGAATATCGATCTTTCCCAATGTCGAGGCATCAAGAACGCCAACACCATTCCGGACCGCCAGACATTCCCGGTTGAGCGCGTCCTGCATTGTCTCCCCCGTTTTCGGAAAGTACCAGGGTCGCTTCCACTGGCCGACATTCTCAAAAAGAGCGCCATTTTCCACATGCCAGTCATGAATACTGGTCACGCGCACCGGATCGGACCAGTCGCCGAGGTTACGTCCGGCGAGCGCCCCGTATGAGACCGGCGTATAAGGCGGGCGGAAGGTGGTCGTGCCGACCTTGGGGATCGGTTTATCGAGAATGCCGGAAAGGATAGCGAGCGCATTGATATTCGATGTCTTTCCCTGATCCGTGCCGAAGCCGGTCAGGGTGTAACGCTTGATATGCTCGACCGATTCAAACCCTTCACGCACGGCAAGCTCGATATCCGCCGCGGTGGTGTCATTCTGCAGATCAACAAAATGCTTCGCCATCCCCTCGCCGATGGGACGCGCGCCCGGCACAACCCAGAACGGCTCTATCCCGCCCAAGGCCGGCTCATCGATTTCCGGCGCGGCGGGCTTGCGTTTCGGGGTAAAGCCGGTTGCCCGCGCCGCATCCGCCCCCGCTTTATAGCCGCCCGCTAAACATTCCTTCAGGGTGAACTCACCGGCAAGCGCGCCCGCCACCTGCTGCGCCTGACGCTTTGTTCCGGGGAGGAAGCAGGCCTTTTCCTCGTCATATTCAAGCTGGCCCTGCGACTGGCTGAAAAGATGCACGACCGGGCTCCATCCGCCGGACATGGCGACAAGGTCGCAATCGATGCGACGCGCAGCAGACGTATAGACCTTCGCCCCCTTCTGGATCGCGCGCACCTGGACGCTTTCCACTCGTTTGCCGCCTCGGGTGCCGGTAATGGCATACCCCGCCAGGATTTCGATATCGAGGGCGCGAACCGCCTCTACCAATTCACCGCTTGGCTCGGCGCGACTATCGACGATGGCGACGATATCGCCGCCTGCCGCCTGAAGGTCGATTGCCGTCTCATAAGCCGCGTCATTATTGGTGAACAGCACCATCTTCTTGCCCGGCAACACGCCGTAACGGTTCACATATGTCTGCACAGAGCTCGCCAGCATAATGCCCGGCCGGTCATTATCCGCAAAAACCAGCGGCCTTTCATGCGCTCCGGTCGCGAGCACCACTTGCCCCGCGCGGACATGCCAGACCCGTTGCCGTACCTTGCCCTTGCGCTCTGCGGCAGGCAGATGATCGGTCTTCTGTTCCAGCACACAGAGATAATTGTGATCGTAATAGCCAAAAGCGGTCGAACGGGAGAGCAGCGTAACATCGGGCATCGCCTCCAGCTCCGCCAGCATGTCAGCGATCCAGGCCATCTCGTCCTTGGCTCCGATCTGACGTTTTTTGGAAAGCAGACTGCCGCCGAACTCGCCTTGCTCATCAACCAGCAGAACCCGCGCGCGCGCACGGCCCGCCGCCAGCGCCGCCATCAGGCCCGCCGGACCACCACCGACGACCATCACCTCCACATGGAGATGCATATGATCATAAATATCCGGATCGCCCGTTGTCGGCGCCTTGCCCCAACCTGCCGCACGGCGGATCACCGGCTCATAGAGCTTCATCCACATGGCACGCGGCCACATAAAGGTCTTGTTGTAAAACCCCGCCGTCATGATCTTGGCGAACAGGCCGTTGATCGCGCTGATGTCAAACTCCACAGTTGGCCAGACATTGACGCTGCGCGCGGTCAGCCCTTCATAAAGGGAAATTTGCGTCGCGCGGATATTCGGCTCGGTTGTCGCGCCTTCCCCCAGCTGGACCATGGAATTCGGCTCTTCCGCGCCCGCCGCGACGATGCCGCGCGGACGGTGATATTTGAAGCTGCGGCCCAGAAGATGCACGCCATTCGCCAGCAAAGCCGAGGCAAGCGTATCCCCTTCATAGCCGATATATTTCTGGCCATTGAAGGTGAAATTGATCGCTTTCTTGCGGTCAATGCGCCCGCCCGATGCTGTCCGGAAATGCTGTGTCATTTCGCGCCCCCGGCAGATTTCGGCAACTTGGGTGGTGTCTCGCCCATCTTGTAGGAACCGACGATCTCATGGGTCACCGTATTGCGGATCACATTGAACCAGCGGCGGCAACCATTGTTGTGCAGCCAGCGTTCGGCGAAGTAGCCTTTGGTATTTTTGCGCATAAAGAGAAACTCCGCCCATTCCGTATCATCGAGTGCAGCAGGATCTTCGGGCCGGGCGATATGCGCCTCCCCGCCGTATCGGAATTCCGTCTCATGCCGTTTGCCGCACCAGGGGCAGTCAATATTGAGCATTCTTCACCCCTCCTAATGCGCGACGCCAGCGGCACCATGTTCATCGATCAGCGCGCCGCTCTCAAACCGTGAGAGGCTAAAGGGCGCGTTGAGCGCATGCGGCTCGTCTTTTGCCAACGTATGGGCGAAGCACCAGCCGGAGCCCGGCGTCGCCTTGAACCCGCCGGTGCCCCAGCCGCAGTTGAAATAGAGGCCTTCCACCGACGTCCCCGACAGGATCGGGGAGGCGTCCGGGCAGGTATCGACGATACCGCCCCAGGTTCGCATCATCCGCACCCGGCTGAAGATCGGGAAAAGCTCCAGACAGGCACCGAGCTGATGCTCGATCACATGGAAGCTGCCCCGCTGGGCATAGGAATTGAAGCTGTCGATCCCGGCCCCCATGACCAGCTCCCCCTTGTCGGACTGGCTGACATAGACATGCACCGCGCCCGACATGACGACACAGTCGATCACCGGCTTGATCGGTTCGGAGACGAGCGCCTGCAGCGGATGGCTAGTGACGGGCAGGCGAATGCCCGCCATTTCCGCAATGACCGAGCTATGTCCCGCCGCAACGACGCCGATTTTTTTCGCCGCGATATCCCCGCGCGTTGTCTCGACGCCCGTGACCTTGCCGCCGTCGCGCTTGATGCCCGTAACTTCGCAGTTCTGGATAATATCAACACCCAAGGCATCGGCGGCACGGGCATAACCCCAGGCAACGCTGTCGTGGCGGGCGACGCCGCCACGCCGCTGCAAAGTTGCGCCGAGGACCGGGTGCCGCGCAGATTTGGAAATATTGATGATTGGGCAGAATTCCTTCACCCCGTCCGCATCAAGCCATTCCGCATCAACGTCATTGAGGCGGTTGGCATTGACCCGCCGCACCCCTTCACGGACATCGCCAAGGCTGTGGGCGAGATTGAGCACGCCGCGCTGGCTCAGCATCACATTGTAATTGATATCCTGCGCGAGCCCTTCCCAAAGCTGGAGCGATTTTTCATAAATCGCCGCGCTTTCATCCCAGAGATAGTTGGAGCGGACAATGGTCGTATTCCGCGCCGTATTCCCGCCGCCGAGCCAGCCTTTTTCGAGGACGGCGATATTGCGTACCCCATGTTCTTTTGCAAGGTAATAGGCCGTCGCCAGGCCATGGCCACCGCCACCGATAATAATCACGTCATATTCGGATTTCGGCTCCGGGCTGCGCCACTGCTTAGGCCAGTTTTTATGGCCGGTAAGCGCGTTGCGCGCGATCGTTAGAATCGAATATTTGACCATGAAAACTCCTCGCTCCCTTGCCTCTTCGGGACCTTGCCATTTTAACCAGAGCGCCATCTGTCGCAAATGGTCATTTACTAGAAAATTAGCGACATCCGCTTTCCCCTATTCCCCGCTCCGCTTGCTGAAGAATAAGTGTCGCATTATGAATAGCTGCCGGACAGTTGTCCCGCCACTCTGGCGGGAACGGTTGGAAAATCAACTATTGCCGGCTTTCAGGGGGAGAACAAAGCACAATGACGGACCAACATAAAAATCCCAAAAGCGATATCGACATTGCGCAGGCCGCCTCCATGAAGCGGGTTGCCGAGGTGGCGAAAGACAGCCTCGGGATCGATGCGGATAATCTGGAGCCTTACGGCCATTACAAGGCGAAGCTCTCGCTTGATTATATAAACAGCCTTGAAGACAGGCCGGACGGGAAGCTGATCCTCGTGACCGCCATGACCCCGACCCCGGCCGGAGAAGGCAAGACTACGACCACCGTCGGTCTGGGTGACGGGCTCAACCGTATCGGCAAGAAAGCAATGATCTGCCTGCGCGAGCCCTCCCTCGGCCCGTGTTTCGGGATGAAGGGCGGCGCGGCGGGCGGTGGCTATGCGCAGGTCGTGCCGATGACCGATATCAACCTGCATTTCACCGGCGACTTTCATGCGATCGGGGTGACCAATAATCTGCTCGCCGCGATGGTCGATAATCATATTTATTGGGGCAACCAACTTGGCCTTGATGAGCGGCGGATTATCTGGCGGCGGGTTGTCGATATGAACGACAGGGCGCTTCGCAATATCGTCAACAGTCTGGGTGGTATCGCCGATGGTTTCCCGAGGGAGGATCATTTCGATATCACCGTCGCTTCCGAGGTAATGGCGATTTTCTGCCTCGCCACCGACCTTGAGGATTTGAAACGCCGCCTTGGTAATATCATCGTCGGCTACACCCGCGAGAAGGAACCGGTATTCGCGAAAGACCTCAATGCCCATGGCGCGATGACGGTTCTGTTGAAGGATGCGTTCCAGCCCAATTTGGTGCAGACGCTCGAAAACAACCCTGCCTTTATCCATGGCGGGCCGTTCGCCAATATCGCCCATGGCTGCAATAGCGTGCTCGCCACCAAAACGGCGCTCAAGCTCGCCGATTATGTCGTGACGGAGGCTGGCTTCGGTGCTGATTTGGGGGCCGAGAAATTCCTCGATATCAAATGTCGCAAGGCCGGGTTAAATCCGGAGATCGCGGTCGTGGTGGCAACCATCCGCGCGCTTAAAATGCATGGCGGCGTGGCGAAAGAAGACTTGGGGAAGGAAAATGTAAAGGCTGTCGCGGATGGCGCGGAGAATCTCTCCCGCCATGTGGAAAACCTCAAGAAATTCGGCCTGCCGGTGATCGTCGCCATCAATAAATTCTCGGCCGATACGGAGGAGGAAGTTAATCAGGTCCGGCAAATCTGCGCCGAACTTGGCGTGGATGCCATTGAATCGGATCACTGGGGCAATGGTGGTGCGGGCGCGGAAGACCTCGCAAAAGCCGTTGTCGCCAAGATCGATCAGAACGGCAGCAACTACGCCCCGCTTTATAATGACGCGCTACCGCTCTGGGACAAGGTGCGCACCGTCGCGCAAACGCTTTATGGCGCGCAAGGGATCATCGCCGACAAGAAGGTCCGCGATCAGTTCAAGGAATTGCAGGACGGCGGCTTCGGCCATTATCCGGTCTGCATTGCCAAGACGCAATACAGCTTCTCCACCGATCCCAACCTGAAAGGTGCGCCCAGCAATCATGTGGTGCCCATCCGGGAGGTGCGCATCTCCGGCGGGGCGGAATTTGTCGTTGCGGTCTGCGGCAATATCATGACAATGCCAGGCCTGCCGCGCGTTCCCGCCGCCAACTCCATTGATGTGAATGAAGCAGGAGAGATCGTCGGTCTTTTCTGACCTACCCAAATATTCAACCGAAAAGGCAGCGCTTTTGCCGCCTTTTCGGCCGAAGACATCAAAAAATCTTTGTCTTTTATCGAATCTGAATTAGCGTTTAGATTCGGATGGTATATTTTGCTGGAAGTCACGAATTTGAACAGTGAAACGGAGGCCGCGGGCGCCAAGCACAGAATTGGTTTTTGTTTGTTGCCTGAATTTTCATCGCTTGCCTTTATCTCGGCCGTTGAACCGCTTCGGCTGGCCAATCGCCTCAGTAACGAAACAATCTATAGCTGGGAATGCTTTTCCATCGACGGCAAGCCCGCCGTCAGTTCCGCCGGCATAGAATTTTCGGTTCAGGGAAGCATTTCTGATATGCCCGCACTCCCCACCGTATTTACCTGCGGCGGGGTGAATATTCACAAGCATACGGAACCGCAGATCATCTCAACTTTGCGGCGGCTGTCTTCCCATGGCTCCAGCCTCGGGGCTATTTGCACAGGGCCGCATGTGCTGGCGAAAGCCGGACTTTTAAAAGGCTATCGCTGCACCATCCATTGGGAAAATTTGTCGGGTTTTATCGAGGATTTCCCCGATCTCGATATCACTTCCGAGCTTTTCGAAATTGACCGTAATCGCTACACCTGCGCGGGCGGTACGGCTTCGCTTGATATGATGTTGAGCCTGATTGCCAACCAGATGAGCCAGGAACTGGCGCTCGCTGTCGCCGACCAGCTTATCTATCACCGCATCCGGGAAGGGACGGAACGCCAGCGGATGGAACTCCGCGCCCGCCTCGGCATCTCCCATCCCAAACTGCTCGCCGCTATTGCCTGCATGGAAGACAATCTGGAGGAACCCTTGAGTTGCAGCGATCTCGCGACAAAGGTCGGTCTTTCCACACGTCAGCTTGAAAGGCTGTTCCAGAAATATCTCGATTACTCACCGACACGCTATTATCTCGGTCTCCGGCTCGACCGGGCGCGCTATCTGCTGACCCAGACCAGCCTGCCGATTATCGAGGTCGCGCTTGCCTGCGGTTTCGTTTCCGCGTCGCATTTCTCAAAATGCCATCGGGAGCATTTCGGCCGCACCCCAAGCGACGAACGCCGCGTCCGCCATTAATCCGCCGCTTCCACCCGGCTCCGGCGACGACGGCGACGGCCGCCCTCAGTGGATGACATATCTGAGAGAACCTTCGGTGCGGGCAGTTTGACGGCCTTCGATAGCTCCGGATAAGTCGCCGTCTTATGGGGGATGGCCATGGCCTCAACAAAATATTGCTGGAATTTTGGCTCGACGGCGGTTTCGACCTTCTCAACCGTTTTCACCAGTTCCTCAATCTCGTCCCGCGCCGCATTGTTAAGAAGCGCAATGCGCGCGCCTACCCCCGCCGCATTGCCGACGGCCTGAACCTCGGCCAAATCGCAATCGGGGATCATACCGAGCACCATGGCGTATTTTGTATCGATATGACTGCCGAACGCGCCGGTGAGCTGGATACGATCCACCTTCTCCAGATCGAGCTTGTCCATCAGCAGTTTCGCGCCTGCATAGAGCGCCGCTTTCGCCAGCTGGATTGCCCGCACATCGGTCTGGTAAATCTTGATCTCGCTCTCGCCATCGCGGATGACATAGGAGAAAGTCCGCCCATCGGCGACAATCCGCGGGCTTTTCGCCGCCATGGAGCCGTCAATCACCCCATCACTGCTTAAAATGCCCGCGAGATACATCTCGGCGATCACCTCAATAATACCGGAGCCGCAAATACCGGTAATGCCGATTTTCCTGGTTGCCTCCTCGAACCCGTCCTCATTCGACCAGAGATCAGAGCCAATTACCTTGAAGCGCGGTTCCAGCGTTTCGGGATCAATGCGCACCCGCTCGATCGCGCCCGCCGCCGCCCGCTGACCGCAGGAAATCTGCGCCCCCTCAAACGCCGGGCCGGTCGGAGAAGAGGCGGCGAGCAACCGCTCGTTATTGCCAAGGACAATCTCCGCATTGGTGCCGACATCGATAATCAGGGTCATCTGTTCCTGCAAATGCGGCGCTTCGGAGAGGATAACCGCTGCCGTATCTGCCCCCACATGCCCCGCGATGCAAGGCAGGAAATAGGCGCGGCAGTCCGGGTTGGAAATCATGCCCACTTCGCTCGCCCAGACAATCATTCCTGAGTTGGTGGCAAGCGCGAAAGGCGCGCCGCCAAGTTCCGTCGGGTCAATCCCCAAGAGAAGGTGATGCATGATCGGGTTGCCGACAAAGACCGCATTCAGGATATCGTCCGGATCGATTTTCGCCTCCGCTGTCACCTCAGCGATCAGGTCATTGATGCCGCTGCGTACCGCCTCGGTCAGCAGGAGTTCCCCGCCCGGGTTCATCATCACATAGGAGACCCGGCTCATCAGGTCCTCGCCGTAGCGGATTTGCGGGTTCATCATTCCGGCGGACGCGATCACCGCGCCAGTGGAAAGATCGCACAGATGCATGGCGATGGTGGTGGAGCCAACATCGACGGCAATACCATAGGCCTGACTGTTGAAACCGGGCCAGATTTTCGTGATCCGCGTCCCGCGATGCACGGCGACGGTGACGTTCCAGTTCCCTTCCCGCAGGGTCTTTTGCAGGGACTGCAAGGTTCGTATATCGCATTCCAGATCATCGAGGTCCCACTGCTGTTTCAATGCCGCGCAAAGCCGCTCGAAATCGCCGGTCGGGTTAT
>NZ_JARGOQ010000068.1 GCF_029233945.1 Sneathiella sp. | reverse complement strand
CAAGACGCTTGATCTCGGCATCGCTGGCGTTGTTGTTCAGCGCCTCCATCAGGGCCTCCTGCGCCTCCCGGAGGGCCGCTTCGGCCAGTGACAAATCCCCATTTTCAAGGCGGAGCGCCGTATCCCAGAGAATATCAATCACTTCATCAATGTCGCTCTGATCTTTCCCTGTCACCAGAATCGATTGCGCCGTCGAAAGTGCCAGCATGACCGTCACATCGTTATTGACGCTATCAGGCAGGGTGGTGAGAACTTCCAACACAAGTGCAACATTGTCCCTATTGCCGTCAGGGTCCCGAACCAGATTTTTACGCTGCTCTATCAACGCCTTGGCGACAGCATGGGTGAACCGTCGCTCCGGCAGGGTGAAGGACATGGCGTCGGAATATCCACGCTGCCCGATCTGATCCTCCGCGATGAGCGTGAGGGTCACCGGAAGCCCGGCCCAGGGATGCGCCGTCAGATCATGGTAACTTTTGCTGATCACCTGCTTCGAGCCGCGCCCCGGGGTTGGCAGCACAAGATCGATTTTCTCTTCGCTATTTTCACGGGTAATCTCGCCACTGATTCTTTCAACACCGTAATCATCTGTCGCCTGATATTGCAGCTTGAAGGCGGCCCGTTCCGTAATTTCCGGATTGTTGAGAAATGCCGCAGTCGGTATCTCATCCGCGATAATCGTCAACTGCCAATTTGCGATGACATCACCGTCCTTCTCGATTTGCAGGTTCGTCGATTTATTGAAGGTGGTTTCTATCTGGAAATTCCGCACATCGGTCGCGGCAAATTCCTCCCGTTCCTCCCCGATCAGCAAAGTGGGTGCCTCGCGGTCACCGCCGAACACATTCGCGATAAAGCTGCTTTGCTCCGGCACGATGTATGTCTGCACCGTTTCCTCATTGCTTTGCGAGTTGGTCAGCAGGATCGGTGCCTGGCCGGTATAAGCGGGCGGGGTGATCCAGGCCGTCACCTCAACCGGGACCGCTGGCGTGCCGATGGATGGCGTCACGGCGGCATAAAGCCGGTCGGTCGATTTCGGCCCGGCAATCACAAAGGCCGCCACCAGAAGAAGGACGACAACTGCCCGAAAACCGTATGTATCCTCGATTCCCATATCAAGGCGTGGCAGGCCAATCTTCAGCCCACCCAGATACTGGCGTAACGACTTCTGATAAATCCGCCACATGGTACTGGCCGGGGTATTGTTGAATTTTTCCGCTTCGGAATGACCGCCCAGTGATTGCAGCGGACGATGGCTCATCTGGTTGCGTCGCTCCAGATACCGAAGGGCGCGGCCTCGGGTCGGCGCCTCAAGATTTCGCGCCAGCTTGTAGAGGCCGTAAAGGGACGCGCCGACGAACAGGATTAGCGCAAGAAGATGCACCCATCCTGCGGTATAAGACCATATATCAAGCAGAGACACGCCGATAAATAACCCGATGAGACAAAAAAACAGCCGTCCATGTCGCCAAATCCCTTCCAGGAGAAGGTTGGCTTTCGCAAGCAGGATACGGATTTCAAACCCTAACCCATATCCCCTGTCACTTGTATCGTCGCGACGCTGCATTCATCCTCGATTCACCCCTCAAGCCATTTTGGCAGTATATCAAGTTTCAGCAAATCTTCCAAGCTCGGCCGCGCCCTGATCACCGCATATTGATCGCCCTTCACCAGAACTTCGGGCACGAGCGGCCGGGTATTATAGGTGGAGGCCATCACCGCGCCATAGGCGCCGGCACTGCGAAAAGCGACAAGATCACCGCGCGCGAGGTCCGGCATGTCGCGCTCCCGCGCGAAGGTATCGCCGGTCTCACAGACGGGGCCCACGACATCGGCGGGGAAATATTTCCCTTGCTTCTGATCCTCGCGGATAGGATCGATCTGATGAAAACCGTCATACATGGCCGGACGGATCAGGTCGTTCATCGCGGCATCGAGAATGATGAATTTGCGCTCCGTCGCCTGCTTCACGTAAATCACTTCAGAGACCAGCACGCCCGCATTCCCGACGATTAGGCGCCCAGGCTCAAAAACGATCTGGCAGCCGAGATTGCCAATCGCCTCCAGCGCGACAGCCGCGTAGGCCGCAGGCTCCGGCGGGATATTGGCGTCATAGGGAATACCGAGCCCGCCGCCCAAATCAACGCGGGTGATGTCATGCCCTTCACCCCGGAGTTGCTGAACCAGCTCTCTCACCCGGTTGAACGCATTCTTATACGGCTCGAGGTCAGTGAGCTGTGATCCAATATGCACATCGACGCCTTTGATCTCAATCCCGGGCAAGCCCGCCGCTTCGGCATAAATGCGCGATACATCCTGCCAGGGAACGCCAAATTTATTTTCCGCCTTGCCAGTGGAGATTTTGGCATGGGTTTTTGCATCCACATCCGGATTGACGCGGAAGGTGATGGGCGCCGTGACGCCCATGCTGCTCGCCACCTCGCTCAAGATACGAACTTCAGGCTCCGATTCCACATTGAACTGATGGATGCCCACCTCAAGCGCAGAACGCATTTCCTCTGGCGTCTTGCCGACGCCGGAAAAAACGATTTTCTCGGGCGGCACCCCGGCTTCCAATGCGCGGCGAAGCTCGCCTTCGGAGACGACATCCGCACCCGACCCCAGATTCGCAAGAGTCCGGATCACGGCCTGGTTGGAATTGGCCTTCAGCGCATAGCAGACAAGCGCATTCGCGCCGTCAAACGCGCCCGAAAATACCTTGTAATGCCGTTCCAGCGTTGCGGTGGAATAACAGTAAAAGGGCGTGCCCACTGTTTCTGCGATGGTGCTAAGGGCGACATCCTCGGCATAAAGCTCGCCATTTTTATAGGTGAAATGGTCCATATGTCGGCAATCTTCTCTACAACTAGCTTTTCTTCTGTTCGGATTTTTGTGTATCCGGTGAATATTTGGGTGCGCTTTTCACACCGCAGGCCGCAACCGACAGGGCCGTCAGCAGAACGACAAGCATCACCATAAATGAGCGTTTCATTTCTTGCTCCCTTTCTGGCCCTGTTTTTCGCGCCAGCGGACAATCTGCTCGCGCACCCGGGATGGCGCCGTACCGCCATAACTCACACGGCTTGCAACGGAATTTTGAACGCCCAGCACCTTATATATATCATCGGTTATGCCGCTCTCCACCGATTGCATCTGGGCAAGAGACAAATCTTCAAGCCCACATTTGTTGTCTTCGGCGAGTTTTACAAGGGCGCCCGTCACATGATGCGCCTGCCGGAAAGGCATATCCAGTTTCTGGACCAGCCAGTCGGCAAGGTCCGTCGCCGTGGTAAAACCAGCACCGGAGGCCGCCGTCATGATCTCGCCATTGACCGTGATGTCGCGGATCATCCCGCTCATCGCGGCGAGGCAAAGCTGAAGATTGTCGGCGGCATCGAAGACCGGCTCCTTGTCCTCCTGCATATCCTTGCCATAAGTCATGGGCAGCCCCTTCATCATCATCAGAAGGCTGGTAAAAGCGCCCGCGCTCCGTCCGGCCTTGCCGCGGATCAGCTCCGCCGCGTCCGGGTTTTTCTTCTGCGGCATGATCGAGGAGCCCGTCGAGAAGCTATCGGAGCATTCAACAAAGCGGAACTGCGCACTCGACCAGATGACGATTTCCTCGGCAAGCCGTGACAAATGCATCGAGCAAATGGAAGCGAAGCCGAGAAACTCCAGCGCGAAATCCCGATCCGAGACCCCGTCGAGAGAATTGGCCGTCGGCCGGTCAAAACCAAGCGCCTTTGCCGTCATCTCCCGGTCGATGGGAAAGGAGGTACCGGCCAGCGCCGCCGAACCCAGCGGGCTCTCATTCAACCGCGCCCGCGCATCCTGAAGACGGCCACGATCGCGCGCGAACATCTCCACATAGGCGAGCATATGATGGCCAAACGTCACCGGCTGCGCCGCCTGCAGATGGGTAAAGCCCGGCATCACGGTATCGGCCTCGGCGTCCGCCTGATCAAGAAGCGCATCCTGCAGATCGGCAAGCTCCCCCTCCAGATGATCCATGGTATCGCGCACCCAGAGCCGGAAATCCGTCGCCACCTGATCATTACGCGACCGTCCCGTATGAAGCCGCCCGGCCGCATCACCGATTAGCTCGCGCAGGCGCGCCTCCACATGCATATGGATATCCTCAAGCGCCGGATCGGTCTTGAAATTCCCCGCCTCGATCTCACGAAGAATTGTCTGCAATCCGTCCTGAATTTTTTTACCATCTTCCTCGGAAATGATATTGCAGGCCATCAACATACTGGAATGCGCCATCGAACCCATTATATCCTGGGCATAGAGCCGGCGGTCAAAGTCAATGGAGGCATTGATCCGTTCCATAATTTCGGCGGGGCCTTTGGCAAATCTGCCACCCCAAAGCTCGTTTGCGCTCATTTTCGGGCTCACTTTGTAACAATTGGACGTCTAACAACTATGATGACAAAACCCATGAAATTCACAGGCCTGCTGTTCTTGCTTACATTTACAGGGCTTGTGGCGGGAACATCAACAGCTTTCTCGGAAAATCTGAGCGCTTTGCTGACCGGCGAGATGCAGAATTTTGCCCCTAACGAGACGCCGCGCCCGTTCAAGGATTTTACCTTCCTGAACGGCGAGGGAGAGGAGGAGCGGATCTCAGATTATAAGGGAAAGGTCGTTCTTGTGAATTTCTGGGCGACCTGGTGTGGGCCATGCAAGAAGGAAATGCCAAGCCTGGATCAGTTACAAGGGGATCTTGGTGGAGAAAATTTTACCGTCCTCGCCATCGGTCAGGACCTGCACGGGATGGACGCGGTCAGAAGTTTTTTCAACAAACGAAACATTCAGAATCTTGCCCTTTTTAACGACAAAACGGTCAAGTCCGGCCGCAGCGCCGGGGTTTTCGGTCTGCCCGCGAGCATTCTGTTAAATACAGAGGGAGAGGAAATCGGCCGTCTTGTCGGGCCGGCGGAATGGGACAGCCCCGAAGCCAAAGCCCTGATCAAACATGTAATGGCCGGATCATGAAGGCGGTGGCCGCCGGTCATTTCTGCGTTTGAGAAGGAACAGGCGGAACACACGCTCCACCCCCCAGCTAATGGCAAAATAAAGAATAGCATTCATAATGGTGACGATCATCAGGTCCTTGGCCAGACCGTAATCCTGCTTTTCTACACCGATATAGAGCTGAAATCCGAGAATCGATAGGATTCCCGCACCTGCGATCAGGATCAAAATCAACCGGACTTTATCGTCCGTCCAGGGAATTGCCATAAGGCAGAGAAACGAGCCCGCTTGAAACGCCGCGCCCCACAAATCAAGGCCGAGATCGTTCATTCTCCGTCCAGAACAGTCAGCGCCACATCGACCATGGGACGAAGCACGGCTTCATCCGGATTTACTTTGCCGACAACCCGCATTCCCTGCATGACACCTACAAAAAAGGCGGCAAGGTTGGCCGCATCGCGCTTCGTCTTGATCACGCCCTCGGCTTGTCCACGGGCAATCAACTCACCCAGCGCATCTTCCATATCCTCAAAGAAGACACGCACCCGTTCGGCGCATTCATCATCGCGGGAGCAAAGCTCAACCGCCGCATTGGTCATGAAACAGCCTCGCCGTTTCGGGTCCATCACCTGCTTCTGCATAAAGACATACATAAATTTGGAGAGAATCTCGCGTGCATCGCCATCCTGGCGCAGGACATCCGTGCGCAGCAACGCCCCGGTACCATACTGATCCAACGCCTCCAGAAACAGCTGATGCTTGTCGCCGAAAGTGTCATAGAGGCTGCCCCGGTTGATGCCCATGCAGTCGACCAGATCCTGAACGGAAGTCGCTTCATAGCCCTTGGCCCAGAAAGCCTGCATGGCTTTTTCAAGCGCCTCATCGCGATTAAAGCATTTCGTGCGTGCCATTTACCGATCCATACGGCCGTCAAAAAAACAGTCTAGAGAATGGTTATATACCGATTTCACCGTCAAGCAAAGCCGCCAAACCTTCCCTATAGGTAGGAAATTTGAACGAAACCCCAAGTTCTGACTTGATTTTAGCGTTACTGACCCGTTTGCTGTCCGAATAGAAGCTGCGCGCCATCGGACTGAGATCGGCCTTGTCGAAGTCAATCTGGGGTGGCGGCTCCATGCCCAACAGCTCCGCAGCATGGGCGACAACATCCTGCGGCGGCGCCGATTCATCATCGGCAACATTATAGATTGCGCCGGGGTCGGGTTTCTCCATCGAGGCCATGAGGATCGCCGCGAGATCGGCCACATGAATGCGCGAGAAAACCTGCCCCGACTTCGCGATCCGTCGCGCTTTTCCATTTTTCAAAGAAACAAGCTGGTTCCGCCCGGGACCATATATGCCGGGCAGGCGGAAAATATGAAGCGGCAGGCCTTTTGCTTCAAAAAGGCCGCGCCACGCCTGTTCCGCCCGCATCCGGCGCTTGCCCCTTTCGCCCGACGGATTATAGGGGCTTTCCTCATCCACCCAACCGCCATCGAGATTGCCATACACCCCCGTTGTCGACAGATAGCCGATCCATCGCAGGTTTTTAAGGCGCAGGATGTCCTCCGCCATGACGTCATAGACCAAATCTCCCGCCCCGTCGGGCGGGATGGAAAGGAGGATATGAGTCACATCCCCTGCAACATCCACAAAATCCTCGACTGGCTGTTCCCGATGAAAGGGAAAGAGGGGAATCCCGCCGTCCCTTACCTCACCGGTGGGAGACCGGCCCGTGCCCATCACCCGCAATTGCGGAAAATCTGCCGCGATCTGGCGGGCGGTAAAGCCGAAGCCAAAGCAGAATAAACTCTTGTCCATGCTACTCCTGCTTCGGGGCCGGCATGTCAGCCCGGCCAAGCACGACCTGCGCCGACATCGACTGCTTGACGGAGACCAGAAGCTCCGCCCCGCCCTGCGACCCGGATGCAGATTCCGCCGCGCCAGCCTTCATCATCATCGTGCGCGGGGTCGCGTCCATGGCCTGCACCGGATAGAGCTGCACGAAATCAACCTTGCGGACATGATAATCCGCACCCGGCATCACCTTGTTCAGCCGCGCCACCTCATCAAGGGCCTGCTGATAGACCTGTGCACGTAAATCACCGCGCAGTTGTTCAAATTCCGCAAGGGACGGTGTGAAGTCCACATTGGAGATTGTCACCTTGTATCCCGGGCTGCTCGCCTCTTTTGCGCGGTCCTGAAGACCGGCGAGAGCCGCTTCGGGGATACGCGCCTCTGCACTTACATACCAGCGGTTGAGCCCCGTCTGGTCGAGCTGCTGGCGGGAGGAGGTAATGCGCCAATCCACATCCGTCGCAAGGGATTGCAGTGATCCATCGATGCGGGTTTTAAGCGCATCCGCGGCTTCTTCCTGCTGGACCAGCTCGACATAGACCGACACCCGGGCGGTATCCGTCTTGACCCAGCCTTCTGTTGTCAAATTTAGGACAACTTGATCCTGCATCATATGAGAACGATGAGGCATTTCCGCCGCCGCAAGAGGGACGAAACTTAGAAAAGCGATAGTGGCAATAACCAATCTGTTCATGGTAGAACTCCCAATGTAATCAATCCTGTATTCGGCATGTAGGGTCGAATCAAGACTAATTTAAGGCATTTCATGTTCGCGCGATTTTTAACCCTTTTCATGGCACTTACCATATCGCTGTCTGCCCGGCCACTTCTCACTTCTGCAGCTGGGCCGTTGGATGGCGTGCGGACGCAGGAAAGCGAGTATGAGACCTGCCTGACGCTGACCTGTCGGGAGCCGGAGAAGGCATTTGAATCGGCGCTTGCCTGGCGCGATTCCGGCGGCGGCTTTCCGGCTCGTCACTGCGTCGCGCTCGCGCTTGTCGCCATGAAAAAATATGATCACGCGGCCCTGACGCTGGAGGAACTGGCGGAGGATATGCAAGGGGCCGGCTCCCCGCTCTTGGTGCCCGTGCTCATGCAGGCGGCCAATGTCTGGTTGCTGGCGGAGGAATATGAGCGCGCCCTCGCCGTTGCCACGACCGGATTGGAGGTCGAGCCGGAGAATATCAACCTCCTTATCGACCGGAGCCGCATTCTGGCGAAAGTCGGCGACTATAAACGGGCCTTCGACGATCTTGATCTCGCGCTCAAGCTCGACCCGGCGAGACCCGATGCGCTTACCTTCCGCGCCGCCGCCTGGCGTCATCTGGGCGACAAGGCCCGCGCATTGGAGGATGTGGAACTCGCCCTGTCGCTGGAGCCTGACCTGCCGGACGCCCTGATCGAGCGGGGCATCCTCTATGAGGACGCAGACAAGCGGGATTTAGCGCGCAAAGACTGGCTGCGGGTCCTGGAGCTGGCAACCAACACCCCCGCAGGCGATGAAGCCCGCCGTCATCTGGAAGCCCTCGACGTCAATAAGGATAAATAGCGCTAGCCGTTCATGGCGAGGCGGCGGCGGTATTCCAGCGCCTCGGCGATATGGGATCGGGTGACGGGTTCGCTCTCGGCGAGATCGGCCAAGGTCCGCGCAACTTTCAGCACCCGGTGATACCCGCGCGCGGAGAGTTTCAGCTTACCGATAGCGTCCTGCAAAAGCGCGGTCGCCGATTTATCCGGCTGGACAAAGCGTTCCAGCACCTCCCCTTCCGCATCCGAGTTTGTGCGGATCGGCGTCGCATGATCGATATCCTGATAGCGCTGTCGTTGAATTTCACGCGCCCGGGCGACGCGGGCGGCGACAATCTCGGTTGTCTCTGTTGGCGGCGGCAAAGTCAGATCAGCGGCGGAGACAGCGGGCACATCCACATGAATATCAATCCGGTCGAGCATCGGGCCGGAAATACGGGACCGATATTCGAGGGCGCATTTCGGCGCCCGTGCACAGGCCTGCGACGCATCGTCAAGATGGCCGCAGCGGCAGGGGTTCATCGCCGCGATCAACTGCATACTCGCAGGATAAGTGACATGCAGATTGGCCCGCGCCACGACGGCCCTGCCGATTTCCACAGGCTGGCGCAGGGATTCCAAAACTTGCCGGTTAAACTCCGGCAGTTCGTCGAGGAACAGAACCCCGAGATGAGCGAGCGAAACCTCCCCCGGCTTCGCCCCGCGCCCTCCCCCAACCATGGCGGCAACTGACGCGGAATGATGCGGATCGCGAAAGGGGCGCCGGCGGGAGAGCCGACCCTCCTTCATTTCTCCGGCGATACTGGCGATCATATTAACCTCCAGCGCCTCCGCCGCATCAAGGGGCGGCAGCAACCCCGGAAGCCGCGCCGCCAGCATCGACTTGCCGGAACCCGGCGGACCGGTCATCAGGAGGTTATGCCCACCCGCCGCCGCAACCTCAAGGGCGCGTTTTGCGGTTTCCTGCCCCTTGATATCCTCAAGTTTCAAGAGTAGAGCTTCATCGATAATATTGCCATGAGCGGGCGGGGTAAGCACCTGCGTTCCCTTGAAATGATTGATGAGCGCGAGAAGATTGGCGGGCGCCAGCACAGTCAGATCTCCGGCCCAAGCGGCCTCGGGTCCTGAAGCCTCCGGGCAGATGATATTCTTATCCTCCCCCACTGCGGCGACGGCGGCGGGCAAAATGCCTGTCACCGGATTACAGCTTCCATCGAGTGACAGTTCGCCCATCACATAGTAATCATCAAGCTCTTCTGAGGGGAGAACACCCATCGCCGCGAGGATGCCAAGCGCGATCGGCAAATCATAATGCGCGCCTTCTTTTGGGAGGTCAGCCGGAGCAAGATTGACAGTAATGCGTTTGGGCGGCAGGCCGATGCCAAGGGAGGTAAGCGCCGCGCGCACCCTTTCCTTGCTTTCCGCGACCGATTTATCCGCAAGGCCGACGATGGTGAAGGCAGGCAGGCCGGAGGCCATCATCACCTGCACATCCACCTCGCGCACCTCCAGCCCCTGAAAGGCCACAGTCTTTATCTTCGCCTGCATGTCACTTTCTGGTTCAATTTATCGTTATATGCACAACGATAGCATGTGCCAGAAGAAACTGCATGGTTAAAATTTAGTCCGGCAGATTCTAGTAAGAGTCGGAATTACTGACCTTTTCCTCAAGGCAGTCCCAGATTCCCGCCTCCAGCGTCACGCCATCGAAACGGTTGATTTCCTGTAGACCCGTCGGCGATGTCACGTTGATTTCGGTGAGGTAATCCCCGATTACGTCAATGCCGACAAATATCAGACCCTGTTCCTTCAAGGCGGGCCCAATAGCACGGCAGATTTCTTCCTCTCGCGCAGTGAGGGAGGATTTCACGGCTTGGCCGCCAACATGCATGTTGGAGCGAACCTCGCCTTTCTGTGGCACACGGTTGATCGCCCCCACTGGTTCCCCGTCGACAAGAATAATTCGCTTGTCGCCCTCGCGTACGGCGGGCAGGTATTTTTGCACGATCATCGGCTCACGATAGAATTGCGTGAACATCTCGCAGAGCGCCGTCAGATTTTCATCCTCCGGCTTGAGATGGAACACGCCCGCACCGCCGTTGCCATAGAGCGGCTTAATGATGATGTCCTTGAACTCGCTGCGGAATTCCTTGATCTCCTCAAGATTGGAGGAAATGAGCGTGGGCGGCATGATGCCGTCGAAATGGGTCACGAACAGCTTTTCCGGCGCATTCCGCACGCTGACCGGATCGTTGACCACCAGGGTCTGCGGATGGATATGCTCCAACAGATGGGTCGCCGTGATATAGGACATATCAAACGGCGGATCCTGCCGCATCAGCACCACATCCATGGTAGCAAGGTCGATCCGCTCCGCCTTACCGGCAGTATAGTGATTACCCGGCTCCCGTCGAAGCTGGATTGGGCGGGCATTCGCGACAATACGCCCTTGCGAGAAGGACATATCCTGCGGGCCATAGTGATAGAGACCATGGCCACGCGCCTGCGCCTCCAGCCCAAGGACAAAACTGCTGTCCCCGTTGATATCTACATTTTCGATGGGATCCATCTGAATGGCTACGGCAAGACTCATTATTCCCGACCTTTATGCTTAAAGTGATGCGCCGCTTAATTTATTGGGGGGGACCCTATCCTGCCCGGCCTGTCAGTTCAAGCCGCGTTCAGCTCCGACTTCATTTTCACATAGCTGACAATACGGCGAACCCCGGAAATTTCCTTGGCATGGTTTTTCACCCGCTGCAGCTCCGCCTCATTCTGGGCGATTCCCATCAGATAGACGGTACCGTCCACTGTATCGACGGAATAATTGATGTTCAAAACCTCCGGATCGCGCAAGAGCAGCAGTTTCAGTTTTGTTGTTATCAGGCTGTCGGAGGCAAAGCTGCCAACAGTTTCGCTATCCTCTACCTTGACCTCGTTATGCACTTCTTTCACGCCCTTGACACCCCAGATCAACCGCGTCAGCGTCACCCGGTCTTCCGGTGTCGGCACCTCTCCGGTAATCAGGACAACCCCATCGATCACAGTCGTCGACGTCGAGGTGAACATCGGCTCGCTTTTCTGGAAAATCGCGTTCCCAATCCCGACCTTGATGGTCGCATCGTCAATCACCGTCCCGACGGAACGTTCCTCCGCCACGGCAACGCCGCCGATTGCCGCGCCGCCCAGAATTACTGTCGGGGTGCAGCCGCTTAACGCGACAAGGGATGACAGAGCAATAAGAGCATAAGCAACAAATTTCATTCCGGTACGCCTTTAATCATGATTGTCACGACACTATAAATCCAATTCGCTTCCGTTAAAAGGGTCTCTTCACCCCTATTCCCAAGCACCTTCGATATGACGGGGCCATTGCCAGAATGACGTGACCAGCAGCACGTCGAAGCGGATATTAAAACCATCAAATTTTGGCCTTTCCATGACAAAGGCCTCAAGCGCACGGGCAATGCGGCGCCTCTGTTTCGGGCTGACGGCCTCGGCTGCCTCTGCGATTCGGGGTCGCGCCTTGACCTCAATGGCAACAAGAAGATTGTTGCGCCGGGCGATGATGTCTATTTCACCGAACGGCTTCCGATAGCCGCGGGCAACAATATGATATCCCTTCATCCGAAGCGCGCTCGCCGCCAGAAACTCAGCCGCCCTGCCCCGGAAATAAGCACGGCGGCGTTTACGTTTCAGCGCGTTTTTCGAAGGATGTGCCAAAATGTCGCCTCATCATCCTGTTTATAATGCCGCAATCAACAATTTGCTTGCCCCCCATCCGGGGGTTACCTAGTCTTTCGGGTCAGGCGTTTCTTAAGAAGACCTACGGAGTAAAAACTTGGTTCCCGCGAAATCTGCCATGACGTCATGTCTTAAACGAAACTGGAACTCTTTGATTTGTGCTGGCGTTGTTGGCCTGCTGGCCTTTGTTCTAACAGCATGCCAGCCCGCAAAAATCGCCGAGACCGAGCCTAAAGATAGCACAAATACAACTGCCTCCCAAGATCTGAAAGATCTGCTTCCGCCGGAACGCACCCCCTCCACCGAAGATTTGGCCAACACGCCGATCGTTGATCCGCTGTCCCGCCTGATCGAGCCGGGACCAGCCGTTATTGGTCTGCGCGCGCCTGAGCTAATGACGAGTGAGCGCATAAAAATTGCCCTTCTGCTGCCGCTCTCAGGCCCGACCGCCGCCGTCGGCAACGACTTGCTGCGGGCGGCGAATATTGCCCTTTTCGATCTTGGAAACAACCAGCTCGAACTGCTGCCCTTCGATACAAAAGGCACGCCACGCGGCGCGGAAAGCGCCACGGCGGAGGCGCTGGTTTCGGGCGCCGGGCTTATCCTCGGACCCCTCTTTTCTTCTTCCGTCGCAACGGTGCGCCCTCTCGCGCGGCAGCGTGGCGTCAATATCATTACCTTTTCCACGGACACAACGGTGGCCGGAGATGGCGTTTATGTCATGGGCCTGACCGTCGGGCAGCAAATTAAGCGAGCGATGGAATTTGCCTATCGGCAGGGGTTGTTTAATTTTGCGGTTCTGGCTCCGAATTCTCCTTATGGTGACGCTGTGGTGGAAAATGTAACCAAGACCACCACGGCCCTCGGCCTGTCCCTCGATCGCACAGTGCGCTATCCGACAGATGTTCCCGCCGGATCACAGGACCTGCATGAGATCGCCAAAATACTGGGCGATTACACGCTACGGCAAAAGCAGCTGGAAAAGGAAATCGAGCTGTATGCCAGTAAGGAAGACGACGAATCCAAGGCCTATGTCAAACGCCTTGAGAAGCTGGATACCTTTGGCGAGGTGACGTTCGACGCCCTGATCATCCCCGAGGGGGGCGCCCGACTGAAAGAACTGGCATCCCTGGTTTCCTATTACGACGTCGATCCGGAGGTCGTGCAGTTTATCGGCACCGGGCTCTGGGAAGATCCCTCGCTGTCGGCAGAACCGGCATTGGTCGGCGGCTGGTTCTCCGCCCCGGCCCCTGAAAAAGCCGCTGCTTTTCAGAAAAGATTTTCTGATCTCTATGGCTATCAGCCCTCACGTATCGCCAGCCTTGCCTATGACGCCATGGCGCTGGCGGGGATTATGGCGCTTGATCCCGCCGATATCCGCTTTTCGCGGGAAGCCATAGAGAACCCGAGCGGCTTTACAGGGTATGATGGCATCTTCCGCTTTCCCGAAGATGGCATTGCCGAACGTGGCCTTGCGGTCTTGGAAGTGGGGCCGAAAAAGCAGCTGGTTCTGGAACCGGAACCGGACAGCTTCGCACCTGCGTTAAACTAGGATTTCCGGTAGCAGGCTGTTGAGGACAAGGCGACCGCGACCCGTGGCACGGAGTCTCCGCTCATCCATCTCCATCAACCCCGCGTCGATGAGGGGGACCAGCCTGTCGCGGCGCAGAAACTCCTCCATGGGCGCACCGATAGCGGCGCTGAAATTTTCAAACCAGACGCCCTCATCAAGCCGCAATCCCATAAGCAATAGCTCCTCCGCACATTCTAGACGGTGAGTGAGCGGTTCAGTTGTCTCGGTGCCGTGATCCGCCGCCTCTACGGCTTCGAGCCAACTTTCAGGGCGTTTTTTTTGCTGAAATGCAGTCCGCATGCCCTCTCGTATCAAGCGCCCATGCGCCCCGGGTCCGACACCTATATATTCACCATAACGCCAATAGGTGAGATTATGGCGGCATTCAAATCCAGGGCGGGCATGGTTCGATATTTCATAGGCGGGGCGTCCGGCATCTGCGCAAATTCTTTGCGTCATCTCAAACAGCTCTTCCGCATTTTCTTCCGCCGGTATCGCGAATTCACCGCGCCTGACCGCCCCGGCAAAGCCGGTATTCGGCTCAATCGTCAACTGATAGAGCGAAAGATGATCCCCGGCAAGCGTAAGCGCCCGCTCGAGATCCGCTTTCCAATCGGAACCACTTTGCCCCGGCAGCGCATAGATCAAATCGAAGGAGATATTCTGGAAGCTTTCGCGGGCCAGCTCGATCGCCTGCAGGGCCTCTCTCACAGAATGCTCTCGCCCGAGGAATTTGAGGGCGTCGCCGCGCATGGACTGCACACCAAGAGAAAGCCGCGTCACGCCCGCTTGACGATATCCCGCAAAGGACGCCGCTTCAACGGACGTCGGATTGGCCTCCAGCGTGATCTCGATATCATCGGCAAAAGTAAAGCGCGACCGCGCGCCTTCAATCAGCGCCGCGACCGTCTCCGACGCCATAAGCGACGGGGTTCCTCCGCCAAAGAAGATGCTCGTCAGCTTCTTTTGTACTGTTTGATCCGCGAAATAATCCAATTCCCGCAAAAGTGCGGCCATCCAGCGCCGTTGATCCACCGCTTCGCGCACATGGCTGTTGAAGTCGCAATAAGGACATTTTTTCCGGCAGAAGGGCCAATGAAAATAAAGGCCAAACCCGGGATCGGGCGCTCTATTTCGCGTTGAAGCAGGCATCGATCAGTTGCCGAAACGCATCGGCCCGATGGCTCATTGCGTGCTTCGCCGCGGGCTCCATTTCGGCGAAGGTAGTCTCATAGCCATCCGGAATGAACACAGGATCATAACCAAAACCCTTACCCCCGCGTGGCGGCCAGACGGCTGTACCATCGACGCGACCTTCAAAACTTTCCATATGGCCATCCGGCCAGGCAAGGGTCAGGGCGCAAATGAAATGCGCACGGCGCTGATCTGGTGTCACGGCGCCTTTTTTCAAAAGTTCATTCTCGACCTTTTGCATGGCGAGAGAAAAATCTTTTTCAGGACCAGCCCAGCGCGCAGAGTAAATACCCGGCGCTCCGTCAAGCATATCGAGCGCAAAGCCGGAATCATCGCTGAGCGCGATCGTATTTGCGCCCTTTGCCGCGGCCAGTGCCTTGATCTCGGCATTGGCGATAAAAGT
>NZ_JARGOQ010000067.1:7748-15529 GCF_029233945.1 Sneathiella sp. | reverse complement strand
ATCGTGCCAACAAGCGGATCAGAAACCTCTATGACAAGGTGAAGGAAATAAGCACTATCGATATGTCCGCGTTCGATACCCATCAGCAGACGCCGGAAGGCAATCTTTTGAATGCGGAGCTCAGCCGACGGCTGCGCACGGCAATCGACAGCTTGCCCGAACGGTTGAAGGCGCCCGTTGTCCTTCGTCTGGTGCAGGGAGAGGAGTATGACGATATTGCCCGCAAACTCGGCATATCAAACGATAATGTTCGCAAGCGGGTGCAGCAGGGGCGCGGTTTGCTGCGCGAAAATCTGAAGTCTTTTCGCCAGGAATAATTTCAAATGAAGAGAATAGATTATTTTTAATTCGCTATCGACAGCCCCCCGGCAAATCGGGTAACGATAAGGTGAGTGCTTTCGGCCTTGTGCCGTTCTCAAGTAGCTGGGGAGCTATTTTAAATGACAGAAGGTATCGTTCTGCGCGACGAACGCGCGGACACTTCGCCCATTGTCTCGGACGAAGTAAAATACACAACCTGCTATATGTGCGCCTGCCGTTGCGGGATAAAGGTGCATCTCAAAGATAACCAGATCCGCTATATTGAGGGAAATCCCGATCATCCGGTGAACAAGGGCGTTCTCTGCGCGAAGGGGTCCGCCGGGATCATGCAGCAGAATTCCCCGGCGAAGCTGCAAAAGCCTCTGCTCCGTGTGGGGGAACGCGGGGAAGGGAAGTTCAAGGAAATCGAGTGGGAGGAGGCGCTTGATCTGGCCGCCGGATGGCTGCAAGACGTGCGCAGTGACGATCCGTCAAAACTCGCTTTCTTCACCGGTCGCGATCAGTCACAAAGCTTCACCGGCTGGTGGGCAAAACAGTATGGGACCCGGAATTTTGCGGCGCATGGGGGGTTCTGTTCGGTGAATATGGCGGCGGCGGGACTTTATTCGATCGGCGGTTCTTTTTGGGAATTTGGCGAGCCGGACTGGGACCATACCAAATACTTCATGATGTTCGGCGTGGCGGAGGATCATGACTCCAACCCGATCAAGATGGGTCTTGGCAAGCTGAAAACGCGCGAGGATGCGAAGTTCGTCTCCATCAATCCGGTCCGGAGCGGCTATTCCGCCATTGCCGATGAATGGATCGGCATTACGCCCGGCGCCGATGGTCTTTTCGTAATGGCGATTATCCACGAATTGCTGGCGGCGGAGAAAATCGACTGGGACTATCTGAAACGCTACACCAATGCGTCCTGGCTGGTGATCCAGGCGGAAGGGGACGCGGCGGATGGACTTTTTGCAAGAAACGCGACCGGAACGACCCTGATTGCCACGGCGACGGGGGAATTGCTGCCGCACAGCGACCGGAAGGCCGATCCCGTGCTTGTCGGTACATATACACTTCCCTCTGGCAAAAAAGCGGTCCCGGCATTTCAATTGATGGCGGAACGCTATCTGGAGGATACATACGCGCCGGAGGCTGTCGCGGAGCGTGTTGGTATAAAAGCGGACACGATCCGCCGGATAGCCGCAGAGATTGCCGACGTCGCCTTTGAGCAGGAAATCACCCTCGATATCCCCTGGACTGATTGGGCCGGACGACCGCAGGAAAAAATGACAGGCCGCCCGGTTTCCATGCATGCCATGCGCGGTATTTCAGCCCATTCAAACGGCTTTCACACCTGCCGCGCCATTCATCTGTTACAGATGCTGATCGGGACTATTGATGTGCCGGGCGGTTTTCGTCACAAGCCGCCCTTCCCGAAACCCTGTCCACCCGGACCGACGCCTGCGGGCAAGGAAACGGCGGCGAACACACCCTTGAACGGCATGCCGCTCGGATTTCCGAAAGGACCGGAAGATTTGCTGGTCGATGAGGCGGGCAATCCAAAACGGATCGACAAGGCTTATAGCTGGGAATATCCGCTGTCCGCCCATGGCTTGATGCATAGCGTGATCCATAACGCCTGGGCCGGGGATCCGGCTGAGATTGACGTTTTGTTTATGTATATGTCCAATATGGGCTGGAACAGTACGATGAACGTGCCGGATACAATTCGCTATCTCACGGATAAAAAGCCCGACGGCAGCTATAAAATTCCCAGGTTTATTTATTCCGATGCCTATCATTCGGAAACCGTGGCGTTTGCCGATCTCGTGCTGCCCGATACGACCTATCTGGAACGCTGGGATTGTATTTCCCTGCTGGACCGGCCAATTTCCAGTGCCCATGGCGCGGCGGATGCTATTCGCCAGCCTGTCGTTGCGCTCGATCGCGACGTACGGCCGTTTCAGGATGTGATGCTCGATCTTGGGGTGAAATTGAATCTTCCGGGCTTCGCGGCGGAAGATGGATCGGCGATTTATCCCGGCGGTTATTCTGACTATATGGTCAATCATGAACGCACCCCCGATGTCGGGCCGCTGGCGGGCTGGCGCGGAGAAGACGGATCGGGACAGGGGCGCGGCGGGGCGAACAGGGCGCAGCTTGATGCCTATATCGAGAATGGCTGCTTCTGGGAGAAAAAATTCACACCGGAGCAGTCCTATTACAAGTTCGCCAATAAATCCTATCTTGAGGAAGCCGTCCATATGGGCTGGCTCGCCATGCCAAGTCCGGTGGTGATGGAGATTTATTCCGAAACCATGCAGAAATTCCGTCTCGCGGCGAGAGGTTTCGGGGACCGGCAACCGCCGGATCATTTGCGCGATCGCGTGGAGACATTCTTTGATCCTTTGCCGCTCTGGTATGCGCCTTTCGCGGATGAGGATAAGGGGGAGGGGTTCCCCCTTCATGCGGTGACCCAGCGGCCGATGCATATGTATCATAGCTGGGGCAGCCAGAATGCCTGGCTTCGCCAGATAACGGCACGTAACCCGTTGTTTATACATGCCGATACGGCGGCGGCGAGCGGCATCACCGATGGTGACTGGCTCTGGGTAAGCTCGCCATATGGCAAGGTGAAAGCGCAGGCAAAGCTGATGCGGGGAGTTAATCCGCATACGGTCTGGACCTGGAACGCCATCGGCAAGCGCAAGGGCGCCTGGAACCTTAAAGAGGATGCCCCGGAGGTCACAAAAGGCTTTTTGCTGAACCATATTATTTCCGAACTCTTGCCCCCGCGCGAAGATGGCTATCGCTATTCAAATTCCGATCCGGTGACGGGGCAGGCGGCCTGGTACGACCTGCGGGTCAGTATTGAGAAATGCGACGCAGCCGATTTTGGGGAGACAGAACCGATGTTTGAGGCGCAAGGCGCCGCCGGGCTTCCCGAGCCGACCGAATTGTTGCGCTATGGGGCCAACCTCAAGGGGGAGGCGAGTCATCTCGACCCCGTTCCGATGAAGGACTGGATCGGCAACCGGAAGGAAAACGCCGGAAAGAAGAGCGGCATCAAACCCGGCCATGGCAACCAGATTGACGGTGACTCGGAAAAGGAAAAAGAATGACATCCCTCCCGACGACACCATCGAAGAAAAAACTTGGCCTTGTGATCGATCTGGATATCTGTGTCGGCTGTCATGCCTGCGCGGTCAACTGCAAGGAATGGAATACCGGGGGGCATTCCGCGCCCCTGACCGACACAGACCCTTATGGCGCGGATCCGACCGGCGTCTGGTTCAACCGCATTCACAGCTTCGAGGTGGAGAATGAGGATACGGGCGGGCGCACGGTTCACTTCCCGAAAAGCTGCTTGCATTGCGACGATGCGCCCTGTGTGACTGTCTGTCCGACCGGGGCGTCCTACAAGCGTGAGGAAGATGGCATCGTTCTCGTCAATGCGGATCATTGTATCGGCTGCAAGCTCTGTTCCTGGGCCTGCCCCTATGGCGCGCGGGAATATGATGAGGATGCGGGCGTGATGAAGAAATGCACGCTCTGTGTCGATAAAATCTATAACCCGAACCTGCCCGAGGAATCCCGGGTGCCGGCCTGTGTGTCCACCTGTCCCGTGGGCGCGCGGTCCTTTGGCGATCTTGGCGATCCGGACTCGGACGTGAGCAAGCTGGTCGCGAAGCGTAGCGGTTATGACCTGATGCCGGAACAGGAATGCAAGCCAACCAACAAGTATCTGCCTCCCCGGCCCAAAAAACTGGGAAATGACGCGCCGCCGCCAGAACTCGCCCCGGTTGCCGATAGTTCGGCGGGTGTGATCGCCCGTTGGGTTGACAAGTTTCTTTCCGCGTAAATTGAGGCCAAAATGCACCCGGCAAAATCGGTAATTTTCTTCACTACGGCATCTGGCGCGGGATATGGCTTGCTTGCCCTCCTGATCGCGGGGAATATTTTCGGCCTCATTCCGGCTCAATTCTGGCTGGCCTTTATCGGTTACGCGGTGAGCTATGTGTTGATCACGGGCGGGCTTCTTTCCTCCACTTTTCATCTGGGCCACCCGGAGCGGGCCTGGCGCGCGCTGACGCAGTGGCGTTCCTCCTGGCTCAGCCGGGAAGGGGTGATGGCGATCCTCACCTTTATTCCGACGGGCCTCTATGCGCTGCATCAGCTCTTTTTCCCGGAGATGATGCAGGGGATTATGGGGCTGCTCGGCGTGGTCGGGGTGATTTGCGCGATCGTAACGGTCTATTGCACGGCAATGATCTATGCCAGCCTGAAACCCATTCATGCCTGGTCGAACAATTATGTTCCGGCGGGTTATTTGCTGCTCGCGCTGATGAGTGGGCTTTTGCTCTTGAATAGCTTGCTGGCCCTTTGGGGCTTTGCCACGGCGTCTTTGCAGTTGGTGACGCTATTGGTTCTCGGGGTCGCTCTTGGCTGGAAGATTACATACTGGCGCTTTCTGGATAGTAGCAAGAGTATCTCAACGCCCGAGAGTGCAACGGGTCTGGGTGAGTTTGGCGCTGTCAAACTGTTCGAGGCGCCGCATACAGAGGCGAACTATCTCATGAAGGAGATGGGCTTCAAAATTGCCCGGAAGCATTCAGCGAAACTGCGTTTGATCACTCTGCTGGCGGGCTTTATTGCTCCCATTCTGCTGATTATACTCGGTCTTTTTTTGGGGACCGTCGGATCGGGCGTTCTGATGATGCTTGCCGTTATTTCTGCGGCGATTGGCCTGGTAACAGAACGCTGGCTCTTCTTTGCCGAGGCACGCCACACGGTCGGGCTTTATTACGGCGCGCCCCACGCATAAAAAAGGCCGGTTAAAAACCGGCCTCTTTCAAATTTATTGCCACGGGTTGTCAGCTAGCACGCTTAAATTTCTGCTGGCGAGCATTTGAACGTTTATTCGGCGCATTTGAAGTCGGGTTTGCGGGTTTGCCAGACTTAAATCCCGGTTTGCCTTTATTCTTGCTGACGGTCTTCTTCGGACGCTTGCGAAATGGCTTAACATCGCCCGATGGTAATGCGTCACGCTTGGCACCCGCAGGAGGTCCGTTTCGCCGCGAACGATGCTTTTTCTGTTCGGGTTTGGCCGTTGGTGCGGGGAAGGGATGATCTTCATCGATACGTACCTTTTGCTTGATGGTTTGTTCTATGTTTCTCAGCAGGTTGCGTTCACGCGGCTCGCAGATGGATATCGCGATGCCGCTCGCCCCGGCGCGACCTGTCCGTCCGACGCGGTGAACATAGTTCTCCGCCTCCATCGGCAGGTCATAGTTGATGACATGGGTAATGCCATTGACGTCAATCCCACGCGCGGCAACATCCGTTGCCACCAGAACTGAAAAACGACCGTTCTTGAAAGACCGGAGCGTGCGTTCGCGCGCCCGTTGATGCAGATCGCCATGGATGGCGGCGGTTTTGATGCCCTCAACCTGTTCTTCAATTTCCTGGGCAAGGACGTCGCAGGTTGCCTTGGTGCGGACAAAGACAAGAACCCGTTCCTTATCGCCAAGGCCCAGGAGATGCATCAGCAAGTCTTTCTTGTCATGGCCGCGCACCATCAGGACCGAATGGTCGATGGTTTCGGCAACGGCGGTCTTGCGCTGAATTTCGACATACTCCGGATTTGTGAGGAGTTTTTCGGAAAGCCGCTTGATGGCCCCGCTCATGGTGGCGGAAAACATCACCGTCTGATGCTCTTCGGGCAGCTTATCGGCGATGAACGTCACATCCTCGATAAAGCCCATATCGAGCATGCGGTCCGCTTCGTCCAGAATAAGTGTCTCCACATTATCGAGCTGCACGGTGCCGCGCTTCATATGATCCATCATGCGACCGGGTGTGGCAATCATGATATCGACACCGCGGGAAAGTTGCTGTAGCTGCGGGCCGTAAGGCGCGCCGCCATAAACAACCGTGTGAAACAGTTTCATGCCACGGGTGAAAACACGGATACAAAGCCCGATTTGGTTGGCAAGCTCACGTGTTGGCGCAAGAATAACGGCTGTTGGCTTGTTGGGTTTGGGTTTGCGGCGCTCATGCTGAAGGCGCTGCAGGAGCGGGAGCACAAAGGCGGCCGTCTTGCCGCCACCGGTTTCGGCAATACCCATCAGGTCGCGACCTTCCATCAGCGCCGGAATAGTGCGCTTCTGAATTTGCGTCGGTTCGGTAAAACCCTGTTTGTCAATCGCACGCAGGAGCGGCCCAACAAGGTTGAGCTCGGTAAATTCGGTCATAAAACTTAAGTCCTCAAAAATAACTATCCATCGTTGCCACTCGGTGCAGGGCAACATACAAGGCCAAAAAAGGTGAGAACCGTTTCTCCTTTGACCTTGGCGTCATCCTCTTGAGGAGGGTCTGACTGTCAGCAGCGATCATACGCTGTGGAAATACTGTTCATATACCTGATGATTGGATTTAACGGCTTCTGGGCCATTAGCACCACGACGCCAATGCAAAAACATTGTGCACTGCACATATGCGCAGACTTACGCTTAATGTCAAGAAATTATAGGTCTTATGGTTAATTGTCCGGCTTTTGAAAAAACCCTTGATTTCCGCCTTTCTTTGGCGTTTACAGTTCCCTACAATTGAGCATGTTGTTAAGCAAGCCTGTCGGTGCGCTGACGCATGGCGAAAAGGGGTAGTTATGGATTTACAAGAGATAACGGACGAGATTGTCCTCATTATCACGCAATATGGCCTTGATGTGATTGGCGCGTTGGTCATCCTGCTGATCGGCTATATCGTCTCGAAGCGGGTGCCGGCCATATTAATCAAAATTATGAATAAGCGCGGCATCGATCCGACGGTGAGTGGCTTTCTCGGTAGCCTGACGCGCTTCGCCATTCTGGCGATTACGCTGCTTCTGGTCTTGGCGCAGTTCGGCGTCCAGACGGCCAGCCTGATCGCGGTTCTGGGTGCCGCCGGTCTTGCCATCGGCCTCGCGCTGCAGGGCACGCTCAGCAATGTCGCGGGCGGCGTCATGCTGCTGATCTTCCGGCCGATGAGGGTGGGTCAGTATGTGGAGGTTGCCGGTCATGGTGGCACGGTCAAGTCTGTCAGCCTGTTCACGACGGAGCTGGCGACGCCGGACAATATCCAGGTGATTATCCCGAACGGGTCGGTCTGGGGCAGCGCGATCCGCAACTTCAGCTTCCATCCCACACGGCGGATGGATCTGATCATGGGCATCGCCTATGAGGATGATATCGACAAGGCGCGCGATATCATGCTCAAGCTGATTGAGGCGGATGAACGGTCCCACAAAGACCCCGCGCCCCTGATCGAGATTGCGGAACTTGCCGATAGTTCGGTGAATTTCACGGTGCGCGTCTGGTGCGATAACGCAAATTACTTTCCGCTTAAATTTGCGCTCACCAAGGCGATCAAGCAGGCGTTCGATAAGGAAGGCGTTTCCATTCCCTATCCGCAACGCGATGTGCATCTGATCA
>NZ_JARGOQ010000067.1:0-7648 GCF_029233945.1 Sneathiella sp. | reverse complement strand
CCCGCCGCTCGGATCATGTCGGCGGCCTTCTCGCCGGTCATGATCGTCGGGCATTGGTATTGCCGCCTGTTATCGATGGCATAATGGACGCATCGGCAATGCGCAAGCCATCAACGCTCATTTTGCAAATGCCCACAGGATGATAGGCCTCACTCCTCCGGCAGGTTGCGAAGCTCCGCGATGACGCTTCTGGCGAATTCATTGATCCGGAGTTCCGGAAAATCCGCTGTCGTGTCGATCAGGGCGTTGACGTCCTTTTCCAGAATACCGATGGTATTAATCAGGGAATAGCCTTCCTTTGCCCAGGAAATTTTATCCAGGTTATCACCGAACCAGGTTCCGCCGGAGCTGCTGCTCGCCACTTCCAGCAAGCGGTCCCGCGGGAAACCGAGCGCGTCGGCGGCATTGAGTATCTCCCGCACGGCAACGACGGAACTTGCCGCCAGCATATTGTTCAGCACCTTGCACATCATGCCCTGACCCAGCGGGCCGAGATGGTTGATCTCGCTGCCCATGGCCTGAAAGGCGGGCATAGCAACGGAAATGACGTCCGGTTCCCCGCCCAGCATAAAGGTGAGGGTGCCATCTTCGGCACGAAAGGGTGCGCCAGACATCGGGGCATCGATAAGCTGCGTTCCGGCGGGGATTATATTTCGCAGGTTTGAGATCATCTTCGGCGACAGGGTGGAGCTGATGATCAGGGTTTCAGGATGGCCTTCGCCGGAGAAAAGGCCGTCCGGGCCAAAGCAAAGTTCCTCCGTCTGAGCCCAGTCACGGACAACCGAGATAATCACCGGGCATCGGGCGGCGAGGGCTTCGGCATTTTCCAACATACGGGTGGAAAAATCGCCAAATTCCCCCGCTGGCCGCACGTCATAGCCATAAACCTCGAAACCAGATTGCTGTAAATTCCTCGCCATCGGCAGGCCCATTTCTCCGCAGCCTGCGACCCCGATTACCGGTTGCCTCACCATTGTGTTCTCCCCCCGATTTTTCAAAACTATACTCGCTTCGGCAGGAAACGTCATCTTTTTCTAATATATATGCGCGGAGGATGACCGTATATTGGCTCCCTCGATCCATAGGAATTGGACCTTTTTAAAAGGCCAATTTTGCATCATGATATGATAACGGAATTTTACGTTTATTGCGATGAGGATAAAACCATGTCTCTTGAACTTGCCAGTGTCTGCCCGCTTGACTGTCCCGATACCTGTAGTTTCACCGTCACGGTGGAGGAGGGGAAGGTCGCGAAGGTGCGCGGCTCCACCGCCAATCCGCTTACCAATGGCGTTGTCTGCAACAAGGTTGCGCGCTACTACCCGGAATTTGTCCATGGCAAGAACCGCCTGACCTACCCGATGAAACGCGTCGGCAAGAAAGGCGGGGAGAAGTTTGCACGCATCTCCTGGGAAGAGGCGCTCGATACCATCCATGAGAAATTCACCGCCATCATTGAGGAACATGGACCGCAGGCGATCATGCCCTATAACTACGCAGGGCCGCATGGCCTGCTGGCGATGGGCTCGATGGACTTGCGCTTCTTTTATCGCTTGGGGGCGTCGATCCTTTTCCGGCGTTCCATGTGCGGCGGCGTGAAATCGGAGGCCTATAAGGGAACTTTCGGCGCGGCGGGGGCGATGCAACCAGAGCAATGCGCAAAATCGAAGCTGATTGTCGTCTGGGGCAATAATGTGACCTATTGCAACCTGCATCTCGCGCCAATTATCAAGAAGGCAAAGGTAGAGGGCGCGAAGCTGGTCGTGATCGATCCAAAACGGATCAAGATCGCGGAGCAGGCGGATATGTATCTTCCCGTTCGGCCGGGCATGGACCTGATCCTCGCCTGGGCCATCGCGGTGGAGCTGGAGCGGATCGGCGGGTTCGATCAGTCCTTTATCGACCAGCATGTGGAGGGCGCCGAAGAGTTCATGGCGGAGGCGCGCAAATTCACCATCGAGCAATCAGCGGAGCTTTGCGGTGTGTCCGCCCAGGATATTCGGGCCTTTGCACAGCTTTATAAGGAGACAGCCCCGGCGGCGATCTCCGTCGGCAACGGGATCGAGCGTAACCGCAATGGTGGCAACGGCATCCGCGCGATCTTCGCGCTGCCGGCGCTTGCGGGGAAATTCGGTGTTGCCGGCGGCGGCATTGTCGGCGGGGCCGGAAACCTCTTTCCTAAAACTCTAAACAAATTGCAACGGCCGGACCTTATCCCGGAGGGAACCCGTACGCTCAACATCATCGATATCGGGCGGCATCTGGTGGAGGAGGATCTCGATATCCCGCTGAAGGGTCTGTTTATCTATAATCATAATCCGGTGATCGTCTCCCCCGATCAGAATGTGACGAGAAAGGGGCTTGAACGGGAAGATATTTTTACCGTAGGCTGCGATGTCGCCATGACGGACAGCATGAAATATTGCGATATCATCCTGCCCGCCGCGACCCATTTCGAGCATGACGATATTTTCTGCGCCTATGGCCAGCCCTATCTGCAACGGGCGGAGCCGGTAATTGACCCGGTCGGGGAATCGCTCCCCAATACGGAGATATTCCGCCGTCTCGCCGCGCGTTTCGGCTTTAACGAGGAAATCTTCAAGGCAACGGACAAGGAGCTGATCGATGACGCCATCGACAATAATGATCCGCGCCTGAAAGGCTTTAAACCCAGCGAAATCCCAGTCGGGACTGCGCTCTCCATGGAGCGGAACGAGGAAGACACGATCCTGTTCCAAAACGCCGTGCCGGGCACGCAAAGCGGCAGGATTGAGCTTAAATCGGGATATCTGAAAGACACATTCGGGGAAGAAATTCCGACCTATCATCCGGTTGAGGATAGCTTTCCGCTCTCCCTCGTCACGCCGTCATCGAACAAGATGATCACTTCCACCTTTGGCGGGGTGAAGGCGAATGACGATGTGCCGGAGCTGGAAATGCATCCCGATGATGCGACGGCGCGCGGGTTCAGCGACGGTATTCAGGTCAAGGTTTATAATGATCTCGGAGAAGTCTTTTTGCCGCTGAAAATAAGTGACAATGTCCGCCCGGGTGTGCTCTATTCGCCAAAAGGATCCTGGTTTAAAACAACGACGAATAACCAGACGGTTTCGGCCCTTGCACCGACATTCAAGGCGGACCTCTCCGAGGGGGCCTGCTTCAACGATTGCCGGGTCGAGGTGGTGGCCGCCTGAGGTTTATGGGAGGCAACATGAGTGACGGTGGTGACAAGAAACTTCATGCCAAGGGCGGCTGCCTTTGCGGGGGTATCCGTTTCGAGATTTATCAGCCGCTTCGCCCTGTCGTCGTCTGTCATTGCAAGCAATGCCGCCAGACGGCGGGATATCTGAACGGCTTCACGGTGGCGCTTCCGGAAAATCTTGTCTTTATCAAGGACGATACCCTGACCTGGTTTGAAAGCTCGGTGGAGGCAAAACGGGGATTTTGCAACACTTGCGGTTCGAGTATTTTCTGGACAGAAAAGAAGGGCGGCAATATGGGCATTGCCCCTGCGTCACTCGATGAGCCGACCGGCCTTGAAACGGCACGCCATATCTTCACAGAATTCGCCGGGGATTACTATGAAATTACCGATGGCCTGCCGCAATATCTCCAAGGTACTCCGCCTCACGTTATTCTTGATTCAACCTGAAATACCGCTGGCCATCAGACCCTGATCTCCGTTAAAAAACAGGGTGTTCAACGGGTGGGGATCAGATGGTTCAGGACGCGCGACAATTTCTAACGGAGCTATTCGAGGTGGCGGTTGCCGCCGCGGATCCGCGCGGAACCCTTGCCCGGCATCTGCCTCCTGTGCCGAAGGGCCGCGCGGTCGTTATCGGGGCGGGCAAGGCCGCGGCCTCCATGGCGCAAGCGGTGGAGGAGAATTGGCACGGCCCGCTTGAAGGCCTCGTCATCACCCGCTATGAGCATGGCCTGCCACTCACAAAAATCAAGGTGGTAGAGGCGGGGCATCCGGTCCCTGATGCGGAAGGGGCGAAGGCCGCCGATGATATTCTCCGCTTGCTTGACGGTCTCACCGAAGACGATCTGGTGCTCTGCCTGATTTCGGGGGGTGGATCCTCGCTGCTGGCCAAACCCGGGGACGGGATCACGCTGGAAGAGAAAAAAGCCGTGACCAAGGCGTTGCTGGCATCCGGCGCCAATATCACCGAGATGAACACCCTGCGCAAGCATCTCTCCGCCATCAAGGGCGGGCGGCTTGCTGTCGCGGCCTATCCGGCGAAGGTGGTGACCCTGATGATTTCCGACGTGCCGGGGGATGATCCGGCGGTGATTGCCTCCGGCCCGACCGTGCCGGATGCGACGACGTCGGCGGATGCGCGCGCGGTTCTTGAAAAATACGGGATCGATATTCCACCGTCTATTGACGCCTATCTGAAGAGCCCGGCATCGGAAACACCGGAGCCGGACCATCCGGCATTTGCAAATGCGCAATCCATCATGATCGCCACGCCGCAAGAATCATTGCAGGCCGCCGCCGACCTTGCCGCTGCAAAAGGGATCACGCCGGTTATTCTCGGCGATCGTATCGAGGGGGAGGCGCGCGACGTTGCCGCCGACATGGCCGCCATCGCCCGGCAGGTGAAGCTGCATGACCAGCCTGCGGCGAAACCCTGCGTCCTGATTTCGGGCGGGGAGACCACGGTGACGGTAAAGGCGAGCGATGGAGAGACAGGGCGCGGCGGGCGCAATGCGGAATTCCTCCTCGCGCTTGCGGATCATCTGGACGGGCTGGAGGGGGTTAATGCGCTCGCCTGTGATACGGACGGGATTGACGGGACGGAGGATAACGCCGGCGCGATCCTCACACCCGATACGCTTGCCCGTGCGCAAGCAAAAGGGCTGGAGGCAAAGGATTATCTCGCCCGGCATGACAGCTACAGCCTGTTCGAGGCGCTTGGCGATCTGATCAAGACCGGCCCGACAAGAACCAATGTCAATGATTTCCGCGCGATCCTGATACGATAGGCACGCGGCACGCAACAGCAGGAGGCATATCATGAGAAAAATTATTGTACTCAGCTTTATTACTCTCGATGGAATCATGCAGGCTCCGGGCGGGCCGGAGGAGGATACCAGCGATAATTTCGAGTTTGGCGGCTGGACCGTTCCCTATTTCGATGAGGTGCTGGGCGCCACGATGGGCGAGCAGATGGGGCGGCCGTTCGATCTTCTGCTCGGCCGGAAGACATTCGATATTTTTGCGGGTTACTGGCCGGAGCATGATAACGAGATCGGCGCCCCCATCAACAACGCGACAAAATATGTGGCCTCAAACACGATTGAAAACCATAGCTGGCAGAAATCGGTGTTTATGAAAGGGGATGTTGTTCGCCAAATCGGCGCCCTGAAAGAAGAGGAAGGGCCCGAACTGCAGGTTCATGGCAGCGCAAATTTTATCCAGACCTTGCTCTCAAATGATCTTGTCGATGAATTCTGGCTCAAGATTTTCCCGATTACACTTGGCAAGGGCAAGCGGTTGTTCGGTGACGGAGCCATGCCTTACGCTTTTAAGCCTTTCGGCACAAAGACCACCCCGTCGGGAGTGATTATCGCGAATTTCCGTCGGGATGGTGAGGTCGAGACCGGCTCATTCTGAGTGTGCAGGCAGGTCGATCGAATTGCCGTTATATCTGCTTGCCCATCAGCACGACGAGAAGGGCGCGCGCCTCCTCCGAGCCGGTGTTTGCGATCTCATGAGGTTGATCGGCGGCATAGCGGGCGGTTTCGCCCGATCCAACCTTTTCCGCCTCGCTGCCCGCCGTAACGGTGAGTTCTCCGCTGAAAACCGTGAGATGCTCCGTCGTCCGGGCCGTATGCGCGTTTGACGTCATCTTGCCGCCTGGCTTGATCGCAACGTCATACCATTCCATATCATTAACAAGGCTCGCGGGCCCAAGTACCTTCAGGCTATACTGCCCTTTCGCGTCATTGAGGACGGGGATCGACGCGCCGCTGACAACGGTCAGGCTATGCGACGGGTCATCGCCGCGCACGATATCGTCAATGGTGACGCCCAACGCCTCGGCCAGCCGCCAGACGGTGGCAAGGGTCGGGTTGGTCTCATTACGCTCGATCTGGGAGAGCATCGACTTCGAGACACCGCAGACCGCCGCGAGCTGATCGAGGGTGAGCTGTTTCTCTTTGCGCAGGCGATTAACGGTCGCCCCGACGGCAGGAGGATTATTTTGTGTGTCTGACATTTTTCCAGTTGACAGGAATTAAATCCAATATAATTTACGAAATACAGTATAACGGATTTTTTTCCAATTGCTAGAAAATAGGTGTCCCATGTTCACAATAGCCAAAACCGAAGCCGCCCGCGGTATCTGGTCCGCGTTTAAAGAGCCCTTGAACGAACCGGCGCGCGGTATGGTTATGGTGGATGTGATCGCGGCCGGAATTTGCGGCACCGACTACCATATCTATAGCTGGGATAGCTGGTCGGCCGGCCGGATCAAGACACCGATGACCATCGGCCATGAATTTGTCGGTCGCATTTCCGCGATTGGGGAAGGCGTGACTGGTTATGCAATCGGTGATCGCGTGTCTGCGGAATGCCACATCTCCTGCGGGGAATGCCATTTCTGCCGGACAGGCAATGCCCATATCTGCGAGAAGACGAGCATTATCGGCGTAGATCGCCCCGGCGCCTTCGCCGAGCAGGTCGAAGTCCCGGCGAGCAACCTCTGGCGGGTGCCGGACGCGATCCCGGATAACCATGCCGCCGTCTTCGATCCTGTCGGAAATGCCATGCATATGGTCGCAACGGCGAAAGTGACGGCACGGAATGTTCTTATTGTCGGCGGCGGCCCGATCGGCCTGTTCGCGGCAGCCATTGCCAAAGCTCATGGCGCGCGGGCGGTGATGTTGCAGGAACCGAACCAGGCCCGGGCGGCGATTGCAAAAAGCCTTGATCTTGATCTCGTCGTTAATCCGCGTGATCCCGATTGTGCCGCGCAAATTCTGGAGATCACGGAGGGGCATGGCCCCGAAGTGGTGCTGGAGGTAAGCGGAAACGGTGTGGCGTTGAATGCCGCGCTCGACATTGCCGCGCCCGGCGCTGTTGTTGCGCTTCTTGGTATTCCGGCGGGGCTGGTCGAGATCGACCTGGGTGCGAAAGTTGTTATGAAAGGCGTCAGCCTGATCGGTGTGACCGGGCGGCGCATGTATGAAACATGGTATCAGGTTGAGGCCTTTATGCTCAAAAATCCGGCCCTGATGGAGAAAGTGATTACCCATGTTCTCCCGGCAACGGATTTCAAGCGCGGCTTTGAGCTGATGGACGAGGGCGCATGCGGCAAGATCGTCCTTGATTTTCAAAAGATAGAGCAAAGATTACCGATATGACAAACAACCTGATTAACCGATTGACGGCGGATCTTGCCGCTGCTGATCAAAACGGAACCTACAAGAAGCTGAAAACCATCGAAGGACCGATCAGTGACCGTATTCGGCTCAAAGATGCGGGCGAGGTCACGCTTATGTCCTCCAATGATTATCTTGGGTTCGCCAATCATCCGGCTGTTGTGGGAGCCGCGCGGGCTGCCCTGTTGAAATACGGAGCGAGCACGGCGTCTGTCCGCTTTATTTGCGGGACGCAGGATGTGCATCAAATTCTTGA
>NZ_JARGOQ010000066.1 GCF_029233945.1 Sneathiella sp. | reverse complement strand
GCCGGCACAACAGGTTCGGGTAAATCTGTCGCCGTCAACACCATGATCCTGTCGCTGCTATACCGGCTATCTCCGGATGAATGCCGCTTTATCATGATCGACCCGAAGATGCTGGAACTCTCCGTATATGACGGCATCCCGCATCTGCTGGCGCCGGTGGTGACCGAACCTGGCAAGGCTGTTGTCGCACTTAAATGGGCGGTCAAGGAGATGGAGAACCGCTATCGCAAGATGGCGGAGCTGGGTGTGCGTAACGTCGATGGCTATAACCAGCGCATCCGCGAAGCCCAGAAAAAGGGTGAAGTGCTGAAGCGCACTGTGCAGACAGGCTTTGATGCTGCCAGCGGCGAACCTGTATTTGAGGAGCGCGCCCTCGATACGGAGCCATTGCCGATGATCGTGATTATCGTCGATGAAATGGCAGACCTGATGATGGTGGCCGGCAAGGATATCGAAGTGGCGGTGCAACGCCTTGCCCAGATGGCCCGTGCTGCAGGGCTTCATGTGGTCATGGCAACGCAGCGTCCGTCGGTTGATGTTATCACCGGTACGATCAAGGCCAACTTCCCGACCCGTATCAGTTTCCAGGTGACATCCAAGATCGACAGCCGGACCGTGCTGGGCGAACAGGGAGCGGAGCAGCTTCTCGGTCAGGGTGACATGCTCTATATGCCGGGGGCGGGGCGCGTGCAGCGTGTCCATGGACCGTTCGTTTCTGATGAGGAAGTTGAACAAGTCGTCAACTTCCTGAAAGCGCAAGGCGAGCCGGACTATAAGCAGGAAGTCACCGAAGAGGATCAGGGTGAATTCGACGGGATGACCGGGGGCGGTTCAGGTGGCAGTTCGGGCGATGAGCTCTATGATCGCGCCGTCGAGCTGGTCTGCCGGGAGCGCAAGGCCTCCACCAGTTTCGTGCAGCGGCATTTGCAAATCGGTTATAACCGCGCCGCGCGCATCATCGATCAAATGGAGAAAGAGGGCGTGATCGGATCGGCAAATCATGTCGGGAAACGCGAAGTTCTGGCCCGCGACATTGATGATCGGGAACGTTAGGCGGGCGTCAATTTGCTGGCATTTTGTCGCGCTATTCCCATATCAGGGGAACAACCCCGGCGAACAAGATTAAACCTGAAGTGAGACGTCATGCGTTTTATACGAAATACGGCCCAAATCCTTTTAGCGGTATGTATCGCGACAGCAGCGGCATCCCCTGCCCTGGCGGCACCGGCTACGGAGGAGCAGGCGCAAATCGCGCGTGTCGAAGCCTATCTAGACACCATTAAATCCATGCAGGCGGATTTCCTGCAGATCGACTCTGCGGGTGGTATTGCCGAAGGCGCGGTATATATGCGCAAACCCGGACGGATGCGCTTTGAATATAAGCCACCTGCGCAAATTCTGGTCGTTGCCGATGGCCTCTGGCTTGTCTTTCACGACAAGGAGCTGAAAGAGACAACCCGTTTGCCGCTTTCCGCGACCCCGGTTAGCATTCTGCTTGAGGAAGATGTCCAACTGAGCGGTGATGTCACAGTGACAAAGGTTGAGCATGACGCCAACACCCTGCGCCTGACCATCGTCGATACGGATAACCCGGATGAAGGAAATATTGTCCTGATCTTCAGTGATAATCCGCTGCAATTGCGGCAATGGCTGGTGACTGACGCCCAAGGCCAGGTCACGAGTATCAGCCTCGGCAAGGTCGTAAAAAACATCAAGCTGAAGCCGGAGCTCTTCACCTTCTTCGACAGTGACTACGAATAAATATGAAGCGATAGACAAATCCGTGTTACATAGTCCGGCATGCTGACTAACCGAGAGACTGACATGGATTATGACGACGATTTCGATGAAGACCTTCCCGATATCGAAGACTATCCGACCCTGATTTCCGTTGTTCGCTTTAACAAGCTCATCCCCTCCATTCCCTGGTTTGAGGACGTGGGAGAGCCTTTGGAGCAGGAGTCCCTGACAGCCGCCCGCGACTATATGGATTTGCTCGGCTTTCCCGACGCCTTTGTCGCCGAAGTGGAAAGTTGGGAGGATGCGGCCTATGCGGCAAGCAACCCGGAATTTAACAGCGACTGGTGGGAGGCGGAGGAGCAACTCCGCATGGGCCTGACGACCATGGCACTCGAACTCATGAGCGAGGATGATTTAAACCTCGCCCTCACCCAGGTTTCCGCGACGGCATCCGACGTAGTTTCGAGGGCAGTGGAGGCGATAGCGGAAGACGCCGGGATCGAAGACCAGGAGCTTATTCGTGCGGCATCCGGTTCCGCCCTTCAAAGTTGCCATCAGGCCGCACTTGTCCTTGCGGCCGGAGAAGAGGATGCTCATCCCTTCGCACTGAAATACAAGCTGTTTGAACAGGGACACTGGCCAATCGCCATAACAGGCCGTAGCTTTAATATATTCTGAGAAATCCCAAGAAAGAGCAATAATGAACGATTTGCGCCTTGTCACCTGGAACGTCAATTCCGTCCGTGCCCGCCTCGCCCATGTGGAAAAATTTGTGGCAGAGCACCAACCCGACATTCTCTGCCTTCAGGAAACCAAGGTGACGGACAATGATTTTCCTCTCAAAGCCTTTGCAAAAATGGGATTTGCGCATCATGCCATCGCGGGTCAGAAAAGCTATAACGGGGTGGCGATCTTCTCGAAATTGCCTTTTGTTCCGACCGATAGCCGGCTCTGGTGCGGAAAGGATGACAAACGGCATCTCGCGGTTACGCTGGAAAACGGAGTGGAGCTGCATAACTTCTATGTTCCGGCGGGCGGCGATGTAGCGGACGTGTCACTGAACGACAAGTTTGCGCATAAGCTGGACTTCATGACAGAGATGGCCGATTGCTTCACGGAGCGCCGGGCGGACAGCAACAAGCTGATTTTGGTGGGAGACCTCAACGTGGCCCCCTTTGAAACCGATGTATGGAACCATAAACAGCTTTTGAAGGTCGTCAGCCATACACCGATAGAGGTGGAGCATATGGCACGAATTTATGGCTCCCATGACTGGATTGATGCAATGCGCCATTTCGTGCCGGAGCCGGAGCCGCTTTATTCATGGTGGAGCTATCGCGCGCGCGACTGGCGCGCGTCAAACCGGGGGCGCCGGCTCGATCATGTCTGGGTAACGCCTGCACTTAAATCCCATTTAAAGGGGATGAATATTACTCTGGATGCCCGCGACTGGGAAAAACCCTCGGACCATGCGCCCGTCATTGTCGATTTTGATTTTTCTGGCTTACAATAGGCTGCGCATCGTCTGGGCTTGTCGATGTCGGTATTTGACAGGATAATCCTTTGATGAGCCAGAAAGAAAAGATCGAAGAAAACCCGCGGCTACTCGCGGGCGACACAAGCATAAGAGATACGGAACTCTCACACCGACTTCTCGTACTCTGCGCTGTAATGATGGCGATACCCGCGTTTTTATGGGGCGGCATCTATGCCTATTTCGGGGAATACAGGGTCGCCGCCATCGCCTGGGCCTTTACCCTCATTTCCATTAGCACACTGATTCTTTTCCGAAAGGAAAGAGGCTTCCGACTGCTCCGGGAGAGTCAGCTTTTCCTCACTCTCATGCTGCCCTTCTTGGTCATGCTCGAACTCGATGGCTTCATTAATTCCTCAGCCGTGATTGTCTGGTCATTGATGAGCCCCATGGGGGCGCTGCTTTTCGCCAATCGAAAAAAGTCGACATATTGGTTTGTTGCCTTTATCCTCTTGCTCTTGATCGGTGCCGCCATCAATTTTCCGGCAACGGCACCGGAAATCGGACTGCCGCCCGAGTTGGTTACCATACTTTTTGTGATGAATTTAAGCGGCGTTTCCATCGTTGCCTTCGTCCTGCTTATCTATTTTGTTAGCCAGAAGGAGAAAACCTTCGCTCTGCTGGCGGAAGAACGGCAGCGCAGCGAAAATCTGATCCGCAACATGCTGCCCGAAGCCATTGGCGAGCGCCTTAAACAGGACCAGCAACCAATTGCCGACCGGCTGGACAATGTCACAATCCTGTTTGCGGACATTTCCGGTTTCACCAGCTACGCAATGAACCGTCCGCCAGAAGAGGTGGTCACCTTGTTGGACAAGATTTTTTCTCATTTCGACAACATTGTTAGTCGGCAAGGCTTGGAAAAAATCAAAACCATCGGTGATGCCTATATGGTCTGCGGCGGTCTTGACGGAGATGTGAGAACCGGTGCTATAGAAGCTGCTGCCTTTGCCCTGGAAATCATGACCCATGTAAATGAGTTGTCCGGGCAATCAACGGAATCGCTCGGTTTGAGAATCGGAATAAATACGGGATCAGTCGTCGCAGGTGTCATCGGCCACAGTAAATATTCCTACGATATCTGGGGCGATGCCGTGAATATCGCTGCGCGTCTTCAACAAACGGTCCAGACGGGTGACATTCTTATTTCTGAAACGACTGCGCAATTGCTGGGCGGCAAATTCAGGCTGGAACCGCAGGGAGAAGCGGAACTGAAAGGCCATACACCCGTTGTGACCTATACCTTGTTGTCAAAGTCTTCCGACGTTTAAGGCTTGCCGAAGGCAGAGGCTTGCGGCAAAGTTAGACAATAATAATAAAAAGGGAGGGGAGCATGGCGCAAGAATCACAAAAAAATGGCCGCCTTGAAGGAAAAATCGCACTGATCACAGGCGCAGCCTCGGGCATTGGCAGGGCGACCGCAGAACGCTTCGCCCGCGAAGGCGCAAAAGTGGCGCTTACCGATATCGACCCTGATAAAGGCGGGAAGCTAGCGGAGGAACTCACCAAAGCGGGCCATGACGCCTTCTATCAAAACCTTGATGTGGTGGATCCGGACGAATGGCACGCCGTGGTGGAGGCCGTCACCAACCGTTGGGGGCAGCTTGATATTCTTGTCAATTCCGCCGGAATCGGACGCGCCAAAGGCCTTCTCGATATGAGTTTTGATTTCTGGCGTCAGACAATATCCATCAATCTCGACGGTACATTCCTCGGCACACAGGCTGCCGTTGACAGCATGAAGGACACGGGCGGCGGCGCCATTGTCAATATCTCTTCCGTTCTCGGCTTTGTCGGCATGTCCAATATATCCGCCTATGCCGCAAGCAAGGGCGGCGTGCGATTATTCACCAAGGCGGCAGCGATTGAATGCGCAAACAAGGGATATAATGTGCGCGTCAATTCGGTGCATCCGGGATATATCGAAACGCCCATGGTTATGCGACGGTTCGATAAAATCGCGGCGGCAGAACGAGAAGCGGAAGAAACAAGATTAAAGAAATCTCATCCGCTTGGCCGCCTCGGCAAACCAGAGGAAATCGCGTCGATGATCCTCTATCTCGCCTCCGATGAGGCGGCGTTTGTGACGGGCGCAGAGTTTGTTGCCGATGGCGGCTATCTCGCCCAATAGCACCGATTACATCTGACGATATATGTGATAGCGCCCTTCGGCCACGCCTTCTGGAAGGGGGCAGGACTGCCAGCTATTCACCTCAAATGGCTGGTCACTAACGATTATAGCGCCATGAGCGAGCAGCTTTGGAAGGCTGTCGCCAAGCGCGGTAGCAAGCGCCACGCTGGCCGCCTTGTCGCCAGAACCAATATCGCAATGGGCAAGAACGGCCCTTTCCGTCATCTTGTCAAGGGCGGTCGGAACAGTCTCCAGAAAATCACCGACGATCATATGCTCTTCGTCCGGGATACAGTCCGGATGTGCTTTCACATGCCGGTCGAACACATAGATATCCCGCTCCGGCATCAGGCTGCGCAAGTGATCGAACGTCCGCCCATTTCCAAGGCCAAGCTCCAATACGCTACCCGGATTACCTTTGACGATAGCGGCGGCATGGTTCAGGCAATCGCGCTGCGCACTGACGCGCCGAATAAAACTCTCAAGCCTGCTCATTTCTGCTTCCTTCGCTTAAATTCCATTCTTCCCGTACGGCCGCATCCCGCTCATCTCCTATCAGATTATCGCGATAGCAGCTATAAACCTCAGGCGGGACCAATTGTCCCAGCGCCCAGACTGCGGCAACCCGCACAATAGGCGAATCGTCTTTAAGAAGCGGGGTCACCACATCCGGAAAAGATGCCTCACCACTGTTTCCGATTGCAATCAGGACGTTGCGCACAAAGCGATTCCGCCCCAGCCTCTTGACGGGCGAACCCGAAAAAAGTGCCCTAAATGCCGCATCGTTGAGCGTTGCAAGCTCGGCAAGCGACGGCGCAATCAGCTCCGGTCGGGGCTGGAGATTCAACTCATGTGCCGTTTTCGCATACTTGTTCCAGGGACATACCGCCAGGCAATCATCGCAACCATAAATCCGGTTGCCGATCAGGGGTCGCATCTCCCGCTCGATATGTGCCCTCGTTTCAATCGTGAGATAGGAGATGCAGCGCCGCGCATCAAGCTGATACGGCGCAGGGAAGGCTTTCGTCGGGCAGATATCAAGACACGCTGTACAAGAACCGCAAGTCCCATCAAGCGGTTCATCGGGGGTAATCTCATGGGTTGTGAAAATGCACCCCAAAAAGAGCCAGGAACCGAATTCCCGACTTAAGAGGTTGGTGTGCTTTCCCTGCCAACCGAGCCCCGCCATCGCCGCCAGCGGCTTTTCCATTACCGGTGCGGTATCGACGAAGACTTTTACATCACCGCCATAATCCCGGACGATGGCGCGGGCGATACGTTTGAGCTTCTTCTTGACGACATCATGATAATCCCGGCCTTGTGCATAGACGGAAATGACCCCGCGCTCGCTCTCTTCTGTATAGGCAAGCGGATCAATCTCCGGGCCGTAATTGAGGCCTAGCATGATAACCGATTTTGCTTCCGGCCAAAGCGCCTGAGGATGGCTGCGCCGGTCCGCTTTCTCGACAATCCAGTCCATGTCGCCATGTCGCTCTGCTACAATGAATTCTGCCAAATGCTCCCCGGGGAGCGCGCCGAAATCAGCGGACGCAAAGCCAACCGCATCAAACCCTTCAGCCAGCGCCGCCGCGCGCAATTCGCTCTTGTCGACCGGGTTTTGCAGGGGATTAGAAGTCGAGGTCGGCATAATGAGAGGGGGCGGGCATTCCCGGCAAATTATCCGCGAGAATCGCGCGGAAACTTGGCCGCGATTTTGCCCGCGCATACCAGATTTTGGCGACGGGATGCTGCTCCCACGGAACATCGCCGAGATAATCCACGCTGGAAAGCTGCGCCGCGGCAGAAATATCGGCAAGGCTGAATTCATCACCCGCCAGCCAGGAGCGCCGCTCCACCAAATAAGTGATATATTCAAGATGATAATGAATATTGTGGTGACCGGCGCGGATGGCGGCCGTATTCGGTGTCCCCGATTTCGTGAGCCGCTTCATGATCTTTTCTTCGACAAGATTATCGGTTACCTCCCCAAAGAATTTTCGATCAAACCAGCCAATAAGGCGCCTTGTTTCCGCGCGCTCCAGCCGGTCTTCGGGGAGCAGGCGAACATCCTCGTACGTCTCTTCCAGATACTCACAAATTGCCTGGCTGTCAGCCAATGTAATCTCGTTTTCATCGATCAGCACCGGAACTTCCCCTGCGGGATTTCGGGCAAGCAAGCCGGGGCGCCGTTCCCATGGCTTTTCGATTTTTAGCTCGAACTTAAGCTCTTTTTCGGCAAGAGCGAGTCGCACCTTGCGGCAGGCAGGAGATATCCAAAAATGATAGAGTGTACGCATGGGGCGACATTACCCCATGCGCATGGATTGTAGAATAGGTTGATTGGAGGATTTTACAAAAAGTTTGTATTGACCGGCATGTTAGTTAGTTGACGGGATAAATCCTGAGGTTTTCACTCCGTTTCAGGAGCCGCGCACATTCACGACGAATGCGGTCAAACATTTCTGCAACGCGAATTTTCCCAAGCCGGTCAAGACGCGTAACCTGTTTGAGGGCCATTTCCGGCGCCTCCTCCCCATAGATCAAAATGAACCGCCGCGCCGCCCATTTTACATATTCTGTACTGATTATCGGATCCGCAAATTTAGGCGGCAGAGCTCCGATATCACCCGTATCAAAAGCTGCTAAATTTTCCATTTTGGGTTCTCCTGTCAGGATGTTTCGACATTTACTATCTGAAACAAAGCAAACACCATGCCAAAACATAGCCGTTATCAACCGCCATCGATTAACGAGAATCTGTAATTGTGGCGGCATTTCCGGCCCTTTGCGGGAAAATTCTACCCATTAAAAAAGCCGGGACGATGATATCCCGGCTTTTTTCTTTGCGTGAATTGAGTACCTAGGCACGCTGCTGTTCCACCTCATCGGATATTGGATGCGCCAGCTTGTTCAGCATCTCCTTGGGGCAGACCTGATAAAAGCGATCCCGCTCCCATCCCCAATCGGCAAGTAACGCCTGGGCGAACTTAGAATGGGTATTTTCGGCATGCTCCGCAATCATCTCTTTCAGAACACCTTCCCAATAGCTGGACGCGAGCCGCTGATAGACAACGGATTCGTCGTTGATATGGACCGGCAGGACATCATCGACATCATAGACAAAGGCCATACCCCCGGTCATACCGGCGCCGAAGTTATCACCGACAGCACCAAGAATTGCCACCATGCCGCCCGTCATATACTCACAGCCATTGGTGCCGCATCCTTCAACTACTGAAGTAGCGCCAGAATTACGAACCGCAAACCGCTCACCTGCCTGTCCGGCAGCATAGAGCTCACCCGATGTTGCCCCGTAGAGAACCGTATTGCCGATAATAGCGTTCTCGTTCCACTTAAGAGGGCTGGATGTAACGGGCCGAACCACGATCGTCCCGCCAGACAAGCCCTTACCACAGTAATCATTGGCATCGCCCAGCACTTCCAGCTTCAGGCCCTGAACCGCGAAGGCACCGAGAGACTGTCCGGCGGAGCCGCGCAAGCGCACCGTAATATGGCCGGGTTCAAGTCCGGTCATCCCGAATGCCCGCACAATCCGGGACGACAGCTTAGTGCCGATCGCCCGATGCGTATTGCGAATGCTGTAGGCAAGCTGCTTTTTCTCACCGCCTTTGGTGAAGACGCTCGCGGCATCCATGATCATCTGCGCGTCCAGTGTTTCAGGAACAGGGACCGGCCCCTCATTGACGCAATATCTGGGGTTATTCCCCGCATCGGCTTCCGCCAGCAATGGGTTCAGATCGAGGTCATCAAGATGCGCCGAGCCACGGCTGACCTGGGAGAGCAGGCTGCTCTGTCCGATAATCTCCTGCAAGGAACGATAACCAAGCTGCGCCAGAATCTCGCGCACCTCTTCCGCAAGGAAGCTGAAGAGATTGACGACCTTGTCCGCATTCCCTTCGTATTTCTTGCGCAAGTCCTCATCCTGGGTGCAGATGCCCACCGGACAGGTGTTGGAATGGCATTGCCGCACAAGAATACAACCAAGCGCAACCAGTGCGCCCGTGCCAAGGCCATATTCCTCACCGCCCATCATGGCGCTGATGACAATGTCGCGACCGGTCTTCATCCCGCCGTCAACCCGAAGCAGCACCCCATGGCGCAGTTTGTTCAGGGTCAACACCTGATTGACTTCCGGCAGGCCCATTTCCCACGGGACACCCGCATATTTAAGCGATGTCTGTGGGCTTGCACCAGTGCCGCCGGAGTTTCCGGAAATCATGATGACATCCGCCTTCGCCTTGGCGACGCCCGCAGCAACCGTACCGATCCCCGCCTCTGCCACCAGCTTGACGCAGACCCGCGCCTCAGGATTGATCTGTTTCAGGTCATAAATAAGCTGCGCCAGATCCTCAATCGAATAGATATCATGATGCGGCGGCGGCGAAATCAGGGTCACGCCCGGCGTTGAGTTCCGCAGTTTCGCGATCATTTCAGACACCTTGAAGCCAGGAAGCTGCCCGCCTTCGCCGGGCTTCGCACCTTGGGCAATCTTAATCTCAATCTCTTCACAGTTATTAAGATATTCCGCCGTTACGCCAAACCGGCCCGAGGCTATTTGCTTAATTGCAGAGCTGGGATTATCACCATTGGGGCGCGGCTTGAACCGGCTCACATCTTCGCCGCCCTCACCGCTATCGGACTTGCCACCAATCCGGTTCATGGCGATGGCGAGCGTTTCATGCGCCTCCTTGCTGAGCGCGCCGAGGCTCATCGCACCAGTTACAAACCGCTTGCGAATTTCCGTAATGCTCTCGACTTCGTCAATCGGGACCGGCTGCCGCGGTGACTTGAAATCCAGCAGATCGCGCAGGTTTACCGGCGCCATCTTGCTCATCCCTTCGCTATATTTCTTATAGAGGGAGTAGCTGTCCTTTTCAACGGCCGACTGTAGCAAATGGACCAGCTCTCCATCGAAAGAATGTACCTCACCGGAGGCTCTGTAGCGGTACAGCCCCCCAACAGGCAGGCTGATTACATCCTCACGATAGGCTTTCTCATGCTGCTCGAGAATTTTGTGCTGAATGCCCGGAAGGCCGATGCCGGAAATACGTGACGGCATGCCCGGGAAAAACTCGGCCACCAGCGCACGGGATAGGCCAACGGCCTCAAAATTATAGCCACCACGATAGGAACTGATCACCGAAATGCCCATTTTGGACATGACCTTCAGCAGGCCCTGATCAACCGCCTCTTTCGCCCGCTTGAGGCAGGTCTTGATATCAAGCCCGGGGAACAAACCCCGTTCATGGCGATCCGTAATCGTTTCTTGCAGCAGGTAGGCATTCACCGTTGTTGCGCCAACACCGATGAGAACAGCAAAATACTGAACATCCAGACATTCGCCGGAACGAATATTTATGGAGGTAAAGGTCCGAAGCCCCTCGCTCACGAGATGCGTATGAACACCAGCGGCCGCCAGAATTGACGGAATGGGCGCGCGGGTAGCTCCCGTATTCATATCGCTCAGGATCAGATGGGCGCAGCCGCCGCGCACAGCATTCTCCGCTTCCGCCCGGATATAGCGAAGCGCTTTGGAGAGTGCTTCCGGTCCGTCCGTGACGTCAAAGGTGCAGTCAATTTCTTGTGCGGTATCGCCCATATATGTCTGCATGGCGTCGAATTCGCCATTCGTCAGCACGGGCGATTCAAGAGATAGGATCTCCGCCTGACTCTTGTCTTCATCCAGGATATTATTCAGATTACCAAGCCGAGTTTTCAAAGTCATAACCCGGCGTTCGCGCAGGCTATCAATTGGTGGGTTCGTCACCTGACTGAAGCGCTGCCGAAAATAATGATGCAATCCGCGATAATGCTTAGACAGAACAGCAAGCGGCGTATCATCGCCCATCGAACCAACGGCCTCCTTTCCGTCCTCGACCATTGGCTGAATGATCAGTTCCAAATCCTCCAACGACCAACCGGAACAGAGCTGTCGCTTGCGGAGCTCCTGACGGCCAAAATGATGCGGTTCGTCGGCGCCTTCAACCCGGCTGCCTAGATCAACCGTATTCTCGATCCATTTTTCAAAGGGCTTGGCATTGGCCATCTTGTCCTTCAATTCGCGATCAAAATAGAACCGGCCTTTCTTCAAATCGACGCCGATCATTTCGCCCGGACCAACCCGGCCCTTGCGCGTAATTTTGGACTCATTGACCGGCACCATGCCCGTCTCCGACCCCACCAGCAACAGGTTGTCGCCAGTAATCGTATAACGAAGCGGCCGCAGGCCGTTGCGGTCCAATCCGGCGATGACCCAACGTCCGTCTGTCGCGCAGACGGCGGCAGGGCCGTCCCAAGGCTCCATCACCGAGTTGCAATAGGCATAAAGGGCCTTATGCTTTTTCGGCATATTCTCTTTATTGCCCCAACTCTCCGGGATCAGAAGTGTTTTCGCCATTGGCGCGCTCCGTCCGGCGCGAACCAAAACCTCAAACACGGCATCCAGGGCCGCACTGTCTGAACTGCCCGCCTGAACAATGGGCTTTACGTCATCAGACTTGTCCCCAAAGGTGTCGGAGACCATCCGGATTTCATGGCTTTTCATCCAGTTGACGTTGCCGCGTATCGTATTAATCTCACCATTGTGGGCAAGCATCCGGAATGGCTGCGCCAGATTCCAGGTCGGGAATGTATTGGTCGAATAGCGTTGATGATAGATCGCAAAAGTTGATACGAACCGCTCATCCAGCAAGTCGGGATAAAAGCTCGACAACTGCTCAGCAAGGAACATCCCCTTGTAAATGATCGACCGGCAGGAGAGCGTGCAGATATAGAAGCCGCTGATATGCGCCGCGAGGACTTTTTTCTCGATCCTGCGCCGGATGATGTAGAGATCACGCTCGAACTCGTCATCATCGACACTGCGCGTGTTGGCGATCATGATCTGCTCGATCTCGGGGCGGGTTGCATTGGCTTTTTCGCCGATAATGCTCGCATCCACGGGCACCTGTCGCCAGCCATAGATATAATAGCCAAAGGCGAGAATTTCACTCTCGACAATTGTCCGGCAGGTTTCCTGCGCCTCGAAATTGGTTTTCGGCAGGAACACCATCCCCACAGCCAGTTTGCCATCGATCGGCTCATGACCGGTCCGCATAATATGCTCTTTAAAAAAACCCTGCGGAATTTGGACGTGAATACCACAACCATCGCCGGTCTTTCCATCGGCATCGACAGCGCCGCGGTGCCAGACTGCTTTCAGCGCATCAATCCCGGCCGCAACAACAGCGCGTGACGGCTTACCATCAATCGCAGCGACAAGGCCAACGCCACAGTTGTCTTTTTCCTCTGCTGGATCGTACATCCCGTTGGCTTGCAGGTGAGCTGCGTTATCCGTCCAGGATTTCACAAATTCTTCGCCGGCGGAGAGATTGCTTTGCTGATTTTCAATTTGCTTTTTCATTTTCATCCCACTCCGTTACGAAGCCAGTGCCGCTTGTTCATTCATCTGCTTTTCACTCAGGAACCGGTGGATAGATTGCGCGGCATCGCGCCCATCACGAATGGCCCAAACCACCAGAGACGCACCTCGAACGATATCCCCAATGGCAAACACCCCTTCAAGGTTGGTCATTGATGTCTTGAAGTTGACAGAAATGGTTCCCCAGTTGGACACCTCCAGACCCGGCTCATCGAAAAGCTGCGGAATATCCTCTGCATCGAAACCAAGCGCCTTGATTGCAAGGTCGCAGGGTATATCATGCTCCGATCCGTCAATTTCTACCGGTACTTGACGACCCGTGGAATCGGCAATACCCAGATGCATATCGATTGCCTTGACGCCGCTTACACGGTCATCACCGAGGAACGCTTTCGGAGCGGAAAGCCAGACGAATTCAACGCCTTCTTCTTCCGCATTTACAACTTCACGGAGGGAACCGGGCATATTCTTGCGATCCCGGCGATAAAGACATTTAACGGACTTCGCCCCCTGCCGCACGGCCGTACGGACGCAATCCATCGCCGTATCGCCACCGCCGATAACAACGACATTCTTACCCGAGGCGTTTAGAGTTCCATCCTCGAAGGCAGGAACGGCATCACCTAGTCCCTTCCGGTTGGAAGCCGTCAAATATTCCAGCGCCGGCACAATACCGTCAAGCCCGCTTCCCGGCATCAATATGTCTCGCGATTTATAGACTCCGGTCGCAATGATAACCGCATCATGTTTCGCCCGAAGATCGGCAAGCGTTGCATCACGCCCAATCTCAAAATTTAGATGAAAGGTAACGCCGCCATCGTTCAGTAACTTGGCACGCTTCTCCACCACATCCTTTTCCAGTTTAAAGCTCGGAATACCATAAATCATGAGGCCGCCGACGCGATCATAGCGATCATAAACATGGACCTGATAGCCTCGCTTGCGCAGTTCATCCGCCGCCGCGAGACCGCCCGGACCTGCCCCGATAATGCCAACGGATTGTTCGCGTTCCACACTGGGAACCGTGGGTTTGACCCAGCCTTTTTCCCAGGCAGTGTCGGTTATATATTTTTCAACGGCGCCGATCGTTACCGATTCAAAACCCTTTTCAATCACGCAGGAGCCTTCGCAAAGCCGGTCCTGCGGGCAGATGCGGCCGCAGATTTCAGGGAAGTTATTTGTCGACTGGCTGACTTCATACGCCTCTTCCAGACGCCCAGCGGCGGTCATCATCAGCCAGTCCGGGATATTGTTCTGGACCGGGCAATGAACCTGGCAATAGGGGATACCGCATTGGGAGCAGCGACTTGCCTGTTCCGTCGCCCGACCACTGTCAAATTCATCATAAATCTCGTCAAAGTCCTGGCGCCGCGCCTCCGCTGCGCGCTTTGCTGGCATCTTCTTTTCCAGCGAGACAAATTTCAGCATTTTTTCAGTCATCAGACGTTCCCGTCCCGAACCTTGGCAGCAAGGCGCGAGCAAATAACTACTAAGTGTTGATCAAGTTACAAAATAAGACACAGCTGCGGAACGGCAGTTCTCACCCAAGCTTTCCGTCAAGATGCGCGAGGCATCCAGAATCTCACAGCCATTGATTTGAATAACCTAATTGCCAGAGAAAGGCCAGCAAAAAAATCGATATAAGTCAATATTACTGACTTATATTTCATCGCCTCTTGTGGATTTTTGTCATGGAGACGTAAAATCTTCAAGGCTTTTCGAAAATTTAAGTCCGTTTCGGACCTTTTACGCAATGGCGGAGTTTAACCCGCCGCCCCGGCGATAACGCCTTAGATAGTCGGGCACCACAGCGTTAATCGTCGCCGGCTGAATGCCAAGATCCTGCAGGTTCGGAAACTCGCCGCTTGCGACATTATCCTCCTTCAGAAGCTTAACCTGATCCGGTGTCAATTGCGGCCGCCCCGGAGCAAGGGCCATGAACCTCGCCATGAAAGACATTACGCTGGGCGGCACGGGCAAAAGAAGGCATTTCCGGCCTGTAAACTCAAGAACCTTTTCCAGAAGCTCCTTAAAGCTATAGACATCCGGTCCCGTCAGCTCCCAGATTTTCCCTTGCTGTGACGGCGTTTCAATAATCCGGACGATGGCATCGGCCAGATCCTCCACCCAGACCGGCTGCATCTTCATCTTACCGCCATCCGCAAGCGGAAAGGCCGGCGCAAGAGACAGAATACTGGCGAAGCGGTTGAAAAAATCATCATCAAGGCCAAACACGACCGATGGGCGAAGGATGGTCGCGCCCGGAAACTCAGTCGCCGCCAGTTCTTCCCCAACCGCCTTGCTGCGCGCATAGGCCGCCTCATGATCCTTATGGGCGCCCAGTGCCGACATGTGGATGAGTTGTTTTACACCGGCTGCCTTTGCGGCGACCGCAATTCGTTCCGCAGCATCCACATGCAAGCGACCAAAATTCTGCGCCCCCTTCTCATACAGAACGCCAACAAGGTTGATCACGATGTCCGCGCCCGCGACCGCCCTGTCGACGGACTGCTGATTCCGGACATTCGTCTTGAAACCGACAACCTGCCCGACAACACCTTGCGTCATCAACTGGGCGGCAACTTCAGGATCACGCGCGGCAAGACGGATTTGATACCCTTTCGCCGCCAGCCGACCAACCAAATGCCGACCGATAAACCCAGACCCGCCAAAAATGGTAATCAAATGCCCCGACATTCCTTAATCCCTTTGCTTGCGCCGCTCATTTGGCGCGCCAAATATGCCTCTGTTAATGCCAATATCTACCCGCTTAGACCAGCAACGCCAAGAGCAAACCGTAAAATTCTTTAATTCTTTTGACGAAGTTTGTTGACATACGGCCAAGCGCTTTATATCAGAGGCGACGATAAGTTGCCCAGGTGGCGGAATTGGTAGACGCGCTAGCTTCAGGTGCTAGTTTCTGTATGGAAGTGGAAGTTCGAGTCTTCTCCTGGGCACCA
>NZ_JARGOQ010000065.1 GCF_029233945.1 Sneathiella sp. | reverse complement strand
CAAATGACATGGGTTCGGAATAAGATGTGCGAAGCAAATCGCTCTTCTGCGCAAGATTTGGAAAGTTTAAAAGATGAATTCTTTCCATTTATTCGTCGATTTTTGTTGACGGCAGGAGAATGAAGGTCTAGTTTCCCCAATCGGAGCCACGCTTTATGGCCCGAAAGTAACGCCCGGTATTGCGCCGGGCGCTTTTTTTCTATTGAGACGCAGCTAAGACGGCCAAGCAAAAGATTAGGATCAGGCAGATGGCGAACGAGGAATTGACAGGAGCAGGAATAGTAATCAAGGCGCTCAAAGATCAGGGCGTCGAGGTGATTTTCGGGTATCCCGGGGGCGCCGTGCTTCCGCTCTATGATGAAATCTTCAAGCAGAACAGCATCCGCCATATCCTTGTCCGTCAGGAAGGCGGCGCAGTTCACGCGGCGGAAGGCTATGCCCGCTCGACCGGCAAGCCCGGCGTTGTCCTCGTAACGTCCGGTCCCGGCGCGACCAATGCGGTGACCGGCCTCGCCGATGCGCTGATGGACAGTATCCCGATTATCTGCCTGACCGGGCAGGTGGCGACCCATATGATCGGCAATGACGCCTTTCAGGAGGCCGATACCGTTGGTATTACGCGCCCCGTCACCAAGCATAACTATCTCGTGAAGGACGCGAATGATCTCGCCCGTGTAATGCATGAGGCCTTTTATGTCGCGACAAATGGCCGTCCCGGCCCGATCGTGATCGACCTGCCGAAAGATGTGCAGCTGGCGCCAGGCAAATATGTCCCGCCGGCGATGGTCAAGCACAAGAGTTATAAACCGCAGATCAAGGGCGACCTGAAGGCAATCAAGGCGGCGGTGAAGCTGATCGCGAACGCCAAGCGGCCGATCTTCTATACCGGCGGCGGGGTTATCAATTCCGGCCCGAAGGCATCGAAGCTGTTGACCCAGCTCGTCCGGCTGACCGGTCATCCGATCACCAATACCCTGATGGGGCTGGGCGCCTATCCGGCCTCCGACAAGCAATTCCTCGGGATGCTGGGGATGCACGGCACTTATGAGGCGAACCACGCCATGCATGACTGCGATGTGATGGTTTGTATCGGTGCGCGCTTCGATGACCGGATCACGGGGCGGCTCGATGCGTTCTCGCCAAAATCGAAGAAAATCCATGTCGATATCGATCCTTCCTCGATCAATAAGAACATTCAGGTGGATATCCCGATTGTCGGCGATGTCGCGCATGTTCTTGAGGATATGATCAAGGTCTGGAAATCGGAAGTTCACAAGCCGGAGGCGTCGGCGACCAAAAAATGGTGGGCGCAGATCGAAGGATGGCGGGAAAAAGACTGCCTGAAGTTCGAGCAAAAGGGCAAGGCCATCAAGCCGCAATATGCGCTGTCTCGCCTGAACGAGCTGACGAAGGATATGGACCGTTATTTCACCACGGAAGTGGGGCAGCATCAGATGTGGGCGGCGCAGTATCTGCAGTTTGACGAGCCGAACCGCTGGATGACCTCGGGCGGGCTCGGCACCATGGGCTACGGCCTTCCTGCCGCGATGGGCGTGCAGATTGCTCATCCGGATGCGTTGGTGGTCGATGTCGCCGGCGAAGCCTCGACGATGATGAATATTCAGGAGCTTTCGACCATCCTGCAATACCGCCTGCCGGTGAAGGTCTTTATCCTCAACAATGAGTATATGGGCATGGTCCGCCAGTGGCAGGAACTGCTGCATGGCGGGCGCTATTCGGAAAGCTATATGGAAAGCCTTCCTGATTTCGTTAAACTGGCAGAGGCGTTCGGGTCAACGGGTTTGCGCTGCTCCGATCCCGATAAAGTTGATGACTGCATCAAGGAGATGATTTCCATCAAGGGGCCGGTCGTCGTCGATATGATCGTCGATAAAGCGGAGAATGTGTTCCCCATGGTTCCCTCCGGCGCCGCGCATAACGAAATGTTGCTCGGCGGTGAGGCGGACGACGCGGGACCGAAGGTCACTTCCGATGGGCTGTCGCTGGTCTAGTATCGGCCGATTTTCCTTCGAAAAGCTATGGATTTAACGCTTATGCTGGTTTACAAGAGACCCGCGCTTGCAAAGGGGTTGTCTGGACAATGACTGAAGATACCGAAATATTACGCCATACCATCTCCGTTCTCGTCGATAACGAGTTCGGTGTGCTGGCGCGCGTGGTCGGCCTTTTCTCCGGTCGCGGATATAACATTGAAAGCCTGACCGTGGCCCGCGTGGATGAGGCGGAGAACCTCTCGCGGATCACCATCGTCACCACGGGAACACTGATGGTGATCGAGCAGATCAAGGCGCAGCTCGGCCGGCTGGTGCCGGTGCACAAGATTGCCGATCTCACCATCGATGGCCCAAGCGTGGAGCGCGAGATGGCGCTGGTGAAGGTCGTCAGCAAGGGCGAGAAACGGGTTGAGGCGCTGCGCATGGCGGATATTTTTCGCGCCCGCGCGGTCGATACGACGGAGGATTCCTTTGTCTTCGAAGTCACGGGCGTTCCCGACAAGGTCAAGGCCTTTATCGGGCTGATGAAACCACTCGGCAAGGCGGAAGTCTGCCGGACCGGGGTCGTCGCGGTTCATCGCGGCACCGATGTAATCTAGGGCGGTTTGCACAAGAATTTGGATATGGACACAAGTTTATAATAAAGAAGGATAGATAGGATGCGCGTTTACTACGACAGCGATGCCGATGTTAATCTGATCAAGGGCAAGAAAGTTGTCATCGTCGGCTATGGCAGCCAGGGCCATGCCCATGCCAACAACCTCAAGGATTCCGGTGCCGAAAATGTCGCCGTCGCGCTTCGCGCAGGATCGACCTCTGCGACCAAAGCAGAAGGCGCAGGGCTTCAGGTTATGACCCCGGCGGACGCCGCCAAATGGGGTGACGTGATCATGATGCTGACGCCGGACGAGCTGCAGGCGGATATCTATGAAGAGGAACTCGCGCCAAACATGAAGGACGGCGCGGCCCTTGTCTTCGCCCATGGCCTCAATGTGCATTTCAACCTGATCGTGCCGCGCTCTGACATGGATGTGTTCATGATCGCGCCGAAGGGTCCCGGCCACACGGTTCGCTCCGAATATCAGCGGGGCGGCGGTGTGCCTTGCCTCGTCGCTGTTCATCAGGACGCCTCCGGCAACGCACTCGATATCGCGCTCTCTTATGCCTCCGCCATCGGTGGTGGTCGCGCCGGTATCATCGAGACCAGCTTCAAGGAAGAATGCGAAACCGACCTCTTCGGCGAGCAGGCAGTTCTCTGTGGCGGCTTGGTTGAGCTAATCCGCGCCGGGTTTGAAACGCTGGTCGAAGGTGGTTATGCGCCGGAAATGGCCTATTTCGAATGCCTGCATGAAGTGAAGCTGATCGTCGACCTGATCTATGAAGGCGGCATCGCGAACATGAACTACTCCATCTCCAACACGGCGGAATATGGGGAATATGTCACCGGTCCGCGTATCGTGACGCCGGAGACCAAGGCGGAAATGAAGCGTGTTCTGGATGATATCCAGTCGGGCCGATTCACCCGCGACTGGATGCTGGAGAACAAGGCACGCCAGACCAGCTTCAAGGCGATCCGCGCCCGCAACGACGCCCATGAGATTGAGGAAGTCGGCGAACGCCTGCGCGCGATGATGCCCTGGATCGCGGAAGGCCGCCTGGTCGATAAATCCAAGAACTAGGCGCAAACCACCCCAATTTGAAAAAGCCGGCCCTCGCGCCGGCTTTTTTATTTTACCTGCCCAAGGGATGCGGGTAAGGGCATTTGGATAAATTTTTTAAAAGTCTACGCGATTTATGGTTAATGACATTTGCGTAATTGTCCTATCTGCTTTACAAATCAAATGCCCGAAGTTGAGAAAAAATCATATTTGTCTGCGTATGGTGGGAAAAAATTAACTATCTTCTGCAATGATTGGTTTATGTTACCGATGCCTGATGAGACAGGCGTCACCGGTAGCATAGGGCGCGGGTGTCGGCACCCTCAGGCAGGAGACGCAATTGACCGGTCTGTGGCGGAGAAATGATGTTGGTGCGCGTTGTGTTGAAATTGCGGGGTTCGGCAACCGGATCTCTTCAAATGAGTGTGTGAGGCAGCTTAATGTTAAACGGATTACTCGGCTGGATGTCAGCCGATATGGCCATCGACCTTGGAACCGCGAATACGCTGGTTTATGTCAAAGGCCGCGGTATTGTTCTGAATGAACCTTCGGTTGTAGCAATCCTGCATAACAAGGGCAAGAAACAGGTTCTGGCCGTTGGCGACGAGGCCAAGATGATGCTGGGCCGGACACCGGGCAATATAGAGGCCATCCGACCGCTTCGCGATGGTGTCATCGCCGATTTCGAGATTGCCGAGGAAATGATCCGGCATTTTATCCATAAAGTTCACCACCGCCGCAGCTTTGCGCGGCCTCTTATCATTATCTGTGTTCCATCGGGATCCACCGCCGTGGAGCGCAAAGCCATTAAGGAAGCTGCCGAGAATGCCGGTGCCCGTCAGGCGATCCTGATTGACGAGCCGATGGCCGCCGCAATTGGCGCCGGGCTTCCCGTGACCGAGCCGACAGGCTCCATGGTTGTTGATATTGGCGGCGGCACGACGGAAGTTGCTGTTCTCTCCCTCGGCGGTATCGTCTATTCGAAAAGCGTTCGCGTTGGTGGCGATAAGATGGATGAGGCGATCATTGCCTATATCCGCCGCAATCATAACCTGCTCGTCGGTGAAAGCTCGGCCGAGCGGATCAAGAAACTGATCGGATCCGCCTGCGCGCCGGAGGATGGCGAAGGCGAGACCATGGAAATCCGGGGTCGCGACTTGATGAATGGCGTGCCGAAAGAGCTGATCATCAGCCAGCGGCAGATCGCCGAAAGTCTGGCCGAACCGGTGGGCGCGATTATCGAGGCTGTGAAGGTTGCGCTGGAACATACCGCACCGGAACTCGCCGCCGATATCGTGGACAAGGGTATTATCCTGACCGGCGGTGGTGCGTTGCTCGGTAATTTCGATCATGTATTGCGTCAGGCGACGGGTCTTCCCGTTTCCATCGCCGAGGAGCCGCTCTCCTGTGTCGCCATTGGCACGGGGCGTGCGCTGGAAGAAATTAAAACGCTCCGTCACGTACTTAGCGGAGAAAGCTAAACCCTTGGACAAACGGAAATCTGGTCCGGAGGGCAGGTGAATGGCACCGCGACAGGGGAAGGTATTTAAGCTGGCATGGCCGCTGAAGACGATTATTCAGCGTTTCGCCTTCCTTGCGCTTATTTCCCTCGCCATTGCGCTTCTTTTTCTTGGCAAGGCTAATGTTGGCGTGGTCGAGAAAATGCGCACCTCGGCCACTGATTTTCTGGCTCCGATCCTCTCCACCATCTCCGAACCCGTCGATGCCTTCCACAAGGGCGTTGCGCGCGTTCGGAAACTGACCAGCTTGGTCGAGGAAAATGAGCGCCTGCGCGAGGAAAATTCCCGCCTGCTCAAATGGCAGGCTGCGGGCCGCACGCTGGAGCAGGAAAATGAGAATTTCCGCCAGCTCCTGAACGCCTTGTCCGATCCGCTGGTGCTGCCGATTACGGCGCGCGTGGTGGGCGATAGCGGCGGCCCCTTTGTCCGCACCTTGTTATTGAACGCCGGTCGTCGCGATGGCGTGCGTGTGGGGCAGGCGGTTGTCGCTCCGCTCGGCCTGGTCGGTCGTATCGCCGAGGTGGGGGAGCGTTCGTCGCGGGTTCTGCTGCTGACGGACTTGAACTCCCGTATTCCCGTGGTGATGGAGAAGTCACGCCATAAAGGCATTCTGGTCGGCGATAACTCCTCCTTGCCACTGCTGGATTTCCTGCCGACCAACGCGAAGGTGGCGCCGGGCGACCGCGTTGTCACCTCCGGTGATGGCGGTATGCTGCCGGCGGGACGTCCCATTGGTTTTGTTTCCTCCAGCTCTGACCGGGGCATCCGGGTGCAGGCCTATGCCGACTGGACCCGTCTGGAATATGTCAGCGTGTTGCGCTATGATCTGCCGGGCATGAGTAGCCCGGAGATGAACCCCGGCGATCTTGGTGAAAGCAGATTGGATGCAAAGTGAGCCCGACACTCGCCTATCAGTTTAACCGTCTCCTTCGCGGCAGTGTGCCGTTTGCGATAACGGTGTTGCTGGCGTTGATGAGTGTGGTGCCGATTGGAATTTCCGGATACGCCATTGTCACGCCATCCTTTGCCGCAATTTCCATCTTTTACTGGAGCATTCACCGGCCCTATCTGATGGCCCCGCCGCTCTGCTTTGTGCTGGGGCTGCTGTCGGATTGCCTGACCGGGGCGCCGCTCGGCCTGTCGTCCTTCCTCTATCTGTTGATCCATGCCATCGCGGTGTCGCAACGGCGGATTTTTATTGGCAAGGCCTTTGTCCTCACCTGGTTCGGTTATTTCCTGATCGCCTTCATCATCGCCATGCTGAGCTGGATCATTGCCTGCTTTTATTCACTGGCCTTCTTGCCGCTGACGCCGATCCTCGTGCAATATGCGCTGTCGCTGCTGGTCTTTCCGCTGTTCGCCTGGGGCTTCGGCATGCTTCAGAATAACCTGTTGAGGCTGACCTGATGGCAGGCGATCAGCATAAGGAAAAAGGCAAGACTTTTACCCGCCGCTCTCTCCTGATGGCGGGCGGTCAAGCGGTGTTGATGTCGGCGCTTGCCGGTCGGCTTTACTATCTGCAGGTCATTCACTCGGATGAATATTCGACAATGGCCGATGAAAACCGGATGAACCTTCGGCTGTTGCCGCCGCTTCGGGGCCGGGTCGTTGATCGCTTCGGCGTCGAGATCGCCAGCAACCGCCATAACTACCGCGTCGTGTTGATCCCCGAACAGACCAAGAGCATTGAGGCCACCCTTGATGCGCTGGAAGAGTTTGTCCCGCCCGAGATGATCGACCGCGAGCGTGTCCTGAAGGACGCCAAGCGCAAGCGGAGCTTCGTGCCCATTCCCGTTGTCGATAACCTGACCTGGGAGCAATTCGCCCGGATTAATGTCAACAGCCCGAACCTGCCGGGTATCCAGATGGATGTCGGCTCGACCCGGGATTACCCTTATGGTCGGCTGTTCGGTCATATCGTTGGGTATGTTGGCGCGGTATCGGAAAAAGACCTGAAAAATCAGGAGTATGATCCGCTTCTGGAACTGCCGGAATTCCGTATCGGCAAGAGCGGGATCGAAAAATATTACGATAAAACCTTGCGCGGCAAGGCGGGTCTCAGCCGGGTGGAGGCCAATGCCTATGGCCGTATCATCCGGGAGCTGAACCGGCAGGAGGGTATCCCCGGTAATGACGCGGTGCTGACCATCGACAAGCAGCTTCAGGATTTCGTCGTCCGCCGCATGGGGGAGGAAAGCGCGGCAGCCGTGGTGATCGATATTCACTCGGGTGATATCCTCTCCATGGTGTCGGTGCCGTCCTTCGATCCGAATGCCTTCGCGCGCGGCATCAGCTCCGCCGAGTGGAAGGCGCTGATCGAGGACCCTAAGCGCCCGCTTGGTAACAAGGCAATTGGCGGGCAATATCCACCGGGCTCCACTTTCAAGATGATCGTTGCCCTTGCGGCGCTGGAATCAGGCGTGATCACGGCGGGGCATGAGGTTTTCTGCAACGGTCATACACAGCTTGGCAAGCACCGGTTTCATTGCTGGAAGCGTGGTGGCCATGGCAAGCTCAATCTGGAAAATGCAATCTCGCAATCCTGCGATATCTATTTCTATGACATCGCTCGCAAGGTTGGCGTCGACAAGATCGCCGAGATGGCGCATCGCTTCGGCCTTGGTGAGGAACTCAATATCGACATGCTGGGTGAGCGCGATGGCCTGATCCCGACAAAGGCCTGGAAGCTGGCGGTGCAGGGTGTTCCCTGGCAGCTGGGCGAAACTTATAACACCGGCATCGGTCAGGGGTTTGTGCTGGCGACCCCGTTGCAGCTCGCGGTGATGACGGCGCGGCTTGCCAATGGCGGCAAGAAGGTCTCGCCGCGCCTTGTACGATCAATCACCGGTGAAGCAGTGGAGGGGGCGGTGCTCCCGCATCCGGAGCCGGGACTTGAGAATCTCGATTTAGGTGTCAGTCAAACGGCCTTAAAGCACGTTCTTAATGGCATGTATAAAGTGGTAAATGGCCCGCGCGGATCGGCCCGCGCCGCGAAAATCCGCGTTGAGGGCTGGGAAATGGCGGGCAAGACCGGCACCGCGCAGGTTCGCCGCATCTCCCGCAAGGAACGCATCGAAGGGGTGCGCAAATCCGATGAAAAGCCATGGGAGGAGCGGGACCACGCCCTCTTCGTCGGCTTCGCGCCCTTTGATGATCCGCGTTACGCAGTCTCGGTGATTGTCGAACATGGCGGCAGTGGTTCCGGCACGGCGGCGCCGATTGCCCGCGACCTGTTGCAGGAAACACTTCGTCTCGATCCCTTGCGCAAGCCCAGCTACGATATCGCCATCCGCAAGCCGATGGGAGGTGAGGATGCTTAGGGAGCTTGGTGCCAAAAATGTACAGGTCCCGTTCTCACGGAAGTTATGGGATATCAACTGGGGCTTTGTCCTGCTGATCTGCGCGACCGCTTCCATTGGTTTCCTGATGTTGTTTTCGGCGGCGAATGGCAATCTGGAGCCCTGGGCCTCACGTCAGATGATGCGCTTTGGTGCGGGGCTGATCCTGATGTTCGTGGTTGCTCTTGTGGATATCCGCATCTGGCTCAATCTCGCCTATCCCCTTTATGCCATTGCGCTTTTATTGCTTGGCGCGGTCGAGGTGATGGGGGTCATCGGGATGGGCGCGCGGCGCTGGATTGATCTGGGACCGTTTCAGCTCCAGCCGTCCGAGGTGATGAAAATCGCGCTTATTATGGCGCTCGCCCGCTATTTCCATAATATCGGACTGGAAGATGTCCGGCGCATTCGATGGCTGATCCCGCCGATCCTGCTGGTGCTCGCGCCGGTGGGGTTGGTGTTGCGTCAGCCCGACCTTGGCACCGCCTTGCTGCTTGCGGCCGGGGCGGGGATTGTCTTCTTCGTCGCCGGGGTGCGGCTCTGGAAGTTCGCGGTTGTCGTTGGGACGGCGATCCCGGCGGGGTTTTTCGCCTTTCAGTTCCTGCATGAATATCAGCAAAAGCGCGTGCTCACCTTCCTCAACCCCGAAAGTGACCCGCTCGGCGCGGGATATCATATTCTGCAATCGAAAATCGCGCTCGGCTCGGGCGGGGTGTTCGGCAAAGGGCTTTTGCAGGGCACGCAGAGCCATCTCAATTACCTGCCCGAAATGCGCACTGACTTCATCTTCAGCATGCTGGCGGAGGAATTCGGCATGGTCGGAGGGTTGTTACTCTTTGCACTCTATATCCTGCTGATCGCCTATGGCTATGCCATCGCCTATCGCTCGCGTAATCATTTCGGCAAGCTGCTGGCCATCGGCATGACCGGCATCTTTTTCCTTTATATCTTTATCAATGTCGCCATGGTCATGGGAATGGTGCCGGTGGTCGGCGTGCCGCTGCCGCTGATCTCCTACGGCGGCACGGCGATGCTGACCCTGCTCATCGGCTTTGGCCTGATCATGAGCGTCTATATCCACCGCGATATCGATATTCCGGGTAAACGCTAGGCGCTTTTTCCGCGTTATCTCCGCCTGCTAATTCCTGTCGGTATATCTACTGGCGGCTCTCTGCCGTCTCGATAAACCCGTAATGGTGGAACAAATTACATCTATTTCCTTATTTACGCCTTTCTTCGACCATAATGCCCGCTGAACTTGAAGCTCTATAAAGAAGCTATTTTTCCAGGTCCCAAAAGGGCTGGCAGTATTTTTTTAACAGGAGATTACCATGAAAGTACGCAATCCATTTCTTGACCCTCGCCCGAATTCCCGGGATCGTGACAACCGCCCGCCACGCGATGAGGACCGCCGCCGTGATCCCGCCAATGATGATGACCGCCGTGATAATGAGCCTCGCGATCCGCGCCCGCCGCGGGAGGATGACCTTCTGGAGATTCCGGCGCGCCCGGTCGATGGCGCGGGCAGTAATACTGAAAACCCGGAATGGGGCGCCGCCGGTCAGACGCTGCTCCGGTTGGGGGAGGCGAATTTCGCCGATGGCATTTCTGAAATTGATGAGGATCTTCCGGGGCCGCGCGAAATTTCCAACGCCGTGGTTGCGCAAGCCGAGGATATACCCAATTCCTTCGGCGTCAGCGATCTCTTCTATGTCTGGGGGCAATTCGTCGATCATGATATCGACCTCACCCTCTCGGGTGAGACGGCGGCGTCCATCGATATCCCGGAGGATGATGAATGGTTCGATCCGGATATCGATATGGCGTTCAGCCGCGCCGACCCGGTGGAGGGAACGGGGGTCGATACGCCCGCCCAATATGCCAATAACATTACCGCCTTTCTCGATGGATCAATGGTTTATGGATCGGATGCGGAGACGGCGGCGGCGATCCGGACGGAGGACGGCAAGCTTCTCCTCGATGAATTTGGGCTGGTGACCTTCGATGACGAGGGCAACATACTTGCGGGCGATGTACGGGGTGCCGAAAATGCCGGGCTCTATTCGATGCAGAGCCTGTTCGCGCGGGAGCATAACCGCTGGGTCGATGAACTCGCCGAGAAGAACCCCGACTGGACGGCGGATGAGCTGTTTGATGCCGCCCGCGTCCGGGTGGAGGCGGAAATCCAGGCCATCACCTATAATGAGTATCTCCCCATCCTGCTGGGGGAGGATGCCATTCCTGCCTATGACGGCTATGACGCGAGTGTGAACCCCGGCATCGCCATTGAATTTTCCACTGCTGCCTATCGCTTCGGCCACAGCCTTGTCTCTGCGGCCACGGAACGGCTTGAGGAAAATGGCGAATCCATTGAGGCGGGGGAGCTTTCACTCCGCGATGCGTTCTTCAATCCGACGGTTGTGGCGGCGAACGGCGGGATTGAGCCGCTCCTCCGCGGCCTCGCGGACGGTGTGGCGCAGGAGCTGGATACCGAGATCGTCGATGATTTGCGCAATTTCCTGTTCAGTCAGGATGGCGGCGTCGGGCTTGATCTTGCGTCCCTCAATATCCAGCGCGGTCGCGATCTCGGCCTGCCAAGCTATAACGACCTGCGGGAGGCTGTCGGGTTGGAGCGGGCGGCGGATTTCTCCGATGTTACCTCCGATCCTGATCTCGCGTCCGCTCTCGCCAGTGTCTATGACAGCGTCGATGAGATCGATGCCTGGATCGGCGGGCTGGCCGAGGATCCCTCTGGCGGCGGGATGCTGGGCGAGCTGTTCGCGACCATCGTCACCGACCAGTTTATCCGCATCCGCGATGGCGATCCCTTCTGGAGCGAGGATTCCGATCTGTCGCAAAAGGAAATTGACGCGCTCTGGGACACCACGCTTGCCGATATTATCGAGCGTAACAGCGATATTGACGCGATCCAGGATAACACGATGCTCGCCTATGACCGGATCGGCGGCGATGAGGGGGACAATATCCTTGAGGGCGGGGAGGGGAGCGACCTTCTCCTCGGCTTTGACGGCAATGATACGCTGATCGGCGGGGCTGGCAACGATCAGCTCGAAGGCGGCGAGGGAGATGATTTGTTCATCTTCGATCACCTCTTCGGGAACGACCTGATCAAGGATTTCAACGATCGCCATGACACGCTTGATCTTACCTTGCTCGAACTCGCCTCGATCGAGGAGGTGACGGACGCGGCAACGCAGGTGGGCAAGGATGTTGTGATCGATTTCGGTGATGACGGCATCCTCACCCTTGAGGATATGCATCTGCGCGATATCGATACGGACAATATCCTGATCTAGCGCGGCTGTATGTCTTAATCCCCCGCGTCTCTGGCGCGGGGGGTTTTGTGGGCAGCGGAAGTGATCTAGCGGATGGGTTCGCGGCTGTCCCTGAGTTGGAAGATATCCTGCTCATCGAAGCCGCGGATCTGCTGTTTCCCTTTATAATCAAAGCGGAACGACTCACGGAGCACGTCATAGACCGGTCCGTTCGTCGTGATCTCCATCGCTTCCGAGCAGTCCTGCAGGCGGGAGGCGAGGTTTACGGCGGGCCCGAAGATATCATAGACATATTTCTGGATGCCGATAACGGAGCCAACCACGGCGCCGCTGGTGATCCCGATGCGGCAGCGCCACTGGTTCGGGTGTCCCTCGTTCCGACGCTCCAGATACCGGATAAAGCGGATCGCGGCATTGGCGACGGCGCCGGCGTGATCCGGCGTCGGATCGGGCAGGCCCGCGACGGTGATATAGGCGTCCCCCATGGTCTTGATCCGCTCACAGCCATATTGCTCCCCGATGCGGTCAAAGGCGCTGTAGATGTCATTCAGCTCGCTCACGGTCACGGCGGGATCGGCGGAGGCGGCCATCTGGGTGAAGCCGACAAAATCGAGCATCAGAACCGAGACCGGGTCGTACAGCTTGGGGATGACCACACCGAAGGTCTTGAATTCGTCATAGACGGAGCGGGGCATCATGTTGAGCAGGAGCTTTTCCACCTGCTCCTTCTCGCGCTTGATCTCGCGGGTGTTCCGCTCGACCATCTGCGAATAGCTGTCGATCATCGATTCCAGCTCGCGGATGCGGGAAATATTCTGGCAGACCAGAATAATCATGCCGCCGCCATCTTCTTCCGACAGGGTAAAGTCCGCGGCATATATCCGCTCCCGCCGCTTGATCTTACGTTTGATCTCGATGGTGAAGCGCTTGTTTGCCTTCAGCTCCGCCATAAGGTCGTTTATGCTGAAATCGGGGAACAGCGCGCCCAGATCAGTCTCGGGCTCGTCGCCATCGAACCATTCATGAAACGTATTATTGCGAAAAACAAACCGCTGATCCTCCGCCGTGAGCACGGCAACGCCCACACCAATTGCGCGCAGGAGCTGCTCATTGATAGCCTCAATCGACATTGCGACAGACAATAACTGGTCTCCTCTCCTCAAGTGCGGCATTAACCAGGTCAACATCACCGGCACTGAAGCCATGTTTTGTGAGGGTCTCGCCAAGCGTCTCGAGAACTTCGTCGAAATGTTTGTCCTTAAGGTTTAGCCGCTCATGCAGCCTTTTCAGCTGCTCATCCGTGTAGGAGGCGGGCCCGCCAAGGAGCGAGGCAATGAACTTCGTCTGGTGATCGATCAGCTTCGCCATATCGACATCATCGAAAAACGGGCCGACCTCGTCGCTATCGAGCAGGACATCATAAAAATCGAGAACGATTTTGCTCACAGCGGAGAAGCCGCCATATTTCTCGAACAGGGTCTGCTTGGCCATTTTGTGGGCCCCTTGTATGACAGGCAATTGATTTAAGGCACAAGTAGTTGATGTGTCTATGATAAAGACGTGAAAATCCAATGTCGAGTGATTACTGTCACTCTCACCTCTTGTCGGGGAAGATTTCCTGTGTTAAACAATCGCTCCCGACGCGGAACCGTTCAGATTTCATGCCGGAATACCACGATATATGAAACCTATTGTGGGCGCTTAGCTCAGTTGGTAGAGCAGCTGACTCTTAATCAGCGGGTCGTGGGTTCGAATCCCCCAGCGCCCACCATTTCCCGGCAATCAGACGGTGGCCGTCCAGTGTTCTAGGCCTGCCGCACTTTCTTGGTTTCCAGAAGCTTCGATTTCACGAAGTCCTCGGCTTCTGCGAAAGACGTGGTGGAAACCAGTTCGACCTCAAAATTCTCGGCGCGTGCTTTGGCCTTGGCCAGTGAGATCAGCAGGCTGTAGGCGATGTCCAGGGTAATGACACTGCCACGCACATAACGGATGCCGCCATCATAGAGCAACGCATTGAGATAGGACATATCGGTCAGGGAGAGCTCAATCTCGAAGCCGCCGCGATTGTCGAGGATATAGAAGAAGTTGCCTGTTTTGTTGACTTTGAGGATTTCCCGAAAAATGATTGCCCGCTGGCGGCGGTCAACCGGTCCCGTCGCCGTGATCAGGCAAAACTGCTCGTCACCGTAATCCTGCACTTGCAGATCACAGTTATCGAAAGATTTCTCCAGTATGATCCGGAATGTTGATTCCATATCGTGTGGGCCACCATTCATGATAGTTAAGGTTTCTTTAATATTACGCAAAATTCCATATTTCGCAACGAAACTTAAGGATGCGGCTGGAAATCATATGCGTTAAAGGGGTCCATCTGGCATTGATGCCGTGTCATTTCAAGTGATTGACAGGAAAAAGATAAGCGAGTGTGATATATATCTCATTTTCCGGGTGAGATCGCCGCATTTCAGGGCTTTCCCTGCACGAGGCGCCCCATTGAGGCGCGTAAAACCAGACGAATTTCAGCCGCCAGTCTTATCCGTTCGTGAGGCGGCAAACCAATTGGATGGAACTGAAACAAACCTCATCCGTTCTTTAGAATTAAAGACTGTTTTAAATGAGTATGTCCCAAAGGAGCGAGAAATGGCACTCACTGTACAGCAAGAACAAACCTGCACAGACAACAAGACTGACTTTTCGGGCCTGAAAGCGGTGATTATCAATTGCTCCCTGAAAAAAGACGGCAATCTCTCCCATACCCGGAAACTGCTGGGTGTTGCCGAGGAGATAATGAGCAGAAATGGGGTCGAGGTGATACATATCCATGCGCTCTCTCACCAGATTGCTTACGGTGTCTATCCCGATATGACCGAGCATGGCTGGGATCGGGATGACTGGCCCGAATTATGGGAGAAGGTGGCGGCGGCGGATATTCTTATCCTCGGCACGCCGATCTGGCTCGGGGAGGAAAGTTCCGTCTGCCGGGTGATTATCGAACGGCTCTACGCGATGAGCGGGGAACTGAATGACAAAGGCCAGAGCCTTTACTATGGCAAGACCGGCGGCGCGGTCATCACCGGCAATGAAGATGGCATCAAGCATTGCGCCATGACTATGCTCTATGCCCTGCAGCATCTCGGATATGTCATCCCGCCGCAGGCCGATTGCGGCTGGATCGGGGAGGCGGGCCCGGGTCCATCCTACGGAGATGAGAATGAAAATGGAGAGCCCTACGGCTACGGTAACGATTTTACCCAACGCAACCTGACAATTATGACATGGAATCTCATGCATATGGCGCATATGTTGAAAACTGCGGGAGGACTTCCAAATCATGGGAATGATCGGAATGCCTGGAAGGCCGGTTGCCGCTTTGACTATGAGAATCCGGAACACCGTGTTTAGTTGGCTAAAAGCTAGAGGATTTACCAACATGCGTACCGTACGATGAATTTCAGCATTCTGCGCCACCCGTTCGTGATGCTGCAAACCGTTCCGGCGGGCATTGCCCTGTCGATTGGCGGGCTGTCGCTGGTTGTCGGCTATATGGAAACCTATCTGGAGCTTGGCAGTCTCCAGTCGTATCTGCAACAGCTCGCGCCGGAGACCGCGCGGACGATCCTGTCGGTGATTGCAGGCGGCGCGATGTCGGCCCTGACGCTGACCTATTCCATCGTTCTTGTTGTCTTTGCGCTGGCAGCGGGGAACCTCGCGCCACGGATGCTGAAGCGGTTTACCTCCGATATCGTGAACCAGGTGACGGCGGGTATTTTTGGCGGAACCTTTATTTATGCCCTGCTGGCGATGACCTTCGTTGAGCAGGATTTCGTGCCCGACCTTACCATCCTCGGGGCGGAAGTGCTGGCCACTCTCTGTGTGATGCAGCTTATCTATTTTGTCCGGAATGTCTCGCAAAGTGTGGCCATCGATGATGAGGTTGCGAGCATTACCGGAAAGCTGAAGTCCGCTCTCGATGACCGGAACAAAAGCCGGGGGGAGGAAGAGAGAAAAGAGCGTAAAAAGGCGGTGGAGAAGGTCGATGATTTCACCTTTGACATTATCGCCGGAAAGCCGGGTTATCTTGGCTCGCTCAATGAAGACAAGCTGACGGAAATTGCGACAAAGGCGGGTGTGACGCTGGAGATCCAGAAGGCGCGCGGCGCCTATACCCTCGGCGAGGAAGTCATGATCAAGGCGACGCAGGAGCTGGATGAGGAGACCGTCGATGCTATCCAGAAGCAGATTTCGATCCGGCCCTCCCGCTCGGAGGACAGCCCGATCGAGTTCTCCGTCAATCTGTTGCTGGAAATTGCGCTCAGGGCGCTGTCGCCGGGGGTGAACGACACCTTCACCGCCATTGCCACCGTTGACGGCATTTCCGATGCCCTGTCGCAGGCGGAAACGCAGGAGGCGGCCACCGCCTCCATTCATAAGGATGAGGACGGCAATATCCGGCTGATGATCCCGCAGCTTTCCATCGGCAACCTGATCAATCAGGCGTTTCACCCGCTCCGTCAGGCGTCGGGCGGGAATATCCTGATGGCGATCTG
>NZ_JARGOQ010000064.1 GCF_029233945.1 Sneathiella sp. | reverse complement strand
CGAAACATCCCGGCAACGGTTGACTTTCCCATGCCGATAGATCCGGTCAGGCCCACAAGCAACATATTATTTCCCTTTCAATCCATCCAGCACATGGCGGCGCAAATCTTCGTCCACTTCCGGTGTTACGCCGAACCAGGCCTCAAATCCCGCTTTTGCCTGATGCAGCAGCATGCCGAGGCCATCAACCGCTATATTTCCCTGTCGTCGCGCCCGTTTCAACAAGTCCGTCTCCAACGGGACATAGACAATATCGCTGACGATAGCGGTCTTTTTCAAGCCCCCAAGCGATATTTCAAGCGGCGGCTGCCCGGTCATACCGAGGCTAGTGCAATTCACCAGGATATCCGACCCCTCCAATAGGGAGGAGCGACGATCCCAAGGACCAACGCGGGCAATGTCACCTATATGCGCGGCAAGGGTCTCTGCCCGCGCGCCTGACCGGTTGCAGATAATAATTTTCGCCACACCGAGATCACTCAGCGCGACGGCAACGGCCCGCGAAGCACCGCCCGCGCCCAATATAAGCGCCGTTCCACCCGATAGCGTCGAGACGTCTATTTTCTCAGCAAGCGAGTCGGTAAACCCGATCCCATCCGTGTTCCATCCGGTCAAACGACCGTCCTCACCTACCACAGTGGTGTTGACTGCACCAATCCGTTTGGCGGAAGGATCAAGGATATCGACAACCTCAAACGCGGTTTCTTTAAGCGGGATGGTGAGGTTGGTGCCCCGGAAAACACCGCTTTCCGCCGCGCAGTCGTCTTTTAACTGTGCAAAAGTCGCGCGAAGGTCTTCGGGTTTCACCGGCCAGGCGCGATAGTCCGCATTAAGACCGTATTTCTCGATCCAGTAGCCATGCAGACGCGGGGAGAGGGAATGGCTGATCGGCCAGCCCATCACACCGGCGATTTTTCTCTTTTCATCCGTCATGCAGATATCCCGACTTTATGGCCGCGCAGATAATCCAGCAGCGGCAGGAGCGGCAGCCCGAGGATGGAGAAGAAATCTCCCTCAACCTTAGCAAAAAGATGCGCACCCAGTCGCTCCAGCTGATAGGCCCCGACGGAGGTGAGAATATCCTCTCCCGCACTCACAAGATAGTTCTCCAGAAAAGCCTCATCAAAATGGCGCATGGTCAGCCGCGCCTCATCCACATGACGCCAGAGGACCGCCCCGCCCTTGGCAACGCAAACCGCATTGGCAAGGCGATGGGTCTTTCCGCGCAAACTGAGCAGATGCGCCCGCGCATGATCCATATCGACGGGCTTGTCGAACCAGATGTTATTACAGTCAAGGATCTGGTCCGCGCCAATGACAAAACCTTCCGGTATCTGCCGGGACACGCGGGAGGCTTTGAGTTCAGCCAATGCCACTGCCGTATCGGACGCGGGCGCCCCGGCGCCCCGCATGGCGTGCTTAACCTCATCTTCATCGACATTTGCGGGCAGAATATGAAATTCGAGTCCCGCGCGCTCCAATATCCGGGCGCGGGACAGGCTTTGCGATGCCAGGACAAGCTCGGTCTCGGTCACAGCATTCTGTCCCGGGTTTCTTCCTTGCGGCGGTTATAGAGGGTGATGATCTGCGCGGCGGTTTCCTCCACCGACCGGCGGGAGACATCGATAATCGGCCATCCTTCACGGGTGCAGAGCTTGCGCGCGAAAATCACCTCTTCCTTGATCCGCTCGCGGTCCACATAGTCCGTATCGACCTTCTGATTGAGGCTAAGCAGGCGGTTCTTGCGGATCTGGGACAGTCGGTCCGGGCTTGTTGTCAGACCAACGACCATTGTCCTCTTGTTGAGATTAAAAAGGGAGTCCGGCAGGGGAATGCTGGGTACGATTGGAATATTTGCCGTTTTATAGCCGCGATGCGCGAGATAGAAAGATGTCGGTGTTTTCGACGTGCGCGACACCCCGACAAGGACGATCTGTGCTTCATAGAGATCATCGGTCATCTGGCCATCATCATGGGCCATGGTGAAGTTCAATGCCTCGATCCGGCCGAAATAGTTCTTGTCCAGCATATGCTGCCGACCGGGCAGGCGGCGGATTTCCTGGCCCAGAAAAGTCGAGAAGGCCGCCAGCACCGGATCGAGCACGGAAACGCAAGGCACACCGACACGCTGACAGCCCAATTCCAACACATCGCGCATTTCCTTATTGACCAGTGTATAAAGCACCAGACCTGGTTTTTTCACAATGGATTCAAGGATATCATCCAGCTGCCGCACGGTCCGCGTCAGGGTCCAGACATGCTCGACCGGGGAAATCCCCTCAAACTGAACCAGCGCGGCCTTGGTCATGGATTGCAGGGTTTCCCCGGTCGAATCCGATACCAGATGAAGATGAAATTCCGACATATCGCTGCTTGGGTGTCCTGTGAGTAGTGTGAATAACAGGGATAACATGGCTGTTCGGGAAAGCCCAAAAAATTCCTCCCCGCTCGGGTGTTTTTTAAACGCTGCTTTATCCGGCTGTGGGTAAGAAAAATTGTTTCTCCGAAAAACGGGTATATTTTCCGGATTGGCCTGACGAAAATAACTTATCCCCGCAATCCCCGATTTTTATGTGGGCCAAATGACGCCTTCTCCCGTAGATATCAACAATTATGTGAAAGGTTGGTTTTTATCCCCAGAATTTCTATAAAGGGCGGGGATAAGATTTAATCCCCGTTACACACTGCATACAACAACAACTACCACCTTTTATTTAAATATATTATTTAAAGGGATAAGATTCCGGGAAGGGAATAGCGTGAAAGTTTCAACAAACAAGCCCCTGCTGAAAAGCCTGTCAGGGGAAGTGCTGACAAGACCACCTTTCTGGCTAATGCGTCAGGCGGGGCGCTATCTTCCTGAATATCGCGCAACCCGGGCCGATGCAGGCAACTTTCTCGATCTTTGCTATAATCCTGCCCTTGCCGAGGAAGTCACATTACAGCCTCTTCGTCGTTACGGCATGGATGCGGCCATCCTCTTTGCGGATATCCTCCTCATTCCCCATGCGCTTGGTCAACCGCTTGCTTATCGTGAAGGCGAGGGACCGGTGCTTGATCCCATCCGCAGCGCCAAAGAGCTTGGCAAGCTGGATGTAACGGCCATTCATAAAACCCTCGATCCCGTGTATGAGACCGTTGGCCGATTGAGCCAGTCAATCCCGAAAGACTGCACGCTTATCGGCTTTGCCGGAGCCCCCTGGACTGTCGCGACCTATATGGTTGAGGGGCGCGGATCGAAGGATTACGCCCATATCAAGAACTGGGCCTACAGCGATCCGCAAGGTTTCGGTGCGATGATGGATATCCTTGTTGAATCCACAACGGAATATCTCCTGAAGCAAGTCGCCGCCGGGGCAGAGGTGATCCAGATTTTCGATACCTGGGCCGGCGTGCTTCCCGATGATGAATTCAGGAAATGGGCCATAGAGCCGACAAAACGGATTGTGGAGGGTCTCCGTACCCAGTATCCCGAATTGCCCGTCATTGGCTTTCCCAAGGGCGTAGGCGGCAATATTATCGACTTCGTGAGGGAGACAGGCGTCACCGCGGTCAGCCTTGATACAGGCACACCGCTCGACTGGGCCGCGCGGGAGGTGCAATCACTGGTACCGGTGCAGGGTAATCTTGATCCGATGCTGCTGGTTTCCGGGGGATCCGCGATGGAAGATCGCATCAATCAAATCCTTGAAACGTTGGGTAAAAAGCCCTTTATATTTAATCTCGGTCACGGGATTGTCCCGCAAACGCCGCCCGAAAATGTCGCACGGCTTGCCGAACTGATTCGCGGGGCGTAAAGGAAAGACATGGCAAAGAAAGCGGTTATCCTGTTCAATCTTGGCGGCCCCGATAAGCCGGAGGCGGTGGAGCCATTCCTGTTTAATCTCTTTTATGATCCGGCGATTATCCGGTTGCCCACACCGTTTCGCTGGCTGGTGGCGAAGCTGATTTCCCGCCGCCGCGCGCCCGTCGCGCAGGAAATTTATGCTTTTCTGGGCGGTGCGTCCCCGATCCTGCCGCAAACGAAAGCCCAGGCCGACGCCTTGGAAAACCGCCTGAATGACGGCAGTGAGGATGTATTTAAGACCTTTATCTGCATGCGATATTGGCATCCCTTTGCCGATGACGTTGCGCGAAAGGTCAAAGACTGGAACCCGGATGAGGTCATCCTGTTGCCGCTTTATCCGCAGTTTTCCTCGACTACCAGCGCCTCTTCCGTGAAAGACTGGCAAGACGCGGCGGATAAAGCGGGTCTTGAGGCCCCGGCGGTCGGGTTATGTTGTTATCCGACGGAAGCGGGGTTGATTTCGGCCTATGCGGAACTGATCGCGCCAAAACTCGAAGAGTTGCAGGGAAAACCCTTTCGCCTGCTCTTTTCCGCCCATGGATTGCCGCAGAAAATTGTCGATGACGGCGATCCCTATCAATGGCAGGTGGAGCAAACGGCGCAAAAAGTCGTCCAAAAACTGGGGGCGGAAAATCTCGACTGGAAAGTCTGTTACCAGAGCCGTGTCGGACCGATGAAATGGCTGGAACCCTCGACAGAAACTGAAATCCATCGCGCGGGCGAAGAAGGGATCAGCCTTGTCATCGTGCCGATTGCGTTCGTCTCGGAGCATTCGGAAACGCTGGTCGAGCTCGATATCGAATATGCCAAGCTCGCCGGGGAAGCTGGCGTTCAGGAGTATCACCGCATCCCGACAGTTGGCGTTCATGCGGATTTTATCAATGGCCTTGCTGATATGGTAAAAGGCCTCTCCGGCCCTGGAATTAGAAGTGAGAACGGCGCAAAGATCTGCCCGTCCGGATTTAAAGATTGTTTGATGCTGGCGTCATGACGCAAAATCTCGTAAATAGCGGATGTAATTGACGGTTTATCAAGAGGGGCGACCTTGGACGACATTCTGGCTGATATTTACCCCTGGGTGAAATCCCTGCATATTATCTCGGTTATTGCCTGGATGGCGGGGATGTTTTATCTGCCGCGCCTCTTTGTCTATCATGCGGAGGCGGCGCTGGGCTCCGAGATGTCGGAAACCTTCAAGGTTATGGAACGACGGCTGCTTCGCGGGATTATCAACCCGGCCATGATCATGACCTTTATTTTTGGCGGTTTATTGCTATTTACCCCGGGGATTGTCGATTGGAGTGAGCCCTGGATATGGCTTAAATTGACCCTGGTGTTCCTGATGGCCGGATTTCATGGCAACCTGTCAAAATGGCGTAAAGAGTTCGAGGCGGATGAAAATACACGTCCCGCGAAATTCTACCGCCTCATCAACGAGATACCGACCGTTCTGGTGATCGGCATCGTGATTTTGGTGGTTGTGAAACCTTTTTGACAGCCGCTAAAATTCGCATATTTCATTTGACTAATTCCCATAAAGCTGGCAATAGAAGCGTAACTTCATTTGGACAATCTCTGTTCCACGGTCTCATTGCATTACGAATACATAAGCAATTTTCATAAGACCTAACCTCATCGGTTTCCGACTTTTCCGTCATATTGTGATCTGTTAATCCCTTTATCTTCCATATACAGCGTAGTAAAATAGATGAATCTTCAAGAGCTTAAGAAAAAATCTCCGTCAGAAATCCTTGAACTGGCGGAAACGCGCGAGATTGAAAACGCCTCCACCCTGCGCAAGCAGGAACAGCTTTTCGCTATCCTTAAATATGAGGCCGAAAACGGCGCCGAAATCACCGGCGGCGGGGTTCTCGAAATCCTGCAGGACGGTTTTGGCTTCCTCCGCTCGCCCGATGCAAACTATCTTGCCGGGCCGGATGATATCTATGTCAGCCCAAGCCAGATCCGCCGATTTTCGCTTCGAACGGGCGACACCGTGGAAGGGCAGATCAGAAGCCCGAAGGATGGGGAGCGATATTTCGCCCTCCTGAAAGTGCAGAAGATTAATTTTGAAGACCCTGAAAAAGCCCGCCACAAGATCAATTTCGATAACCTCACCCCGCTTTATCCAGATGAACGTATCAAGCTGGAAACCCCCGATCCGACAGCTGACAATATCAATTCCGCCCGGGTGATCGACCTTGTCTCACCGCAGGGTAAAGGCCAGCGCGCCCTGATTGTCGCGCCGCCCCGGACCGGTAAGACCGTCCTGTTGCAGAATATCGCCAATTCCATCACTACCAATAATCCGGAAGTCTATCTCATCGTTCTTTTGATCGACGAACGGCCCGAGGAAGTGACGGACATGAAGCGTTCGGTCAACGGCGAAGTGGTGAGTTCCACCTTCGATGAGCCTGCCTCGCGCCATGTACAGGTCGCTGAAATGGTCATTGAGAAGGCAAAACGCCTGGTCGAGCATAAGCGCGATGTGGTTATCCTGCTCGACAGTATCACCCGTCTCGCCCGCGCCTATAACACGGTGGTTCCGTCCAGCGGTAAGGTCCTGACCGGCGGTGTGGACGCGAATGCCCTGCAGCGCCCGAAACGGTTCTTCGGTGCCGCCCGGAATATCGAGGAGGGGGGCTCGCTGACCATCGTCGCCACCGCCCTGATCGAAACGGGATCGCGCATGGACGAAGTTATTTTCGAGGAATTCAAGGGCACGGGTAACTCTGAAATCATCCTCGATCGCAAGCTTTCCGACAAGCGTGTCTTCCCGGCCATCGACATCACGAAATCTGGCACCCGGAAAGAAGAGTTGCTGGTCGACAAGGCCACCTTGCAGAAAATGTGGGTCCTCCGTCGTATCCTCAACCCGATGGGAACCACCGACGCCATGGAATTCCTGCTCGATAAACTGAAAAGCAGCAAAACCAACGATGATTTCTTCGATTCCATGAATACGTAAAAAACTTCAAACACTTACATAGAAAAAGGCGCCTCAATCGGGCGCCTTTTTTAGTCGGTGAGAGACACGGATTTCTCGCGGCAGAAGATGACGAGTTCATTCTCGCTCATCGTGCCATCTGCAATTTTTAGGGTTGTGGCGATGGCCTGATCATTCGTGATATCGAGGGACCAGCCGTTGGAGCGCAGCGTTAACAATAACATGGCAAGTCCAACCCGCTTGTTGCCGTCGGCAAAAGGATGCCGGTTCTTGGTGATGCTGTACATCAGCGAGGCGGCAATCTGGAAGATATCGACATCTTCACCGCCGCCATAAGCGATCAGCTGGTGAGGCCGGGCGAGAGCGGCATCGATACCGCCTTCATCGCGGATGCCGGGCGCCCCGCCGAACCGTTCCAACTGTTTTTTGTGAATAGCCAGCATTACCGCCTTTGACGGTAAATGAAGCGTCATTATTCCGCCAGTTTCCGGAATGCCGGGGCAAAACGTTCTTCTATCATCTCATAATGGGCCATATCAGCATCAAATTCCGGATCGGACTTGACAATTTTCACGCCGTTATCTTCAACGCTGACAGTCACTTTGTCACCGGCCTTTAATTCAAGCTGACGCAGGAATTCCGCGGGGATTGTCGCCCCCACGGCACTTCCTGTCTTGCGCAGCTTGGTTTCAAAGCCGTCTGATTTTTTGCCGTTATCGTTTAACATCACAATGCCCGATTAATTCATGACGCATATGTAATTACAAAAGTAATTACTGTCAAGGCAAATCAGACCGTAAACACCGTCGAGCCTGTGGTTTTGCGGCCTTCGAGGTCCTCATGGGCCTTGCGGGCTTCGCTGAGCGGGTAGGTCTGGCCGATATTGACCTTGATCGCGCCGTTGCTGATATGCTTCATCAGATCGCCTGCCGATTGTTCCAGCTCTGGCCGGGTGGCGTTATAGACCATTAGCGACGGGCGAGTGACATAGAGCGATCCTTTCGCGCCGAGAATGGCAAGATCGACGCCGGTGACGGGCCCCGACGAGTTCCCGAAGGACACCATCAGGCCACGCGGGGAGAGGCAATCGAGGGATTTCTCGAACGTGTCCTTGCCGATGGCGTCATAGACGACGGGGACGCCCTTGCCGTCGGTAATTTCCATGACCTTTTCCTGAAAATCCTCCTCCCGATAGAGGATTGTATGAGTGCAGCCATGAGCTTTCGCGAGTTCCGCCTTTTCCTCCGATCCCACGGTCCCGATCACCGTCGCACCGATATGTTTCGCCCATTGACAGGCAAAAAGGCCAACGCCGCCCGCCGCCGCGTGGAACAGGATGGTATCGCCTTGTTTCACGTGAAACGTTCGTTTCAGCAGATATTCCGTTGTCATCCCCTGGAGCATCATCGCGGCCGCTGTCTGGTCATCGATGCTGTCGGGAAGCACGATCAGGTTATCGACGGGCATAATCCGCGCTTCCGAATAGGCACCGATGGGCCGCCCCGCATAGGCCACGCGATCACCGACGTTAAACCCGGTGACACCGTCGCCCAGCTCCTCGATCACGCCGGCAGCCTCCATCCCCGTCGTGAGCGGGAGCGGAGCGGGATAAAGCCCGGTGCGAAAATAAACATCGATATAATTGAGGCCAACAGCCGTATGGCGGACGCGCGCCTCTCCGGGCCCGGGCTTGCCAAGTGTGACTTCCTCCCATTTCATGGTTTCGGGACCGCCATGTTCATGCTGTACGATTGCTTTTGTCATCTTATTTTCCTTTTTTATCGCGCCCGCGAATTTTTATTATATATCAAGCGATTGTTGCTCATTTGGCAAGGCATTTTCGAGCCGGAGCAGCGCCTGTTTCGTCTCCAATCCGCCCTCGCCGGAATAACCGCCCATCTTGCCCCCCGCCGCCAGGATCCGGTGGCAGGGAATAATGATCGGAATGGGGTTTGCGCCGCAGGCCGTGCCCACCGGCTGCGCCGCGGATTTCAGGATCTTCGCAATCTCCCCATAGCTTTTGGTCTTTCCGGCCGGGATCTTCAGCATCTCCGCCCAGACTTTCTTCTGGAATTCCGTGCCCGGCGGGTCAAGCGGGAGATCGAAATCGCCGATTTCCGCATCAAAATAGCGATTGAGCTGTGCCGCTGCCTCTTCGAGAATCGGCGTTGCCGATTGCCATTGCTCCGGTACCCATCCCCAGTCGAGCGAGATGATCTTCCCGTCTTCCTCGGTCACGGTCAAATCACCGACGGGGCTGTGCAAACTAAGCTGCGCCATGCGCGGTGGCCTCCTTCAGAAGCGCGGCGAAGGCGGCGACGTTATTCGCCGGGAGTGAGCAGGTCGGCCCGGTGCAGAGATAGGCGGTGGGTTTTCCATCCAGCTTATCCTTTCCTTTTGCCGGATGGTCGAAGGGCAGGGTATCCGTATCCTCCAACACATTCACGACTTTCGAAGGAAGGCTCACATCCTTTAAAACATTAAGAAGATCAATTGCTTCCGCATCGCTTCGGTTGCCGACGATGATGACCTGCCGGGCGTTGACCAATGTCTCGAAATTATTGAGAAGGGTGGCGAGCGGGAAGAAATTGCGTGCCAGCTCAGCGGAAAAACAGCGGAGCAGATTGGTCGCCTTCTCGAACGGTTCCCGCGCGCCGGTGAGCAAATGCAGCTTTGCGAGTACCTCCAGCATCACACCATTGCCGGACGGAACGGCATTATCGGCCGCGTTCTTGCTCCGCACGATCAGGGCTTCCGCATCATCGGCGGTGTAGAAATATCCGCCGCCACTTTCATCCCAGAAATGGTTGTTGAGGATTTGGGCCCATTGTTCGGCGCGCTCCAGATAGAAAGCCTTTCCCGTCACCTCATGAAGGATGAGAGCGGCGCGCGCCATATTGGCATAATCATCAAGAAGGCCCGTATGCAGCGCCCGACCAAGGCGGTAGCTATGATAGAGGCGACCGGTGCTTTCCATGGAATGAGTTGTCAGGGCGACAAAGGCCCGCTCCGCCGCGTCGATCCAGTGCACTTCCTCGAAATATTGTCCGGCGCGGGCGAGAGTGGCAATCATCAGGCCGTTCCAGTCGGTCAGGACCTTGTCATCGAGACCCGGACGGATGCGGCTTTCGCGATACTCGAACAGCGTCTGGCGCCATGGCGCCAACGCCGCCTCACTTTCTTCATCGAGACGATCCGGATATTTCAACCGACTGATAATATTAGTATTTTCCCAGTTTCCTTCCGGGAGGATGCCGTAGATCTCGTTAAAATGCGGAGCATGTTCCCCGAGAAGGTCATCAATTTCCGTCTTTGACCAAGTGTAGAACTTTCCCTCCACGCCCTCGGAATCCGCATCGATGGTGGCCGCGAAGCCGCCTTCCTCCGTCACCATCTCGCGAAGCAACCATCCCACGGTCTCGCGGATACGCTCCTCAAACAGCTCCGATTTTGTCTCGTGATGCACGATGAGAAGCAAATCGAGAATTTGCGCATTATCATAGAGCATCTTCTCGAAATGCGGCGCAAGCCACTCCGCATCGGTGGAGTAACGCGCGAAACCGCCGCCGAGATGATCGTAGATACCGCCCTGCGACATGCTGGTGAGCGCCTTGATCACGACCTCGGAAAGCGCGGCCTTCCCGGTGCGGAGATAGCTCCGCCAGATATTCTCCAGCACATAGGTTTGCGGGAATTTCGGCGCCGAACCGATCCCGCCATGGACCGGGTCCGCCTCCTCCGCATAGCGAGCGGCGATCCGCTCCAGGACCTCAAGGGTGAGCTTCGGTCGCTCGCCCTCTTGCGTGTCATTGAGGGATTTCAGCGCGGTTTTCAGCGCATCCCGGTTTTTTGTGACTTTCTCGGGCTCATTCTTGAAAATGTTCGAGACCGTCTGCAACACATTCTGAAAACCGGGCCGGCCATAGGAATTCTCCGGCGGAAAGTACGTGCCGCCCCAGAACGGCTCCCCGCTGGAATTGAGGAACATGGTGAGTGGCCAGCCGCCCTGTTCGCCGAGGAGGGCGAGGGCGCTCTGGTAAATCTGGTCGATATCGGGCCGTTCCTCCCGGTCCACCTTGATATTGACGAACAAATCGTTCATCAACGCGGCGGTTTCCTCTTTCTCGAAGCTTTCATGCGCCATCACATGGCACCAGTGACAGGCCGCATAACCGACGCTAAGCAGGATCGGTTTGCCCTCTTTTTTGGCGAGCGCAAGGGTTTCCGCACTCCAGGGCTGCCAATGCACCGGGTTGTCCTGATGCTGAAGAAGATAGGGGCTGGTCTCAAGCTTCAGTAAATTTTTCATCTATAACCCTGTTTTTAGCCCCCAAATCCGGTATAAGGAAGCAGTTGCCGTTTGTTGTAGCAGAGCAACCGCCGTCGGATCAATGAGGAGTGAGCCGCTCATGAAGATTACTGTTGATATTGATTGTACACCGCAGGAAGCAAGAACATTTCTCGGTCTTCCCGAGGTTGAGAGAATGCAGGAGGCGGTGATGAAGGAGCTGCAGGCGAAGATGCTCGAAAATATCGCCAATCTCGATCCGGAAAATATGATGAAGACCTGGTTTCCGGTCGGGGTGCAGGGTTTCGACCAGATGCAGAAGATATTCTGGTCGCAATTCAATAATCCCACGAATGAGGATAAATAGCCGCCTCAGCGGGATCGGATATCGCCATGAGTTTCAGTGAAACTATCTTCGCGCTCGCGAGCGGGCGGGGCCGTGCCGGTGTGGCAGTGGTGCGGATTTCCGGGCCCGGTGCGATGGCGGCGCTTGAAGGGTTGAGCAGGAAGCCACGGCCCAAGGCACGCCGCGCGGTGCTATGTCCCATATATAGAAGACAAGACAAATCCCTTATAGATCAGTCACTTGCCATCATTTTCCCTGCACCGAACAGTTTCACGGGCGAAGATGTGGTGGAGCTGCATTTGCATGGGGGGCCCGCGATCCTGACGGCGCTGTTTGGGGAACTCTCTGCCTTTGATGGCTTTCGTCCGGCAGAACCCGGGGAGTTTACCCGCCGCGCGTTCGAACATGGCAAGATGGATTTGACCGAGGCCGAAGGGCTTGGCGATCTTGTCAATGCGGAGACGGAAGCCCAGGCGCGACAGGCGCTCCGCCAGATGCAGGGGGAGCTTGGCCGTCTTTATGATGGCTGGCGGGAGACGTTAATCGGCGCGCTCGCCCATCTGGAAGCCGATATCGATTTTCCCGATGAGGATCTCCCGGACAGCGTCGCCGTCGCGATCACCCCGAAGATTGCCGACTTGCGGGCGGAAATAGAATCTCATTTGGCGGATGGACATCGGGGCGAGAAAATCCGCGAAGGGCTGGACGTTGTCATCCTGGGTCAGCCGAATGTGGGAAAATCAAGCCTCCTCAATGCCCTCGCCCGGAAGGAGGCGGCGATTGTCTCCGATGAGGCGGGCACGACCCGGGATATTATCGAGGTGCCGATGGACCTTGCAGGTTATCCCGTGACCATCGCCGATACGGCGGGACTGCGGGACTCCGAAAATGTTATCGAGCGGGAGGGCGTGCGCCGGGCACGGGCACGGGCGGCAGCGGCTGATATCCGCCTTTTTATGACGACACAGGACGCGCCCGATATTCCACCGGAATTTACCGATCTTTTCGAAAAGAATGATTACCTCCTGATTAATAAGGCGGATTTGGGCGGAAAGGATATCCGGAATGATCCGGCAAAACGACTTTTCTCCCTGTCCGTGAAATCGGGGGAGGGGGTTGACGGGTTTATGGCCGCGCTTGAGAAGGATGTGACGGAGCGGCTCGATCTTTCCGGCGCGCCAGCGCTCACCCGGCTTCGCCATCGTCAGGCGCTGGAAGAATGCGTGGACGCGCTCCGCCGGTTTGAAGCGGCGCGGGAGCCTGAACTCGCGGCGGAGGATGTGCGACTCGCCGTCCGCGCCTTGGGGCGGATTACGGGGCGGGTCGATGTGGAAGATATTCTCGATGTCATTTTCGGCGATTTTTGTATCGGAAAATAGAATTTCGGCCAATGTTTCACGTGAAACATTTCCCGCCGCCTAATAATCGATGTTTCACGTGAAACATTCCGGAATGAGTCGCTTTCCCCGCTTGTCAAAAACGGGGTAACTCTATATGTAAGGCCTCTTATCCATAAGGGTTTGGTTATGAGCGGATATGATGTCATTGTCATCGGTGGGGGGCATGCGGGCTGCGAGGCGGCGGCGGCTTCCGCGCGCCTTGGGGCGTCCACTCTCCTGATCACCCATAAGCTCGAAACCATTGGCGAAATGTCCTGCAACCCCGCCATCGGCGGATTGGGTAAGGGCCATCTGGTGCGGGAGATTGACGCGCTGGACGGGGTGATGGGCCGGGTGGCCGATGCGGCCGGAATTCAGTTCCGTCTTCTCAATCGCCGCAAAGGTCCCGCCGTTCGGGGCCCGCGCGCGCAGTCCGATCGCAAACTCTATCGCGAGACCATGCAGGCCGCGCTTGCCTCCCAGGAGAATCTGACGATCCGCGCCGCCGCGGTGGAGGATTTGATTGTCCATGAGGGTGTGGTTTCCGGGGTGATCACAGCGGAGGGGGAGGAGATCCCCGCCGGCAAGGTGATCCTGACCACCGGGACATTTTTGCGCGGCCTCATCCATCTGGGAGAGAAGAAAATCCCGGCCGGGCGGATCGGCGATGCGCCGTCCAACGGCCTTTCCGTCACGTTGGAGCGCGCCGGGTTCGAGCTCGGGCGGCTTAAAACCGGCACGCCCGCGCGGCTCGATGGAAAAACAATCAACTGGCCGGTGCTGGAGGAACAGCCCGGGGATGATGTTCCCGTGCCTTTCTCTTTCCTGACCAAGAGTATCACGACACCGCAGATTTCCTGTCATATCACGGCGACGACGGAGGAAACCCACCGGATTATCCGCGACAATCTCCATCGCGCGCCGATGTATTCCGGTCAGATTGAGGGAACGGGCCCGCGCTATTGTCCCTCCATCGAGGATAAGGTGGTTCGCTTCGCCGATAAATCGAGCCATCAGATATTCCTGGAGCCGGAAGGTCTCGATGATGACACGATCTATCCGAATGGTATGTCGACCTCACTGCCCGAAGATGTGCAGATGGCCTTTCTCCGGTCCATTCCGGGCCTTGAAAGGGTCGAATGGTATCGGCCCGGCTATGCGATCGAATATGATTTCGTCGATCCGCGCGAATTAAAGCCCACATTGGAAACCCGCCGCCTTAAAAATCTTTATCTGGCGGGGCAGATTAACGGCACGACTGGCTATGAAGAGGCGGCGGCGCAGGGGCTGATGGCTGGTCTCAATGCCGCGCGTCAGGCCGGGGGCGGGGAGGATATCATTCTCGACCGCGCAGATGCCTATATCGGGGTGATGATTGATGATCTGGTGACACGCGGTACGAAGGAGCCTTATCGCATGTTTACCTCTCGCGCCGAATACCGGCTGATCTTGCGCGCCGACAACGCGGACCAGCGGCTGACCGGCCTTGGCATGGACATTGGCTGCGTGGGAACGGAACGGGCGGCGCTGTTTAAGGAAAAGACGGATAGTCTGAAGAAGGCGCGGGTCTTATTTGATGACCTTAGCCTTACACCGAATGAGGCGCGTCGCCATGGCCTCAATGTCAATCAGGACGGCGTGCGCCGGACGGCGGCGGGCCTGCTCGCCTATCCGGATATTGGAATTGAGGATATAGCCCGCATCTGGCCGGAGGTCTCCGAAATCAAGCCGGATATCCTGGAGCAGCTCGCCATTGATGCCCAGTACAGCGGCTATCTGGAGCGGCAGAAGTCCGATATTCAGGATTTCCGCAAAGACGAATCTCTACTGCTTCCGGAATCGCTCCGGTTTGATCAGGTTGCGGGGCTTTCGAATGAGGTGCGGCAGAAACTCATGGAGGCTCGCCCGACGACCCTGGGGCAGGCGGCGCGTATTTCCGGGGTCACCCCGGCGGCCCTGACGGCGCTCTTGTCCCATGTAAAGCGCGGGGCGCATCGCCAACATGGCTGATCAGCCAACTCCTCTCGGACCTGGCGGATTTTTCGAGGTGAGCAATGTTTCACGTGAAACATTGGACCGGCTGTCGATTTATGCGGCGCTTCTCCAGAAATGGCAGAAGGCCATCAATCTCGTCGGAAAGTCGACCCTCAAGGATCTCTGGCGTCGACATATGCTGGATAGCTTCCAGCTTCTGTCGCGAACAAACCGTGAGAACGGCAGTTGGGTCGATTTGGGGAGCGGAGCAGGCTTTCCGGCGCTGGTCGTTGCAATCTGCAGTGACTTCGATGTCCATGCCGTCGAGAGCGATCAGCGCAAATGTCTTTTCATGAGCAATGTTTCACGTGAAACATCGGCCAATCTCACCTTGCATCGGGGGCGGATCGAGGAGATTCCGCCCTTTTCCGCCGACGTAATCTCCGCCCGGGCGCTTGCCCCTCTCGATAAACTGCTCGACCTCGCCGCGCCCTTTGCCAAAATGGACACAGAATTTTTCTTTTTAAAGGGACAAGATGTAGATGAGGAATTGACCAAAGCCTCTAAATGTTGGATTATGGATGTCGAAAAGCATCGTAGTTTAACAAGTGAAGACGGCTACATCCTGAAAATCACGGGATTGCGCCGCCGATCATCGTCAGGAGAGGCAGAGAATCATGAGTAAGGATGTTGCAAGTCTTCGCAATTCGGCAACGGCGCGTATTCTGGCCATTGCCAACCAAAAAGGTGGTGTCGGCAAAACGACGACAACCATCAACCTGGCAACGGCCCTGGCCGCGATCGGCCAGAGAGTCCTGATTATCGATATCGATCCGCAGGGAAATGCCAGCACAGGCTTCGGCATTGGCCGGGAGGACCGGGAACATAACGTTTATGGCGTGTTAATGGGGGAGACATCCATCCAGACGGCGATCCACAAGACAAATATCCCGCAGCTTGACCTCGTCCCGTCCACCGCCGATCTTTCCGGCGCAGAGCTGGAGCTGATCGAGCTGCCGCGCCGCAGCCATCGGCTGTATGATGCCGTGTCCGAAGTGCGCGGTGACTATGATTATATCCTGATCGACTGCCCACCGTCGCTCAATCTGCTGACGCTGAACGCGATGGTCGCTGTTCATGCCGTCGTCGTGCCGCTGCAATGCGAGTTTTTCGCCCTTGAAGGCCTCAGTATGCTGATCAAGACGATCGAGCGGGTGCGCCTGACCCTCAATCCGGCGCTGGAAATCCAGGGTGTTGTCTTGACCATGTTCGACAAGCGGAATAATCTCTCCTTGCAGGTCGCGCAGGATGTCCGCGATTTTCTCGGCGAGAAAGTCTATCGGACCGTTATTCCCCGCAATGTGCGGATTTCCGAAGCGCCCAGCCATGGCAAGCCCGTGCTGATCTATGATCATCGCTGCGCCGGCAGCCAGGCCTATATCCGCCTTGCCAGTGAAGTGATCCGGCGGGAACGCCATCTGAACGCAGCCTGACAGGCTGGAATGTGAATAAGTGATGTCTGACGATAGCTCAAAAAAGAAACTGGGGCGGGGATTGTCCGCCCTCCTTGGCGATGACGCGGCCACGGATTACGCCGATCTGGATAAGGTCCGCTCGGCCAAGGAAGTCCCGGTGGAACAGCTGCGCGCCAACCAGTATCAGCCGCGTCTCGACTGGGACGTAGAGGCTTTGGAGAGTCTTTCCGCCTCTATCGCGGAAAAAGGCGTTCTGCAACCTATTCTGGTGCGTCGCAATCCGGGCAGCTATAGCGAATATGAGATTGTCGCGGGCGAGCGCCGGTGGCGGGCGGCGCAAAAAGCACAGCTTCACACCGTGCCGGTCATCATCAAGGAGCTGACCGACGCGGAGACGATGGAAATTGCGCTGATCGAGAATATTCAGCGCGAAGACCTCTCCTCGATCGAGGAGGCGGAAGCCTATAAGCGGCTGATGGGGGAGTTTGATCACACCCAGGAGAGCCTGTCACTTCATGTCGGCAAGAGCCGGACTCATGTCGCCAATATGATGCGGCTTTTAACCTTGCCCGCCACGGTTCAAACGATGGTGCGGGAAGGAAGCTTGTCCGCGGGCGCCGCGCGCGCGCTGATAAATCACGAGAATGCGGAGAAGCTCGCGAAAAAGATCGTCGCGGAGGGATTGAGCGTTCGGGCCGCAGAAAAGCTGGCGAAAAAGGGTGAGGGGGAGCCGGGCGATGAGGCGAAAAGTCCCCGCACACCCAAGGCCGCGAAGGTTGAGAAGAGCCCGGATGTGCGGGAACTTGAAGACGATCTCACCAATGCGATCGGCATGGCGGTGGTAATCGATCACTTCGCCGATGGGCGCGGCACGGTGACCATCAATTACGGCAATCTTGATCAGCTGGACGATGCCTGCCGCCGCCTGACCCGTGAACCGCTTCCCACGCTGAATGAAAGCAAGGAGGAAGACCCCATCGAAGAGGGGGATGACCTCCGCGATGAGTTCGAGGCCTTTAAGAAGGATGCTGAAGCCGATGCAGACGCGGCGGAAGAGGCTCCGGCGGAGCCTGCGCCCGAGGAAACGGACGAAGAGCCCGACAGCGAGCGCGAATATGATTACGACGACGAAATCAAGGACGCCCTCGGCGACGCGCTGAAGGAATAATTCCTGTTAAGGTTGCTCTATCATCCAAATTGAATATATCTATTCCAACTCGGCATAGAAACTCCTAATGCGGCAGGGGGCGGAAATGTTCGACGAGATAGTCGATAAAGACGCGCACC
>NZ_JARGOQ010000063.1 GCF_029233945.1 Sneathiella sp. | reverse complement strand
CACACGATCGAGGAAGCCTATGAGGTGGCCGAGGCCATTGCCCAAAACGACATGGCGGAGTTGAAGGACGAACTTGGCGACTTGATGTTTCAGGTGGTGTTCTATGCTCAGATGGCGAAAGAAGCCGGCGATTTTGACTTTAATGACGTGATTTCCGCCATTTCAGAGAAGATGATCCGCCGTCATCCCCATGTGTTCGGGAGCGCCGATATCGCAACCGCAGAAGCCCAGACCACGGCCTGGGAAGAAACCAAAGCCCAGGAACGCGCCGCAAAAAAGAAGGATAGCGACAAAGCCCTCTCCGCCCTTGATGGCGTTGCGGAAACCCTGCCCGCGCTTACCCGCGCCGTGAAGCTTCAGAAGCGTGCAGCCCGTGTCGGGTTTGACTGGCCATCAATTGCGCCTGTGTTCGATAAGATCGAAGAAGAACTCGGCGAACTTCGCGCAGAAATCAATAAGAACGGCGGCAAGGAACGCATTGCCGAGGAATATGGCGATCTTCTCTTCGTGCTCGCCAATCTGGGGCGGCATCTTGAGCTGGAGCCCGAAACAGTCCTCCGATCCGCCAATCGTAAATTTATTCGCCGCTTTCAGATTGTCGAGCAACGAATTGAAAATAAAGGAAAATCGCTAGACAATTCCAGTCTTGAAGAAATGGATGAAGTCTGGAACGAAGTCCGCGCGGAAGATAAATTAAATCAATAAAAACAGAAATTTACGACTGATTTTTAAGAATTTTCTCTAGCCGACCCAGATTTTCCGGCGAGAACTTTGCCTCGATATGCACCTTGTCGTCCCGGTCCGTGCGCTCCAGCACTGTGCCATGGCGGTAAATCCAGGAGAGTGTGGCCCCGTCTTCCGCCGGGATATCAAGCTCCAGAATTTTCTGTTTCGCCGTCAGTTTCTCTTCGATGAGTGCCAGGAACGCTGCCGTCCCCTCACCTGTCACAGCGGAAATGGCAACCTGCCCTTCTTCCCGTGCGACACTGTTGAAAAGCTTCTCACGTGCGTCTTCATCTAGAATGTCGATCTTGTTCAGGATTTCCAGATAGCTGCCCGTATCGTCCGTATCGACCCCGAGGCGATCCAGTACATCCAGCACATCCTGTCGCTGCGCCCCCGTATCCAAATGAGTGATATCACGGACATGGACAATCAGGTCTGCTTCCAGCACCTCTTCCAGGGTCGCCCGGAAGGCCGCGACAAGCTCCGTCGGCAAATCCGAGATAAATCCTACCGTATCCGAGAGAATTACCGGCTGCCCGCCGGGCAAGGTGATTTTCCGCATTGTCGGATCGAGGGTCGCGAACAGCAAATCCTCCGCGAAGACCTCCGACTCCGTCATCCGGTTAAACAGCGTCGATTTTCCGGCGTTGGTATAGCCGACAAGGGCAACAATGGGATAGGGGACCTTTTTGCGCTTGGCGCGGTGTAGCTCGCGGGTTTGCACAACGGAATTGAGCTGCCGTTTGATCTTGGTGATCCGCTCATCAATCAAGCGCCGGTCAATTTCAAGCTGGGATTCACCCGGACCACCAATAAAGCTTAAGGAACCGCGCTGCCGCTCCAGATGGGTCCATGATCGGACGAGCCGGGTGCGTTGATAGCTGAGATGCGCGAGCTCCACCTGCAGGGTCCCTTCCCGGGTCTGCGCCCGCTCCCCAAATATTTCAAGGATAAGTCCCGTCCGGTCGACGATCTTCACATGCCAGCGACGCTCCAGATTGCGTTGCTGGACGGGGGTTACCGGCCCGTCGATGATCACCACATCTATGTCGGCATTCTTGATAAAGGCGCCAAGGTCGGCAATTTTTCCTTCACCGAAAAGAGTTCCGGGTTTCGCCTTCGACAGGGTGACAACTTCCGAATGCACCACATCCAGGGATATGGCCGCTGTCAGGGAAACCGCCTCTTCAAGGCATCCTTCCGGATCCCGAAGCTTACTTTGCTTTTTGGATTTTATGTAAGGATGGAGGACAAGCGCGGCCTCCCCCGAGCGCAGGCTGTCGCGTTCCGAATTAGCGTCCATATGAAAAATATAGGGAGCACATGGCGATGTTAAAAGATCAGCTTTCCGCGTTTGGATCAAACAGCTGGATAGGTCCCGCAGGCATTACCGTCGAGATGGCATGTTTGTAAACAAGCTGTTCATGGCCATCCCGGCGCAGCAAGACACTGAAATTGTCGAACCAGCTGATAGAGCCTTGAAGCTTTACACCATTAACCAGAAACACGGTTACTGGAACCTTGTCCTTGCGTACCTTGTTCAGGAAAACGTCTTGTACATTCTGTGACTTCTCAGCGCCCATCTTGAATTATCTCTCGTCTGTCGAATCGATTTCATCTTGCCTTTTGCCACCATAAATCAGGGACATTCTGATCGCGTTTTTAAATAAAAGGCAAAAAAGTTTCCCTGACATAAGGATTTCTCCCCCTAAACACAAGCATTATAACGCCTCAATTGCAACAAATAACGACTTTGGCAAAAAAAGCACAGTTTCAACTGTATTGTTCGGAAAATACTAGGCATCTTCAGACATAAATTTCTCGTAAATCGTCCTTAGCTTTTGTGAAATGAGACCGGGATGGCCATTCCCGATTACCCGGTCATCAACTTTTATAACGGGAAGAACGTAGGATGTGCTGCTGGTCAGAAATACTTCGCGGGCCGAATACAGCTCCTCGACAGAAAAGCTGCGAAGCTCAAGCTCTATCCCGTTTTTCTCCAGCTCTCGAATAAGGGATGCCCGCGTAATACCAGCGAGAATGGAATTGCTTGTCGGCCGGGTAACGATTTTCCCCTCCTTGCTCACTATCCAGGCGTTGGTGGAGCTGCCCTCTGTCACCATGCCGTCTTCATCAACCTGAAATGCTTCATAGGCGCCGTTTTCCTTGGCCTTCTGCTTCGCGAGCACATTGGGCAGCAACGAGACGGACTTGATATCACGGCGGGTCCAACGGATATCGGGCACGGTAATCACGCTAACCCCCTCCTCTGCCGTTTTTGCCCCCTTTTCCATCGACAGCCTTTTCGCCGTCATCACCAGGGACGACGGTGTATTCTTCGGGAAGGGATGATCGCGCGGGGCAACCCCGCGCGTGACCTGCAGATAAATGATACCGTCGCGAATGCCGTTCTGGCGGATCACCTCCCGCATCACGAATTTGAGCGGCTCCCGATTCATCGGCGGGTCCATACTCAATTCATCGAGACTTCGCCACAGGCGATCCAGATGTCCCGCTTCATCGATCATCCGGCCGCCAACAATAGTCACGACTTCATATACTCCGTCAGCAAATTGATAGCCGCGATCCTCGATATGGACGCTGGCGTCGCGATGCGGAAGATACTGACCGTTTACATATGCGATTCTGGACATGGCATTCCTAATTTACTAACGCCGCCAAAGGGCTGGATTGAGAAGGGAAAGGACAGCAAAAAACTCCAACCGCCCGACAAGCATGGTGACACATAATACCCATTTCGAAAAGTTGGGTAAGGCGTCATAGCTGATAAAATTTTCCTCGCCGACAACAACATCGGTAATCAACGGCTGCGCCGCGCTGCCCGCGCTGGCTAAATTTGTGATGGCAAGGGTAACGGAAGATTGCAGATCAAGCCCGTTAAAGGCCAGAACTAACGTCGCCGCGACAAGAACCAGGCAATAAAGCACAAAAAAGCTCCAGGCGGAGGTGATTTGCTCCCGCAAGATACGCTGCCCGCCGTATGTCAGGGGAAATATACTGCTCGGAAAGCTGAGGCGGTTTACTTCCGCGTTGGAGACCTTCAGAAGAATACTGATCCGCATCATCTTGATCCCGCCGGCGGAGGAACCAATTGAGCCGCCAATCGTAATCAGGGCGAGAATCACAAAAAGGGCGCCGATCGGCCAGTAATACTGCCCGCTGTCCGATATAAGCGGCATGTTATATCCCGTGGTCGTTACGGCGGAGACAGTGTTAAAAACCGCGTAGCGCAACGTGTTCCCGATCGACATATCCGTCTGGGTCATCATCAGGGTAAAGACGAAAAGGCTGCCGAGAATGATCGCGGTCAGGAGATAGCGATATTCCGGATCCTTGAAGTACGAAAGCCGATCCCCGTTGAAGAAGGACCAGTGAAGAGAAAAATTTATCGCCCCACATACCATGAAAATCATCAAAACCACTTCAACCCCGCGGCTGGCGAAAGCCGTCCCGGCGGCATTTGAGGTCATGAACCCGCCGGTGGAGAGAGTACTGAAAGCATAGCAAAGGGCGTCGAAGGCAGACATTCCGGCAAACCACAAGGCAACAATGCAGATCGCGGTCAGCAAGCCGTAGATTTTCAGCAGGGAAAGCACCGCCGCGCCGATTCGACGGGACATACGGCGGCGATTGCTCTTGGCGATAGCCCGTGTCAGCGGGTTGCTGCGCGGCAGATTAAAGGCACTTGCCATTACCGACAGGAAGACAATTATCGCAAAGCCGCCGACCCACTGGATCAGGCTCCGCCACAGCAAAATCGCCCGCGCCTGAGCATCCAGATCATCGATAATGGTCGCGCCATTGGTCGTGAAGCCGGAAAATGCCTCAAAATATGAATTGGTCCCCGAGGGGATGGCATCGCTCAAATAAAATGGCAGGCCGGCAAACGCCGGGATGATTATCCAGATAAGGGTTGCCGCCAGAAAGGTTTCACTCCGGCCAAGGATGGTGATTTCCCGCCGCATCGCAAGGATCATACCGCCGCCGAAAAATAGCGTCACGATGGCGGAGATAAAGAAGCTCAGCGCAAGCTCAGTCTGCCCTTGCGCCAGAGCGAAAAGAAGCGGCACACTCATCAGCATCGCCAAAAAACCGAGCGCCCAGCCCACAAAGGTAAAGACAGGTGCGAACAACATCAGGTCTAGAAAAATTCAAGGCCGACAGAAAACATTTCCTCAACCTTCTGCACGGATCCCTGAAGGCTGAGGATAACCACCCTGTCGTCGGCATGAATGACCGAATCACCGCGTGGAATTTCAACCGTTTCTCCCTTGATGACCGCCCCGATAATCGTGCCATGGGGAAGTTTGATATCCCGAAGCGGCTTGCCGACAAGCAGGGAGGTCTCCAATGCATCCCCTTCCACCACTTCGGCGGCGCCATCGCGGAAGGAATGCAGCCCGCGTATCCGGCCGCGTCGGATGTGGCGTAGAATTTCCGAAACTGTGGTCGCGCGCGGGTCCACCACCACCTCAATCCCGAGCGTGGTGACCAGATTGCCGAATACCGGATTGTTGATCAGGGTAACGGCGGTTTCCGTCCCCTGCCCCTTGGCCAGCAAGGAGGCCAGAATATTAACCTGGTCATCGTTGGTAAGCGCAACGATAGTCTCGGCGTGCGCCGCGTTTGCTTCCTGCAACAGTTCGGGGTCAAGCGCGCTGCCATGCAGCACGACTGTCCTGTCGAGTTCATCCGTAATCTTTTCGGCACGCTCCCGATTATGCTCGATCAGCTTGAGCGAGACTTTGCGCATGTTTTCTTCGATGAACTGGGCAAGGTGAAAGCCAATATTCCCGCCACCAACGATGACGATGCTGCGGGCCTCCTGTTCCTCATGCCCGAAAAGCGGCATGGCGCGGGCCACATGGGCACTGTCGGCGGCGAAATAAATCTCATCGCCCGGAAACATCTGGTCATCGCTTGCCGGCACGATCATCTTGCCATCGCGATAGATCGCCACGACAACGACATTCAAATCCGGAAACAACTCCGTCAGCTGTTTGAGCGGGGTATTGACGATCGGGCAGTTTTCATCGAGCCGGACGCCAATAACCTGTACCTTCCCGTCCGCAAAGGAGACGGTATCGAAGGCCCCGGGCACTTTCAAGCGCCTCTCAATCGCGTGGGCAACCTCATCTTCCGGTGAGATAATCACATCGATTGGCAGGTTTTCACGGCTGAACAGATGCGCCCAGAGAGGGTTCGTGTATTGATGGGAGCGTATCCGGGCAATTTTCTTTGGAATATTAAAAATCGAATGCGCAATCTGGCAGGCAACCATATTGACTTCATCGCTATAGGTCACGGCAATGATCATGTCCGCGTCATAAGCCCCTGCCCGCTCTAACGCGTCCGGATGAGAGGCGTGGCCAACCATAGCCCGGACGTCCAGTTCATCCCCGATTTTGCGGACCAGTTCCGGAGACTGGTCAATCAGGGTAACATCGTTATTTTCCCGGGCAAGCTGCCGCGCAATATTGGAGCCCACCTGCCCCGCACCGCAAACGATTACCTTCATCGCGTCTCTTTCCCTCTACCCAAGTTCCGCATCTATTCCGACGATCTTTTCCGTTCACCATTGCTGACGCCAAGCGTTTTCAGCTTACGATGTAACGCGGATCTTTCCATACCAACAAATGACGCCGTACGCGAAATATTTCCGCCAAACCGGTTTATTTGCGCCTCCAGATATTCCTTTTCAAATCGCTCACGGGCCTCGCGCAAGGGAAGCGCCATAATCTCTGTATTGTCATTCTGCCCGATCATGACCGATTTGGCAGCACCAGCATCCGCAGGCACCATATTTGCGGTGATTGGCGCCGATTTATCACCGGTCGCAAGAATCATGATCTGCTCAATCACATTCTTTAGCTGACGAACATTTCCGGGCCAGGAGGAGGCCTGCAAGGTCGCAATGGCATCCTCCCCAATTTTTCTCGGTGGCAATCCGGCACTTTTCGAGAAGCGTTCGACAAAATAACGGGCGAGCGGGCCGATATCTTCCGGCCGTTCCTTCAGCGACGGCACAGAAACCGGGACGACACCAAGGCGGTGGTATAGATCCTCCCGCAGGCGGCCATTGGCCATTTCCTCATGCAGATCCCGGCTGGAGGAAGAAATGATCCGCGCATCCACCTTGATCTTCTCCGTGCCGCCGACCCGCTGAAATGTCTGATCGACCAGCACCCGGAGGATCTTGCCCTGGGTTTCCATCGGCATGTCGGCAATCTCGTCCAGAAAGAGCGTGCCGCCATGGGCTTGCTCCAGTAACCCTCGGCGCTCTCCCTTGACCGAGTTCATCCGGCCATCCTCGATGCCGAACAGCTGAATTTCGAGCCGTTCCGGCGCCAATGTCGCCGCATTGAGAACCACAAAGGGTCCGGCTTTGCGGTGGGACTGATCGTGGATGAGACGGGCAACCACTTCCTTGCCAGACCCGGACGGACCGGCAATCAGGACCCGACTGTTTGTCGGCGCCACTTTTTCAATGCTTTGCTGAAGCTGGATCATCACATGGGAGCGGCAAATTAGGTCCGTCATCACCTCCCCGCCACGGGTTTTGAGGTCCGCTACTTCCCGGCGGAGCCTGACCGCCTCCAACACACGGTCGACAAGCTGGATAAGCCGTTCCGCCTTGAACGGCTTTTCGATAAAGTCGTAGGCGCCGAGCTTGATGGTCTGCACCGCCGTTTCAATATTGCCGTGCCCTGAAAACATCAGGACCGGTAAATCCGGCTGGTCCTTCTTGATGGCCTGCAATATCTCGATACCATCCATTTTGCTACCGCGTAGCCAGATATCCAGAATAACAAGGCTCGGGCGGCGATGAGCAATTTCAGCGAGACACTGATCGCTGTTCGCCGCCATGCGTGTCTCATACCCTTCATCCTCCAGGATTCCGGCCACCAGTTCCCGAATATCAGTTTCATCATCGACGATTAGAATGTCTGCGGACATCTTTAATCATTCCCCGTTTTCAAGTTTGCTTCACTCAAGGGGAAAGAAATCCTGACGCAGGCTCCCGTCCCCTCTTTCGCATCTGTCATGGCGAGGCTGCCGCCATGTTCTTCCATAATCTTGTTGACAATCGCAAGACCGAGCCCCGTTCCCTTCTCACGATGGGTAACATAGGGTTCCGTCAGCCGGCTTCGGTTCTCTTTTGGCAGACCACGTCCGTTGTCCGTAATCTCAATCGCCATCTCGTCGGCAGTAACACGGAATTCCACCTTGATCCGGCCTTTTGGAAGATCCCCGTCCCCTGCCTCCCGCCCCTCAATCGCGTCGGCGGCATTTTGCAGAAGGTTTGTCAGAACTCGGTTCACCTGCGGTGCATCGCAATCGCAGATCATCGGCAATCGAGGCGTGTCATAAAGATAGTCGATCTCGGGACGGGCAATTTTCTGCAAGAAGATCGCCTGCCCGACAAGCTCCCCCAAATCCTCGAGCTTGAATTCCGGGGTCGGCATCCGGGCAAAGGCCGAGAATTCATCCACCATCTGTCCGATATCCCCGACCTGACGGATGATCGTATCGGTGCATTGATTAAAAATATCAACATCATTCTCTATCTGGCGGCCATATTTACGCTTTATCCGTTCGGCGGAGAGCTGGATCGGGGTCAGCGGATTCTTGATTTCATGAGCAATCCGCCGAGCAATATCGCCCCAGGCCGCCATCCGCTGTGCCGAGACAAGATCCGTAATATCGTCGAGCGTGACGACAAACCCCTGAATACTGCCAACGGATATTTCCGCCGCAGCGCGCACCAGCAAATGACGATGACCATTGGTGGATTGCAGCTGTATCTGGCGTTCCGCCACACGATAGGGCTTTTCCCGAATTTCATCCAAAAGAACGGCCATTTGCGGCTGTATTTCGAAAAAAGGCTTTCCAATAAGGTCCGTCTCCGAATGACCCAAAAGCTCTGTTGCCTTACGGTTCGGAAGATTGATGACGCCTTCCTTGTCGAGGCCGATCACACCGGATGAAACCCCGGAAAGCACAGCTTCGGTAAAACGACGGCGCTCGTCCAGCTTAGTATTGGTTTCTTCAAGCTCCTGCCGCTGCGTCGATAGCTGCTCTGTCATCCGGTTGAACGCGCGGCTCAAGGTCGCCATCTCATCATAGGCGCGGCTCTCATCTACCTTGGCTGTCAAATCGCCGGAGCGGACCCTTTCCGCTGCTTTTACGAGGCTCTCGATCGGACCAACAAGGCGGGAGGCGATCACCAGCCCGAACCAGACGGCGGCCAAGACCACCATCAGTGAAATGAGAAAGAAAATGACCGCGAACTGGATCTGGATACCGAAGCCTTCTTCCTTCAACTGCTCATATTCCGCCGCTGCGGCGCGCGTTCTCTCCATATGCGCGAGAACCCGGGGCTCGATAAACCGCCCGACATAGAGAAAGCCATCCAGCAGGCGATCCAGCCGGATCAGGGCCCGCACCTGGTCATCTCCGTCATTTGTTGTGACGACAATCTCCCGCTCCCGCGCTTCGCTGAACAGATTTGGAGAAATTTTGTCGAATTCGAGCGCAAAGCTTAGGTCGGATTGGGCAATAATTTTCTGATTCCCGTCCAGGACGACAGCCTCGCTCAAGTTACGGGCGATAACCTGATCGCTGAGATAGGAATCAAACAGGCTGCGGTTTTCCAGAACCCGCGTCGGCGCACGGTTGATCTGCGTCGCCATCGCCAGAACGTCGGAGCGAATGTTCTGGATATGCTCCTTGATATAGGCATCGGCAACCGCAATCGATTCCGATACCGCCATATTCACCGGATCAGAGAAATGCCGCTGAAAATAGATATTAAAAAAGAGCGCGGAGAAAAGCGCGACCATCAAGGCCGGCGCCACCGCAATCAACGAGAACAGGCGCAGGATACGCCGATGCATCATACTGCCCGTACCGCCGACCTGCCCCTTGCGCCAGGTCCGGATCAAGCGGTGGGTAATGATAATTGCCAGAATGACCACAATCGCCACATCGACAATAAGAAGGATGCGCGTATAGGCCGGGTTTTCTATGGTCAGCGATTCATAGGTGGCAATCCCGCTCGCGATGGCCAGCATGGCCACAAAGAAAGAGGTTTTGGGACCCAGCCCGATCTTCCTTGTCCAACGGACAAAGGAAAAAGACTGTTTCACATTATTTTGCCGTGAGTCTGCCACAACACCCTCCGACCGCGTGGATCATGATGCAATCCCGGTTTGCCAGTAAGAGCCATTGACGGCGGCCATTTGTTCAAAATACCACATTGTGGCATTTAAGCATCACTTCATGCCGCGCACAACCTGAATATCCAATTCCCGTATTTTTTTACGCAATGTATTCCGATTAACCCCCAAAAGGTCGGCGGCCTTGATCTGATTCCCGTTCGTCGCTTCCAGCGAGAGGGACAACAGCGGACGCTCCACCTCCCGGATAACCCGTTCGTAAAGGCCGCGCGGCGGCAGGCTACCGGCATGGGCCGCGAAATATTTGGCGATATGGCGTTCCACCGCCATGCCGAGGCTCTCATCCTCACCCGGAGTTTCTTCGAGACTTCCAATTTCCTGCGGCTGCAGCTCCTGCTCAATCACGGAGATATTGATGACATCATCGGAATAGAGCGCAGCAAGACGCCGTACCATATTTTCTAGTTCCCGCACATTGCCCGGCCATTTATGCTTTTTGAGCGCCTCAAGCGATTCCTTGTCCACACTTTTGACCGGCAAGCCCTCCTCCTGCGCCTGCGACAGGAAATGCCGAACGAGATCGGGGATGTCCTCCGCCCGCTCGCGAAGCGGCGGAAGACGAAGCGGCACCACATTCAGGCGGTAGTAAAGGTCTTCACGAAACAGCCCCTGGCGCACGAACTGCCGCAAATCCCGGTTCGTGGCGGCGATAATGCGAACGTCCGTCTTGATGGCTGTCCGGCCACCCACCGTCGTATATTCCCCCTGCTGAAGCACGCGGAGCAACCGCGTCTGCGCCTCAATCGGCATATCCCCGATCTCATCGAGGAACAGCGTGCCGCCCTGCGCCTGCTCGAACCGGCCAATGGCGCGCGAATCCGCGCCCGTAAACGCGCCTTTCTCATGGCCGAACAGTTCGGATTCGATCAGCTCTTTCGGAATAGCGGCCATATTGATCGGAACGAACGGGCCCGACTTGCGCTTGCCATACTCATGCAGCGCCCGGGCGACGAGTTCCTTGCCGGTGCCACTCTCGCCGGAGATCAGAACCGTGAGGTCCGTGCCCATCAGACGCGCCAGCACCCGGTATATCTCCTGCATGGCGGGGGAGCGACCGATCAGGGGCGTTTTTGTCTCCTCTTCCTCTTGCCTGCCAAAGCGGCTTGCGATTTTCTTCGGCTTGGAGAGCCCGCGATCCACAACCTGAAGCAGGAGCTTGAGGTCGAAAGGTTTCGGCAAATAGTCATAGGCGCCCCGCTCCGTCGCCTTGATTGCGGTCAGCAGGGTATTTTGTGCACTCATCACCACAACCGGCAGATCAGGTCGGATTTTCTTGATCCGCGGGAGCAAATCAAGGCCGTTTTCATCAGGCATGACGACATCGGTCAGAACAATATCACCCAGCCCTTCAAGTACCCAGTTATAGAGCGTTGACGCGTTACTGGTGGAGCGCACGACATAATCGGCGCGAGAGAGTGCCTGCTCCAGTACCGTGCGGATACTCTGGTCATCATCTGCGACTAAAATTGTTCCCGGCATCTTTATTCCATATCCGTTTTCATAAAATTATAGACCGGCAGTCGGATCAGCACCTTACTGCCCACTTCCGATGACTCAAATTCGACAATTCCGCCGTGATCACCGACAATTTTGGCGACCAGTGCAAGACCAAGCCCGCTGCCACCCGCCTTGGTCGTGACAAAGGGATCGTATATATGCGGTAATATCTCTTCGGGAATGCCAGACCCGTTATCCTGCACCCCGACCTCAAGCGGCAATTGCACCTTCTCCTGCGCGCCCGGGACAGCCAGCCGGATCCCGTGACGATAGGCAGTGCTGAGCATTACCTCTCCGCCGTCCTCCGGCGCGGCTTCGACCGCGTTTTTCACCAGATTGAGCAACACCTGGACAAGCTGGTCACGGTTGCCATAAACGAAGGGCAGCGAAGGGTCATAATTTTCCCGGAAACTGATCTTGCGGCCAAACCCGGCCTCAGCCACCCGGCGCACATGCTCCAGCACCTCATGAATATTGACCGCATCGCGATCGATCGGCCGGTCATCGGAAAAGGCCTCCATCCGGTCAACGAGCGCGCAGATACGGTCCGTTTCATCACAGATCAACCGGGTGAGCGCCCGATCCGCATCGGAGGCATTCATCTCCAGCAACTGCGCCGAGCCACGAATGCCCGAAAGCGGGTTTTTTACTTCATGTGCCAACATGATCGCCATCGCGGTCACCGACCGGGCGGCACCGCGATGGGTCAGTTGCCGATCCATCTTGGCGGCAATCGTCCGCTCCTCAATCTGGACAACGACATTCGACGTACCATAAAGCTGGGAGACTTGAAGATTAACATTCTTGATACCGGTTTTTGGCGTGCCAAGGTCGACGGCATATTCAGAAACATAGTCACCGGTCAGGCGCACCTGCTCTACCAGCCCCAATAGCGGGCTGTCGAACGGAACCATTTCATTAATCGACATCCGGAGCAGTTTTTTCGCCGAAAGGCCGAAGAACTCTTCTCCCGCCGGGTTGGTCACACAGATATAGCCTTCATCATCGATGACGATGAGCGGATCGGGCAAGGCATTCAAAACAGCCAGAGCATCGACTTCCGTTTTTTTTCGTTTTGTCCCGCTAAAGGGGTTTGGCAGAGCCATCTTATGCACTTTCCTTCAATTGCAAAGCCTCATAAAAACAATGGATTTCGCGGCGAACCTGACCTGGATCTGTAAGACGAACGACTTTTTGCCGAAAGCTCTCTCCGCCCGGCAATCTTTCTGAATACCAGCCAAGATGCTTGCGGGCGACGCGCACGCCAACCTCCTCACCATACAGGCCGATAAGGGCGTTATAATGCTCCAGCAGCACTGCCTTTTGCTCATCAAAGTCCGGATCGGGCCGCTTGATGCCCGTCTTCAGATATTCCGCAACTTGCGCGACAAACCACGGGCGACCATAGCTGCCCCGGCCGATCATCACCCCGTCCGCGCCTGATTGGTCTTTGGCCATAGCGGCATCCTCGACCGACTGAATATCGCCATTCGCAATTACCGGCAGCGACACCGCCTCCTTGACCTTTGCAATAAACCGCCAGTCCGCCGCCCCTTTAAAGAACTGGCATCGGGTACGGCCATGCACAGTGAGCATGCGGATCCCCATATCCTCGGCAATGCGGGCAAGCTCCGGCGCGTTGCGGCTTTCCTCATCCCAGCCGGTGCGCATTTTAAGCGTGACGGGAATGTTCACGGCCTCGACCGTCGACTTCAGTATCTTTGCTGCATGATCAAGATCGCGCATCAGGGAAGAACCGGCCATACCGGATGTCACCTTCTTGACCGGGCAGCCCATATTGATATCGATAATCCGCGCGCCCATGTCCTCGTTCAGCTGCGCGGCGTCCGCCATAATATCCGGATCACAGCCTGCGAGTTGAACCGCCATTGGCTGATCATCATTGGCGGAGCGCACAATGCGGAGCGACCGCCGCGTTTCCGCCACCATGGCCTTGCTCGCCACCATTTCGGTAAAGACAAGCCCGGCTCCATACCGCGTCACCAGGCGGCGAAAGGGCAGATCCGTGATGCCAGCCATCGGCGCAAGGAATACCGGGGGATCGATTGTAATAGAGCCAAGCGTTATGATCATTTTTTATGCAATAATTAATGTGACTATAATTTAGGCAATATAGGTGGGTTTTTATTGCACTGCAACAGATTCATGCGCATTACCTCAATTTTATTGAACCCGGAGGATTAGCGATCTATTGTCGCGACATGACAAGCATCGCCCTCATCGTTGCCGCCGGAAAAGGCCTCCGGACCGGACTTAATACCCCGAAGCAATATACTGAAATTGCAGGAAAAACCATTCTCAGGCGAGCGATAGATGCCTTTCTGGCGCACCCCGAAATCGAGACTGTTTGTGTGGTCATTGGGAAAGATGATGTGCCGCATTATAACGAAGTTGTTACAGGCCTTGACCTGTTGCCACCGGTTTTTGGCGGGGCAACGCGGCAGGAGTCGGTTCGAAACGGGCTGGAGAGCCTGACCGATCTCGCGCCGGACTTTGTCCTTATTCACGATGCGGCACGGCCCTTTATCAGTAGAGAGTTGATCAGCCGTTGCCTCAGCAAACTGACGCAAGCAGAGGCCGTTCTTCCCTCCCTCTCCATGACGGATAGCCTCAAATCCTTCGAAGGCGAGCTGATTACCGGCGCGCTGAACCGGGAGGAGATTGTCGCCGCGCAGACTCCGCAAGCCTTCGCGTATGCCTCCATTCTGGCGGCGCATCGAACCTTTTCCGGCGAGAGCTTGACCGATGATACAGCTCTTGCCGAACGGGCCGGGATAGAGGTCGCGATGGTCGAGGGTGATCCCGCAAATTTCAAGATCACAACGCCCGAGGATATCGAGAAAGCGCGATCTGTGATCATAAAGAGCCTCACCGATATCAGGACGGGTTTTGGATTTGATGTACATGCATTCGAGGCTGGGAATAGCGTCTGGCTTGGCGGCGTGAATATTCCTCATGATAAACGGCTGAAAGGCCATTCGGATGCGGATGTTGCGCTTCACGCCCTCACTGACGCCCTGCTCGGGGCCATTAGCGCCGGCGATATCGGTACGCATTTTCCACCGTCGGAGGCGCAATGGAAGGGCGCCGCCTCCGACCGGTTTTTACGCCATGCCGCCAACCTTATCGGTGGAAAAGGCGGCGTGATCAACCATGTCGACCTCACCATCATCTGTGAGGCCCCGCGCATCGGACCGCACCGTACCGCCATGAGGGCACGCATTGCGGAGATACTCGACATATCCGAGGACCGGGTCAACCTCAAGGGAACGACAACCGAAAAGCTCGGCTTTACCGGCCGTGGTGAAGGCATCGCGGCACAGGCCATCGCAACGGTAAGGCTTCCTGAATGACCAGCAAGATCGCCCCCCTCTCCCTCTGGCATCCGGCCGTCATATGCTCGACCTGGTTCTGGAGTGGCTTGTCCCCAAAAGCGCCTGGCACCGTCGGCACCCTCGCTGCGCTGCCCGTCGGCATTCTGATCTATTATTATTTTGGCGCGCCGGTGCTCGGGATGGCGTCACTCCTTGCATTCGGAATCGGCTGGTGGAGCACGAAAGTCTATCTCGTAAAAACCGGAAAATCCGATCCCGGCGAAGTAGTGATTGACGAGGTTGCGGGGATCTGGCTCGCGCTTCATGCGGCGGATTTAAGCCCGCTGATGATTATCCTCGCCTTCCTCCTCTTCCGGCTTCTCGATATCTGGAAACCCTGGCCGATCGGTTGGCTGGATCGGAAAGTAAAGGGCGCGTTCGGCGTCATGATCGATGACTATGTCGCAGGACTGATTGCCTCGGTCCTGCTGGTAATAATAAAAAAGGTGTATTATGGGAATTTTTAGTGACGAGATCGAAAAACTGGCAACGGATGTTCTTGAGCAATGCCGTCAGAAGAAATGGCAACTCGCAACGGCGGAATCCTGTACCGGTGGCCTGATCGGCGGAGCGCTCACCGATATCGCGGGCTCTTCCGATGTGTTTGATCGCGGCTTTATCACCTACAGCAATAAGGCGAAGGCCCGCGTCATCGGCGTCAGCACGGATATATTGCGAGCCCATGGGGCGGTTTCCGAGGAAACGGCGCGGGAAATGGCGCTTGGCGCCCTTAAAACAGCGGGCGCAAATCTCACGGTCGCAGTGACGGGCATCGCAGGACCCGGCGGCGGCGGCCCCGGAAAACCAGTGGGTCTGGTTCATTTCGCAGTTGCGACCGAAGACGGCGTCCTGGAGCATCGAAAGATGGAATATGGCGATCTCGGCCGGTCCGAAGTCCGCCTCGCCACGGTCACGACGGCGCTTGAAATGCTGCTCGCGGCGGCTAGCTAGAAGACTGATCCTGCAGGCTGGATTTGGCGCCGTAAAGCTCCTTTGCGCGCGCCTCAAAAGCCGAGATCATACGGGTCACGGCCTCGTTAAAGAGCATTCCGATGGTTTTCTGCAGGATCATCGAGCGGAATTCGAAATCGACGAAGAAGTCTACTTCGCAGCCATCCGAATGTTCCTTGAATTGCCAATGATTGTTGAGATAGCGGAACGGCCCGTCCATATACTCAACATCAATCCGCATATTCGCTTCATCGAGCGTTACTTTGGAGGTAAATTTCTCGCGGAAGAGCTTGAACCCGATCACCAGATCGGCAAGCACGATGTTCTCTTTTCGCTCCTTGATGCGGGCACCGATACACCAAGGGAGAAATTCATCATATTTGTCGATGGCAGCGACCAGATCGAACATCTGTTTCGGCGTATAGGGAAGAACCCGCTTTTCGGCATGTGTTGGCATACTCTACATTTTACCCATACACGGCATTAACGTTACTTTGAGGCGTTTGTCCGTTCCCGCGCGGCTTTCAGCTTCGCGAAATCCTCGCCCGCATGATGGCTGGAGCGGGTCAGCGGCGAAGCGGAAACCATCAGGAAGCCCTTAGCATAGGCCTGTTTCTCCAGAACCGCAAATTCGTCCGGTGTAACAAATCGGTGAATGGCGTGATGCTTGACTGTCGGCTGCAGATACTGGCCGATGGTGATAAAATCAATATTGGCGACGCGCATATCGTCCATCACCTGCATAACTTCATCCTTTTCCTCACCAAGGCCGACCATCAGGCCGGATTTGGTGAAGATGTTGGGATCGAGCTCCTTCACCCGCTCCAGCAGGCGGAGCGAATGATAGTAGCGCGCGCCCGGCCGGACGGACGTATAAAGCTTTGGCACCGTCTCAAGATTATGGTTGAAGACATCAGGTTTCGCTGCAACAACAACCTCTAATGCGCCGGGTTTTTTGAGGAAATCCGGCGTCAGAATTTCGATGGTGGTCGCGGGTGTTGCCTCCCGTATCGCCTGAATAACGTCCGCGAAATGCTGCGCGCCGCCGTCTTTCAGATCATCCCGGTCAACGGAGGTGATCACCACATGATTAAGTCCCATGGTCTTCACTGCTGTCGCCACATTAAAGGGCTCAAACGGATCGAGCGGGTTCGGCTTGCCAGTGGAAACATTGCAAAAAGCGCAGGCCCGTGTGCAGATCTCTCCCATGATCATCATGGTCGCATGCTTCTTTGACCAGCATTCGCCGATGTTGGGGCAGGATGCCTCCTCACAAACCGTCGTGAGGTTGAGCCCGCGCATCAACTCGCGCGTTTCATGATAGGTTTTGGAGACAGGCGCCTTCACCCGGATCCAGGACGGTTTGCGCTGAATCGGGTTATCCGGACGGTTTACCTTTTCCGGATGGCGTACACGCTTTATGGCGGTCGTCTCAGTCATGATCTCACCTTATCATATATTCACTGGCTGCCGGAACAGCTTATCGCTACATGTGGATGACCTTGCCATAGGCGTCAAGCACGGATTCATGCATTGCCTCTGATATCGTCGGATGCGGAAAGATTGAATGCATCAGTTCAACCTCGGTCGTCTCCAGTGTCTTGGCAATGCCAAAGCCCTGAATAAGCTCCGTCACTTCCGCGCCGACCATATGCGCACCCAGCATTTCGCCGGTTTTCGCATCAAAAATCGTCTTGATCAGCCCTTCCTGTTCCCCAAGGGCGATAGCCTTGCCGTTGCCGATAAAGGGGAAACGTCCTACTTTAAGTTCATAACCCTTCTCCTTTGCCGCTGCTTCGGTCATGCCGACAGACGCAACCTGCGGATGGCAATAGGTGCAACCCGGAATATTTGACGTGTTAAGCGGATGCACATCCTTTTCGCCCGCGATTTTCTCCACACAAATCACCCCTTCATGAGAAGCTTTATGCGCGAGCCACGGCGGCCCGGTGAGGTCGCCGATGGCATAGACGCCAGGCTCCCCCGTACGGGAGAATTCATCGATAACCACATGGGTTTTCTCCACTTTTACCTTGGTGCCTTCAAGGCCGAGATTTTCCACATTGCCGACAATCCCAACCGCGAGGATCACCCGATCAAAGCTATCGGAGGAGCTTTTACCCTTCTTGTCCTTGAAAGTGGCGGTGACTTTACCACCGGACTTCTTCAGCTCGGAGACCGTTGTCCCCTTGTGGATGGTCATCCCCTGCTTCTTGAAGGATTTCTCGGCAAAGGCGGAAATCTCCGTATCCTCCACCGGCAAGATCCGGTCCATCACCT
>NZ_JARGOQ010000062.1:10015-18164 GCF_029233945.1 Sneathiella sp. | reverse complement strand
TTTGCCGATTTCAAAAAGAAACATGAAACCGGCCAGTCGCAGATCCTGTGGACGACTTTGGTCGCCGATCTGGAAACCCCTGTTTCCGCGATGATGAAGCTCGCGGAAGGACAGGCAAACTCCTTCCTGCTGGAATCGGTTGAAGGCGGCGCCGTGCGCGGCCGTTATTCTATCATCGGCCTGAAACCGGATCTGATCTGGCGCTGCGACGGGAATGAGGCGCGGATCAATCGCATGGCGCGGTTCGATCCCGACGCTTTTGTCGCCTGCGAGGGCGACGTGCTGGATAACCTGCAAAATCTGATCGATGAAAGCCATATCGACCTTCCGTCAAATCTTCCGCCAATGGCAGCGGGATTGGTGGGCTATATGTCCTATGACACCGTTCGCCTGATGGAAAAAATTCCGGATGGTAATCCGGATGAGCTGCATATCCCGGAGGGCATGTTCATCCGTCCAACGGTCATGGCCATATTTGACAGCATCCTTGATCTTGTCACCATCGTCACACCGATTTGGGCGCAGGATGCTCGTTCCGCGCAGGATGCCTATAACCATGCCGCGGAACGCCTTGCCGACGCGGTTCATGATTTTGAGCGGAGCCTGCCCCATAGCGCGTCGCTCGATGCAGGCAATCTCGATCTACCGGAGCCAACGTCAAACACCACGACGGCGGAATATCACTCGATGGTCGAAAAAGCGAAGGAATATATCCGTGCGGGCGATATCTTTCAGGTTGTCCCATCGCAGCGTTTTGAGCTGCCGTTCGAGCTTCCCTCCCTCGCTCTATATCGGGCGCTAAGACGGACGAACCCGTCCCCCTTCATGTTCTATCTGAATTTCGGGGAATTCTCGATCGTCGGCTCCAGCCCGGAAATCCTCGTTCGTCTTCGTGATAACAAGGTGACAATCCGCCCTATCGCCGGCACCCGGCCTCGCGGTGCCACTGCAGCGGAGGATGCCGCGCTTGCAGAAGATCTTCTTTCCGATCCAAAAGAACTGGCGGAGCATCTTATGCTGCTCGATCTCGGGCGGAATGACGTCGGCCGCGTCGCCAAGATCGGCTCTGTCACCGTTACCGAGAAAATGGAGATCGAGAATTATTCCCACGTGATGCACATCGTCTCCAACGTGGAAGGCGATATTGCAGACGGGCTGACAGCCATCGATGCATTAAAAGCCGGGTTTCCCGCTGGCACAGTCTCCGGCGCGCCGAAAGTGCGCGCGATGGAAATCATTGACGAGCTGGAGAAAAGCCGCCGGGGTATCTATGGCGGCGCGGTTGGCTATATCTCGGCAAATGGCTCGATGGATACCTGCATTGCTCTTCGAACGGCGCTTGTGAAAGACAATAAAGTTTATATTCAGGCAGGCGGCGGAGTTGTCGCGGATAGCGATCCGGAAGCGGAGTATCAGGAGACGGTCAACAAGGCCAAAGCCCTTGTCCGGGCCGCGCAGGAGGCGGTTCGCTATGCGTCCGATACGGGCCGCAACCGCTAGTTAGGCTATCCCTTGAAGGTCAGGGCCGTCACGGCGCTGATCGGCACGAATAGAAACCCTTTTTTCTTCGCCTCCGGCAGCCATTTTTGAAGAACCCGGATGGTCGCCGGATGCGGATGACCGATGGCAATCACTACACCGGAGCGTTCCGCCATTGCTTCCACCTTGGCCAGCTGCTTCAGGATTGCCGCCTCGTCAATAACGTGATCGATAAAGATGTCCCGCTTGACCGACGGCATCCCCCGCTCAGCCGCGAGGCGATATCCCGTCGAGGCGGATGTCGTCTTGGAATCTAGGAACAAAAGGCCCCGTTCCGCCATGATATCCATCACGATGGCCATGGCCGTCCCATCCGCCGTAAATCGGCTACCCATGTGGTTATTGACTCCGACATACCCTTCAAAACTATCGAGATTACGTATGGTACGCGCTCTGAGTTCTTCCTTAGACAAGCTCGTCAGCAGGGCATCCGGACCAGGATCCACATGATGGTCCGTCGGCTCCATCGGCAGATGCAGCATGACCTCATTCCCATTCTGGCGCACTAACTCGACTTTGCCCTGAAGAGCCGGCGCGTAAGGAAGGAATGCCAGCGTCAGAAGAGCTGGCAACTCGTTGAGTTCTTCCACCAGACGGTGGCTGAGGCCCACATCATCGATGACGAGCGCGATTAATGGCTTGCCTTCCATCGGCGGCGACAGCGCTGCATATCTTTTCCATGCCGGCATTTCATCCTGAACCCTGTCCGGGATTATCGCAGAGGCAGAAGCAAGCGGAACTTCAGACGGAGGCACAGCCTCAGGAGTGGGCTCCAGCTTCACCGTTTCCGCTCTTGTGACGGGATAATCGTTATAGGCAAACGGACTTTCCGGCACCAGAACATCGCTTTTCTCATGCACAGCGGGCTCAACAGTCGCCGCCGGAGCCGCAAGGGCACTTACCGCCCGGATTTCCGACGTACTCTTTAAGGGGTCTAAAAGCTTGCCGATCAGAATGCCACCACTTGCGCTGATCACAAGAACAGCCGCGCACAGAACAGCCACGCGGGCCGGCGATGCCGTCATCCGATCCACCCGTGATTGCCCCTCCGGCTTCTTATTCCCTCTCAGTTGGGATGACATTTAAAACAGACCCTTCGTCAAACAATACTGATTACTCAACAGCAACTTGCCTATGTTAATTCTATTTCAATATGGTAAACAAGGCATAAAGATGGCGGGCTTCCGCGCCAGCCGGGGTATTTGTACTCTTGATTTTGTTCAAAAAAAAGAGAAACTGCTTATCTGGATAATAAGGCTTCGCTCCACCGCCGGCAGAATTCTGACGCACATTTAAGAAAGCGTGATATAATACTGATATGATTACGTTAATTGATAACTATGATAGCTTTACCTACAATCTCGTGCATTTCCTTGGGGAACTGGGCGCGGATGTGAAGGTCTACCGCAACAATGTGGTGACCGTGGATGAAGTTTTTGAAGAAAATCCCGCTGGCATCGTTCTGTCGCCGGGTCCGTGCGATCCGGACCGGGCCGGTATCTGCCTTGAAACGGTCAAGCGGGCGAGCATTACGGAAACGCCGATCCTGGGCGTCTGCCTTGGTCACCAATCGATCGGTCAGGTTTTTGGCGGCAAGGTCGTGCGCGCCGACCAGCTTATGCATGGCAAAACATCGGAAATCATCCATAACGGCACCGGCCTCTTCAAGGGCCTGCCCAATCGTTTCATCGCAACGCGCTATCATTCCCTGACCATCGATCCGGCGAGTGTTCCCAACACCCTTGAAGTCACGGCAACAACGGATGATGGCGTGATCATGGGGCTCAGCCATAAAAGCCTGCCGCTTCACGGGGTGCAGTTCCATCCCGAAAGCATTGCGTCAGAACATGGCCATGCCCTTCTGCAGAATTTCCTGAACCTTACCCGCCCGGACACCAAGGCCGCGGCATGAGTGATGTTCAACCTAACTTCAAGGCGTTGATCGCGAAGATCGCCGCTGGTGCGACACTGTCCCAGGAAGACGCCAAAACCGCCTTCAACACCATCCTGTCCGGCGATGCCACGCCATCCCAGATGGGCGCCTTTCTAATGGGCCTGCATTTACGCGGTGAGACGGTCGATGAGCTAATCGGCGGTGTCTCGGTCCTCAGGGAAAAAGCCACCTATATCACGGCACCGGAAAATGCCGTGGATGTTGTCGGCACCGGCGGCGACGGCCATGGCACCCTCAATATCTCGACGGCCGCGGCCTTCGTGACTGCCGGCGCTGGCGTTCCCGTCGCCAAGCATGGCAACAAGGCCGCCTCCTCCCGTTCCGGCACGGCGGATGTGCAGGCTGTTCTTGGAATCAATACGGAATGCGATTTCGAGCTGACCCAGCGCGCCGTCCATGAGGCGGGCATCGGCTTTATGGTCGCCTATCGTCATCACGGGGCCATGCGGCATGTCGGCCCGACCCGTGTGGAGCTTGGCATTCGCACCATATTCAACCTGCTCGGTGTCATGTCCAACCCGGCCGCCGTCAAGCGCCAGTTGATCGGCGTTTATGATCCGCGCTGGATGCGACCGATGGCCGAAACGCTAAAGGAACTTGGTTCTACCCATATCTGGGTGATGCATGGCTCGGACGGTCTCGATGAGTTGACGACGACGGGCCCCTCAAAAGTTGTCGAAATGAAGAATGGCGAGTTTTCGGAATTTGACATCACACCCGAAGAGTTCAACCTCAAGAAAGTCTCCCTCAATGATCTGAAGGGCGGCACACCGGAAGAAAATGCGAAAGCCCTTATGGCACTGCTGAACGGCGAGAAAGGTCCCTACCGGGATGTTACGCTGCTCAATGCGGGCGCGGCGATCTTGATCGGCGGAAAATGCGACACGGTGGCGGAGGGCATCAAGCTTGCCGAACTGTCCATTGATGATGGCAAGGCGCTCACCGCCTTTGAAACGCTGAAACGCATCTCCAACGAGACGGGAAGCGGCGAATGAGCATTCTTGCCAAAATTTGCGATGACAAGCGCGAGCATATTCGCGATGCGAAAAGCCGGATCGCTTTAGCTGATATCGAGGCTGCGGCGAAGGCCGCAACTGCGCCGCGTGGCTTTATCCGCGCCCTCAAAGCCCGCCGGAGCGCCGGGGAATATGGCCTGATCGCCGAAATCAAGAAGGCGTCGCCCTCGAAAGGATTGATCCGTGCCGATTTCGATCCGCCCTCTCTCGCCAAGGCTTATGAGGGCGGCGGTGCCACCTGCCTCTCGGTGCTTACGGATATCCCTTATTTTCAAGGCTCCGATGATTATCTCGTGGCGGCACGAAATGCGGTATCCCTGCCCGTTTTGCGAAAAGATTTTATGATCGATCCCTATCAGGTGGCCGAAGCAAGAGCGCTCGGGGCCGACTGCATCCTGCTGATCATGGCGGCGCTCGATGATACGGAAGCGCAAGAACTGGAAGCCTGCGCCCAGGATTGGGGCATGGATGTCCTGATCGAGGTGCATGATCGGGCGGAGCTGGACCGGGCCGTAAAGCTCAAAAGCCCGCTGATCGGGATTAACAATCGCAACCTCAAAACGCTTGAGGTTAATATCGCGACGACGGAAGAACTGGCAAGCGCACTCCCCAAAGATTGCGTCGCGGTCAGTGAAAGCGGCCTTTATACGCCGGAGGATCTCACCCGCATGGAAAAGGCGGGCTGCGGCTGCTTCCTGGTCGGTGAATCCCTGATGCGTCAGGAGGACGTCGCCGCCGCCGTTCGCACCCTGCTCCGCCGGGCTTAAGGAGAGCATTTTGAGCAAACTGACCCATTTCGATAAAAAGGGCGCGGCCCATATGGTCGATGTCGGCGATAAAGATGTGACCGAGCGAGAGGCCACCGCCGCCGCCAGTATCAAGATGGCGCCCGAAACACTGAAACTCATTCAGGACGGTGATGCCAAGAAAGGCGATGTCTTGGGGGTTGCCCGCCTTGCCGGGATTATGGCCGCCAAGAAAACCGCCGACCTGATCCCGCTTTGCCATCCGCTCGCGCTCAGCAACGTCACCGTTGATTTCACCATTCAGGAAGAAGAAAATATGATCGAGGTGCGCGCCACCTGCAAGCTCAAGGGCCGTACCGGCGTCGAGATGGAGGCGCTCACCGCGGCATCAATCGCCGCGCTCACTATCTATGATATGTGCAAAGCCGTCGATCGCGGCATGACCATCCTCAACACACGGCTATTAACGAAAAGTGGCGGCAAATCAGGAAGTTATGAAGCATCATGATTTCCGTAAGTGAAGCCCGCGCAAAAATCCTGAAAGATATTCATCCCGTCGGCACGGAAGTCGTTGCACTCAGCGCGGCGGCGGGCCGCGTCATGGTGGAAGATGCCCTCTCCCGCCGGACCCAGCCGCCCGCCGATATGTCCGCGATGGATGGCTTCGCGGTCAGAGCTGCCGATATAGAGACGATCCCGGTGGATCTCAGGATCATCGGGGAAGTGCCCGCTGGTGGCGCCTATGACAAAGAGGTAAACGCGGGCGAAGTTGTCCGCATTTTCACCGGCGCCTCGCTCCCCCTCGGCACAGATACCATCGTCATTCAGGAAGATACCGAGTTTAACGACCATACCGTCACCATCAAGGAAGCTGCGACGAAAGGCACCTATGTCCGCCCGGCCGGGCTTGATTTTCGCGAAGGCGATGTCGGTCTCACCTCACCGCGCATTTTAAGCCCGAGGGATATCGGCCTGTTGGCTGCAATGAACATTCCCTGGATAACGGTTCGGCGTAAACCGAAAATTGCCTTGCTCTCGACCGGGGATGAGCTTGTCCGCCCGGGCGAACCGCTCGGCCCAAACCAGATTATTTCCTCAAACAGCCTGCTTGTTGCCGCGCTTATCGAGGCCGCAGGCGGCGAGGCCATTGATCTTGGCATCGCGATGGATAACGCCAGCTCTTTGCGTGAAAAGGCTCAGGGTGCCAAATCGGCGGATATGCTGATTACCTTGGGCGGCGCCTCGGTGGGCGATCATGACCTGATCCAGCCAGTTCTCGGCAAGGAAGGACTTTCCGTCGATTTCTGGCGGATTGCCATGCGCCCCGGTAAACCTCTTATGTTTGGTCGCTTCGGCGGTATCCCGATGCTCGGCATGCCCGGCAACCCGGTCTCCAGCATGATTTGCAGCTTTCTCTTTCTGATCCCCGCCCTTGATGCGCTTTGCGGCCTTGAACCCCGGCATCCACCGCGGCAGAAGGCGCTTCTCGGCCATGCAATGAAGGCAAACGACCAGCGTGAAGATTATATGCGCGCGACTATCACCGGTGAGAAAGACGGCTTGCCGGTTGTTGAGTTGTTCGCAAAACAAGACAGTTCCATGCTCTCCCCGCTTTCCGCTGCTGATTGCCTGGTTGTCCGTGCGCCCTTCGCGAAAGCCCTTCAAGAAGGGGCCGAAGTTGACATGATCCCCCTTATCCAACCATATCCCGCTGTCTAAGCTTACCGCCATGATCGTTGCTCTTTTTCCTTGACGATGGAAAAGAACTTTTGTAGAACATTTATGAAATGTTTTTGATTTGTTCTATACGGTGGGTTATCATATGCTGACTAAAAAGCAGCACCAGCTCCTTCTTTATATTCATGAATGTCTGGAAAGCCGGGGGGTTTCCCCTTCCTTCGATGAAATGAAGGAAGCTCTTGATTTAAAATCGAAATCCGGTATTCACCGATTAATCACGGGACTGACAGAACGAGGCTTTATCCGCCGTCTACCTCATCGCGCGCGGGCGCTTGAGGTTTTGAAATTGCCCGATGATCTTAGAAACAGGATCAAGGCGGAAGCAAAAGGTTCAGATACCGCAAGCCCGCTCAATCTGGTCAAGGTCAATTTCGGACGAGAGAAAGAGGCTCCAGATGAGTCCGTTAAATTGGATGAAGATGGATCACTTTCCCTCCCGCTATATGGACGGATTGCCGCCGGTACAGCGATTGAGGCTTTGAGCGATCCCAGCAATTTCGTGAGTGTGCCTGCGGGAATGGTCGGGATGGGGCGTCATTATTGCCTGGAAGTCGCCGGTGATTCGATGATCGATGCCGGCATTCACGACGGTGATACGGTGATCATTCGTGAAAGTGAAACGGCAGAAAACGGCAGGATTGTTGTCGCCCTGATCGATGATTATGAAGTGACGCTCAAAAGGCTCCGTCGCAAAGGCGGCTCCGTCGCGCTTGAAGCAGCCAACCCCGACTATGAAACCCGTATCTTCGGTCCGGACAGGGTCAAGGTGCAAGGACATCTGGTGGGTCTTTTCCGCCAGTATTAGGATTGAGATCAGTTTTTTCGGTTTTTTTCCGATTGGTTTCGGTATCGCTCCGGTACCCATGGTCGGTTTCCGCGCAAGCCATTGGCTGTCTCCATCCGTATCTTCCCATCCGCCTCAATGTAAAGGCTATGGGCTCCGCGCCGCCATAGGTCAAATTTGTCGATTACCAAGCGAGGGTTGACACAATCATCCGGCGCAGGAATGCGGCTCGCGATGATATCGGCGCGACGGCAATCCATCTCCACCCCGCTCATGGTCACCGGAAAGGCGATAAGCTCTCTTTCCCGCCTTAGGACACAGCCGGCCGGATCACAGGTCATACGAGACGGCGGTTCCTCCGTGATTTTTT
>NZ_JARGOQ010000062.1:0-9915 GCF_029233945.1 Sneathiella sp. | reverse complement strand
GCATCGGGGAACGAAGCCGTCTCCCGCGCGACCCACAGGATCAGGTCGATCCCGCTGCCAACAATGGCGAGCGGAAACGTCAGGTCAAGCGGGTAGCCGATAAAGGACAGAATAACTCCCGGCATGACCCAGAGGCCCATAATCGGCACAGCAAGCAGATTGGCAATCAGGCTGTAGGTCGCCACTTGCCCGAAATGATAAAGCGCAAAAGGTGCCGTCGCCAGTCCCGCAACAAGGGACGTCAGGGCAACACCAATGAGATAAGCCAGCCCCCGCCTGATTACGCCGCCACTTCGTGCGAAGCGGGAGAGCGCCGGTCCGGCCTGCTCATAAAGGGAAATAAGTGCAAAGACGGCGGCGAAAGACATCTGGAAGCTGGCGCTCACCAGGCTTTCCGGAAACAAGATCAATATGATCACGGCGGCGATCGCCACCATCCGGAGCGACAGCGCCGTCCGGTCGAAACAGATGGCGAGGAAAAGGGCTGCAATCATGATAAAGGCCCGAATGGCCGACACACTCATCCCGCTCACAAAAAGATATCCCGCGAGGCCGATCAACGCGACAATTGCCGCAATCTTCTTCACCGGATAGTAAAGCGCGATATAGGGCGACAGCACCAGCAGGAAGCGCACGGCAAAAAAGATCAGACCGCCGATCATCCCCATATGCATGCCCGAAATCGCCAACAGATGGGCCAGGCCGGAAAACCGCATGGCATCAAGCTGATCCTCCGGGATGGCGGCCTTGTCCCCGGTCATAATCGCGATGGCGAAGCCTGCACTTTCCGGCGATGCATTGGTCAATACAAATTTCGCAATATTCGCCCGGATTTCTGACGAAAGACTACGCATTCCGGATAACAGGTTATGCTCCTTCCCAACAACCTCAAACGCACTGATACTATAGCCAACGGCACCGATGGACTGAAAAAAGGAATGCCGCTGAAAATCATAGGCGCCGGGATAGGCAGGCTCGGGCGGCGGCAGCAGAACTGCCCTCGCCCGGACAATCTGGCCAGGGCTGACATCCCTGAAATTGGTCCGTGACGAGAGCCGGACATAAGCAAGCGACGGAATATTGTCACTCCCTTCGAACCGTAGGTCGCCGATCAGAAATTTGGCGGACTTAAGGCCGGTTGATTTTTCAAGGATACGACCCGTCAGCTCCGCCACCTGTTTCTTCTGCAATATAGGCGCTGTGACCATCTCTGTGCGCAGGATTGCCGCCGAGAAGCCGATAGTGACAAGGAAAGCCGCGCCCAATGCCAAACGCACCGACAGAAATGAATTGTCCTTAAGGGCATAAATCAGCAGCAAAAGAAGACAGGGGAAAACCAGCCATGGCAGGCCGGGCTCAAAATGGAGCGAAAAATAGAGCGCAATGCCAAAGCCGATCAGCACCGGAAACCAGAGGAACCAGCGTGTTCGGTCCCGACGAAACTGATCCGCCCAATTGTTTTGGCCTTTTAGGCTAGAAAGGATCATGGCATGCGGCTTCCAACGGCATACTTGCCCTCTGCCATGACACAGGGTACAAATGCCTGCTTTTTGATGATCACCCGGATTGAACTTATATCTAAACGAATTGCAAAGTAAATTCTTATGACTGTCGTAACACGCTTCGCCCCTTCCCCGACCGGATTTCTGCATATTGGCGGTGCCCGGACGGCGCTGTTCAACTGGCTCTATGCGCGCCACAACAAAGGCAAGTTCCTGCTGCGGATCGAAGATACGGACCGGGAAAGATCAACGGATGCGGCGATTGAGGCCATTTTTGAAGGGATGAAATGGCTCGGCCTCGACTGGGATGAAGAACCTGTCTTCCAGTTTTCAAGGCGGGAACGCCATGCGGAAATTGCGCAGCAATTGCTGGATGAAGGTAAGGCCTATCACTGCTATGCCTCCAAGGAAGAGCTTGCGGAAATGCGCGAAAAGGCGCGCGCGGAAGGTCGCCCGCCCGTCTATGATGGCCGCTGGCGCGACCGTGATCCGTCAGACGCTCCCGCCGATGTCGACCCGGTTGTCCGCTTTAAATCACCGAACGAAGGGGCCACCGTTATCCATGATCGGGTGCAGGGTGACGTTACATTTGCCAATGAACAGCTCGATGACATGATCCTGCTGCGCGCGGACGGGACGCCAACCTATATGCTCTCCGTCGTTGTGGATGACCATGACATGGAAGTCACGGATATTATCCGTGGCGACGATCATCTCACCAACGCGGCGCGGCAAAAACAACTGATCGAGGCAATTGGATGGCCGGTGCCGAACCACACCCATATCCCCCTGATTCACGGCCCGGACGGCGCGAAACTCTCCAAACGCCACGGAGCGCTCGGGGTGGAGGCATATCGCGATATGGGCTACCTGCCCGAAGCGCTGCGGAATTATCTTTTGCGGCTTGGTTGGTCCCATGGGGATGACGAAGTGATTTCGACCGAGCAGGCGATCGAATGGTTCAACCTTGAAAATGTTGGAAAATCAGCGGCACGCTTTGATTTTGCCAAGCTTGAAAACCTGAACGGTCACTATATTCGGCAGGCCGACAATGCCTATCTGACCAGCCTTGTTGGCCCGATTCTGGCTGAAAACACCGGTCAGGTAATATCTTCTAATCAACTGAAATTAATAGAAAAAGCCATGAACGGCTTGAAAGAACGCGCAAAATCTGTAAACTCCCTCGCAGAGAGTTCCTTGTTTCTGGTTGCCGAGCGACCGCTTGCGCTGGATAAAAAAGCCGAAAGCCTGATTACCGAAGAGGCGCGCGCTGTTCTTATGCGTCTGGCGGACCGATTGGAGACGCTTGATCAATGGAGCGAGGATACGGTTGAGGCAGCCGTTCGCGCGGCGGCGGAGGCCGAAGGCCTCAAGTTAGGGAAAATTGCACAGCCTTTGCGGGCTGCGCTCACGGGAACCACGGTTTCTCCCGGTATTTTTGACGTCCTCGACGTTCTGGGCCGGGAACAGTCCATCGGACGTATTCGGGATGTACTTTCGGATTAAGGCCGACTGCAACGGGGCGTAGTAGTACCGACGATAAAATCGTCATATAAAAATGGGAAATTCCACCCGGAATTTTTTTGTAAATACGGGCACGACTAATGCCTGAAAAACGAAAAGGAAGTGGATGAATGAGTAGCTCTACCGTTACCGGCAATGTCACCCTGTCCGAAGGCTCGGACGATAACACGCTTAGCCTGCCGTTAATTGCGGGCACTGTTGGGCCGTCCGTCATAGACGTACGCAAATTATATGCCGATACAGGGCATTTCACCTATGATCCGGGATTCACCTCGACTGCCTCCTGCGATTCCGCGATTACCTATATCGATGGCGATCAGGGCATCCTGATGCATCGCGGCTACAAGATTGAGGAGCTGGCGGAAAAAAGCGACTTTATGGAAGTCTGCTATCTGTTGCTTAAAGGCGAGCTGCCCGATGTCGCCCAGAAAAACAAATTCACACACGATATTACCTATCACACCATGCTGCATGAGCAGTTGACCCAATTCTACCGGGGCTTCCGCCGTGATGCGCATCCGATGGCCGTCATGGTCGGTGTGGTCGGCGCCCTTTCCGCCTTTTATCATGACAGCACGGATATTACCGATCCGACCCAGCGGATGATTGCAAGCTACCGCCTGATCGCGAAAATGCCGACAATTGCGGCGATGGCCTATAAATATTCGGTTGGTCAGCCCTTTATCTACCCGAGCAATGATATGTCTTATGCGGAAAACTTCCTGCATATGACATTCAGTGTCCCGGCAGAGCGCTACAAGCTGTCCCCGACCATTGCCCGCGCGATGGACCGGATTTTCATTCTGCATGCGGATCATGAGCAAAACGCCTCCACCTCCACGGTGCGTCTTGCAGGTTCCTCGGGTGCCAATCCGTTTGCCTGCATCGCCGCCGGTATTGCCTGTCTCTGGGGGCCGGCGCATGGCGGCGCGAACGAGGCTGTGCTCACCATGCTGAACCAGATCGGCAGCGTCGATCGGGTACAGGAATTCATTGCCAAGGCAAAGGACAAGAATGATCCGTTCCGCCTGATGGGCTTTGGCCACCGGGTCTATAAAAACTATGATCCGCGCGCCAAGGTGATGCAGCAGACCTGCTATGAGGTCCTGGATGAGCTCGGCATCAAGGATGAGCCAATGCTCAAATTGGCAATGGAACTTGAGAAGATCGCGCTCGAAGATCCTTATTTCATTGAGAAAAAGCTCTTCCCGAATGTCGATTTCTATTCCGGCATCATTCTGCAGGCGCTCGGCTTCCCGACCAGCATGTTCACCGTGCTGTTCGCCGTCGCCCGCACTGTCGGCTGGGTCGCACAGTGGAACGAAATGATGGAAGATCCGTCACAGAAAATCGGCCGTCCGCGTCAGCTTTACACGGGCTACACCGAACGTCCGTATGTTGACTTGGGCAAACGGTAATCAGATGAGCGGCGTCTCGCACAAAAGCAAGAAAATAGCGCCTTCGGCTGGATCCGAAGGCGCCAATCCTGCGAGACGGCTTTATTTCAAAGCGGCGAACGATAACCGGGCGCCGCTTTTTTACCGCCTTCGAAAACTTTCCATGATACTCATACCTTCGGCAATGCTGATCTTCTTCGCCGCCGCCTGGTATTTCGGCAGTAATTAGGCCATCATTTCCGCTCTATCAGCTCGATTTTATAGCCGTCCGGGTCCTCAATAAAGGCGATGACGGAACTGCCATGCTTCATTGGCCCCGGCGGACGCGGAATATTCACCCCTTGCGCCTCCAGCTTTTCGCAAATGCCATAGATATCCTGCACACCCAGCGCGAGATGGCCAAAACCATCACCCAGATCATAAGGTTCCTCCTGATCCCAGTTATGGGTCAGTTCAATGACAGCCGTGTCCTTTTCCTCCCCATAGCCGACAAAGGCCAGGGTGAATTTACCGCCCGGGAAGTCATTTTTACGCAGGAGCTTCATTTCCAGATTATTGACATAGAAATCAATGGATTTATCGAGGTCCTTCACCCGGATCATCGTGTGCAGCAGTCTGAAATTGCCGTTGTCACTCATGTTATATATTCCTTGCAATCAGTTTGAGGATAATTTCCGCCGCCCGCGCCCCGGGAGCTGCGCCACCCTCTCCCAATTGTACCATGGCCTCCTCGTAGGACACAATCTGCTGCGCCTGCTTTTCCTCTGAGCGGAAAAGCTCTGCGAGAGCCCGTGCCAGATTTTCAGCCGTACAGTTCTCAAGTATATATTCCGGCACTGCCTCCCGTTTCAGAAGGATGTTCACCAGATTAACATGATTGAGTTTGACCACACGACGGGCAATCATGTTCGTGATTACATTCATCCGGTAGGCAATAACAGTTGGCAACCGGGCAAGTGCAAGCTCCAGAGCGACTGTCCCTGAGGCGGCCAAGGCCATATTTGAAGCCGCCATCGCATCGTATTTTTCTGTCTCTCCATCGACGACATGAACATCGATATCCCAGTTCTGAACCTCCTCACGAACAATATCACCGGCCCGGCCGATAACCGGTACGGCAAGGCGGAACTTACCGATATCGGCCTGCAATTGTGCCACGGTGTCCTTAAAAACGGGAAGATGACGGCTGACCTCCCCTCTCCGGCTGCCCGGCAACATCATCAGAAGTCTTTCTTCTGCGTCAATACCATAGCGCGCGCGAAATGCCGGGCCGTCCCCTTTGTCCGCCCCGGATTCAATCACGGAATGACCAACGAAACTGGCGGGCAACCCTACTGCCTCAAAATACGGCGGCTCGAACGGTAGCAGCGTCAGAAGATGATCATATAGCGCGGCGACCTTCTTCGCCCGGCCCGGACGCCAGGCCCAGACCGACGGCGCAACATAATGCACCTTGGGGAAGGATGTTCCGGCCAGCTTCTTTGCCACCCGAAAACTGAAATCCGGGGCATCGACCGTTATAAAAATATCCGGAGCAACGCGCTTTACCTCTGCCGCCGTCTGATCAATGCGTTTCAAGAGTTGCGGCAATCTGGGCAAAACTTCAAGCAAGCCCATCACACTCAACTCTTCCATCGGGAAAAGACTGTCAAGCCCTTCCACCGCCATGAGTGGGCCGCCAACACCGAGAAACTCCACGTCCGGCGCTTGCGCCTTCAGTTCCGCCATAAGCCGCGCAGCGAGCGCATCGCCGGAGGGTTCCCCTGCCAGTATAAAAGCCCGGCGATGGGTCTCCTCACTCATCCTGAAATGTCCTGTGGATCTAGCCCGACGACAAAGAGATCGGCGTCATCCGCCCGACGCAAAGTCTCCTTGAGGTCGAGGACGAGCGTCAAGCCCGCCTCAACCGCGATCCCTCGTAAATGGGCCTCAGCGGCGAGCGTGACCGTCTCAGGGCCGATGGTTGGCATGTCTGCCGCGAGTTCCTGTCCCGGCTTGGAGAGTTTGACGAGAACACCCGCGGGCTCCTCCCAGGCAAACTCGGAGGAGCGCGCGAGCAACCTGTCGGTTCCTTCCGCGGCCTCAATCGCCAACACATATCCATCCCGGATAATAGCCGCCTGCCCGATATCAAGCGCCCCAATGGCCTTCACAATACGAATACCTTCCGCGATGTCAGAAGTGTCACGCTCTGTCGGGGAAATCTTTCCAAGCTGCCCCGCAGGCACCAGCAAGTTATCCGCCAGTTCATGCACCCCGACAACGGTAAAGCCTTTTTCCTGAATGTACGTGGTGATGGCCCGCATCAGGCCGTCATCCCCTTTGCGCGCCGCGCCGGTAATCCGGCCGAGGAGTTTCACCCCCTCCATATCCGGGACCAGATTTTTCAAATCCGGGCGCTTCACCGGTCCGGCAAGCGTAATATGCGTGCAGTTTTCACGCGCGAGGGCCTTCAGGAACCGACCGACCTTGGTAATCCGGATCACTTCATGAGGGTAGTCGGCATAGTGAGACACATCAGCCTCCCCTTCGACAAGGAGAAGGTATGGTGCCTCCCCGCGCGCGCGCAAAGTCGCGGCAAGGGCAAGCGGCAGGCTGCCACTCCCGGCGATGATGCCAACGCGCATCTTAGCTGCATTACTCAGGCTGGCAGAATCCACGCTTTGTTTCTTCATTGATGAATTTCAAAACCTTTTGCACAGAAGGGAAATCAGTAAATTCATCCGGCACTGTCTTGCAACGGTCTGCAAAGGTGCCCTCCCCGGTAAACATGTATTTATACGCGCTACGCAAGGCATGAATATCTTCGCGCGAGAATCCCCGCCGTTTCATGCCGGTCAAGTTAAGGCCGCCAAGAGTAGCCCGGTTACCGGTTGCCGAGCCAAAGGGAATGACATCCGTCTCCACGCCCGACGCGCCGCCGATCATCGCATGCTCCCCGATACGGACAAACTGATGAACCGCCGAAAGACCGCCGATAATCACGAAATCGCCAAGCTCAACATGTCCGCCCAGCGTCGCGTTATTTACAAGGATAACGTGATCGCCGAGGATACAGTCATGCGCAACATGGGCCCCGATCATCAACAGGCACTGATTACCGATTTTGGTATGCATGCCGCCTCCCTCTGTGCCGGGATTGATCGTCACATGCTCGCGAATGATGCAGTTTTCCCCGATAGTGAGCTTTGACCGCTCTCCATTGTATTTCAGATCCTGCGGCGCATGCCCAACGGAGGCAAAGGGATATATGGTCGTGCCCTGCCCGATATGGGTGCAGCCTTCCACGGTAACATGTGATTTCAGCGTCACCTTCGCGTCAAGCGTGACATCCTTGCCAACCACACAAAAAGGACCAACGACTGCATCCGAATGAACCGATGCACCATCTTCAATAATTGCCGTCTGGTGAATATTGCCCATTCGGTATCCAGTTACCCTACAAATCAGTTTAAATTATTGCGCCATAGCTAACGCGGAACAGGCTGGATCACAAATCAAGCTGTGTTACAACCGGTTACCTGTTGACCTAGTTAACGATCATGGCTGAAAAATCGGCTTCGGCCACCTTCTTCCCATCCACATGAGCTTCTCCGGAAAACCGCCAGACGACGCCCCGGCTCTGCTTGACATGTACATGCACATGCATCGTATCGCCAGGTGTCACGGGCTTGCGAAAGCGGGCGTTGTCGATGGACATAAAGAGGACTTGCTTTCCCTGAGATTCCGCGCCCAGGGTTTTGATGACGAGAACCCCCGCTGTCTGCGCCATGGATTCCACAATCATCACGCCGGGCATAATCGGTCGGCCCGGGAAATGCCCCTGAAACTGCGGCTCATTCATGGTGACATTCTTGATGCCCGTTGCCGAAACTCCGGGAACAATATCCACCAGCCGGTCCACCAGCAGGAGCGGATAACGATGCGGTATCATCTCCATAACCTGAAGAATATCGAGGGTGTCAGCCGTATCTACGGAAGAATTTTCAGTCATGTTACAGAGCCCTTGCTATTCGATAATTTACGCAAAATCGCCATCTGGCGGAAAAACTGCTTGCGGGGCCGTGCCGGGAAGCCGGCATAAATCTCGCCAGCCGGAATATCAGAAATAACGCCGGACTTTGCTGATATCTGCGCCCCGCGCCCGATCGTTATATGTCCGGCCAGGCCAACCTGGCCCCCGATGATGACCTGATCTTCTATGACCGTGCTGCCGGAAATTCCCGTTTGCGCGGCGATAATCACATCATTTCCAATGGTGACATTATGCCCCACCTGTACAAGGTTATCGAGCCAGGTGTTATCGCCGATGATGGTATCCGGCCCGGATCCTCTATCGATCGCCGTATTCGCACCAAATTCGCAGTTAGAGCCAATGATAACCCGTCCAAGCTGAGGTATTTTAACATTTCCTGTAGCATCCGGTGCAAACCCAAAGCCGTCCTGCCCCACCTTGACGCCATTATGCATAACAACATTATCGCCAATATGGCAATAGCTCAGCACTGCGCCTGCGCCAATACGGCAATCCTTGCCAAGACGGATGCCCATGCTCAATACAGCATGCGGACCTATGATTGAGTTGGCACCGACAACGACACCATCCTCGATAACGACATAAGGCCCGATGGACGCGTTCTCCCCGATTTCCGCTTTTGGCGAGATAATCGCCGTTGGATGTACCCCGCCGGATCCAAGCACAGGTGCATAGAATTTATTGGCAATCCGTGCATAGGCCTTATAGGGATTTTCCGCAACGAGGATGGCGAGGCCTTTCGGAAATTTTTTCAGGGCTTTGCGGCTCGCGATACAGGCTGTCGCGTTGGTATGCAGAAATTTTTCCAGATATTTTGGATTACTGAGGAAAGTAAGATCCCCTTCCCCTGCTTGGTCGAGGGGGCGAACATCGGAAATCATAATGCTTGAATCGACACCGGGTGCCAATTCGACATCCGGTATTTCAGCGAGTTCCGCGAGTGAAAATGGTCCCGCAACACGATAAAAATGTGGATCAGGCATCAGCTTTTCTTCAACGGAACAATTTCAACTTTAATCTTCTTAAGATCCTTGTTGAGCCGTCCCATTACCTCTTCCGTAATTTCGAGGGGTTTTTCGACAAACAGCACCTCGCTAACGTCGAGGACCAGAGCAGCGCCATTCTCATCCATCACTTCGCGAATAATCGGCAGCATTTGCGCTCTGATTTTATCGAGGGCATTCACCCGGCTGAGCTGCAATTGTCTGTTTTTCTCCTGCACCTTGACCCGAAACTCAGCTGCCTTGCGGTTGAAATCAGATTGTTTCTTCGAATAAGCCTCGGGTGTTACAAGGGTTTTTTGACGCTCAATCTGCGTCCGTTCATCTTTGAGCTTTTTCTCTGCCGCCGTCAGTTCCGTGTTGGTTTTTTCCTCAAGTGTTTTCACTTGAGCATTTACGTCCTTAACGACGTCCAGCTCACGCATAATCTTTTGCATATCAATAACACCGACAAT
>NZ_JARGOQ010000109.1 GCF_029233945.1 Sneathiella sp. | reverse complement strand
CAATGCTGTTTCCTCTGAAATAGGTTTTTTGCCGACGAAGGGGGAAGACATGGCACGGACCAGAGCGCTGTAGTTGAGCTGGAATGGAGTTTCGGTGCCGATTGGCAGGCAGTCGCGACCAGAATCCACGATAAGATGGTCACTACTCGATCCGAGGATTTTGATCCCCGAAGGCGGCGTCAGGCCGTCCGGATCGGTATCCATATGCCCCAGCGCAAAAATGGCCTGCGAGATACTGCCGCTGTCAGACATTGGAATTGCTTTCCCAAAGGCGGTTTCTGCGATTTTACCCCATGGCTGCGATGGCTTGATCTTTGACTCGATCACCTCCGCGACAAGCGTTATGGCATCGGTGTAAAGCCCCTCGATTGGCTGGCGATGAAGCGGCTCGCAGCCCAGCAAGATGGCTTCGCCAAGACGGAGGTTATTAATCCGGCCGATATCGGCGCCTCCCAGCACCCAGTCGAGGTTACTTGAATTACCGCCTGAGACAATGGAGATGACGGGCCCGAAAGTGGCGTCAATCGCATTCGCCAGAGCTGACAATTCCCCCATGTTTGCAGCATCAGGCACGACACCGCAACGACAGGCAAGATTAGTTCCGATGCCCTTGAGAGTGATGTTCGGGAAGTCCAGCGTACGACGCACGACATTCTCAAGGTCGGCCGGCAGGATGCCCTCCCGCAAATCCCCAAGCTCGACCATCAACAGGACCCCATGGATCCGCTTTTGCGCGTGCGCGGCCTTTGAAAGCTCCGATATGACGTCAAGTTCCGTGTTCAGGCTGATGTCCGTACTTTCGACCACCTGTACCGACTGGCTAATCATGGGCGAGCGAATGAGCGTTATGGGCGCCCTTATCCCGGCCCGGCGCATGGTCTGGATATTCTCAAGCCGCGAGTCCGCCAGCCCGCTTACCCCTGCGGCCAGCAGCTCTCTGGCAACGCTTGGCAGGCCCAGCACGGCTTTTGTCACTGCCGAAACGGAGATGCCACGACGGCCAAGCAGATTGACCAAAAACCGGGCGTTATGATGGATTTTCGAGAGATCGATTTCAAGTCGCGGGGTGGTCAATTGATGATCCCGACCGCCCTCTTCCTCAACTGCGGGAAAGAGGCAAGAACCATCTCTACCAGATAATCCGGCGATTTTGTCAAAGCGTCCGTCACGGGAATGCCAAGCTCGCTTTCAAAGCAGGCGATCGCCGAGTCTACCTCGGCCTGGGCCATGTTCTCGTGATTAATCGTGAGGCCGATGACCTTGGTGTCGGAAAAAGTCTCAATCAGATTTACTTCGCTGGCGGGTGTCGGCATCGGCATCTGATCGAAATCGCATCGGTAGGTCCGTCCGGGAGCATGCTGGAGCACGACGCCGTCAGGACAGGTCCCCCGCAAAATGAAGGATGATGTTGAAAAGGCCGGGTGGCTGAGCGCTCCCTGACCCTCGACAATTATGATATCCGGACTTTCAGCCTCGAAGGCTTCGATGATCGTCGCCTCCAGCTCACCGCAACAAAACTGGGAGGGGACAGCATCAAGCGCGATGCCGTATCGCGCGCCTTGAATCAATCCGGTCTGTCCGGTGCCGACCATCACCGCCTTCACGCCATACTCGTTCAATGCGCGTGTCAGGATGGTGGCGGTCGTTCGCTTGCCGATGGCGCAATCCGTGCCGAGCACCGCAATTCGAGGGCAGGTGACTTCTGCGATCCTGCCGCTGAACATGCGCAGGTCTTTTTTGTCGCGGGGTTTGCGGATATCGAGGATGGTAACATTGTAGGAGAGACAAGCGGCTGCAAAGACGGGGTCGTCATTAAGGAATTCATGCAGGCCATTCACGATGTTCATGCCATGGCTCATGGCCTCGATTACGAGACCGCGCTCACGCGTCGACAGCATGCCGCTTGATGGCGCCATTCCGAATATAAAATACTCAGGCAGGCTTTCCGCCAGAAACAAGGCCTCGGTGAGGTCACGGCAAATGGGAATACCGTTCGGCGCGTCTCCAAGGGCGGCGCCGGAATCAAGGCCAGCCTTTTCACTATCGATAACCGATAGGATTTCATACTTCTCGGAATGACGGACCAACCCATTGGCCGTTTTACCGTCAATGGCGCCGAAATTGCCTTCACAATATACGATTGCTGTGTTGGTTAATCTTGGAATATCGCGAACCGGAAGTTTAATGGCCGATCCAGAACCCTTGAGAATTGCGGGTTCGTTTACGCGGGTAAACGCCCGCGGTTGATTGAGATGTGTAACGGAAGACATAATTGGTTCCTTGATGATCACTTGGAGCCAGCAACGGGATCGCGCTGGTAAAGCAACTACAGTTCGTGGGCATGTAAGCGAAGGCAACGAAAATTGGGTGGCACTTTTGGTCACAAGTGCCACAGATATATTGCCTTGATTACGCAGAGGGAGCGTTGACAAGACTCCCAGAGGAGGCGCGGCTCACCGCGCCTCCGGGATGTTTGATAATGAAATTTATCCGCGTATGGCCTGAGACGCCTGCGTAACTAAAAAACTAGATTTTTTCTGCTAATGCATTCTGGCAAGCTTCTGCCAGTTCGCGATCCGGCTTTTCAGCGCCTAACGGAGTTGCCCAGCCGGCATCCTCAACAATCCCACGTCGTTTATAGCTATTGGCCTCTCCAAACTTGGCGAGCACGTCCATTGAATTGGGATCATTCTTGGAGTTCTGTAAGCAATAGGGCATAAGTGCCGTCGCAACCGCCATTTTGGAGTTCTCGCTCGACATATCATTGGCTGCGTTCTCCGTCATCCAGCCCCCCCAGTTAAATCCCACTATAGCCACGGCGATAGCGCCTGCTCCCGCACCCATAAGCGCAGGTTTAATCCATGTAGGAATTTCCATAAATAAGTCCGATCTGTATCAGGACAGGCACGCAGTATCGCGTGCAAGATGCTGCATCATAACACACTATCCCAAATATCTAGCATGGTTTGAGGCATATTTAATTCTCCTTCCGCTTGCACAATTATTTGTCAGTGTCTTGGGCTCTACTTAATTGTTCAATAATTTTTAGG
>NZ_JARGOQ010000061.1 GCF_029233945.1 Sneathiella sp. | reverse complement strand
GATGGAGAAGACCCAGCGCGAATATTATCTCAATGAGCAGATGAAGGCGATCCAGAAGGAACTCGGCGAAGGCGAGGATGGCCGCGATGAACTGACCGAGCTTGAAGAGAAAATCGCCAAGACCAAGCTGACCAAGGAAGCGCTCGAAAAATGTAATCAGGAGATGAAGAAACTCCGGAATATGAGCCCGATGTCAGCCGAGGCAACGGTCGTTCGGAACTATCTCGACTGGATCACCAGCCTGCCGTGGAACAAGCGGACCCGCATCAAGAAGGATCTTGTCCGGGCTGAAAAAATCCTCAATGACGATCATTACGGCCTTGAGAAAGTCAAGGAACGTATCATTGAATATCTCGCCGTGCAGCAGCGGATGAAGAAAATTCGCGGCTCTATTCTGTGTCTTGTTGGCCCTCCCGGTGTTGGTAAAACCTCACTCGGTAAGTCGGTTGCCAAGGCGACGGGCCGGAACTTTGTACGCGTAGCCCTCGGCGGTGTGCGCGACGAGGCGGAAATTCGTGGTCATCGCCGGACCTATATCGGTTCCATGCCGGGCAAGGTTGTTCAGTCGATGAAGAAGGCGAAATCGAGCAATCCGCTGTTTCTCTTCGATGAGATCGACAAACTCGGAAATGACTTCCGCGGTGATCCGTCATCTGCACTTCTTGAAGTGCTGGATCCGGAGCAGAATGCGACATTTGCCGATCATTATCTTGAAGTCGAGTTTGACCTTTCCGAGGTAATGTTCATTTGCACGGCGAACTCTCTGAATATGCCGGGACCGCTCCGTGATCGTATGGAAATCATTCATCTCTCCGGTTACACGGAAGATGAAAAGGTTGAGATTGCCAAGCGTCATCTTGTGAAAAAACAGATGAAAGCGCATGGCCTGAAGCAGGATGAATGGTCGATCACCGATGAGGCGATCCGCGATCTTATCCGCTATTACGCCCGCGAAGCCGGGGTCCGTAATCTGGAGCGGGAGCTTGCGAAGCTTTGCCGGAAATCGATCAAGGAGATCATTACCGATGGCGTGAAATCCGTCGCGATCACCTCCGATAACCTGAAAGATTATTCCGGTGTCCGGAAGTATCGCTTCGGCGAGGTTGAGGAAATGGATCAGGTCGGCCTGACGACCGGCCTTGCCTGGACCGAGGTTGGCGGCGAGCTGCTCACCATTGAAGCGGTCAAGCTTTATGGCAAGGGCCGGATGCAGATTACCGGTAAACTTGGCGATGTTATGCAGGAATCTGTACAGGCCGCGAAAAGTTTTGTGCAATCGCGCTGCCTTGAAATGGGTGTTAAGCCGACGGATTTTGACAAACATGACATTCATGTTCATGTGCCCGAAGGCGCAACGCCGAAGGATGGACCGTCCGCCGGTGTTGCCATGGTCACCTCGATCATCTCGGTGTTGACCGATATTCCTGTGCGCAAGGATGTCGCCATGACCGGCGAGGTTACCTTGCGTGGGCGGGTTCTGCCGATTGGCGGCCTGAAGGAAAAACTTCTGGCGGCGCTCCGTGGCGGAATCAAAAAGGTGTTGATTCCAAAGGATAATGAAAAGGATCTTGCAGAAATTCCGGACAATGTGAAAGAGGGACTGGAAATCATCCCTGTTTCAGAAGTTTCGGAAGTTCTGAAACATGCCTTGACGAAACCCCTCGTTCCGTTGAATTGGACCGAGGAGGAACTGGCGAAGGAACTAGCCGGGGCGGCTGCTCAGCGAAAAGTTGAGGATGGGGTAACAACTCACTGACTTTAATCGAAAACCGGGTCAAAACCGCAGAAAAGTTGGGGATATCTTGATTTTTCCCTTTGACCCGGAGCAGCCGACAAACTAGTATTCCACCGTCTTAAACGAATTTCTTGATAAGATATGTTCAAGTCTAAATTGAAGGGGGCTTATAGTGAATAAGAATGATCTCATTGCCGCAGTTGCTGATATTTCAGGTCTGGGGAAAGCAGAAGCAGGGAAAAGTGTTGATGCAGTTCTCGAAGCGGTTTCCGGCGCTTTAAGTGGCGGCGATGAAGTTCGCCTCGTCGGCTTTGGCACGTTCAGCGTTGCTGATCGCAAAGCCTCTGAAGGGCGTAATCCGCGCACTGGCGAAACGATCAAGATTCCGGCTTCCAAACAGCCGAAATTCAAAGCTGGTAAGGCCTTGAAGGACTCGGTCAACAAGTAACACTCGCTGTTGCGGACCAAAATGAATGCCAGATTCATTTATTTGAATCTGGCTTCGTTTTTTTTACTTCCAATTGCCGGTGTAGGTTGATATACACGGGCTCGCTTGGAAAAAGGGTGATTAGCTCAGCTGGTTAGAGCATCTCGTTTACACCGAGAGGGTCGGGAGTTCGAATCTCTCATCACCCACCATTTTCAATAATATGCTGTTAGTATCTGTATGCGGTCATGTGGTTTATGCATTACCGCAAACTGTCGTCATTTGCATCTGAAGGCGGAAAATGACGGGCAATTATGGCAGGCGGTGTGTGCGTATCTTTGCGATATGCTGCATCCGGCGGTCCCGGTTGTTCAATGACTTCAGGTGGGCTGCAAAAGAGAGAGAATTAATTTTCGAAATCTTTTTTATGCGGCTTGACAGGGCCCATCGGGTCCAATACAAAACAGCGTCCCTGCGGGGGTGTAGCTCAGTTGGTTAGAGCGCCGGCCTGTCACGCCGGAGGTCGCGGGTTCGAGCCCCGTCACTCCCGCCACTTTCTCCCAAAATTGCGAACGATTCTTAGCTGCCCTGTCAATCACCGGGCGCCGTGTGCGTTTGCGTTCCCGCATTGCAAATTATGGCCGAATTTTGTTGCTAATTCGGTTTTCTTCCTTATAACCCGACACTATAATACCGAACGTAATTGGTAGGAGGGGTTGCCGCTAAATGGGTTGATCTTGATCCGTTTTTCGTGGCAGTTTTGATATTATGGAAGCCTTGCTCGTAGAATATTTACCCATTTTGATCTTTCTGGGATTAGCGGTCGGGTTGTCCGCCGTTATTGTGATCGCGTCCATGATTGTCGCAGCGCAGCATCCGGACGCCGAAAAACTCTCTCCTTATGAATGTGGTTTCGAACCCTTCGATGATGCCCGCAATCAGTTTGATGTCCGGTTCTACTTGGTCGCCATCCTGTTCATCATTTTCGATCTTGAAGTGGCATTTTTGTTTCCCTGGTCTATTTCCCTTGGTGGGATTGGATTGTTTGGGTTCTGGTCGATGATGGTGTTCCTCGGGATCCTCACAATCGGCTTTATTTATGAATGGAAAAAGGGAGCTCTGGAATGGGAGTAAGTTCTGAACTGGTCGGTACGGAAGCCCAGCCCGGCGCACAAGATCAGGACGCGTTTTTCCGTCAGGTTGGTCAGGAGCTGGACGATAAGGGTTTTGTCGTCACTCAGGTAGATAAGCTTGTCAACTGGGCACGGACGGGTTCTCTCTGGCCAATGACATTCGGTTTGGCCTGTTGCGCGGTAGAGATGATGCACGCCTGGCAGCCCCGCTACGATATGGAACGGCTCGGCGTTGTTCCGCGTGGTTCGCCTCGTCAGTCTGATGTCATGATCGTTGCCGGTACGCTCACCAACAAGATGGCGCCAGCGCTTCGCAAGGTTTATGACCAGATGGCGGAGCCGCGTTATGTCATTTCCATGGGCTCCTGCGCGAATGGCGGGGGGTACTATCATTATTCCTATTCTGTTGTGCGCGGCTGCGACCGGATTGTCCCGGTTGACATTTATGTACCCGGATGCCCGCCAACGGCAGAAGCGCTGATCTACGGTGTCTTTCAGCTGCAGAAGAAAATTCGCCGCACCGGAACATTTTTGCGCTAACGGAAAGGGTCGTCAGTTACATGAATGAAGCGCTTGTAGAGCTGGGCGAGTTGATCGCGGCCGAACGTTCCGACGAAGTGGTGTCGACTAACATCGCCTTCGGTGAGTTGACCGTCAATGTCCGCGCAGAATCGCTGGACAAGACACTCGAATTCCTGCGCAATGATCCGAATTGCAAGTTCGAGATTCTTTGTGATGTCTGCGGGGTGGATTACCCGACGCGCGTGAAGCGTTTCGATGTCGTCTATAATCTTCTCAGTCTCCGCCATAACCAGCGGATTATTGTCAAGGCAGAGACGGACGCGCGGACACCGGTACCGTCCGTTGTCGGGCTGTTCCCGGCGGCGAACTGGTTCGAGCGTGAAGCCTGGGATATGTACGGCATTATGTTTTCCGGCCACCCGGACTTGCGCCGGATGCTGACGGATTATGGTTTTGAAGGCCATCCGTTGCGCAAGGATTTCCCGCTTACCGGCTATGTCGAGTTGCGCTATAGCGAAGATGAAAAACGGGTTGTCTATGAGCCTGTCAACCTGACGCAGGAATTTCGCAAGTTTGATTTTGAAAGCCCTTGGGAAGGAACTGAATATGTCCTGCCCGGCGATGAAAAAGCGGAAGGACAGGGCTGATGGCGGAAGTCCAGATCAAGAATTACACGCTTAACTTCGGTCCGCAGCATCCGGCGGCCCATGGTGTGCTGCGGATGGTGATGGAACTTGACGGTGAGGTGGTTGAGCGGATCGATCCGCATATCGGCCTGCTGCACCGCGGCACCGAAAAGCTGATCGAGCATAAAACCTATATGCAGGCGATGCCGTATTTCGACCGTCTCGATTATGTGGCGGCGATGAGTCAGGAGCATGCCTTTGTGCTGGCGGCAGAAAAACTTCTCGGCTGCGAAGTGCCGGAGCGGGCGCAGTATATCCGTGTTCTCTTCTCGGAAATCTCCCGTATTCTCAATCACATCATGAATGTCTGTGCACAGGCCATGGATGTTGGCGCGACAACGCCGATGCTCTGGGCCTTTGTTGAGCGCGAAACATTGATGGAGTTTTATGAGCGGGCGAGTGGGGCGCGGATGCATGCGGCCTATTTCCGCGTTGGCGGCGTTCATCAGGATATTTCCGAAAAACTGATGGACGACATTCGCATCTTTATAGAGCATTTTCCGGCTGTCCTTGACGATGTCGAGGCGCTGCTCACCGAAAACCGCATTTTCAAGCAACGGAATGTCGATATCGGCGTTGTCTCTGAAGAAGAGGCGATGGCGTGGGGGTTTTCCGGGGTGATGCTTCGCTCAACCGGGCTTGCCTGGGATTTGCGAAAAGCGCAGCCCTATGACGTTTATGCAAAGATGGATTTTGACATTCCCGTGGGTCTCAATGGGGACTGTTTTGACCGCTATCTGATGCGGATGGAGGAAATGCGCCAGTCCATGCGGATTATGACGCAGTGCCTGGATCAGATGAAGCCGGGCCCGGTTCTCTCGACCGATCCCAAGGTCGCCCCGCCGCGCCGGAGCGAAATGAAGACGTCGATGGAAGCATTGATCAATCATTTCAAGCATTACACTGAGGGTGTCAAGGTTCCGGCCGGAGAGACTTACACGGCAGTAGAGGCGCCGAAGGGCGAATTTGGCGTTTATCTGGTTTCCGACGGATCGAACAAACCCTATCGCTGCAAGATCAGGGCGCCGGGTTTTGCGCATTTGCAGGGCATGGACTTTTTAACCAGGGGCCATATGCTGGCCGATGCGTCAGCTATTCTCGGCAGTTTGGATATCGTTTTTGGTGAGGTGGACCGGTGAGTCAGGTTATCGAAACAGGTAAAGCCTTTGAATTTACGGCTGAAAATGTCGAAAAGGCCCAGAAGTTCATCGCGAGATACCCTGAAGGCCGTCAGCAAAGCGCGGTGATGCCGCTTCTTGATCTTGCGCAACGCCAGAACGAAAACTGGCTCTCGAAAGAAACGCTTGAGTACGTCGGCAATTTCCTGAACGTCCCTTACATGCGCGTGCTGGAGGTGGCGACCTTCTACACCATGTATAACCTCAAACCAGTCGGAAAATATTTCCTCCAGCTTTGCCGGACGACGCCCTGCTGGTTGCGCGGTAGCGATGATCTGGAGGCTGTCTGCAAGAACAAGCTCGGGATCACCAATGGCGAGACGACTGAGGATGGCATGTTCAGCCTGCTGGAAGTCGAGTGCCTCGGTGCCTGCGTGAACGCGCCCGTCGTGCAAATCAATGATGATTTCTATGAAGATCTGAATGCCGAAAATTTTGAGGCAGTTCTTGATAAGCTGGCGAGCGGCGAGGTTCCGCCAAAGGGTCCGCAGATTGACCGGATCAATTCGGCCCCGGAAGGTGGACCGGCAACTTTGCTTGAAAAGACGGGGGACGCGTAATGCTGAAAGATCAGGATCGGATTTTCACCAATCTGTACGGCATTCACGATTGGAAACTCGCAGGCGCGAAAAGCCGCGGCATCTGGGATAATACGAAGACCCTCATCGAGATGGGGCAGGACGGTATTATAGACGCGATGAAGGAAAGCGGCCTGCGCGGGCGCGGCGGTGCGGGCTTCCCGACGGGCTTGAAATGGTCCTTCATGCCCAAAGAATCCGATGGCCGCCCAAGCTATCTTGTGGTCAATGCGGATGAATCCGAGCCTGGCACCTGTAAGGACCGGGAAATCATGCGCTTCGATCCGCATCGCTTGCTGGAGGGTTGCCTCGTTGCCGGTTTCGCCATGCGGGCCATCGCGGCCTATATCTATATTCGCGGCGAATTCGTGCAGGAGGCCATCAATCTGGAGATTGCCATTCAGGAAGCCTACGATGACGGGCTGATTGGCAAGAATGCCTCCGGCTCTGGCTATGATTTCGATATCTATTTGCATCGCGGCGCAGGCGCTTATATCTGCGGCGAGGAAACGGCCCTGATCGAAAGCCTTGAGGGCAACAAGGGCCAACCACGCCTGAAACCGCCGTTCCCGGCCAATGTCGGTGTCTGGGGCTGCCCTTCGACCGTGAACAATGTCGAGAGCATTGCGGTCGCCCCGGAAATTCTGCGGCGCGGGGAGGGCTGGTTCTCCGGTCTTGGCCGCCCGAATAATACCGGCACCAAACTCTTTTGCATCTCGGGCCATGTGAACAAGCCCTGCAATGTGGAAGAGGAAATGGGCATTCCGCTCAAAGAGCTGATTGAGAAACATGCGGGTGGCGTGCGCGGCGGGTGGGATAACCTGCTGGCCATTATCCCGGGTGGATCGTCGGTTCCGATGTTGCCTAAAGAAACCTGCGATACGATGTTGATGGATTTTGACAGCTTGCGCGATGCCCAGAGCGGGCTCGGCACCGCCGCCGTCATCGTCATGGACAAATCGACGGATGTGATCCGCGCGATTGAGCGGCTCTCGCATTTCTACAAGCATGAAAGCTGCGGCCAGTGTACGCCGTGCCGCGAAGGCACTGGCTGGATGTGGCGGGTGATGCAGCGACTCGTCTCCGGCGATGCGGAGATTGAGGAAATTGACATGCTGATCAATGTATCGAAACGGATTGAAGGTCATACCATCTGCGCCCTTGGTGACGCGGCGGCCTGGCCAATTCAGGGGCTGGTGCGGCACTTCCGCCCGGTCATCGAGGAACGTATTAAATCACGGAAGGCTGCACGGGCGGCCTGAGGGCTGGACCGCGTGGGGAGTGAAGAATGCCGACACTTACAGTAGATGGTGTAGAAGTTACAGTCGATCCGGGAACCACGGTTCTTCAGGCCTGTGAGGAAGCGGGCGCGGAAATTCCGCGCTTTTGCTATCATGAGCGGCTGTCGATTGCCGGCAACTGCCGTATGTGCCTGGTGGAGATGGAGAAAGCGCCCAAACTGATCGCGTCCTGTGCCATGCCGGCGGGTGATGGCATGGTTATTCACACCAACAGCCAAAAAGTGAAAGAAGGCCGGGAAGGGGCGATGGAGTTCCTGCTGATCAACCATCCGCTCGATTGTCCGATCTGTGATCAGGGCGGCGAATGTGATTTGCAGGATCAGTCGATGGCCTATGGCTCCGGCAACAGCCGCTATGATGAGCTGAAACGCTCTGTTGCGGAAAAGAATATGGGCCCTCTCATCAAGACGACGATGACGCGCTGTATTCACTGTACACGTTGCGTACGTTTCGCGACGGAAGTCGCCGGTGTTGAGGAACTGGGTGCGATTAATCGCGGCGAGAATATGGAAATCGCCACCTATCTTGAGCAGGCGCTTGATAGTGAATTGTCTGGCAATATCATTGATTTATGTCCGGTTGGGGCGCTGACCTCAAAGCCTTATGCCTTTACGGCGCGTCCGTGGGAACTTTCCAAAACCGAGAGTGTCGACGTGCTTGACGCGGTCGGGGCGAATATCCGGATTGATAGCCGCGGCAAGGAAGTGATGCGCTTTTTGCCCCGCCTCAATGAGGATGTGAATGAAGAGTGGCTCTCGGACCGCTCGCGGTTTTCCTATGACGGGCTGAAAGCGCAACGGCTTGATACGCCTTACGTCCGCAAAGACGGCCAATTGCAGCCCGCAAGTTGGGGCGAGGCGTTTGATACCATCGCCGCCAAGCTCGACGGACTGGAAGGTGGCAAGATAGGCGCCCTTGCCGGGGATCTGGCCTGCGCCGAGAGCATGACGGCGCTGAAAGATCTGATGGATCTTTTAGAATCGCCGAATATCGATTGCCGTCAGGATGGCGCGGCGCTGACGACGGAAAGCCGGAGCGGTTATCTCTTTAACACCTCCATCGCCGGAATCGATGAGGCCGATGCTCTTTTGATTGTCGGCAGCAATCCACGTCATGAAGCGGCGTTGATCAATGCCCGGATTCGCAAGCGTTGGAAAAGGGGTAACTTCCCGATTGCCCTGATTGGGGAGCAGGTCGATTTGACCTATGGCTATGACTATCTTGGCGCCGGTCCGGCGACCTTGAAGGAAGTGGCGGAAGGAAAGCATTCTTTCGCCGAGACCCTGAAGAAAGCGGAACGGCCGATGATCATCGTCGGGCAGGGCGCGCTCAGCCGGAATGACGGCGCGGCGGTTTTAGCCCTGGCGAAGAAAATCGCCGATGAGTATGGCCTTGTCTCTGATGATTGGAATGGCTTTAACGTTCTTCACACAGCTGCTGCTCGGGTTGCGGGTCTTGATCTCGGTCTTGTGCCGGGTGAGGGTAGCAGATCCGCGACGGAAATGCTCGATGGCTCGCTTGAGGTTCTGTTCCTGCTCGGCGCCGATGAAATTGATACCTCCAAGCTTACGAATAGTTTCGTGATTTATCAGGGCAGCCATGGCGATGCCGGGGCAAGTGCTGCCGATGTCATCTTGCCGGGCGCGGCCTATACGGAAAAGGACGCGACCTGGGTGAATACGGAAGGCCGGGTACAGCTCGGGCGGCGGGCCGTCTTCCCGCCGGGTGACGCACGGGAGGATTGGACGATCCTTCGGGCGCTTTCGGAAAAGCTCGAAAAAACGCTGCCTTACAATACAATACGGGAACTTCGTGAGAAGATGGTTGAGGTTGCGCCTCATTTTGCCGACATCGATCAGGTGACAGCCGCAGACTGGACTCCGTTCGGCACGGAAGGGACGATTGAGGATGCGCCTTTCGCCAACCCGATCACGGATTACTACCTGACCAATCCGATTTCCCGTTCCAGCCGGATCATGGCGGAATGCAGTGCGACTTTCTCTAAAGTAAAGGGTGAGGGGACCGGTACAAATGGCTGAGTTTTGGGATATTTATCTTCTCCCGGCCCTGATTATTGTCGGCCAGATTTTGCTGATCGTTCTACCGTTACTTCTGGCTGTCGCTTATCTGACGCTTTATGAACGGAAAGTCATGGCTGTGATGCAGCTGCGTAAGGGACCGAATGTTGTCGGGCCTTTTGGTCTGCTGCAGCCTCTTGCTGATGGTGCGAAGCTCTTTTTCAAGGAAACGGTTGTTCCGACAGGTGCAAACAAAGTGCTGTTCCTGCTCGCGCCTATGGTGACCTTTATCCTGAGCCTGATCGCCTGGGCTGTGATTCCCTTTGATGAGGGATGGGTACTCGCCGATATCAATGTGGGTGTGCTGTATCTGTTTGCCATTTCATCGCTCGGCGTTTACGGCATTATTGTTGCGGGTTGGGCTTCTAACTCCCGCTATCCATTTCTGGGCGCGTTGCGGTCGGCGGCGCAGATGGTGTCTTACGAGGTGTCCATCGGCTTTGTGATCGTGACAGTGCTGCTCTGCGCGGGAACGCTTAATCTGACGGGGATCGTGGAATCGCAGAAGGGTGATCTTGGCTTATTGAACTGGTGGTTTGTTCCGCTCTTTCCGATGTTCATCATCTTTTTCGTCTCGATCCTGGCGGAGACAAACCGCCATCCGTTCGACCTGCCGGAGGCGGAAGCGGAACTCGTCGCGGGCTATCAGACTGAATATTCCTCGATGGCATTCGCGCTCTTCTTCCTCGGTGAATATGCCAACATGATCTTGATGAGCGGGATTTGTACAGTGCTGTTTCTTGGCGGCTGGCTGCCGCCGGCGGATTGGGCCATCTTCACCTGGATCCCGGGGATCATCTGGTTCGGGATCAAGATCGCGGTGTTGCTGTTCGTCTTCATCTGGGTGCGGGCGACGCTGCCACGGTACCGGTATGATCAGCTGATGCGGCTCGGCTGGAAAGTGTTTTTGCCCTTCTCCCTGTTATGGGTGGTCGTCACGGCCGGTTTCCTTGTCTATTTCGACATGGTCCCGGCATAAGGCAAGTTTAAGTGAACCGTCGGCGCCGGAATTCGGGCGACGGCAGAATGAGATAGTGAAAAGGCTGTTTTAATATGAGCTTTATCGATAAACAGGCGCGCAGCTTGCTTTTGGCGGAGATTGTCACCGGTCTGGCGACAACGTTCCGCTATATGTTCAAGACAAAAGCGACCATCAACTATCCATATGAAAAAGGGCCCTTGAGCCCGCGCTTTCGCGGTGAGCATGTCCTGCGGCGCTATCCCAACGGGGAAGAACGCTGCATTGCCTGCAAGCTGTGCGAGGCGGCCTGCCCGGCGCTTGCTATCACCATTGAAGCGGAACCGCGTGACGACGGGAGCCGGCGCACCACCCGTTATGACATCGATATGACAAAATGCATCTATTGCGGTTTCTGTCAGGAGGCTTGTCCGGTTGACGCCATTGTTGAAGGGCCGAACTTTGAGTTTGCCACCGAGACCCGTGAAGAGCTTTTTTACGATAAGGAAAAGCTGCTTGCTAACGGCGACCGCTGGGAGCAGGAAGTCGCCCAGAATCTGGTTGCGGAAGCACCGTACAGATAATCGAAAGTAAGAGTGTGACAGCCATGCGAAAGACGGATCTAAATATCACGGGAAGAGGGGCGCGATGATTATCTCGACAATTGCCTTCTATCTTTTTGCGGCGATGACCATTGCTTCGGCATTTATGGTGATCTCGGCGAAGAACCCGGTTCACTCCGTGCTCTATCTCATCCTCGCCTTCTTTAACTCGGCCGCTCTCTTTGTGCTCTTGGGCGCAGAATTCATCGCGATGATTCTGATCGTGGTCTATGTGGGTGCTGTGGCGGTCCTGTTCCTTTTCGTTGTGATGATGCTCGATATCAATTTCGCTGAACTGCGTCAGGGGTTTTTGCAGTATCTGCCAATCGGCGGTTTGATCGGTCTGATCCTGTTGATTGAGCTTATTCTGGTGGTGAGCGGCTGGGCGCTCTCGCCGGAGGCGATACAGGTCGGATCGCAGGCCGCCCCCCTCATGACCGATTTAACGAATACGGAGCAAATCGGGCAGGTGATCTATACGGACTATGCCTATCTGTTCCAGATTGCGGGCATGATCCTGCTGGTGGCGATGATCGGGGCGATCGTACTGACCAACCGGTCGCGGCCTGGCGTTCGCAAACAGAATATTGCCCGGCAGGTCTATCGCCGTCCTGAAGAGTCGATGGCGGTTCGTAAGGTTGAGCCAGGACAAGGTGTGTAAGGGGGAAACATGGAAATCGGTCTTGCACATTACCTGACGGTGTCCGCCATTTTGCTGACTCTGGGTATTTTCGGCATCTTCCTGAACCGGAAGAATGTCATCGTGATCCTGATGTCGATCGAGTTGATGTTGCTTGCGGTCAATATCAACCTCGTTGCCTTCTCTGCCTATCTTGGCAATCTCGTCGGGCAGGTGTTCGCGCTGTTTATCCTGACCGTTGCGGCCGGTGAGGCGGCGATCGGGCTTGCCATTCTCGTCGTTTACTTCCGAAATCGCGGCACCATCGCGGTTGAGGACATCCATCACATGAAGGGTTAAGACAAGATCATGATGTACGTCCTCATCGTTTTCCTGCCGCTGGTCGCGGCGCTGATTGCCGGATTATTCGGCCGCGCCATCGGGGATCGCGGTAGCCAGCTGGTCACGTCCACCGCCGTTATTATTGGCGCGATCCTGTCCTGGGTTGCGCTTTATCAGATCGCGTTTCAGCAGACGACGGAAGTGATCGAGTTGATGACCTGGATCGATTCAGGTGATTTTGACGTCAACTGGATGCTTCGCATCGACAGCCTGACCGCTGTTATGCTGGTGGTGGTAAACACAGTCTCTGCTGTCGTGCATGTCTATTCCATTGGCTATATGTCGCATGATCCGCATAAGCCGCGCTTCATGGCGTATCTGTCGCTCTTTACCTTTGCGATGTTGATGCTGGTCACCTCCGATAACTTTGTGCAGCTTTATTTTGGCTGGGAAGGGGTTGGCCTTGCGAGCTATCTGCTGATCGGCTTTTGGTACAAAAAACCTTCTGCGAATGCCGCGGCGATCAAGGCATTCGTTGTTAACCGCGTCGGCGACTTCGGCTTTGCCCTTGGTATTATGGGCATTTATTTTGTCTTTGATTCTGTCAGCTTCGATGATGTTTTTGCGGCTGCACCAGGCCAGGTTGGCCAGCATTTCGAATTCCTTGGCTATCAGGTTGATATCCTGACGACGCTTTGCCTGCTGCTCTTTGTTGGTGCCATGGGTAAATCGGCCCAGATCGGCCTGCACACCTGGTTGCCGGATGCGATGGAGGGCCCGACGCCCGTTTCTGCCCTGATCCATGCGGCGACGATGGTGACGGCTGGTGTCTTTATGGTGGCACGCTGCTCCCCGCTATTCGAATATTCGCCCGACGCGCTGATGGTGGTGACAATTGTCGGAGCGACGACCTGCTTTTTCGCCGCCACCATTGGGTTGGTGCAGAACGATATCAAGCGCGTGATCGCCTATTCGACCTGTTCGCAGCTCGGTTATATGTTTTTTGCCCTCGGAATTGGTGCTTATCCGGTTGCGATTTTCCATCTCTTCACCCATGCCTTCTTCAAGGCGTTGTTGTTCCTTGGCGCGGGTTCCGTCATTCATGCGGTTTCCGATGAACAGGACATGCGGAACATGGGCGGCCTGTGGCGACATATTAAATTCACTTATGCGATGATGTGGATCGGGTCGCTGGCTCTGGCCGGAATACCGTTCTTCGCCGGTTTCTGGTCGAAAGACCTCATCATCGAAAGCGCCTTTGCCGCCGGAACAAATGTCGGTGACTATGCCTTCTGGGCGGGCACTGCCGCGGCGGCGCTGACGGCATTTTACTCCGGCCGCCTCATCTTCATGACATTCCACGGCAAGCCTCGCGCGAGCAAGGAAGTCATGGATCATGTGCATGAAAGCCCGAAAGTCATGCTGATTCCGCTTTGTGTGCTGGCGCTTGGGGCCATCTTTGGCGGGGCAATGGTCATTCCGATGACTTGGGAAGGCCATTATGAGGAGTTCTGGGGCGCATCGATTCTGATCCTGGAAAGCAACAATGTCATGGTCGATGCGCATCATGTGCCAACTTGGGTCAAGCTGTTGCCGTTGATTGTGGGATTGGTCGCGTTTGCCCTGACGGTGCAGATGTATATTCGGCGCACTGAAATCCCCGTTCAGCTCGCCAAGACACATTCGGCGCTTTATCAGTTCCTGCTCAACAAATGGTATTTTGATGAGCTTTACGACTTCGTCTTCGTTCGTCCTTCCAAGGCCATTGGCCGGTTCCTCTGGACCTTTGGCGATGGCAAGGTAATCGACGGGCTGGGTCCGAACGGGGTTGCCGGTCGGGTACTGGTGCTGGCGCGGCGCGCCTCCCAACTCCAGAGCGGCTATGTGTATCACTACGCGTTTGCCATGCTTCTCGGTGTTGTTGCTTTTGTTTCTTACTTTTTCTTTGCGGGTGGACATTAAGTCATGCTTGATTGGCCAATCTTATCAACGGTGACATTTCTGCCCCTGATCGGGGTGGTGCTTATCCTGCTGACCAGTGGCAAGGAAGAGTCGGCGGCGCGCAATGCCCGCTGGGTCGCGCTTTGGACAACCCTGTTCACCTTCGTTATCTCGCTCTTTATCTGGATCAATTTCGATAACAATACGGCGGCCTTCCAGTTCGTGGAAAAGAGCAGCTGGCTCGGCAACAACATCAACTATCATATGGGCGTGGACGGTATTTCGATGCTGTTCATCATTTTGACGACCTTCCTGATGCCGCTTTGTATTTTGGCGAGTTGGGAGGCGATTACCGTTCGCGTGCGGGAATATATGATCGCGTTTCTGGTGATGGAATGCCTGATGATCGGGGTTTTCTGTGCCCTTGACATGGTGCTGTTCTACCTCTTCTTCGAGGCCGGGCTGATCCCGATGTTCCTGATTATCGGCATCTGGGGTGGCGGGCAGCGCGTTTATGCCAGCTTCAAGTTCTTCCTCTATACCCTGATAGGCTCGGTACTGATGCTGGTGGCAATGATCACCATGTATTTCATCGCCGGGACGACGGACATCCCGACATTGATTAACTTCAGCTTCGATCCGCATCTGCAGCTCTGGCTGTGGCTCGCGTTCTTTGCCTCTTTCGCGGTGAAGGTGCCGATGTGGCCGGTGCATACCTGGCTGCCCGATGCCCATGTGCAGGCCCCGACGGCCGGCTCGGTCATTCTGGCGGGCGTGCTGCTGAAGATGGGGGGCTATGGCTTCCTGCGGTTCTCTATCCCGATGTTCCCGGAAGGATCCGAGTATTTCGCGCCGCTTGTCTTCGCGCTCAGCGTTATCGCGATTATCTATACGTCGCTCGTGGCGCTTGTGCAGAAGGATATGAAGAAGCTGATCGCTTATTCCTCCGTTGCGCATATGGGCTTCATCACCATCGGCGTCTTTACCTTCACCCAGCAGGGGCTGGAAGGCGGCATTCTGCAGATGATCAGCCATGGTATCGTTTCCGGGGCGCTCTTCCTCTGTGTCGGCGTGGTATATGACCGGCTGCATACGCGAGAGATTTCCCGCTATGGCGGCCTCGTCAACCGGATGCCGCGCTACGCGTTGATTTTCCTGATTTTCACCATGGCGACAATCGGCCTTCCTGGCACCAGCGGGTTTGTCGGCGAATTCCTGATCCTGGTTGGTGCCTATCAGGTCAACACGACGGTTGCCTTCCTCGCGACCATCGGTGTTATTCTGGGCGCGGCCTATAGCCTCTGGCTTTATCGCCGGGTTGTCTTCGGCGAGTTGGTGAAGGATGACCTTAAAAATATTATGGATGTTGGTCGGCGGGAAATCCTGATTTTCACGCCGCTTATCCTGGTGGCTTTCTGGATCGGTATCTATCCGGAGCCGTTCATGGACGTTATGCATGCCTCTGTCGTCAATCTGATGGATCAGCATGAAACGGCCATGCAGGCCAGCAAAACAATCCTCAACGCGGCTAAGTAGGTAGGTTTAAAGAAATGGTTTTGCCTGATTTTTCAATCGCACTTCCGGAAATATTCCTCGCCTGTGTCGCCATGGCGCTCTTGATGGTCGGCGCCTTTCGGGGAAACAAGGCGACGAGCCTGATTTCCTGGCTGGCGGTCCTGTCTTTCATCATTGCCGGGCTGCTTGTCCAGTTTGACGGATATAGCAGTGTCACCACATTCGATGGGCTGTATCGCGATGATGCCTATGCTGTCTTCATGAAGACACTGTGCCTTGGCGCGTCCGCCTTCGCCATCATCATGTCGATTGACTTTAACAAGCGCGAAAAGCTGGTCCGCTTTGAGTTTCCGATCCTGATCGTGATTGCCACGCTCGGCATGATGGTTATGATTTCGGCAAATGATCTGATGACCATGTATATGGGTATCGAGTTGATGAGCCTGTCGCTCTATGTGACCGCGGCCTTCAAGCGCGATAGCGTTCGCTCGACCGAGGCAGGGCTTAAATACTTTGTTCTTGGCGCGCTGTCTTCGGGCATGCTGCTCTATGGTGTTTCACTGATCTACGGCTTTACCGGGACGACAAATTTTGATGTTCTTGCTGGCTTGTTCACCAGCGGAGAAGAAGATGCGGGTATCGGCCTGCTGATCGGCATGATCTTCATGATTGCCGGTCTTGCCTTCAAGGTATCGGCGGTGCCATTTCATATGTGGGCGCCGGACGTTTATGAAGGCGTGCCGACCCCTGTCACTGCCTTTTTTGCGGCGGCGCCAAAGGTGGCGGCAATTGCCCTGTTCCTGCGGGTATTCGTCACGCCCTTTGGTGAATTGGTCGAACAATGGCAGCAGATTATTGTCTTTATTTCCATCGCCTCGATGATCCTCGGGGCCTTTGCCGCGATCAACCAGAAGAATATCAAGCGGCTGATGGCCTATTCTTCCATCGGTCATATCGGCTATGCGCTTGTTGGCATAGCTGCCGGGACCGAGGAAGGGGTGCGCGGGGTCCTGATCTATATGGCGATCTATGTGGTGATGAATATCGGCACTTTCGCCTGCATCCTCTCGATGCGCCATCGCGATGGCATGGTTGAGGATATTTCGGAGTTGGCGGGTCTCAGCAAGACGCAGCCCTGGATGGCCTTCTTCTTCCTGATCTTCATGTTCAGCCTCGCTGGCATTCCGCCGCTTGCCGGGTTTTTCGGGAAATTCTACATCTTTATTGCGGCGGTGAACGCCGGGCTTATCCCGCTTGCTGTGATCGGTTTGGTGACTTCGGTTGTCGGCGCCTATTACTATCTTCGAATTGTGAAGATTATGTATTTCGACGATCCAGCCGAAGGGTTTGAGCCCACTAGCCGGACACAGTCGATCATCATGGCGGCGGCTGGCTTGTTTATCTCTTTCTTCGTCATCTTTCCGGGCCCCCTGCTTGATGGGGCGCAGGCGGCGGCGGCTGTACTGTTCCCGTGATCCAAACTTCCAATGGCGGGATTGATCTCCCGCCGTTCTACAAGCTCACGGTGCTTGATACGGTGGGCAGCACCAATACAGAGGCCCGCAAGCTTGCGGATGCTGGAGAGGGTGAGGGGGCTATCGTCTGGGCCAAGCGGCAGGAACAAGGGGTCGGCCGCCGGGGCCGTCAATGGTCAAGCCCGGAAGGCAATCTCTATTGTTCGCTGATCCTGCGTCCTGAATGCGATCCGGCGGCGGCGGCGCGGCTCTCGTTTCTGGTTGCTCTCGCCTTTCACAAGGCACTCGCCCCTTTTTTGGGAAAAGATGCCTCCATCAAGCTTAAATGGCCGAATGACGTCCTGATAAACGGGCGGAAACTGGTTGGCATCCTGCTCGAAAGCAAAATGAAGCAGAACGGGATGATGGACTATGTTATCGCTGGTACGGGCGTTAATATCGCAACCTTTCCCACGCATACGGACGGGTTGCCGGCCATATCGCTAAATGAGGTCGGCGTATCGCTCACAGTTGCCGATGTACTCTCGGCCTATGCCTGCGCTCTTCTCGATCTATATACGACCTGGAGGCAGGAAGGCTTTGTGCCGATCCGTGAGGAGTGGCTCGCCCATGCGACGGGGCTTGGCGGACGGATCACGGTCAGGCTCTCCAACGAGACGCTGGAAGGTGTTTTTTCAGATCTGGACAAAAACGGTGCGCTAGTCCTGACGATGGATAACGGCGAAAGAAAACTGATTACAGCGGGAGAAGTGTTTATAGTTTCCCCTGCGGAGATTGAATAGGGAGATCCTGATGTTACTGGCGATCGATGTCGGAAATACCAACATAACCTGCGCGGCTTATAAAGACCGGGAGCTGGTCAATGAGTGGCGAATTTCGACGTCTGGCTCCCGTACGGCGGAAGAATATGGCGTCTGGCTTAGTCAGGCAATGACCATTGACGGGCTACATCTGAGCGATGTGAAACATGCGATCGTTGCGACTGTTGTTCCCGAGACTCTGTTCAATATCAAGGGGTTTTGCCGGCGGTATTTCGGCGTGACCCCGCTCGTGATCGGGGAGCCGAATGTCGATCTTGGTATGACCCCGCTGATCGATCGCCCGTCGGAGGCCGGGGCGGACCGTCTTGTTAATGCTGTCGGGGCGCATTCCCTCTATGGTGGCCCGTTGGTCGTGATCGATTTCGGGACGGCAACAAACTTTGATGTTGTGGACGGCGATGGCAACTATATCGGCGGCGTGATTGCGCCGGGTGTCAATCTCAGTCTTGATGCCCTGTACCGGGCGGCTGCCAAGCTTCCCCGTATTGCGGTGGAAGCCCCCGGACATGTGATCGGCAAGAATACAATTGAATGTATGCAGGCGGGCATTTATTGCGGCTATATCGCGATGGTGGAGGGGCTCGTCAGCCGGATCCGTGCGGAATATGGTGCCGATATGAAAACAGTAGCAACCGGTGGCCTCGCCCCGCTTTTCTCGAAGGGAACGGATATGATCGAGATCGTCAATGGCGACCTTACCCTTGCCGGGCTGGTCGAAATTTTTTACCGCAATAGCTGAAAGTCTTTATGACCAAACTTGATACGACCCTTATGGAAGGCCTTTATTTTCTCCCCCTTGGCGGCAGCGGCGAGATTGGCATGAATCTCAATCTTTATTGCTGTAACGGTAAATGGTTGATGATCGATTGCGGGATTTCCTTTGCCGATGACCGCGCGC
>NZ_JARGOQ010000108.1 GCF_029233945.1 Sneathiella sp. | reverse complement strand
CTCCACCTGCGTGACCAGGCAGCGCATATTACCAACCAGATCCTCGATCCCGCTGAATTTGCGCCGTTCATATATTTTCAGGCGAAAGTCATTGAAGAAATCCGAATTCTTCTTGTCCCCTTTCGGCTGATAGCCCGCATAGTCGAATGCCATGAAATAACCCTCTGTATGTCCGTATTTTAAGTCAGTGTTTTGTATGCGGGTGTCCAGACCGCCGCATCGACACAGCGTTCAAGCTCCGCCTCGCTGCGCGCAGGTGCCACTTTATCGGCCACTGCCTGTTTGGCGACAGCAAGCGCGACCGCCCTGCTGACAGCGCGAATATCGGAGACGGGCGGCAACAGCGCCGCAGTCGGGTCAGTCAGTGCCGGAGACAATTCCGCGAGCGCCTGAGATGACGCCATGAACATATTATCCGTGACGCGCGTTGCCTCACAGGCAAGCACGCCCAGGCCAACGCCCGGAAAGATATAAGTGTTGTTGCTCTGGGCAATATGATGGCTCTCGCCCTTATAGGTCACGGGATCGAACGGGCTGCCCGTTCCGATCAGCGCCTTGCCGTCGGTCCATTCCAGAATATCCGCCGGCACCGCCTCCGCCTTCGAGGTCGGGTTGGACAGCGGGAAGATGATCGGTCGCTCCGCATTTTTTGCCATTTCACGGATGATTTCCTCGGTGAAGAGGCCATGTTGCCCCGACACCCCGATCAGGATGCTGGGCATGCCGTTTTTCACCACATCCAAGAGGCTGATGCTGCCATCCTCCGCGCTCGACCAGGAGGCAACGCTTGCGTGATCCTGCGTGAGCCGCTGCTGGAATGCCATCAGCCCGTCCATATCGCTGTGCAGCAGACCGTAGCGGTCAACCATATAGATGCGCGCGCGCGCTTCCGTCTCGCTCAACCCCTCATCCATCATGATGCGGATCAACTGCTCGGCGATGCCCGCGCCCGCCGACCCGGCACCCAGAAAGGCGATATGATGGGCCGAGAGTGGCTTGTTCAGCATTTTGCAGGCCGCGAGCAAGGTGCCCGCCGCGACGGCCGCCGTGCCCTGAATATCATCGTTATAGGTGCAGAGCTGATCGCGGTATTTCGCAAGTAACGGCTCCGCATGGGGCTGCGCGAAATCCTCGAACTGCAACAGGACCTGCGGCCATTTCCGCTTCACTGCCTGCACAAACTGATCGACGAAGTCGAAATAGGCATCGCCACTGATCCGGTTCTCACGCCAGCCGATATAGAGCGGATCGTCGAGCCGCTCCTGATTGTTGGTGCCCACATCGAGGATAATCGGCAAGGTAACGGAGGGGTCAACCCCGCCCGCCGCCGTATAGAGCGCCAGCTTGCCGATGGGAATGCCCATGCCGCCGGTTCCCTGATCGCCAAGGCCGAGGATACGCTCCCCATCGGTGACGACAATCGCCTTGACGTTCTCGACCATGGCGTTATCGAGTATTTTATCGATCTCATGCCGATGCGGATAGGAGATGAAAAGCCCGCGCGGGCGGCGGTAAATCTCGCTGAACTGCTCGCAGGCCTCCCCCACCACCGGGGTGTAAATCAGCGGCATCATCTCGGCCACATGGCTGATCACCAGATTATAGAAAAGCACCTCATTCGTGTCCTGCAACGCGCGGAGATAAATATGCCGCTCCAGATCGGTGTCTTTCGCCTTGAGCGCGTCATAGGCCCGATCCGTCTGTTCCTGAAGTGTCTCGATATGTGGCGGCAAAAGACCCAACAGGCTGTATTTTTCGCGCTCCGCCAGCGTGAAGGCGGTGCCCTTGTTCAGGATCGGTTCCCCCAGCAATTCAACGCCGATCGGAACAGTCTCAGGAATACGCGCCACTCTTTCCCCCGTTTCACCTCTTGCCTGAGGCATGTCCTTGTCGTTTTTCTTCCGCATTACTATAGCCATGTCGATTTACGGATAGCAAGTTGGCAGAGAAGAAAAGGGAGGCGGGAAAGGATTTTGCGGCGAAACGGAAACAGGTTATGCTATCCCCGCGCCCGCCTGAACACACGTATATAGAGAGGGGACCCATGTGTGAGCTATTCGCGGTTTCCAGCCGCAATCCGATCTCTCTGACCTATTCCCTGCATGAGTTTGCCCGGCATGGGGGCCTGAGCCATTCCAACAAATCCGGCTGGGGCGTCAGCTTTCAGCAGAATGCCGATACGCTCCTGATTAAGGAGCCCAAACCCGCCTTCGATAGCCCCTGGGTGCAATTCGTCGAGGAAAACAAGATCAGCAGCCACTCCATCCTCGCCCATGTCCGTTACGCAACGGAGGGGAAGGAGGTTTATGAGAATACCCATCCGTTCAAGCGCGAAGCCTATGGCCGGGCCCATGTCTTTGCCCATAACGGCAGTCTGGAACATTATAAAACCGCGCTACCCCTGATAAGCCCCCGCTTCACCCCGATGGGCGAGACGGATAGCGAGCATGCCTTCTGCTATCTTCTCGATCAGCTCGCGCCGCTCTGGTATGACGGCATCCCCGCCCTCTCCCGCCGCCTTGAGGTGATCGCCTATGTGGCGGAGGAAGTACGTAGCCTCGGTGCCTTTAATTTCCTCTATAGCGATGGCGACGCCCTCTTCGTGCATGCGGATTTGCGGCGTTACGACGATAACGGCGTTTTCGGACCGCGTCGGGAACCTGCGCTGCACTGGATCGAACGGCGCAACCTGCATGCCGCGGGGCTGGACCTCTCCTCTCCCGCCAACGCCGATAGCGCCGCCCTCATCTTCGCGAGCGTGCCCTTAAGCGATGACAGCTGGCACAACCTCCCCCGCGGCTCCGTGCTCGCAGTGCAGGGCGGCGAGATTATGGATAGGGTTACGCTGGCGAGGGTGTGATCAGAGCGAGAAGGCGCTAATGTTTTGGTTGCGGGGGTCAGATTTGAACTGACGACCTTCAGGTTATGAGCCTGACGAGCTACCGGGCTGCTCCACCCCGCGTTGGGTATCTGTTGTTTTGCCTCAATCGCCGGGCGCAGGCCTCCGCCTGCTTGGCTTTCCTTCGGGCGGCCTTTGGCCTTGCCTCGGCTATCGCCTCGGAGCCGTATCCATACAAGAGCTGCAAGGGACGGTTCCAAAGGCTGTGCC
>NZ_JARGOQ010000107.1 GCF_029233945.1 Sneathiella sp. | reverse complement strand
CTTTACCGCCGGATTTCTTCAGCTCGGAGACTGTTGTTCCCTTGTGGATGGTCATCCCCTGCTTCTTGAAGGATTTCTCAGCAAAGGTGGAAATTTCTGCATCCTCAACCGGCAGGATCCGGTCCATCACCTCGACAACCGTAACTTCAGAACCTAGCGCATTGAAAAAACTCGCGAACTCGATCCCGATCGCGCCGGAGCCGACAACCAGCAGCTTCTTCGGCGTCACATCGGGCACCAACGCTTCCTTATAGGTCCAGATGAGCTTGCCATCGGGTTCCAGCCCCGGCAACGTCCGCGCCCGTGCACCGGTTGCGAGAATGATATGCTTTGCGCTGACGGTAGAAACTTTCTTGCCGTCCTTGCTCACCTCAACCTTGCCGGACCCTGCGAGCTTGCCGTGTCCGTCCACGACGGTGACCTTGTTCTTTTTGAGGAGATGCTTGACGCCGCCGGAAAGCTGCCCCGCCACCTGACGGGAGCGTTCAACGGTTTTCTTGAGGTCAACCGACGCGCCCTCGACCTTGATGCCGAATTCATCCGCATGCTTGATCAGGTTATAGATATCCGCCGTCCGCAGCAGCGCCTTTGTCGGGATACAGCCCCAGTTGAGGCAAATGCCGCCAAGATGTTCTTTTTCAATGACGGCAGTCTTCATACCGAGTTGCGCCGCCCGGATCGCCGCCACGTACCCGCCAGGACCGGACCCTACAACAACCAGGTCAAATTTCGTCTCGCTCATATCCGGCTCCTCACAGCATCATGGTCAAGGGCTCTTCAATATAGCCCTTGAAATATTTGAGCAATTCCGCCCCCATGGCGCCATCGATAACGCGATGGTCGCAAGAAAGCGTCACGCTCATCATGGTCGCCATGGCGAGCGCGCCATCCTTGACGACCGGGCGCAACTCTCCGGTTCCAATGGCAAGAATGGCCGATTGCGGCGGATTGATCACGGCGGAGAATTCCTTGATCCCATACATGCCGAGATTGGAAATCGAGAAACAGCCGCCCTGATATTCTTCCGGTTTCAGTTTCCCTTCCTTCGCCCGACCTGCGAGTTCTTTCATCTCATTGGAAATTCCGGCGAGACCTTTCTGATCGGCGTCGCGGACAACCGGCGTGATCAAGCCACCCTCAATTGCGACAGCGACGGAAATATCAAAATCCTTATATTGCAGGATCTTGTCCCCGCCCCAGATGGCATTGGCCGCGGGCAGTTTCTTGAGCGCAAGCGCAGAGGCCCGGATCACGAAATCATTGACCGAGATTTTATATTCGTCAGACCGGCCATTGAGTTCCTTTCTCATCGCCAGCAGGTTATCCAGCTCACATTCGATGGTGAGATAGAAATGCGGGATCGTCTGCTTGGCCTCGCTCAATCGCCGCGCAATAGTCTTGCGCATACTGGTGAGCGGGATTTCCTCGTAATTGCCCTCTGGCGGTGGTGTTGCCGCTTGAGGCGCGGAAGCCGCCGCGGCCTTTTCGGGCTCAGCTTTTGCCTTGGCACCACCGGAGGCTATCGCCTTTTCAACATCCGCCTTGATGATCCTGCCATGGGGCCCGGTCCCCTTGATCGCCTTAAGGTCAAGGCCGCCTTTCGCCGCAATCCGGCGGGCAAGCGGACTTGAGAAAATGCGTTCGCCCTCTTTCGTTACTGGCGCGGGACCGCTGCCCCCCTTCACTTCCGGGGCGGCATCATCTTTCGCATCTTTCGCATCTTTCGGATCGTCCGACCCGAACTTTTTCGTCGGCATTTCCTCTTTCTCTGATGCGTCCTCTGCCGTATCCTTTTCCGGCTCCGGCGCTGAACCCGCGTCATAGTCGTCCAGGGCGGAGGCATCCTCCCCCTCCTCCAGCAGGATCGCGATCGGTGTATTCACGGCGACATTTTCGGTGCCGCCCTCAATAAGGATTTTCGCGAGTGTTCCCTCGTCAACCGCCTCAACCTCCATGGTTGCCTTGTCGGTTTCAATTTCGGCCAGCACGTCACCGGAGGCGACAGTATCGCCCTCTTTCATCTGCCAGTTGGCCAGCGTCCCCTCGGTCATCGTCGGTGAGAGGGCTGGCATTGTAATGGTAATTGGCATGGTCGCCCCCTTTAATCGCGATAGCAGACAGATTTGGCCGCTGCCACAACCTCATCGGTATGCGGGAGCGCCAGTTTTTCAAGATTAGCCGCATAAGGCATCGGCACGTCCTTGCCCGACACCCGCAGAACCGGCGCATCAAGATAATCAAAGGCATGATGCATGATTTGCGCCGTGATTTCTGCGCCGACGCCGCTTTGCGGCCAGCCTTCCTCGACGGTGACGCAGCGGTTGGTCTTGCGGACCGAGGCAAGCACCGTCTCCATATCCATTGGGCGGATGGTTCGAAGATCGATCACCTCGGCGGAAATATCTTCCTCCGCGAGTTTCTGCGCCGCTTCAAGCGCATAACGCATCCCCATCCCGAAGGAAACGATGGTCACATCGTCACCGGAACGTTCAATCTTCGCCTTGCCGATGGGCAGGACAAAATCATCAAGGACCGGCACTTCGAAACTCTGGCCATAGAGGATTTCATTTTCAAGGAAGATGACCGGATTTGGATTGCGGATCGCTGCCTTCAGCAACCCTTTCGCATCCGCCGCCGTATGGGGCGCAATCACGATCAGTCCCGGCACATGGGAGTACCAGGAGGCATAGCACTGTGAATGCTGCGCCGCGACCCGCGATGCCGCGCCATTGGGACCCCGGAAAACAATCGGGCTGCCCATCTGCCCGCCAGACATATAACGCGTCTTGGCGGCGGAATTAACAATCTGGTCAATGGCTTGCATGGCGAAGTTGAAGGTCATAAACTCGACGACAGGCCGCAACCCGTGAAAGGCCGCACCAACCCCGACACCCGCAAAACCATGCTCTGTAATCGGCGTATCGATCACCCGGCGCGCGCCGAATTCATCGAGCAACCCTTGGGTCACCTTATAGGCGCCCTGATACTCGGCCACTTCCTCACCCATGACGAAGACGCGCTCATCGTTGCGCATTTCCTCCGCCATCGCATCGCGAAGGGCCTCCCGCACGGTCATCTTGGTCATTTCCGTACCCTCGGGGATCTCCCCGCTGGCGTC
>NZ_JARGOQ010000060.1 GCF_029233945.1 Sneathiella sp. | reverse complement strand
CCATATTGGGACACGGCGGCATTGGGATCGTTATATATAAGACCGCTCACATTCAAGCCGACAAGCGGTTTTACCGCTTGCTTTTCCGACACTGCCTGACAGAGAGGGGCGCCAATCATGCCTTCGGCGCTCCGGATACCCAGCGCGAAAGCGAAATCCACGCCACTTCTGTGCCGTGCCGGGTCAAAATCATCACCCAGCATATTTTTGAGGATCTCATAACTGTTCGGATCGCGCGCCCAGGCCATACCCGCACCCTTGACCGCCTCAATCGCAATCCGGTTGAACTTCGGGTCATAGTAAGGACCATACGTCTGCGGCAGCAAAATCAGCGGAACATGCCTTTTGAGGGAAATCAGCTTGGGGCGGACAACGCTCATAAAACGTTTCACGCCATAGATATCACTGAAGCTGTCGCCACCGGAGATATCGAGGACAACGTCAAAATTGTCAATATTCCGTATGACAGAATTCATCATCGCACCAAACACTCCCAAATGAGAGAGCGCGGAGATGGCAACAATATTTTCCGGCAGATAATAGCGATGCCCGGCGCGAATCCCGATATGCGCCACCTCGAACTTATGGCCTTCGGAAAAATGGTGGGTTTCCAAGCGTTTCCCGAGTTCATTGTCGAAGACGGCAAAACGGGCATTGGGCAGCCGCTCCGTTATACCTTCGACGGTCGAGGCGAAAAGAGCGGAAACGCCCATATTCGTTGTATCCGGCGCCGCCCCGAACAAGCCGATTTTTATTTCAGATTTACTACCCGACATTACTTTGTACTTACCAATCGTTATTCACGTGACCATCTAGTCCGGTACATATACCGGAAGAACCTTAAACAACTCTTCTGAAAAGGCCGCAAGTTCCGCATCCGCCTGTGCCTCCGTCATGCCCGTCTTTATCGGCATCGATAACCGGATGAGCGAACCGTCCATCCGGGCAGAGGAAAGCCCGCCCCACAGCAGGTTGAACTTCGCCATATATTCATTCGCGATATATTTTCCACGCTGCTTGAACCAGTAATAGACCAGCAACCTGTCTTCTCCACGGGTGACGAGAACGCGATTTGCCGGTACCGATTGAGCGCCATTTTTCAGGGTGGTTTCTGTCAGTTCCTCTATCTGCCAACCGCCAGAGGGAATGCAGACACGCGGTGAGTGTGGCGTGCTTCCGGCAGACTGCCGGTCATAATACCCGATAAACAAGGTAATCGGCAGCACCTCGCCCCCCCGGTAATGTCCGAGGAAATAATCGCTCATATTGAGGATGGTCTGCTCCACCTTGGGGAGCACGTCCTCCTCGGCGATCATGTTATTGATTTTGAGCGGAAAGCTGTTGAACAGTCGCCGGTCAGGGATTTCCGGTTCAATCCCCCGGAGCATTACGATCGCCGGAGCAAAAGCAGCGCAGAGCAGCATCGCGCCGAGAATCGGCCCGAGGCGCACCGGCTTTTCCATTTGCTGCGCCGCAGGAACGGAGGCCTTCAGGACACCGTCGCCAAGCGTCGCTTTTTCGCGTTTGTTGAGCGTCAAATAGCAAATAGCCAACATGACCGCAAAGGAAAACAGGAAGAAGACCCAACCTTCAAATAGATGGAAAAATCCGTCCGAGACTGCCGTATCCGTCCATTCCGCAAAGGCGCCTGTTAGGAAAATCCGGATACTGTTCATAATGATTGAAACAATGCCCGCAATGACGACAAACAGGGCCCGTTTCCAAAGCGGCATATCGAACAACATCGCCAGAAGAACGCCCAGCCCGATCATCGGATAGAGATACCGCAGGCCTGCGCAAGCCTCGACAACCGCCAGCTTGATGGTTCCCATATCGATGATATTTCCATCCTGATAGACGGAAAGCCCGGCCGCGCGCAACAAAGCGACGCTCATATCCGTGGAAAGAAGCTGCAAACCATAGGTCAGGTTGGCGTTCAGAAAAGCAGGCGGCGGCACCACAAAAGGCAGGAGGATAAGCGATGGCAACACATAGCGGCCATAGGTCATCCCGCCAAAGACGACGAACAGCCCGAGTATCATCAGAAACAGGCTGATATGGCGGACATTCTCGATCCCCGCCTTGACCGCCAAAGAATATACCGCCGCCGCGATCAAGCAGAAAACAAGCCCGATCCAGTTGCCGCGAGTATCATGAGAGGAAAGTAGCTCCCGTCGAGCCCAGAGAAGATAAAGCGCAACGGCCAGCATCAAGGGCCCGTGACTGAATTCCTCGACATTCATCCAGTCATCCCATAGCAGCAAACCGTCGGGTATGTAGATCAGGAGGACCAGGCACAGAAGGGCTGGCAACAACAGTCGCGTTCGGTCAATCCGTTGTAGGGCCAGTTCCATTCATCCTCTCGCTATTCTTCCTTTACTCAATTATCGCGACAGAAATACGACAGGCAATAGTGCTACTGCCATGGCCGCTATTGAGCTCTAGTAATAGTAAGTTTTGGCGACTTCCTCTGATTTATTCAGAACGACGCCCAAGAGGTTACTCGATTGAAGCTGACGACGGCAATCCTTGACTTCGCTGGGTTTCGTCTCCCCACTGGCCACCACCATCAACACACAGTCAACCTGCGGAATAAAGGCAATGGCATCGTCCGTCGCTTTGAGCGGCGGTAAATCAAAAATGCAGATGCGTTTCTCATACCGGTCCCGAAGGTCCGCCACCATGGATTTTACGCGGCGTGACGTCAGGATTTCAGTTGAATTCTTAACCGCCCGACGGTTTGGCAGAACCACAAACCGGGGAATGCCCGGGTTCACCAGGGCGTCGTTAAATTCGATCTTGCCGTCGAGATATTCGGCAAAGCTGTTCTCTTTCGGCAACCCGAGATAGGCGGCCACTTGCGGACGGCGCAAATCGAAGTCGACAAGAAGCGCCGTATAGTCGGTTTGCTTGGCAATGCTGAGCGCCAGATTGATCGCGACCACCGTTTTACCGCAAGCCGGCGTCGGCGAGGTGATGGCAAGGGTTCGCCAGTTATTGGCCTCCATCTTCGCCAGAACCTGCGTCCTTAAGATATCAAAGCTGATCGAATTGGGATCTTCACTATCCAGCGTAATGATCCTGTTTTCTTCCAGATGCGCCAGGCTAAGATCGACAACGCGTGTCTGGTTGTAAACAATCGGACCTTCGACGATTTCAGTGTTGTGCGCAGTCTTTTTAGTGGTGCTTGTCCGCTCCGAAAAACCGCCCGCCTGCTTTTCCTTGGCCTTGGCAATGGCTTCCTTAATACGTTCCACGTCAGTCCCCTCTTAAAATGCGACCAATAGTCTGTCGATAGCCACCCAGACCTTGTAAAACAGATCATCCAACGGTTGATAAAAATAATGTACGGCCGCGAGCAACAGGGCAAGCAAGGCAATCGGGATGAGAAAATACATAAAAATCTTCATCCGGTTCCGCACATTTTCCTGGCGTGTGTGAATATAGGGTATGGACACAATAGGCGGATGCTTGAGCACCGCTTCCAGTTCGGATGCACTGTGAATTCGCCGGTCGATCAACTCGATCAGGAAGACACAGGCCACCCCGACGACAAGCGCAAGGAATCCGCCAATACCCAGAATCTTTTTCCTGTTCGGGGAAACCGGCTCCGTCGGAACAACCGGCGGCTCAAGCAGAACAAAGCGTTCCGCCTTCTTCTCTTCTTCGAGATTCTGCGAGAGCTGCGCCTGGGCTTGTTTCGATTCGAGAGAATTCAGCTTGTCCAGCAAATCAGTATAAGTACGGTCCAGAACGGTCAAGCCACGCTCAACCTGCGGAATTTCGAGAATAATTCCCTCAAGGTCTCTCATTTTGGCGGTGGTTGTCGAAATCTGGCGGCGCGTTTCTGCAATCTTATCATCCGTCGCCGCAATGCGGATCTGAAGTTTCTCAACAACCGGGTTATATACACTGCCCGCGGCGGCCTGACCCTGCGACGCCGCAGCAAGTGCCGCCGCAGTTTCCTGCTCGACCTGCTGTTCCAAGGCGGCAATCCGCTTCTTCAGCGCCATGATATCCGGATGCGAATCCGTCAGCCGCGTGGAAGCCTCCAGCAGGCTATCCTTCAAGGTAGACAGATTTTGCGCCAGTTCAGACTGCTCGCCCCCGCTGCCTGTGCGGCCGGATCGGGCGGAGGTCAGCTCAATCTCCAGATAGCGTTTGTCTTCTTGAAGCGCGCGCAAATCCCGGCGCAGGTCGCGCACTTGATCTTCCGACCTATCCAGCATGCTCTGGCGCAGGCCCAGATGCTCCGGCAGGGCATCCTTGTATTTCTGCTTGTAGGCGACAATCTCGCTTTCAACCTGGGTCAACTGACGGCGAACCTTGGCCGCCTCATCAGACAGGAAGGCCGTTGCCTCGGATGCCCGCTCGGTTCGCGTCCGAACGTTTTCGCTCAGAAACAGCGTGACCAATTCATTGGCAACATCTGTTGCAATCTGCGGATTTTCATGACTAAAGCCGACATAGAACGCAATCGTCGTCTCCCCTCTCCTGTTTCCAGAAAAAGACGAGGTGATCACATCAATCGCGATGTTATCCTGCATTTGGAAGACAAGTTCGGAAACCGTCAGAAACTTCCTGTCTTCTCCATAGACGCTGAATTTGTCGATAATTTTAAGCAGGTTTTCCCGGGTCATCACTCGTTGCTCAATCATCCGGATCCGCTGATCCGGATCGGAACTGACGGTCGATTCAATAAGATCGGGAGAGATTTGCTGCGTTTCGACAAGAATAGTGCCGTAGGCGCTATAAAGCGGCGGCAAAATCAGGATCACCGCGATAGCACCGGCCAGAACCAGAACGAATGGGATCAGAAAGAAGAGAAAGCGCCTTTTGGCGGCTGAAATGATCCGCTCAATATTAATCGGCGAAGCTTCTTCTTCGGGGAGGGTAAAATCTTGGCTCATTCTATTGCTCGGATTTTTTCAATTTAATCAATCTAATTAATTTCTGCTCGACGTCTTGTAAGTCGTCCTTATGGTTAAAATTTTACAACCATCCGAGCCGATCAACAAATGCCACATGCCTTTTTAGGCTCAAAGAGTTAAGGAATGGTTGGTAACTGATATAAATTGGCAACATTGCGCTAAATCTTAGCGTTTTTCGCAACAATCGATATACACGAACAAAACTCCCGCCTGCGCATCAATACGGGACAGAATCAACAGCTCATGCCCTCTTTCTCCGCATCGCGGAGGTAAATGTCAAGGATTGATACGATCAGTAGGCGTTTTTATTAACGAATCCAACAAAGACTGTCATGACAAGAATTTGAAGGTCAAAGAACAGCGACCAGTTCTCGACATAGTAAGTATCGTAATTCACCCTGGCTTCCATTTTCTCCAGCGTGTCCGTCTCCCCGCGATACCCCCTGACCTGCGCCCAGCCGGTAATCCCCGGCTTGACCTTGTGGCGGGCGAAATAGCCTTCGATCAGTTCCGAGTACTCCTCGTTGTGATCCACCGCGTGAGGGCGCGGACCGACGAGCGACATCGTCCCGTTGACCACGTTGAAAAGCTGCGGCAACTCATCCAGGCTGGTCCGGCGGATAAATTTTCCGACCCGGGTTATGCGTGGATCATCTTTTGACGCCTGGACAGTTCTTTTGCGTTCCTCCCCGTCATGATACATGGAGCGGAATTTATAGATCTCGAATACTTTGTTGTTATAACCATAACGCTTCTGCTTGAACAGCACCGGCCCCTTGCTCTCCAGCTTGATCGCGAGGGCAACTGCGAGCAAGAGCGGAGAGAACAGAAGCAGTGCCAGCGAACCCAGAATGCGGTCTTCCAGCGCCTTCACTACGATCTTGAACCCGGAAAGCGGCGAATCCACCACCTCGATCATCGGCAGGCCACCGAAATGATTAGGGGACGGTCGATGCGGAAAGCGAAAGCCCACCAGATCGGATACCAGATGGACATGGGCCGGAAGTTCGCGCAGGCGACTGACGATTTCCAGCTGCCGTTCGTCTGCGTTCCAGGGCAGCGCAACAATAATATCGTCAACACGATTTTCGCGGACGAATTTTATGAGCGCCTCAATATTCCCGAGCAGGGAATGCCCGGCAACCGTTGGTCCGACACGGCCAATGCGGTCATCGAAAATGCCCACAACCTTGTTGACCGTCGGCTTTTCGTTTTCGAGCTGGCGCAGCAACTGTTCCGTCTGCTTTCCGCCGCCAAGAACAACGACTTTACGTGTGCATATACCGCGATCAGCCAGATAGTTGATGATGATAAAAGCGACCAACCGATATGTCAGAATGACAACAAAGGACGCAAAGGCGAAGCTATACATCCATATCCGTGAATATTCCTCGGATACTTTCAGGGAAAAAGCCACCGCCAGCAGCAACATGAAGGTTGTGACGCAAACGATCGCGAGATTAGGCAGGTTCGTAAGCGGCGCAAGCAGTGTCGAGAAGGAGTAAATCCGCGCATAATGTCCAAGGAAGAAAAAGATGATCATCGCCAGGATAACTGCATATGAATAGTATTCATGAGCAAGCAAACTGCCGCCAATCACGAAATAATGACTGAGAAATCCAGCCAGAAACAGCCAGAAGAGATCAAGGACCGAGAAAATCGGGGACAATACGCCCGAAGAAAGAGGGTATCCACCACCATATGCAGCACCACTCTCTGCTGTAATTTTTTTGCTGCTCAGACCATTATCCGGAATCTTGTTCAACGAAATTTCTCCGACAACAGGCGCTCGTGATTCCTGCTTCAAAACCGATGGTCAAAAGTTGGTTGGTAAAGCTTGTCTCGACTGCGCCCGCAGAAAATATTACAAATCATACATCGCTTGATAGTAATTTACATCGCTTATCGTTAATTTTTCATAAATCAAAGGGCCGTAATATTACCGATGACCACAACGAATATTCATAATCAAAATAGTTATCGAATTGCCTTGTTCCTTTGGGGAGCGGGCTTGTTGGCCCTGGTTATTCTCTCCCTCTTGCCGCCCGGCAATGAGCCGTCCTTCTCTAATCTGGTCAATGACAAGGTCCGGCATTTTACCGCCTATGCGCTACTCGCACTGGCTGCTTGCTACGCGGGACACGACTGGCGACAACGACTAATACTCAGTACATTTACATTCATCGTAAGCGTTCTTGTTGAGTTTCTGCAACCCCTTACGGGCCGAGACTTCGAACTTTTGGATATTGTTGCAAATTTGTCCGGAGTCCTTGCCGGAATGGCTATAGCGGCCTTGGTTTTCCGCTATCGCGGCGGCCGCGTTCGCCCTTAGCTTTGCCTCAGGCTGCGATCCCACAGCATGAAATGAACTCCATATTGGTCTTCGCGCAGTTCAAGATGCGCCGCCTCCAGGTTCCAGTGCCATGTCTTGGTCGCCTCTATTTTGCGGCCCGGGCCATATTTCCCGGTCAGCTGCTCCAGGATATCAAGCTGCTGATAGGTCGCGCCGGGGATGGAAGCATCGATTTTCCAGATCCGGTGACCGGCCTCCGGCGGAGTATAGCTGACACGATAGCGAATACGGCCCTCTTCACCATTATGCGGCGCGACACAGACCAGCACCAAAACAGGACCGGCCGACCCGTCATAGCGGCTCTCCGCCGCGCATTCCGCCCGCTCGACACCGCCGTTTGTCGTCTCCTTACCAAGTTGATAGCCGGTATCCTGAAGCAACGCCTCATGCAGCGATGACGCGGGTGGTGGTGGCATGACGCAGCTGGTGATCAGCAACATCACGCTTGTTGCAACGGCAATCGCCTGCATCCCGCGACCGATCAATCGGCGCATCATGTGTTTCGTCTCCCCCTCAAGCATTTTCCCCTTCACGCGGCGTCCAGCACGCGCCCCTTTGTCGCAACGACTTCTGCCAGAATATCCTGCGGATCCTCAAGCCGACGAATGCACGTGAACAGCACCCCTGCTTCTTCATAGCTGCGCGCCAGCAGCTTTATCCATTGTTTCAACCGGCCCGCCTGTCGCTGCGGATTGGCCATACCCTCGATAAGATCGTGATATTCTGCAAGTATACCAAGGATTTGTGACCAATTGAAGGCAGTGCCCGACATCGGCGCGCGGATCGAACGCCTATGCGCTATTTCACGGCCGAGGCTGGGGCGGGCAATCACGCCGCGCCCGATCATCACGTCATCGCAGCCGCTCGCCTCCCGGCAGAGGACATAATCTTCCGGCGTCCAGATTTCCCCATTGGCAACAACCGGGATATTGAGCTGTTCTGCAATCGGGCGCAGATGTTCCCAATGGGCAGGCGGGCGGTATCCTTCCATCTTTGTGCGGGCGTGAATAGTGAGTTTGCCTGCCCCTGCCTCGGCAATGGCAAGCGCATTCTCCATGGCGAGGTTTTTCTCCGCAAAGCCAAGGCGCATCTTGGCACTTACCGGAATATCATCCGGCACCGCACGGCGCACGGCAGACACGATTTCATGGAGCCGTTCAGGCCATTGCAGGAGTGTCGCGCCGGCGTCATGGCGGTTCACGGTCTTCGCGGGACAGCCGAAATTGATGTCAATCCCCGGCGCGCCAAGCTCAGTGGCGAAAGCGGCATTCTCCGCCATGACATGGGCCTCCCCGCCCATAATCTGCACATGCACGGGAACACCCGCCGCCGTTTTTCCGCCCTGTTTCAACTCCGGGCAGAGCGTATGGAAGACGGAGGCCGGATAAAGATGCTGGCTCACGCGCACGAATTCCGACACGCACAGATCAAAACCCCCGATCCGCGTCAGAATATCGCGCATATAAACATCGACGACCCCCTCCATCGGGGCCAGCGTTACCATTGCCAAGACTGCTTATCCTCTATTTTCCTCGTCATATTTTAATGGTAAAACAACAACGAAGACAAAGATAGAAATTAAGGAACTGTCATAGGGGCAGTTCATCGCAAAAGGAAGACTAATATGAGTGAGTTTCTGACGGACGCGGGCACGCCGCATGGGAATATCACGGATCTTCAGGAATTCACTGATGAAAATGCGGCGTTCGAGCGGATCACGGCGCTGTATGAGGAAAATATCACCAAGGTGAAAAGCCGCTTCAGCGCGTTTGAGACCGGCGATAAAACCAGCCCCGCCGATCCGGCCTATTATCCCTATCTCGGCCTGACCGTCGATTCCACCGATATCAACCGCACCGGCAAACGTTCCTATGGCAAGATTGATGCGGCGGGAACTTTTGGCACAACGGTAACCCAGCCAGCGCTGTTCGAAAGTTACTACAAGGAGCAAATCCGGCTGATCCTGAAAAATCATCAGCGTCCGGTCTATGTCGGCCTCAGTGACCGGACGATGCCGCTTCCCTTTGTCATCGAGGCCGCCTCCTCCAATGTTTCGGCCAATGATATGCCCGCGCTGCAGTCGATTTTCACCATGCCGGACCTCGCCAATATTAACGACAGCATCGCCAACGGCACCTATGTTCCTGTTGAAGGCCTGCCTCGCCCTCTCGCGCTCTTCACGGCGGAGCGGGTGGATTATTCGCTGGCCCGGCTCGCCCATTATACCGGCACGGTGCCGGAGCATTTCCAGCGCTTTGTCCTGTTCACAAATTACCAGCGCTATGTCGATGAATTCGTCGAATATGGCAAGAAGCAGGTCCTGGAGGGAGAGGATTACCGCGCCTTCGTCGAGCCCGGAAACGTCGTGACACCAAACCCGCAGCTGACGGATGAACCGCCGACCGGCACCGCGCCCAGCCATCTGCCGCAGATGCCCGCCTATCATCTGCTGGGGGAGAAGCATATGGGCATTACACTGGTCAATATCGGTGTCGGGCCGTCCAATGCCAAGACGATCACCGATCATATCGCTGTGCTCCGGCCGCATTGCTGGCTAATGGTGGGGCATTGTGGCGGCCTTCGCCATACGCAGCGGCTTGGCGATTTTGTGCTGGCCCATGCTTATGTGCGCGAGGATCATGTGCTGGATGAAGATATTCATCCCTCGGTCCCGCTGCCCGCCATCGCCGAGATACAGGTCGCGCTGACCGAGGCGGTGGCACGTGCCGCCGATGTCTCGACCGGCGGCACCGACATTAAGGAGCATTTCAGGACCGGCACCGTCTACACCACCGACGACCGCGACTGGGAGCTTCGGCATAGGGAGCTTGCCATCCGCTTCAACCAGACCCGCGCCATCGCCGTGGATATGGAAAGCGCCACCATCGCCGCGAATGGTTTTCGCTTCCGGGTGCCTTACGGGACGCTACTTTGCGTGTCGGACAAGCCGATCCATGGGGAAATCAAGCTGCCCGGCATGGCCAATAAATTCTATGAGGGGCGCACGTCGAAGCATCTGCATATCGGTATCGATACGTTGCAGCAGCTCCGGCGGCAGGGCGTGGAAAGCCTGCATTCGCGCAAACTGCGCAGCTTTGACGAACCCGCTTTCCGTTAGGGATTAACGGTTGGCGGCAAGATGCGGGATGAGAAGGCCCGCCAGATGGCCGCACAGCGCAGGCGAGAGATCATGCCCCATGCCATCGACCAGCTCCAGCTTTGCTCCCGGAATGAGCCGCGCCGTATCCTCCCCGGCGGCATACGGGACGAGCGGATCGTCCTTGCCGTGGATAACCAGGGTTGGCGCCGTGACGCCGGGAAGTTCCGACACCCGCGGATTGGCGGCCATGAGCGCCGCATATTGCCGTAGATATCCGGCGGGAGCATAGCTGCGCTTAACGCAGGCGCGGATATGATCTTCCAGCGCCTCGCGGTCCCAGCGGAAGCCCGGGCTGCCGATCACGTCGTTCACTTCCAGCCCGAACGCAACCACATCATCCACACTCTGGCTCGCCGGGGCGGACATCAGAACGGAGGTCGCCGCCGGAGTGGAAGGCGGCAAGTGGCGGTTTCCACTCGATGACATGATCGAGGTCAAGGAGCGGAGTTTTTCAGGATAGAAAATCGCCATCAACTGCGCGATCATGCCTCCCATGGACATGCCGACCATATGCGCACGCTCAATCCTAAGGCCGTCCATCAGCCCGGCAAGATCGGCCGCCATATCGCTCAAATGATAGGGGACCGTGGGCGCAGCTCCGGCCTGAAGCTGCTGCATGATGCCCGCCATATCGGGCAGGCCCTTTTCATCGAGCTTCTGGGACAGGCCGATATCCCGGTTATCGAAGCGGATGACATGGAAGTTTTCCGCGGCAATCGCCTCGCAAAAGGCGTCCGGCCAGTCGATCAGCTGAAACCCCAACCCGGCAATCAGGATTACCGCCGGATCGGACGAATTACCAAAAGCCTCATATTCAAGGGCGAGACTATTGCTGATCAGCTTGGCCATCCGGTTTTCCTTCCATTTCAAGAAAAAAGCGGACCCGAAAGCCCGCTTTTTTGTTTAGTTCTGATTTTTTTAATCAGCCTGCTGACTTGATCCAGTCTTCAATGGCGCTTTTTGGGGAGGCGCCGACTTTCGTCGCGGCGATCTGGCCATCCTTGAACAGCATCAGCGTCGGAATACCCCGCACACCATACTTCGTTGGTGTATTCGGGTTTTCATCGATATTGACTTTGGCAATCTTCAGATCGCCGCCCATTTCCTGGGAGATTTCATCGAGCGCCGGAGCAATCTGCTTACAAGGACCGCACCATTCGGCCCAGAAATCGACCAGCACCAGACCGGAACTATCCAGAACATCATCTTTAAAAGAAGCATCGGTGACTTTCGTAGTGGTCATAACATCCTCGTTTCAGGCAAAAAATTAAAAGCTCTCCGGCACCCCGGCGGAAACTTCTTGTCTCTATAATTACGTATCGCCTATTGCATCGTCAAGTAACCTTGATCACAAAAGCGCATCCGGCAGTTCCATGAGATGCGGCCCCTCCGTCCAGAGAAGCGCACATTTCACCACTTTTCCGGGATACATCGCGCTAAGTGCACGGCGGTAGAGGGACATCTGTCTTATATATAAGGACGCTACATCCTTGATTTCATTGGGGGATGGACGATTTGTCTTGTAATCGATCACGAGGATCTCATCCTCACCAATGAGAAGGCGGTCGATCTGTCCCGACAGGACCCGGCCATCGATCAGGCCGCTGATGGGAACTTCCGCCTGACTGCCCGGCCCGAAGATAGCGGAAAAACCGGGATCATTGATCACATTGAGGGTTTCTTGCAGGATTTCATCCTGCTGCGCGTCTTCCAATCCGTGAACCGGGCGAGCCAGCCAGGCTTTCGCCGCCGTCTCCCGCGAGGCCGGGCCGATCGAGGGCAATGTTTCCAGCAACCGATGAATAAGAAGACCCCGATGGAACCGCCGACCCTCATCCGGACCAAGCGGGGAGGATGCCACTGTCTCATCCTCATCGCGGGACGGCACCAGCGGCCGCGGCGGGCTCGGTTCATCGGGTGCGAACCGCGAAATCCAATCGGGGAGCGGCACAGGCGGGATGGGCGCGGTCTCAATCGTTTCCGCTCTTTCAGTTACTGACCCGCTTGACCAGCGGCGCGCCACTTCACCCCAGGGGAGCGCGACTTCTTCCACCCCTTCCCCAAAAGCGGGATCAATAAGTTCATACCAGCAATCGGCCGGGCGGCTTCGCTTGCCTTCCCAGCCGCAGATATAGAGCCGGTCCTCCGCCCGGGTGAGCGCAACATAGAGAAGTCGCTTCTTCTCTTCGAGCTGCTTCTCCTTCGCGAGGATACGCATCCGCGCGGTCAGCGGATCGTCATTATCGGTCTTCACCGGCCAGAGCGGGAAGGGGGCTTCTTCCTCCGTCCAGAAAACCGTCGGCTGCGAACGGGTCCCCTGACAGGTATCTGGCAGGAAGACAATCGGGGCCTGCAATCCCTTCGATCCATGCACGGTGAGCACGCGCACCTCATTGCGGCCTTGCTCCATATCGCGTTTGACTTCCGCCGCGCCGGCGTCGATCCAGTGCAGGAAGCTCTGCAGGGAGCTCGCCTCTGTCCGCTGGAAATTAAGCGCGAGGGAGAGAAATTCCTCGATCGGGTCCGCCGCCTCCTGCCCGAGACGGCCGAGCAGCTTCTTCCGCCCGCCAAGACGGCCGAGGATATCGGCGAAGAATTCATAGACGGGCACGAAATCCGCCCGTGCCAACAACTCGCCGAGGAAGGTGCGCGCCTGATCGAATACGGGCAACCCGGTTTTGTTATCGCGAAGGGCGCGCCACAGGCTGCCTTTACGGTCGTAAGCAAGCTCAAACAGCTGATTATCATCGCAGCCAACGAACGGACTTTTCAAAATCACCGCGAGATTGAGATCATCTTCCGGCAACAGCACAAATCGCGCGAGCGCGAGCAAATCCATCACCGCAAGCTGTTCCGTCAGCACCATCCGGTCTGTTCCCGCAACGGGGATATCCGCTGTTTTAAGCGCCCGCACCACATGATTAAAGAAGACATTCCGGCTCTGCACGAGAATCATGATGTCCTTGGGCGCGACGGGGCGTCCGGTCGCACTCAAAACCTCGCCCGTGTCGAGCCAGTCCTTGATCTGCAAGGCAATATTCTTGGCAAGACCGGCTGCCGGGTTCCTATCGAGATTCTGCGCCATCGGCATTTCCCAGGGATCCGCCGCGTCAATATCCGGCGGCTTTACCGTGGGCCAGATTTCCACAAGGCCCGCCTCTCCGGCGCGCCGGACCAGATGCTTCACCATATCGCCGGACGCGGTCAGCCCCTTTCGCGCTGGTTCCGGTTCGAACACCCGATCCACCAGATCAAGCACGCTCTCCGTCGAGCGAAACGAAAGATCGAGCGGGACATTGCGCCAGCCTTTCTTCGCCGCATGGGCGCGTTCCTCGAACTGGTGGCGCATGATATCGAAGGTCGCGGGATCGGCCCCCTGAAAGGAATAGATCGACTGTTTTTCATCGCCCACCACGAAGAGGGTCCGTTCGGTCGAGACAGCCCCTTCGCCGGTAAAAAACTCCTCCGCCAGTGCGGCGATCACCTGCCATTGCTCCGCGCTTGTATCCTGCGCCTCATCGACGAGGATATGCTCAATACCGCCGTCCAGCTTGTACATCACCCAGGGCGCAACACCATCACCGGTCAGCAGGTCGCGGGTTTTCAGGATCAGATCGTCATAATCAAGCCGTCCGCGATGGGCCTTTTCCTCTTCATAGCGATCCACCAGCGCGAGCCCGAGCCGGATCAGGGCGGAGGTGGAAGTAAACACCCGCGCCTTGCGGATCGTCTCCAAAACCTTTAGCAGCCGCTCGGCTTCCTTGAGCAGGATATCAGGAATTTCCGGGTTGGCTTTGGCGACCTTGTCCGTCGCAAGACGCGCCCTGATTTCCTGTTTCTGGGTGAAAAAGGCCTGGCCGTAATCCTCGAACAGGGCCGCACGCCGATCAGGCTGAAGGAGCCATGGCGCCATCTTCTCTGCCGTGGCGACATCGGTTTTGTTGCCCATCAGCAGGCGGTCCACCGCGCGGCGCAATGCGGGCCCGTCAAACGTTGTATCGCGGCAGGCGCGGGCGATGATATGCTCTTCTGTCAGATCCGCATCGATGCCGATCCTTGCCGCAAGCGCCACAATTACCCCATTGGGCCCGCCAAATTCCGCCCGCAGGCGCATCAACTGGCTGCGCTTCCCCCCGAGATCTTTCAGGAGCTTGGAAAACCCGTCCTCATTGACCTTTTCACTGACCAGCCGCAGAGCTGCGCCGAGGGCGGCATTTTCCGGTCGCTGACAATCGAGCAAGGTCTCATCGCGGGCAATCTCCATGATTTCCGCCGCGCTGCGGTCATCCATCACTTCGAAATTAGGGGACAGCCGCGCCTCTAGCGGGAAGCGGCCAAGAACGGATTCACAGAAGGAATGAATGGTCTGGATCTTGAGCCCGCCCGGCGCATCCAGCACGCTCGCAAAAAGCCGTCGCGCCCAGATCGTCTCACCCTCCGTGGCGGGCCGGCCCATCAGGTCATGCAGGCTCTCGGCAAGGCACGCATCCTCCATCACCGACCAATCGCCGAGCATGGCATTCAGCCGGTTCGACATTTCCGCCGCCGCCGCCTTGGTGAAGGTGATACAGAGAATCTTTTCGGGTGGCGTCCCGGCCAGCATCAGCCGAAGGCTCCGCTCCACCAGCACGCGCGTCTTGCCCGACCCGGCGGAGGCGGAGACCCAAACCGATTTATCCGGATCCGCCGCCTGCTTCTGCCGGGCGATGCCCTTTTCGACGAGATCGGTATGCTTCATTCCGCATCCTCCCCGCTCGACCATTCCTTGACCCGGGCGAGATGCTCATAGTCATTGAAGCGATACGGCAGGTCCGGGCGCGGGCAACTTAAATAAGGCGTCGCCTGCCGGTCGAACTGCGCAATCAGGCGGAGCAGACCCTCATACGCCTCCTCCGCCAATGTCTCAGGCGAGGGGGATTTCCTGCCTCCGGCGATGCGGAACTCCCCGGCTGGATCGCCACCGCTTAAGCGCACATAGGCGAGCTCCTCCACCGGCGCGGCGGTAATCTTGGTGAAGCCGTTTTTCGCAACCATCGCCGCCTCCAGCGCGAGCTGCGGCGCAACGCCGGTTTCCACTTCGGTGACGGAGGGCGGCGCACCCGTTTTATAGTCCAGAATGGACAGGGTGCCGTCGGCCTTTGACATATCGATCCGGTCGGCGGTGCCGCTTAACACAAATTCCGTATGGGGCGCGGGGATTTTTATCTCGCCCTTCACCTCGGTCCCAAGAGTCTCGAATTGCTTGCGCCGCGCCGTCTCGAACTCGACGAACCAGTCGGCAATCCGCTCAAACCGGGGCCACCAGAAGGCCCAGACCGCAGGATAGGACAGCACATCCCCGAAGGCATCGCGGCCGAATTCCAGCAGCTTCTCGCGCGCATCGGGCGGAAGCTGCACCGGGTAATAATTGACGAATCTTTCCAGTGCGGCATGGATAAAGGTGCCCTTGTCCGCCGCGGAGGGGTCCATGGCAATTTCATCAAGCGGGGAAAGCTTCAGAATTTGTTCGGCAAAGATGGAGTAGGGGTCCTTGATCCATTTCTCGATCCGCGTGACAGAAAGGCGGCGGGGACGTGCGTCCACCGGCGGCGTCGGGCGCGGCGCGAGAACCGGCTCCACTGCAAGCGGCTGATCCAGCTGTTGCTGCCAGTCGGTAACGGTGCGTGCCCCTTCCCTGCCCATCGCCAAATCGAATTTTTTAAGAAACGTCTCCAGCCGGAGCAGCCAGCGGGACGGGACTGTCGGCGTACCGTCGATTTTTGCGGCACGGGTCATCACCACCTCCGCCGCGCCGAAAGCCTGCTGAAAATCATGAGCGGAAAGGCCGATTTTCTGTTCCGGCAGGGGAAGGCCAAATTTCTCCCGCATCGGTCGGCTCATCCAGGGGTCATTCCCGGCGTCTGGGGGCCAGCTTCCTTCATTGAGCCCGCCCAGAATGACCAGATCAGCACGGCCCAGCCGCCCTTCGATCGGGCCCCAAATCTGCAGGCGCGGATGCAGGCCATATTGCGGGCGGACCATACGCCCGCGCATCAGGTTATCAAGAAGCTCCGGCCAGCTTGTCGGGTCGAACTCGTCAATCACATCGGCGGCGCGCATCAGCTCCGAGAGAAAGCCCGCCACCGCCTCCCCGAAATTACCGCGCCAGAGTGCTGAACTTTCCTCATCCGCCAGGGTCGAGAGTTTTTCCGCAAATTGAATAAAGAGCTTCAGGAACTCTGCAAAGTCAACTTCGCCATATCTCACCATTTCCTCAAGCGGGGCCGCCAGATCGGCAAGCCCCTGAAACCAGCTTTTGATATCTTTATCCGCCTCGGCTGTGGAAAGGGCTCTCGCGATACCCTCAAAACCAGACGCCGGGCGTGGTCCGCGCAAAGTCGCCAACTCCAGCGCCCGAACATGGCGACGGAATATTTCCGGCGCAACACCGCCGGACGCGAGCGGATGCTTGAGCGCGGCGAGCAGCGCAACCGGCTCCGCCTCACTTTCAATCAGACGAGCAAGCAGACGCAGAAAGACACCGGGCGGTGACTGATCGAGGCTGATCCCGGCGCTGTCGTCCACCTCAACATTCCAGCGACGCAACTCCGCTCCCACGCGGCGGGAGAGATCGCGATCGGGCGTGATCAGGACAGCTGTCTTGCCGTCCGTCTCCAACGCCTCCCGCATAAGAAGCGCAATGGACTGCGCCTCCCCTTGCGCATCAAGACAATCAAGCTGGCGAATACCATCAAGGGCGGACGGGTCCGGCGCGGCGGCCTGTTGCCATTTATCGCTGGTCGCGGCGGGCCGCAGGGCTTCTGCTATCAATGCGGATCGCGCCGAAGGGGAAGAAAGAAACTCCGCGTCGGTCAAATCCTCAACCTCTTCGCGGGAAACGCCCAGCTTGCCCAGAAGCAGGGCAAGACCATGCTGCGGATGCGCCGGATCGCGAGAGAGTGCCTGCCAGCTTTCCGCGTCCAGGTGCCGATCAAGCCCTGGGAGGACGACCGTTCCATTCGGCAGCTCGGCCACGGTTTTCAGCAAAAGCGCCGTCGCCGGGATGGACCCGGTGGACCCCACCGCATAGACCGGCGCTTCGGGCGGGTTCTTCTGCCAATGCTCGGCCTGCGCCCGGAGCAGCAAATCCCGACGCAGCGCCGGATCAATCGCGCCTTCAGCGGTAAGGATCGCAGGCCAGTTCAGGCTCAGAATTTCAAGAAATTCAAGCGTGATCTGCCAATGTGTCGCATATTCCGCCGGCACCAGATTCTTGAGGTCTGCAAGGTCCAATCCCTCTGTCTGCACCTGATCGAGAAAACGGGCCAGCGCGGTGGCAAGGCCCGCCGCCTCGGCAATCCCACCGGAGTGATCGCTGCGTGCCTGGATCAGACGGCTCAACAGAAGCTGCCGCCGCAACGGGTCGATCGACGGGGGCAGGGACAGGAGTTTCTCCCCCACGCCGCCGATGCCAAGATCGCTCTCCAGCAGCAACTCGTCCTCCTCCACGTCGCCGATGGGGCGCATGCGCGGGAGTATCAGCGCCTTTCCCGACGTCTCGCGCAGGAAGGCGCTCTGCAGGGCGCGCGCGGCGCGGCGTGTGGTGGTGAGAATGGTAATATCACTTAATGTGGCGCCATGACGCTGCAACAATTCCCGCGCCAGCACGTCAACAAAGGCATATTCCGGCGGAATATTGAGGATTCGCAGGGGTTTATGCGGTGTCGTCATGTCAGCGCCTCGATCCTCTCGCCTGCCTCGATAACCGCTTCGGGCGTGCCGACATGCAGCCAGTGGCCGTGATGAACAAGACCATAGAGCCGCCCGTTCGCCAGCGCCTTGTCATAGAAGAGGTTGAGAGAGAAGGCCCCCTCCGGCATATCGTCAAAAAGAGCGGGATTCAAGAGCTGCACCCCGGTAAAGAGATAAGGCGCGCCCTCCCCTTGCGTGCGACGGGCAAGGCGGCCATCCGCGCCCAGATGAAAATCGCCACTCCCCGCATAACCGACGGCCGTCTCCACCGGATGCAGCAGCAGAAGCGCATCCATCTTGCCGTCCTCCCACATGTCATGCATTTGAAGCAGGGAACTCGCCCCGCTATCAAGAACGATAACATCGGAATTAAGCACAAAGAACGGCAATTCCCCGAGAAGCGGTAGCGCCTTTTTCACCCCGCCGCCGGTTTCCAGCAAAGCTTGCGTCTCATCGGAAACATTGACTTCAAGATCGGTAACCGCCCCGGCATAGTCAGATATCTGCTCGGCCAGATGATGTTTGTTGACGACGGCGCGACTGATCCCGGCCTGGCGCAAAAGATCGAAGCAATAATCAATCAATGCTCTTCCGGCGACCTTTACCAGCGGTTTCGGCGTGACATCGGTGATCGGGCGAAGGCGGGTACCGAGCCCCGCCGCCAGAATCATCGCCCGCATTTCTGAAAGCGCCGGAAGGGTGCTCATGATTTTCCTTCCCCGATGGTGAGTTGGAGCCAGTTGCGCAGCGCCACCAGCCCCGGATGAGCAAGGTTGCCTGCAAGGTGCCTCTGCATTCTGGGGATCATGTCGAGATACCGCGTCTTTCCCTCCACTTTGGCAAGTCGGCAGAAGATCCCCATGATCCGGAGGGCGCGGTGCGCCCCGAGAATGGCATAGGATTCGCGAAACGCAGCTTCCTCCACACCAGTTTCATCGAGATAATGATAGATCATCTCCGATGCCAGCGTCTCATCCACGTTCCGCCGGGCATCCTGCAACAGGGACACGAGGTCATAGGCGGCGGGGCCTTTCAACGCATCCTGAAAATCGAGAAGGCCAAGGGATTTGAGCCCGTTCCGATTTTTCAAATACAGAAGATTTTCCGAATGAAAGTCCCGAAGCAGCATCACATCCGGCCCCACGCGCATTTTTGAGAATAGATTCTCCCAAATGTCGCCATAAAATTCCCGAGGTTCAGTCTCGAGCGGCGCATCGATTTTCTCCGGCACATAAAAATCGAGGAACATCTCGTTCTGCGCGCGGACATACTCATCGGAAAACTCAGGCAGGAAGACAGGGGGGGGTGATTTGTCAAGATCAACGAGGAAATCAACGGCGAGGCGATATAACGGCGGCTCCGCCACCCCTGCCTCAAACAGCCGGGCATAAAGATCGTCCCCCAGATCTTCGAGCAGCAGAAACCCTTCCGCCGTCTCCTCCGCATGGATTTCGGGTGCGCTGTAGCCGCGCTCGGTCAGTGCCTTGGCAATCATAGTGAAGCGAGCGACGTCTTCCGGCGGCGGCGCATCCATCAGGATCAGGGATTTTTCGTCCGTCTCGATCCGCTCATAGCGGCGGGAAGAAGCATCCCCGGCAAGCGGCTTCCGCGATGCGCCCTCCAACCCGTTTCGCGCAAGAAAGGCGGAGAGGGCGGCGTCACGCATCTCCCATCTCCGACACAGAGGTAAGGCGGCGGCGCCAGCGATCATCTCCCGAAAATCGGAAAATTCTCGCGTCCCCGGCTTTTTCCCCTTCTAAGATTATCTCGATCAGTAAATGATTTTCGGGCAGATACCGGCCAAGCCGGTCCGGCCATTCGATTAAGGAAACACCGGTATCAAACGCCTCGTCGATATCCAGCTCCAGCACCTCCTCCGGGCTTTCGAGGCGATAGAGATCATAATGATAGAGGCAGAAATCATCGAAATCATAGGTGAGCAGGAGATTATAGGTCGGGCTCGGCACGTCGATATCCTCCCGCGCGAGATGCCGCACCAGCGACCGGGCAAAGGCTGTCTTACCCGCCCCCAGCGTGCCGCCAAGGGCGATGATATCGCCGGGCTTCAGCAGATCCGCGATTTCACTCGCGAGGGCTGCGGTTCCGGCGAGAGAAGCAACGCGCCTATCGAAAAGGAAAGATTGTGCCATGGTGCCCGTCAGGAATTTTCGGCCATCTTCACCGGCGAAGCGGCAACCGCAGCAGGAAGATAGCAGGAAACGGTCGTGCCGACATTTTCCCTGGACGTGAGCTCGACATGGCC
>NZ_JARGOQ010000106.1 GCF_029233945.1 Sneathiella sp. | reverse complement strand
CGCAGCTATTACACAATCCACCTGCCCGGTCCCGCTGTGACCGTGGGCGGCTAGAACATACCGAATTCTGTAGGGTTGAATTATCGTTCTATTTCTGGATTCATATCCGGAGGCAGGAGGGTTAACCATGGTTGATGTGTTTGTGAAAAAGGAATTCTCGTCGGATGTGGATACCGGCGATATGCAAACGGAGAAAAAGCAAGTCGTCCGCGATTACATCGCGAAAGGGCAGACATGTGACTGTCCACCGCATGATTTTGAGGAACTTCCAAAAAAAGGGGCTATTGCCCACGAACTCCGGGAGGGTCACTTCCTCCATCAGTTCGAGGCATCTAAATCGAAGCATCGCCGAAATGGCAGGAAGCTCGTGCAAACCAGCTTTATCTGTAAGCCCGGACAGCCACGAAAACGCATAGATGTAATTGACCACAGCAAGTAGTTGCATGAACCTCACGTCCGAGTATTTCGCAAGTCTGTTCCGGGATCTGACCAATCGCACCTACACATTTTCTGCGATCGTTTTTGTAGCGGAACTGTCAGGAAACCATTCCACGCCCGTATCCATATTCGATTTGGAAGTGGAGGGCCTAACGCTTGGGATTATTCAAGCGGGGGCATTTCTTGCAATCGCCCAAGCTGTTTTCAGCTTGATATTTGCGCTGTTCGTAATGGACAAGGCGGGGATGGAGAAGGCCTTTCAAGAGGCGACGTCATCTCAAGATGGTGAGGGTCTTTTCAAAAACCCGGTCTATGCGCGCCTCAGGGAAAGTGTGCAGCGCAAGGCGGCATCCGCAAAGTTGCTGTACAATATTTTCCACCTGCTCCTTCCCATGTGTGTAGGTATTCTTGCCATGCTGTGGAGCTTTCCGGATCTATGCAAGATTGTAGAAAGCTTTCCAGGCGCAGAATTCCGTTTGTGCGAAGATTAAACCGGTCCGGGATTCACAAAACTCCCAAATCGTGATTCTCTTCGATAGACATCGGAGTGATTCGAATGCCTGCCAAAACCGCAAGCCGCCGAACAGTTGTCTTTACCGAGAGCGACGGACGCAAAATTGAAGCTGTCCGATACACCAACCCTGACGGAAGCGCTGGGGGATGGGTGGCTCCTGATTTTCAGGCCGTGAACGTTACACTGGGCCCAGACGTCATCGTGTATCCGGGCGTTTCGATTTCCAGCGGTGCCATCATCACCGGAAAATGCATGATCGTTCCACACTGAGCTGGCGTTCGCTCGCTAGAACACGCGCATGATCTGATCCAGTGGCTTTTTCACCAGAGCGTGTTTGGGCACCATGGCATCGTCGGCTGGATAGCCCGCAACCAGGATCAGGAAGGGTTTTTCCGTTTCCGGACGATCACAGATCCGGTTCAGGAACTTCATCGGGTTGGGCGTGTGGACAAGGGTGGCGAGGCCGGCCTGATGACAGGCGGTCATCAGCATACCCGTGGCGATGCCGACGCTTTCGTTGATGTAGTAGTTCTTGCGGGTTTCTCCCGCTTGCACGCCGCCGCGGCGCTGGGCGAAGATACAGATCAGCCAGGGGGCGATTTCCATATAGGGCTTGTCGGCATCGGTGCCGATCGGCGCGAGCGCGTCGAGCCAGTCTTCCCCCGCGCGCCCTGAATAGAATTCACGCTCTTCAGCTTCGGCAGCCTGACGAATTTCGCGCTTTTTTTCTGCGCTGTTCACACAGGCAAAAAACCAGGGCTGGTGATTGGCGCCGGATGGGGCCGACCCGGCGGCGGCGACACAGGCCTCAATGATTTCGCGTGGGACGGGCTTGTCGGAGAAGGCGCGGACGGAACGGCGCGTCGCCAGAGAGTCGTGAACGGCCCGGGCGCGGATTCGCATCTCGTCTTCGGGATAGGACGGGAAGCCGCTGAGCGGGACATGGGTCTCGGTACTGGTTTTCATGATGCCCGTGTTAGCAGGATGACGGGCGGGCGCAATTCACATCACCGGAACCGGCGGGCGGCATCAGCGCCGCGCCTTTCGGCCCGCTTCATCCATTTTAAGAGCGTCGCCTCCTTGGCCGTCTTCACCGGTCCGACCTGCAGAATGCGTGCGGGATGTATGCCGACAAATTTCATGACGGGCTTCTGCACCTGTAACTTGGCGGCGCGACCATTGGATAGCCGGTCAAACCAGACCGGCGCGTCGGACGTCATCAGCACATCGCCCCGTCGTCCGGCCAGCAGGCGATCCCAGAAGGGGTCCTTCTCGTGATACTTCATGGCGAAGCCCGGCAGGAAACTGCGGTCGATCACGCCTTTCATCTTGGCGGGCATCCCGCCCCACCATTGCGGATAGGCCCAACAGACATGATTGGCCCAGAGCAAGTTCTCCCGCCACGCTTCAAGGCATGGCTCAAGGGTCTTGCGGGCGTGATAGCCTTCGGTGAGATCCGGGTCGAAGACCATGTCCGACAGGTTCATGCGTCGGACTTCGGCACCGTTTGCTTCTGCGCCGCGCTGGTAGGCGTCCGCCATGCCGTGGCTGAGCGATGTAGCGCGTGGATGGCCGACCCAGAGAAAGATGCGTGCTGGCATGAGAGCCCCCCAAATACGATTGAACAATACGTTTATTGTTCAATACGGATCTGATGGCAAGCCCAAACGGTGTGGGGTGCAATTCGCCAGCATGGGGTTCGCCCTGCGTGTCAGCCGCGTTTCAGACTGGCAACGGCATCGGAGACAGGTGTATCGCCATTTGTGAGTTCGATGATCTCATTGGTGATTTCCGGCACGCCGATCAGCTCCGCGAGCGTGGCGGCGACATTGCCGCGCGCGACGTCTCCATAGGTGATCGCGCGGCCCGCCATCACTTTGCCATCGCCGTCATCATCTTTCAGCGTGCCAGGGCGCAGGATGACATAGTCGATCCCGCTGGTGGCGAGGGCCGCATCGGCGCGGCGCTTCATGGCCATATAGTGCTCGAAATCATCGCTCGTGTCGCGGTCGCGCCCGGCATCCATGATGACTGAGACGAGATAGATGCGGTTCACGCCCGTGGCGCGCGCGGCCTCGATCAGCTTTTCCGGGCCCTCTCCATCAATCGCGGTCGTCTTGTCCCGGCCGCTGCCGGCGGCGCCTGCGGAGAAGACGGCCGTATCACAGCCGTTCATGGCGCTGGCGAGGTCGTCTGCGGTCATGTCGATGATATTGCCGAGAACGGGCTCGACGCCCTGCTTGCGCAGATCATCTGCCTGTTCAGGTTTGCGGTGCAGGCCTTTGACCGTGTGGCCGGCCTCGACGAGTTTCGGGCTCAGGCGGCTGCCGACGCCGCCCGTGG
>NZ_JARGOQ010000059.1:12916-20674 GCF_029233945.1 Sneathiella sp. | reverse complement strand
TCCGTCGTGGAGAAGCCGGCACCGACGCTGAGCTCCCCTGTTGATTTTTCCTGCACATCAACATTGATAATTGTCTTGTCGGCGTCCGTTCCCTCATCCTGTGTCACATCAACCTTTTCAAAGAAATCAAGGCCGCGAACCCGCGATTGCGAAAGCCGCAGGAGGGCCGTGTTAAAGGCGTCCCCTTCAGCGAGCCTCATCTCCCGCCGGATCACATAGTCAAGGGTCCGGACGTTGCCCGTAATATTAATTCGCTCAACATAGACCCGTGGTCCCTTATTGACTTCGTACGTAACCGAAATTTTCAGGTTTTCACGATCACGGTCAATGCGCGGGCGTACATTTACGAACGCATAGCCGAGCTTGCCGAGTTCGAAGGTAATTTTCTGGATGGTGTCTTCTATCTTGTCGGCATTATAGGTCTCGCCTTCGATCGTCGTCACCTGCTCCATCAAGGATTCAGGCGAGACATCCTTGATCTCACTCTTGACGTCAATGGCGCCAAATTGGTATTTCGGACCCTCTTCAACGGCAAAAGTAATGAAAAACCCATCCCTGTCCGGTGTCAGTTCGGCAATGGCCGAGACCACACGGAAATCGGCATATCCTTTGGAGAGGTAGAATTTACGCAACAGTTCGCGGTCAAACGTCAGGCGATCCGGATCATAGGTATCCGAATCCGAGAGAAAATTATACCAGCGGGTTTCTTCCGTTGAAATCTCGCCCAGCAACTGGCTGTCGCTGAAATTCTTATTTCCGTAGAAGCGAATTTTCTTGATGCCCGTCTCTTCGCCTTCATTGATCTCAAAAACAAGATCAACGCGATTCTCCGGCAGCAGGATGACCTTCGGTTCAACGGTTGCGGCGAAGCGACCGCTGCGACGGTAAACCGTGATAATGCGCTGTACATCGTTCTGCACCCTTGCACGGGTATAGACAATACGCGGCCGGAGCTGGATTTCCGACGTTAGCGTCTCGTCTTCAATACGGCGGTTCCCCTCGAACGCGAGACGGTTGATAATGGGGTTCTCAACGACATCCACGATCAGCACCGTTCCGTCCTGGCGGATGGAAACATCCGCGAACAAGCCGGTATTAAAGAGCGCCTTGAGCGATCGGTCGACACGGGACCGATCATAGGGCGTTCCGGCGGTCACAAGCAGATAGGATTTTACAGTGTCATCCTCGATCCGCTGGTTACCCTCCACCCGGACTTCGGAGATAATAATTGATGATTGCGCGTAAACATGCGGGCTGATCGACAGCGTCGCCGAGAGCGTTGCAAATGCGAACACCGCAAGTAATACAAAAACGCGCAAAATCCCACCCCCCTGAGCGGACAGCCTCAATTAACGTCGATCAGTTTTATCAGACCTGTCCTGTCAGGAAAACATGCCTGTGAAAAAATCTTTTACCCACGGTTTGTTGATGTCATTCCATGTGGCAAATACCATTAGCATCAGTACGAGCGATAGTCCAATTCTGAAACTAAAATCCATGGCTTTTGCGGAGGGTGGTTTGCCGCGTACGGCCTCATAGGCGTAAAAGGCGAGATGTCCGCCATCGAGCATCGGAACCGGAAACAGATTAATCAGGCCGAGGCTGATGGAGACAAAGATCATAAAGTTGAAGAGTGACAGGGCGTTATCAAGCAACCCCTCCCCCCTTTTTGCCGCATCGCCGGACATCTTAAGAATGCCAAGCGGGCCGCTCAGCTCCTTCGTGTCCCGTGTTCCGGCGAACATCTGCCCAACGCCTTTCAGCGTTGCCGTGGTGATAAACCACGTCTGATCGATGGCACTCGTAAAGGCGCTGATAGGACCGTGTTTTACAAACTCCCGCCCCGTTGAGACGATTCCGAGGCGGCCAATGCGTTGCACATTGCCATCGGCGTCAATTTCTTCAACAATATGTGGCGTGACGGATACATCAACAATACGCCCTCCGCGATCAACTTTCATCTTGAGAGGTTCATCAAGTCCGACAAGAACGGTTCGGCGCAGCTCCTCAAAACTGCCAATCTCCGAGCCATTCACGGACAACACACGATCACCGACTTCAATCCCGGCTTCCGCCGCTGCGCTCTCTGCCTGCACCTCACCAGCGACCGGCGGGGTCTGCGCCTGACCAAGCGCCATAAAGAGGATCGCCATGGCGACAATCGCAAAGATGAAATTGGCCGCCGGACCGGCGAAAACAACGGCGGTGCGCTGAAGTAGCGATTTATGATGGAAGCTGACTTTCTTCTCTTCTTCGGACATGTCATCGACATCGTCCGACGCATCACTTGCCACGCCGGCGTCCCCGTGAAACTTGACATATCCCCCAAACGGAACAGCACAGACTTTCCACCTGCATCCATTTTTATCATATCGCCCCCAGAGTTCGGGACCGAAACCGATCGCGAAGGCGTCCACTTTAACGCCACAAAGACGCGCCACCTTGTAATGCCCATACTCATGGACAAACACAAGAACCGTGATAACGACGACAAATGCCGGGATGTATATCCAGTTTTCAATGAGAAAATTCATGTAACTCTACCGCTTTCGATTTCCGCTTAGATTGACGCTATGACGGTGCGCGCTATTTCCCGGCTTTGCCTATCGCATTCAAATATATCCTCAATCGAGGCCAGTTCGACAAGCTTTGCGCGGGTCAGGCATTCCTCGACAACCGCGGCAATATCCAGAAATCCGATCTCTCCGCTCAGAAAGCCTTGAACCGCCACTTCATTAGAGGCATTTAAGGTCGTTGGCGCCGATTTTCCAGTGTTAAGCGCTTCGCGCGCAAGCCTGATGGCCGGGAATCTAACAGTATCCGGCTCACAAAATGTCAACGATCCGGTTTTTGCGAGGTTCAATCGCTCGGCGGGGAAACTATGCCGCTCCGGCCAACCGAGTGTGTAGGAAATCGGCGTGCGCATATCCGGCGCGCCCATCTGCGCCAGAACGGAGCCATCGCGATATTCCACCATGCTGTGGATAACCGACTGCGGATGAACGAGAATATCAATTTTCTCCGGCGCCACGGGAAACAAACGAACCGCCTCGATATATTCCAGCCCCTTGTTCATCATCGTCGCGCTGTCGATGGAAATTTTAGCACCCATGTCCCAGTTCGGATGCGCAAGCGCCTGCGCACGCGTCACGGACTTCATCTGATCGAGGGAGAAATCAAGAAACGGTCCGCCTGACGCTGTTAGCACCAACCGCTCCACACTATCGATCTGGTCAAAATCCAGCACCTGAAAGATGGCATTATGTTCGCTATCCACCGGCAGAAGCGTCGCCCCGTATTTTTTCACATCGCCCAGCACGAGATCACCACTGCAGACCAGTGCCTCCTTATTGGCGAGAGCAATGATGGAACCTGTCCGGATCGCGGCAAGTGCCGGCGCAAGACCCGCCGCACCGACGATAGCCAGCATGACCCAGTCCACTTTGCGGCCCGCCGCCGCGATCAGAGCCTCTCGCCCGGCCGCAACCTCGACACCGCTTCCGGCAAGGAATGATTTTAGTTCCGCGTATTTGCTCTCATCTGCGATAACCGCAAGGCCTGCGCCGAACTGCCGTGCCTGCTCCGCCAGCAGTTCAACATTCTCATTTGCCGTCAGCACATCGACCGAGAATTTACCCGGCGCGCCGGCGATGAGGTCGAGTGTACTCACCCCGACAGAGCCGGTGGAGCCGAAAATACTGACACGCCTTACATCGGATTTCGCGTTCGGAGACGTATTCGCTGCTGCGGCGCTCAAACTCATCACCAAACCCCATTTACTATCATGATAATTACCATCAACATTGGTGCCGTTAAGAACACGCCATCCAACCGATCCATCACACCGCCATGGCCGGGAATCAGATTGCTTGCGTCCTTGATCCCGAAATGTCGTTTCCAGGCGGATTCAGCAAAATCCCCCACTTGCGCCAGAATAGCACAGATCGCGCCAAGGCCCAGTACGCCAATTGTCGCAGCCTGCCCACCCATGAGGTAACGATTAACAAGATAGGCGACAATCATGGCAGAAATAATGCCGCCGATCAGGCCGGCCCAGGTTTTGTTGGGGCTGATGGAAGGGGCAATTTTGGGTCCGCCAATCGACTTCCCGCTGAAATAGGCGCCGATATCCGTCGCCCAGATAACAAGGAACAGGCCAAAGGCCACGGCAAAGCCCGCATCCGGGATACCGCGTAGCATGATAAGAGCAATGACCGGCAGACCGATACAGAGAGGGCCTGTCAGGGCCCAGATCATACGATCAGTTTTCTTGAGGAAAATTGCCGCCACTACCATTAAGACAGCCCCTGAGACAAGAACGATAATTCCTTGTAAAAAATATCCTTTTTGCACAAGGAACAGAGCGATGACAACGCTCGCCCCTGTTAGAAGCGTCGCCAGTCCCGGGGATTTTTCAAGCGAGGCATGGCACCATTCATACGCCATGATCGCCGCCGCACCGATCAGAAAGAGGAGAAAATAAACGCCGCCAAAATAGAGCGTCGCAATGGCAATAGGCGCAAGGACAAGGGCGGAAATCACCCGTTGCTGCAAGGAAGTCAGGGAAGAAAGAAGCACTTAAAGGGCCCCGTACCTGCGGCTCCGGCTTCCATATTCCCCCACCGCGGCAATCAGGTCCTGTTTCTTGAAGTCCGGCCAGAGTACATCCAGAAAGACAAATTCAGTATAGGCGCATTGCCAGAGCAGAAAATTGCTCAGCCGCTGCTCGCCGCTGGTGCGGATCAGGAGATCCGGCTCCGGCAGGCCCGTCGTTTCCAGATGGCGTGCGACCATATCCTCATCAATATCACCGGGAGAGAGCTCGCCAGCCTTGATCTTTTCGCCCAACGCCTGCATTGCGCCAACAATTTCAGCCTGACTGCCATAGCTGAGGGCAAGGGTCAGAACCAGCTTGTTATTATCCTTTGTCCGAACTTTCAGCTCTTCAATCAGTTCCTGAATATCTTCCGGCAACTTACTGGTATTCCCAATAAAATTAACCCGTATCCCGGCATCGCAAAGGGCTTTAATTTCCTTTTTGAAGAAGAATCGGAATAGACCCATAAGATGATTGATTTCCTCAACCGGTCGGCTCCAGTTTTCGGATGAAAATGCAAACAATGTCAGATAGCGGATGCCAAGCTCGTTACATCCTTTAAGCGCCTCTCGCACCGCTTCCGCCCCCTGCTCATGCCCGCGCAGCCGCTTCAGGGAACGCTTCACCGCCCAGCGTCCGTTCCCGTCCATGATAATCGCAACATGCTCCGGAATAATAGTTGCGCCGGTGTCGGCAGAGGGTACGACTGTCATGCGTCAGACCTGCATGATTTCCTGCTGCTTCTCTGACAGCATGTTATCGACATTTTCGACATAACTATCTGTCAGTTTCTGAATATCATCTTCCGCCTTCTTGCGATCATCTTCCGAATAATCCCCGTCTTTTTCCGCTGCCTTGGCATCATCCATGCCGTGGCGGCGAACATTGCGGATAGCGATTTTCGCATTTTCCCCATAGGTCGCAGCCACTTTTGCAAGTTCCGCGCGACGTTCCTCGGTCAGTTCAGGGATCGGAACCCGGACAATACCGCCGTCCACAACCGGATTGAGCCCCAGCCCGGAGTTGCGGATCCCTTTTTCGACGGCCTTGACATTGGTTGTATCCCAAACCTGAACACTCAGCATTCTCGGCTCCGGTGTGCTGACCGTGCCAACCTGATTGATCGGCATGGAAGCGCCATAACTTTCCACCATGACCGTATCGAGCAAGCTAGTATGCGCCCGACCCGTCCGCAGTCCCGCAAACTCATGCTTTAGCGCCTCAAGCGCTCCTTGCATGCGTTTTTCGAGGTCTTTCATATTTGGCGCCGCCATCTCTATCTCTCCTCCATCATCGGGACGGTTATCCCGACCTCTTCTTAACTATAAACCAGACGATATTATATCGCTAAACAACTTCTGTGAAACATCCTTCTTTTTTAAGGACGCGGGCGAAGGCCCCTTCTTCCTGAATGGAAAACACAAGGATGGGAATACTGTTTTCCCGCGCGAGCGAGATTGCCGCCGCGTCCATGACCTTGAGGTCTTTGGCCAGCACATCAAGATGCGAAAGTGTCTCATAGCGCTCTGCGTCGGTATGCTGGCGCGGGTCCTTGTTATAGACACCGTCCACATTCGTCCCCTTCAACAGGGCATCACACTTCATTTCCGCCGCCCGAAGCGCGGCGGCTGTATCCGTCGTGAAATAGGGATTACCGGTTCCGGCCGCGAATATTACAATCCGGCCTTTTTCAAGGTGACGTTCCGCGCGGCGGCGAATATAGGGCTCACACACCGCAGACATTGGAATAGCGGACAAAACCCGGCTATCCATGCCGAGGGCTTCAATCGCATTTTGAAGCCCGAGAGCATTCATCACCGTCGCCAGCATTCCCATATAATCCGCACTGGACCGGTCCATTCCCTTTGCCGTGCCGGAAACGCCTCGGAAAATATTTCCACCGCCAACAACCACGCACACCTCGACCCCCATATCATGGGCGACACCGATATCTTTTGCTATGCGGGAGACTGTCTCGACATCAATACCATATTGCTGGTTTCCAAGAAGTGCTTCACCGGAACATTTCAGGAGAACCCTGCGATACTGAGGCTTATCAGACATATTCTTCCCCACAACTCGTACATATGGTTAATGGCATCGGCAAGACAGCATACAGAAAAAGTATGATTTGAAAAGCCGCGAAGCCGCACATAAAAATATGGCGGCCTCTGGTGGAGACCGCCATAAATTCATCATCACACCGCGCTTATTGTACTGCGGCGGCGACTTCGGCTGCGAAGTCGCTTTCTTCCTTCTCGATCCCTTCGCCAACGGCGTAGCGGACCATGCCGACAACTTCGATCGGGCTGCCAATTTCCTTGGCAACATTCTCGATCGCGGCCTTGACTGTATTTTCGCCGTCAATCACGAAAGTCTGTTCCAGAAGGACAACGTCCTTGTAGAACTTGCTGAGGCGGCCTTCGACCATCTTGGCGATAATCTCTTCGGGCTTGCCGGATTCGCGGGCCTGCTGGGAGAGAACCGCACGCTCACGATCAACCGCCGCCGGATCGAGATCCGCCACGCTGATTGACTGCGGGCTCGTTGCGGCAACATGCATGGCAATCTGCTTACCGAGGGCCGCGAGCGCTGCTGTATCGCCTTCGCTTTCGAGGGCGACCAGAATACCGATCTTGCCAAGGCCGTCGGTTACAGAGTTATGCACATATGTCGCGACAACACCGTTCTTCACGCTAAGTTGTGCCGCCCGGCGAAGCGCCATGTTTTCACCAATTGTGGAAATGGCTTCAGTCAGTTTTGCCTCGACAGTGTCAGAACCACCGGGGAAAGTATCCGCCTTGATCTGATCGACGTTACCACCTTTTTCAGCAGCAACCGCCGCAATACCGCTTACCAGTTTCTGGAAATCTTCGTTACGGCCAACAAAGTCAGTCTCGGCGTTTACTTCAACCACCGCGCCGGAGGTGCCACTTGCGGCAACGCCAACAAGACCTTCCGCCGCAACACGGCCGGATTTTTTCGCCGCCGTGGCGAGACCTTTGGTCCGCAGCCAGTCGATCGCTGCGTCCATGTCGCCATCCGTTTCCTTCAGCGCTTTCTTACAATCCATCATGCCCGCACCGGACCGAGTGCGGAGTTCTTTAACCAGTCCCGCTGTAATAGCAGTCATCATTCATCCTCGCGTTTGATTTCTTAAA
>NZ_JARGOQ010000059.1:0-12816 GCF_029233945.1 Sneathiella sp. | reverse complement strand
GCCATTTCCATGGAAATACCATCGAGAACCGCCTGCTTGAACAGGTCGCAATAGAGGCTGATCGCGCGGAGGGCATCGTCATTGCCCGGAATCGGGTAGGCGATGCCATCCGGATCAGAGTTGCTGTCGAGGATCGCGACAACCGGAATACCAAGCTTGTTGGCTTCCTGTACCGCCAGCTCTTCCTTGTTGGTATCGATCACGACGATCACATTCGGCAGACCGCCCATTTCCTTAATACCACCGAGTGCGCGCTCCAGCTTGTCCCGCTGACGGGTTTTTTTCAGGATTTCCTTCTTGGTCAGTCCTGTGTGTTCCCCCGCGAGCTGCTCTTCGAGCTGGCGCAGCTGCTTGATCGACCCTGAAACTGTCTTCCAGTTAGTCAGCATACCGCCGAGCCAGCGATGGTTGACATAGAACTGGGCGCATTGTGTTGCGCTTTCCGCAACGACGTCAGATGCCTGGCGTTTCGTGCCAACGAACAGAACACGTCCGCCGCCCGCAACTGTATCGCGCACGACTTTCAGCGCCTGATAAAGCATCGGCACTGTCTGCTGCAGATCGAGAATATGGATTTTGTTACGAGCGCCGAAGATATAAGGACCCATTTTCGGGTTCCAGCGACGTGATTGGTGACCAAAGTGAACACCAGCTTCCAAAAGCTGACGCATAGTAAAAGTAGGCAGAGCCATTCTGCAATCTCCTTTTCCGGTTGAACCTCCGTGAGCTGCGGTTCTAAGGATTATCCTTTGAACACCGGAAGGGAAAGACCAACACAGCCTTACCCAAAGCCCACGTGTGAATTTAACAGGTCGCTAAATAGGCCCCTCCGTCACCAGATGCAAGGGAAAAATACCAATTTAACCACAAATCTGGCGTGAAAGACTAAATATCGTGAACATCGATCACCCCGGGGGTTGATTTAAGCGCTTGGCGCACCTCGGGCGTGATATTCGCCTGATCGGAGAGGTCAAATTCAACTTCCTTCGCCTCCGCCTCAAGATTGAGGATAAAGGCAACACGGCCCCGTCCTCGCCCGCCCTGCTTGAGGATCGTCGAGACTTCTGCAAGAGGCTTATCATCATTCGCAAAAATACGCACCCCATCGGCGATCGTTGCCGCCATGGATTCAAGTCGTTGCAGGCTCTGGACTGTCAGCCGGGGTTGATCATTATCGAGATTCCCCGTTACCCGGAGGACAAGCGACTGACCCACGACCAGAAGATCGCGATATTTTTCCAGCGTTTCGGAAAACATCGTGACTTCAAAAGCCCCGGTCGCATCGGAAAGCTGCACGAAGGCAAGCGGTTTTCCCTTGCGCGTGCGAAGTTCCCGCTTGCCCATGACGGTACCCGCCAACATCCCGGCGCTTTCGGCTGATCCAAGACCCGCAAGATAGCTCGCTGAACTGCGCACACCGGCTTTGTCGAGGGTCTTGTCCCAGGCATCAAGGGGATGGCCGGAGAGATAAAAGCCGATGGCATCGAATTCCTGCTTCAATTTTTCCATCGATGTCCAAAGTGATACCTCAGGCAAGTCGGGCCGCACTACCAATGATTCCGACGCCCCACCAAAGAGGTTAACCTGGCCCGAACCCCGCTCCTCCTCCGATTGCTGAGCCTGGCGCAGAAGAACTTCGATCGACGCAAAGACTTGCGCGCGGTGGTCATGCAGGGCATCAAATGCACCCGCCCGGACGAGATTTTCCGCCTGACGCTTGTTCATATATTTCGGGTTAAGGCGCTCCGCAAAATCAAACAGATCCTTGAACGCCCCGTTCTCCCCCCGTTCGCGGACAATCCCGGCCATCGCCTCCCGCCCGACATTCTTGACCGCCGCAAGCGCGTAGCGAACGGCACCCTCATCGCCATCGAACTCTACCGAGAACTCCACCTCTGACTTATTCAGGCAGGGTGGATAAACAGGAATTTTCATCCGCTCCAGATCCTGACGGAAGATATTAAGCTTGTCTGTATTGTTCATATCAAGGCTCATGGAGGCCGCCATGAACTCCACCGGATAATTCGCCTTGAGCCAGGCGGTATGATAGGAGACAAGCGCATAGGCGGCGGCATGGGATTTGTTAAAGCCATAGTTCGCGAATTTCGCCACCAGATCAAAGATATGGGTGGCATCCTTCGTGGCAACGCCCTTCTCCTTGGCGCCTTTGGCAAAAATGGCGCGCTGCTTATCCATCTCTTTCTGGATTTTCTTGCCCATGGCCTTACGCAGATTATCCGCTTCGCCAAGACTATACCCGGCAAGGGTCTTGGCGATTTCCATCACCTGTTCTTGATAGATGATAACGCCGTAGGTTTCCTCCAGCACAGGTTTTAGAATGGGATGCAGATAATCCGGCTCTTCCTCTCCATGCTTGCGGCGGATATAGGTCGGGATATTTTCCATCGGGCCGGGGCGATAGAGCGCCACGATAGCGATGATATCCTCGAACGCGTCAGGGCGCATCTTCCGGAGCATGTCCCGCATACCGGAACTTTCAAGCTGGAAAATACCGATGGTATTGCCGGTTGAGAGAAGCTCGAACACCGCCGGATCATCGAGCGGCAGTTTTGCGTAATCAATCTCGATCCCCCGGCGGGCGAGCAGCGCCTTCGCCCGGTCGAGCACTGTCAGGGTCTTGAGCCCGAGAAAGTCGAACTTCACCAGCCCGGCCGTTTCTGCATACTTCATCGAAAACTGGGTCACCGGCATATCGGAACGCGGATCGCGATAGAGCGGCACCAGCTCATCAAGCGGTCGGTCACCGATCACCACCCCGGCGGCATGGGTTGAGGCATGGCGATACAGCCCTTCGAGCTGCAGCGCGATTTCGAGAAGCCGCGCGACATCGGCGTCATTGGCTCGTTCCTCCCGAAGGCGCGGTTCGGTATCCAGAGCCTGCTGCAAGCTGACTGGGTTGGCCGGATTGGCCGGAATCATCTTGCTGATCCGGTCCACCTGGCCATAGGGCATCTGCAGGACGCGCCCGACATCGCGGACCGCCGCTTTTGCTTGCAGCTTACCAAAGGTAATGATCTGCGCGACCTGGTCATGGCCGTACTTATCCTGCACATAGCGGATCACCTGTTCTCGCTTGTCCTGACAGAAATCGATATCGAAGTCGGGCATGGACACACGTTCAGGGTTCAGGAACCGCTCAAACAGCAATCCAAAGCGCAGTGGATCGAGATCTGTAATGGTCAGCGCCCAAGCCACGACGGAACCTGCGCCCGATCCACGCCCCGGTCCCACCGGCACGTCATGTATCTTCGACCACTGGATAAAATCGGAGACGATCAGGAAATAGCCCGGAAAGCCCATTTCATTAATCACGTCGATTTCATATTCAAGCCGGTCGAAATATTCTTTCGATTTGGCCTCCCGCTCAGCCGTCGCCATCCCCTCAGTAAAGACTTCATTTTCAAGCCGGACCGTCAGACCTTTCCTTGCCAGTGCGGCAAGCTCACCAGCCTCATCCCGTCCTTCGGCAGAGGAAAATGCCGGCAATATCGGATCGCGTGTGGGTGAGGCGATGGCGCAGCGCTGCGCGATAACCAGCGTATTATCGATTGCCTCCGGCAAATCAGAGAAAAGCTCAACCATCTCCGCTTGCGATTTAAAGTAATGCTCCGGTGTGCGCTTGATCCGGTTCTGGTCGCCGACATATTTTCCCATCGCGATACAAAGAAGCGCATCATGGGCCTCATACATACCGCGATCGGCAAAAAACACCTCATTCGTCGCTACCAGCGGAATGTCGAGATCATAGGCAATTTTCAGAAAGCCCGGTTCCGTCTTTTCCTCAAGCGGTAGTCCGTGGCGCTGAAGCTCCATATAAAGCCGCCCCTTGAACGTCTCGGCAAGTTTTCGGGCATAACTCTCCGCCGTCTCAAGCTGATCCGCGGCGATCAGGCGACCGATCGGTCCTTCCGATCCGCCGGTCAGGCAGATGATACCCGCCGAATTCTCGGCCAGAACGTCAAAGGGGACTTGTGCCGTCTCTCCTGCGTCCGTCTTAAGGAAGGCATGGGAGGTGAGTTTCAGGAGGTTGTTATAGCCTGCCTCATCCTGGGCCAGCAGAACAATGGGGTCCGGTTCGGGCCGCCGGCCACTCCGATCGACGCCATCCTCCCGCAGAAGCGCGATCTGGCAACCGATAATGGGCTGCACCCCACCCCCCATCATGGCAAGAGAGAATTCGAGCGCGCCGAACAGATTGCTGGTGTCCGCGATCGCCACGGCGGGCATCCGGTTATCCGCGCACAGCTTCTGCAACTGCTTGATCGGCACCGCCCCTTCGGACAGGGAATAGGCGGAATGGACACGCAGATGTATGAAGCGGGGATCACTCTCAAGGTTGGGCAACGGCACGTCTCCAATCTGTGATTTAAGCCGTCCCACTATTACATGTCCTTTTCCAAAGGTCAGGCCTTGACAGCCTCAACCGATAAATTTCTTGTGGATAACTCCCCTCTCCTGTTACTCAACCATATGTCCGGTTTTATTAACCGGTCAGTCCCGCCACAATATCCGCCCAGAACACCATCATGCCCAGCGCCCCCGCAAATGCCGCACATTCAAATCCGCTTTTTATCATCCGGTCGATATTCATGATTGCTGCTCCTATTTGTCTGTTGAGAAGCATTTTGTTCTTGTTTTGTTCTTTTGTCAACCAGATATTTCTCCGCTAAATTTATTAACTAATATATTGATTTAATTATATTTTTAAATAATCGCGAAGGTTTTTTAAATTATTCCTACTTTGATAAAGCTTTCGCGTCACCCTTCGGCGGCCAGCTAATCAGCGAGCTTCCCTCCTCCGGCGTACTGTCGGAGGCAAGATAGGTGGTTGTAGACGGGAAGGCGAAATCAGCGCCGCGCGCCCGGACAATCCCGACGATCTTCATCAACACTTCTTCCTGAACAACCAGGAAATCCGGCATGCTGCCAACATCCACATAGGCGTAGATTTCTATATTGAGGGAATAATCACCCAACTCAACAAAACGGACCCGGAGGGGGTCGGCTTTCACCTGTTGATGGTTCTCAAGATATTTATGGATATCATCGATGATTACAGTCAGTTGCGCTTGCGTTGTCTGGTACCTCAGGCCGATACGATGGCGAAGATGAAATTGGTCACGACGGCTGTAGTTCGTGATCTTCCGCTTGGCGAGATCCGCATTCGAGATGGTGATAACGGTGCGATCGAGTGCCCGTATCCGGGTGGAGCGAATGCCGATGGATTCGACTGTGCCGGAAAGATTGTCAAACTGGCAAAATTCACCAACGCGCACCATCCGGTCCGCATAAAGGATAATGCCACCGATCAGGTTTTCGATTGTTGGCTGCGCGGCAAGAGCAATCGCCAGGCCGCCAACCCCAAGACCGGCAATCACGCCATAGACCGGAATACCAATCTGCGTCGCGCCATAACCCATGATGACCAGTGCCACTGTGCAGGAGAAGACCCGAAATCCGGTCCGCAGCAGGCTGGCGTCAATACTGCCCGTGGGGACCGCCGGGTTCCTCACCGCCGAGGAATAAAGGAAGTTCAGGAGTTGATACGTCAGCAACGCGACACAAGACCAGATAATCGCAGTCGTCACGGTGCTAATCCCCTCCATCAATCCGCCGGTGATGTTGATCTGGCTGTTACAGAGATAGCGATAAAACAGGACAAGAAAGACAAGACCTCCGCAGGAGAGCATCTGGCGGATCTGACGGCGCGCCGTGATCTCCTCATCCTCGTCCGGGCGGGATCGCCGAAGGAGGAGTGCTGGCGCGAGAGCGAACAGAAGCGTCAGCAGGACAAACATCATCCATTGCCAGACCGTCTGGTTATAAATCTCCTTTTGAAGCCAATCCGGGCCGGCAATCAGGAAATCATACCATTTAGGCGCGACAAAGCCGCCCGGCGTGTAGATGTAATAGTTATAGAGATCTTCCGTCCGGTCATGCTTAAGGGGAAAATTCTTGATTGTTTCATAATCTTCCGGGATGCGCTCAACCGTTTCCTTGGAGAAGAGAAAAGCGCCCTGCGCCGGTCCCTGCTGCAGGCGTGCAATGACAATATTCGTGCCGGGAACATACCAACTGGAAGGCAAGGTCGCAAGGTCCGATGCCGAGGGAAAAATGCCCACTTCATAGCCGGGGATCGTCGAGAGCCTCGGAAGATCGATCCTGTCAAATACCTCAAGAAGCTGAAGCACGATCTCAATGCTGACATGCTCCCGCGTGCTTGCCGGTATGGCGCTCAAATCAAACGTCTGCGATGCCTTTTCGAGGATTGTCTGCACCATAGCAAGGCGCCGTTCATCAGCTTCACTCAAGAGTATGGTGTCACCTTTAGCGTAATCATCGCGCACATCGAGCCAGATATTGCGCGCCTCCCCCATCAGGAAGAGGAAGCTTTCTATCGTTGCGCGCGGACTGGAGGTATCAGGCGGTGAGATCGGGTTTTCAAGCAGGTAATCTTTCTGGATGCGGGACGGATCAGGATGCACATCCGGCACAATAGATGGATTGATAGTGTCGTTACCATCCATTTGCTGCGCGTTTGCGGACGGCACCACACCCAAAAACAGGGCGTATAGAATAAACCCGATGACCAGAGTCAATTGCCGCAGAATTCCGTTGAAGTGGTTGATCGAAAATGAATTCGACATGCCGTCCCATACCCATCATCATTTAGAGTTAATGGAATATTGCCGGAAACTGCTTTAAATTTTATTAACCAATGGCATCCCGTCGCGAAACTGAGCCATCAGGCTGAGATGTAGAGCCTAGAGGAAAAAAAGCGAAGTTTATTCAATAACTAAGCCGTGATCATGGACGCGAACAATGCGGTCCATGCGGCGAGCGAGATCGGTGTTATGAGTCGCAACCAACGCTGCAACACCGCGATCGCGGGTTACATCGAGGAAATGCTGGAAAACCATCTCCGCCGTCTGCTCATCAAGATTGCCGGTAGGTTCATCGGCAAGCAGGACGAGCGGATCATTGGCGAGCGCGCGGGCAATGGCAACGCGCTGTTGCTCCCCGCCGGAAAGCTTGGCCGGACGATGCCCGAGCCGTTCCGCCAGACCCATCCCGGTCAGGAGTTCCGTTGCATGGCTCTTCGCTTGTCTCTTCGGAACGCCGGAAATCAGGTTCGGCATCATTACATTTTCAAGTGCCGAAAATTCTGGCAGCAGATGATGAAACTGATAAACAAAACCGATTTTGTCGCGACGAACTTCCGTGCGTTTATTATCCCGCGCCTTGCTGCAATCGATCCCGTCGATGATGACCGACCCGTTGGTCGGCGGCTCCAGCAACCCTGCGATCTGTAAAAGCGTTGATTTACCCGAACCGGACGGCCCCAGCAGCGCGACAATCTCGCCGGGCCGCAACTCAAGTGAGACATTCTCAAGAACCAGCAGCTTTTCCTGGCCTTGCGCAAAAGTCCGGCCGATATTCTCGAGTTTGAGGACCGGCTCACTCATAGCGCAACGCCTCCACCGGATCGAGACGCGCTGCCCGCCAGGACGGATAGATCGTCGCAAGCAGCGAAATGACAAGCGCCATAATCACCACTGTCGTGACTTCCATCGGATCGATCTTCGCGGGCAGATGGGAGAGGAAATAAATCTCGGCGGAGAAAAGCTCGGCGCCTGTAATCCCCTCGATCAGGCCCTTGATCTTGTCGATATTCATGCAGAAGCCAAGGCCGAGCAAAAAGCCGAACAGCGTGCCTATCACCCCGATGCTGGCGCCGGAGATAAAGAAAACCCGCATGATCATGCCGCGCGTCGCCCCCATGGTGCGCAGGATGGCAATATCCCGCCCCTTGTCCTTCACCAGCATGATCAGGCTGGAGATAATGTTGAACGCGGCGACAAGGATAATCAGGGTTAGGATCAGGAACATCACGTTCCGTTCAACCTCAAGCGCATTGAAAAAGCTCGCGCGCGACTGCTGCCAATCATAGATAAAGGCGCGGATATTGACCGCCTGAATAATCTCCCGGCGGATTTCAAGCGCCTTATCGGGATCAACGGCGAAAACTTCAAGCGCCGTGACCCCCTCGCCCAGCCGGAAATAGCTCTGCGCGGCTTTCAGCGACATATAGATATAGCCGCTATCATACTCATACATGCCGGTATCAAAGAGCGCGGCGACGTCATAGGTTTTAACGCGCGGCATCGTGCCGAAGGCCGTTGGCGTGCCATTGGCAGAAATGAGCTTAACCTTGTCGCCCGCATTCACACCTAGGGTGCGCGCAAGCCGGTAGCCAAGGATGATCGAGTTGTTCTCGCCAAAGCTCTCTAGTGACCCGTCGATAATATTGGAGGAGAGCACATCAAGAGATGCAAGCTGGTTTGGCGAGATACCCCGCACAAGCGCACCGCTTGCCTCCTTGCCCGACGCCATGACCTGCCCCTCGACAATCGGGGTGACGCGCACGACATCGGGGATATCCGCGAGCCGGGCGATCACCCCGTCATAATCGACAAGACTATCCGGCGCCGGCGCCCGCACCTCATAATGACCGTTGAGGCCGAGAATGCGATCGAGAAGCTCGGCGCGAAAACCGTTCATCACCGACATGACGATGATCAATGTCGCCACACCCAAGCCAATCCCGAGAAAGGAGAAGGTGGCGATGACGGAGATAAACCCCTCCTGCCGCCGGGCGCGCAGATATCGAAGCGCCATCGTCCATTCAAAGCGGGAAAACACTAGGCTTTGCCCACCAGCAGGTTAAGCGCATCATCCGTCGAGAGTTCCTGTTTTTCCCCGGTACCGCGGTTCTTCACCTCAACCATGCCGGACTTGACCCCACGCGGGCCAATCGTTGCCTGCCACGGCAGCCCGATCAGGTCCATCTTGGCAAATTTTTCGCCAGCCCGGCCCGCCGTGTCATCATAGAGCGCATCGACACCGGCAGTCATCAGCTTGCTATAGAAATCATCGCAAGCCCCATCGCAGGCGTCATCGCCACTTTTAAGATTGATCAGCCCGACCTTGAACGGCGCGACGCTTTCGGGCCAAATAATACCATCATCATCATGGCTTGCCTCGATAATGCCCCCCACGAGGCGGGAAACGCCAATACCGTAGGATCCCATTGAGACGGTCACGTCCTTGCCTTCAGCCCCGGCAACCGTTGCGCCCATGGCGTTCGAATATTTATCGCCGAAATGGAAGATATGCCCAACCTCGATCCCGCGGCGGGTCACCAGATCATCACCGCTTACATCGCATTTATCCGGATCATGCATATCATCGGCCGCCGCGTAAAAGCTGGTCCACTGGTCGACAATTTCCTGCAGTTCTTCCGCCGTGTAGTTATCGCGATCCGGTGTTTTTTGCGTGAGAAGGTCTTTATGGTAAAACACCTCGCTCTCACCCGTATCCGCAAGGACGATAAACTCATGGGAGAGGTCGCCGCCGATCGGTCCGGTTGCCGCGCGCAAGGGAATGGCTTTTAACCCAAGCCGCGCAAACGTCTTAAGGTAAGCTACGAACATATTGTTATAAGCCGTTTTAGCACCTTCATAATCCAGATCAAAGGAATAGGCATCCTTCATCAGGAACTCCCGCCCGCGCATGATGCCGAAACGGGGGCGCACCTCGTCACGGAACTTCCACTGGATATGATAAAGATTGAGCGGCAGGTTCTTGTAGCTTTTGACATGAGTACGGAAAATATCTGTCACCTGCTCCTCATTCGTCGGGCCATAGAGCATATCGCGCTCATGCCGGTCGGTGATCCGCAGCATTTCCTTGCCATAGTCATCATAGCGACCGGATTCCCGCCAGAGGTCCGCCGGCTGTATGGTCGGCATCAGGATTTCGAGCGCACCGGCCCGGTCCTGCTCTTCGCGGACAATCCGTTCGATGTTTTTCAGCACCCGAAAGCCCATCGGCAGCCAGCTATAAATCCCGGCGGAGGATTGCTGGATCATTCCCGCCCGCAGCATCAACCGGTGAGAGACAATCTGCGCCTCCTTCGGATCTTCCTTCAGGGTGGGGAGAAAAAAACGGGACAGACGCATTGGGGGCCTCGGTTCGATTACACGGTGTTGAATAGTTGTCAGACTTTTAACGGGATTCGCAAAGATTGCAAGGTTTTCACCCTATTGATACCGCTTGCGGCATTCCCTGGCGATGGCATTCTCCGCCGGGTCGGCCAGCTCCTGACCATTGAAGAGAAGCTTGCCCGACGCGATATCATATTCCACTGTTCCGACATAGACTTCTGCATTTTTGAGCTTGGGATTATAATTTTCCAGTAAATCCTTAAACGGCAAGGATAAATCGATAAATATCTGATCAGGAATCTGTATTTGACTGCCACTGAGATCGGCGGGCGCAACCGGCTTTCCATGAACATCGACGCCCGGCTTATAGGTTACATCGGGATCGGGCGTATATTTCACGATCCTCTCGCAGTCTTTCCGTGACACTACCATCCGGATATCTTCCGCCGTGGCAGAGCCCACAGAACCGATTAAAAATGTCAGGACAAGGATAGACCGGATCATGAATTCAATCCATTAGATGTTCTGAAAAAATGCACGCAGATCAAACAGTTCCAACTCGAATATCGTCCAGATAATGATGAATATCAGGATCGTTATGACGGTGGTCAGGGCAAACTTCGCCCAGATTCTGGGGTTGATCGGCGCGCTTTCCACTGTTCCCGGCTCGATTTCTCCCTCTTCCTCCCCTTGCGGCCTCACGCCAAAGGGGAGCACGGTAAAGAGGACTACCATCCAGGTAATACAAAAAATAACAAGGCCGCCGACAAAAGACATATGTGTGCCCTATACCTGTTCAAGCTCGACCAGCGTTCCGCTGAAATCCTTCGGGTGCAGGAAAAGAACCGGCTTCTTATGGGCACCGATCTTGGGCTCCCCATCGCCGAGAACGCGCGCACCCTTGGCTCTCAGACGATCCCGCGCCTCGATAATATCCTCAACCTCATAGCAAACATGATGAATGCCGCCGGACGCATTCTTTTTCAGAAAGCCTTCAATCGGAGAGTCTTCGCCAAGTGGATGCAGGAGTTCAATTTTCGTGTTTTCGAGCTCGACAAAAACCACAGTCACACCATTTTCCGGCTCATCCTGCGGCGGGCTTACCTTCGCGCCAAGCGTATCACGATAGATCGCTGCGGCAGCTTCTAGATCCGGCACAGCAATGGCAACATGGTTCAAACGTCCAATCATTTTCCTTAAATCCTTATTCTTCTTCAAATCTGATCACGTAAATATCGGTTATCGGGCGTCGGCCTGCCAATCGCCGGAAAACCCGCCGTACCGCGTTGTGTGCCGTTTCCTCGACCTGCTCATCATCCATTTTATCCTGTTTTTTCAGCTTATTATGGTTGATTATTATCTGTTCCCGTAACTCTTTTTGCAACTCGGTAAACAAACTCTCGTCCAGCACGCCGCGCAGGCGAATGATCGGGTCCTCTGTTATCTGGCCCTTATCATTGACGATGACAACCCCGCTCACACTGCCATTATAAACAAGGCGGCGGCGGGTAGTCAGGAATTCCCCGTCAAGCGGCGTCAGCCCACCCGCATCGACCGCCAGCCGACCTGAGGGAACGTCGTCTATAATCTCTGCCTCGCCCGGGGCCAGCTTCAGGACATTGCCGTTCGTAATTTCAATAGCCTGTTCAACGCCAAGGGACAAGGCCAGTTCACAATGCGCGCGGATATGACGCGCCTCTCCATGTACCGGAATGGCAATTTTTGGCTTCACGATCCGGTACATATCGGTCAGCTCTTCCCGCGCCGGATGACCGGAAACATGAACAAATTCATCGGCTTCGGTAATCACATTCACACCGGATTCCGTCAGTTGGTTATGCAGCCCGTACAATGATTTTTCATTTCCCGGGATCACCTTGGAGGAGAAAATGACCGTATCACCTTTGGAAAGTTCAATATGGGCATGCTCCCCGCGCGCGATGCGGGCCATGGCACCGCGCGGCTCCCCCTGACTGCCCGTGCAGAGCAACAGGATCTTGTCGCGCGGGATATGGCCTGCATTTTTCTCATCAAGAAACGGCGGCAAGTCATTGAGGTAACCTGCTTTTTTGGCTGCCCCCGTCATACGATGCAATGACCTGCCAACAAGGACAACATGCCGGTCATGGCGTTCCGCCACATAGGCGATGGTCTTGAGCCGCGCGATATTGGAGGCAAAGGTCGTCACCGCAATCCGACCCGTCGGAATCTCGCGCAGCAAGGCATCCAGACTATCCTGCACCGCGAGTTCGGAGCCAGAAACCCCTTCCTTGAAGACATTCGTGGAATCGCAGATCATGGCGAGCACGCCCGCCTCAGAGACTTTCTGCATCTTGGCAAGATTGCTCGCAGGGCCGACAACCGGATCGGGATCGAGCTTCCAGTCACCGCTATGCAAAACACGGCCATAAGGCGTTGTGATCATCAGCGCCTGCATCTCCGGAATGGAATGGGTGAGATCAACAAAATCGATATGGTAATCGCCGATGGCCATAGAGCTTCCGGGCGCGATGACATTGACTTCCACCTCATTTTCCAGCCCTTCTTCCGCCAATTTCAGCGCAAGAATTTCCGCCGTAAACGGGCTTGTATAAACGGGGCACTGAAACTGCGGCCAGAGCCTCGCCACTGCGCCAACATGATCCTCATGCGCATGGGTAACGATGATCGCCAGAAGATCTTTTCGCCGCTCGGCAATCCAGCCGGGATCGGGAACAATCACATCAATGCCCGGCGCGCGGTCATCGGCAAAGGAAATCCCGCAATCGATCATCAACCATTTACCGTT
>NZ_JARGOQ010000058.1 GCF_029233945.1 Sneathiella sp. | reverse complement strand
TTCCGGACGGGTGGAAAGATTATGCTTTTGAACCCTTTCAGCCAGGCGTCGAAATCTGCTGGCTGCTCGAAGGCGAGCCTGGGGTTGCCCTGCTGAAATATGCGCCCGGCGCGAAGGTTTCAAGGCACCGCCATGCCGGTTTGGAGACCATTCTCATCCTTGACGGATCGCAGAGCGATATGAACGGCCGCTATACCAAAGGAACCTATGTTGCCAATCCCAACGGCAGCGAACATGCCGTCTGGTCCGACGAGGGTTGTGTCGTCCTTATTCAGTGGCAGGCGCCTGTCGTTTTTGTCGATGAACCGATAGTAATTTCGGAAAGTGTCAAGTCCGATGATTGATATACCCTTTGATATGAACAGCCTGCACCGCGCATATGCCAGCGGAACGCACGTATCGGAAATAATTGCCGAATGCTACCGGCGTATAGAGGAAGCCGCCGACCCCGGCATCTTCCTGCAATTGGTCGATCAAGATGCCGCGCAGGAAGAGGCGAAAAAGCTCGGCGCGTTCAATCCGGTTACAAAGCCACTCTGGGGCATTCCCTTTGCCGTCAAGGACAACATAGATGTCGGCAGTATGCCCACAACAGCGGCCTGTCCCGCTTATGAATATGACGCCGACGCTGACGCCTTTGTCGTCGCGCAGCTTAGAAAGGCCGGAGCCATCCTGATTGGCAAGACCAATCTTGATCAGTTCGCAACCGGGCTGGTGGGTATTCGCTCACCGTACCCACTGCCCAAAAATGCAATCGATCCGGAAATTGTGCCCGGCGGTTCGAGTTCGGGATCCGGCGTAGCGGTAGCACTAGGGTTAGTGGGCTTCTCACTCGGAACCGATACGGCAGGCTCCGGACGCGTGCCCGCCGCGCTGAATAATATTGTCGGCCTCAAACCGACTCTCGGTGCGCTGTCGACATCGGGTGTCGTTCCGGCCTGCAGAACACTGGACACAATCTCGATTTTCGCGCTGACCGTTGAGGACGCCTATCGCGCTTTTCAGGTGGCAAGCGACTTTGATCCGCTTGATGCCTATTCACGTGAATTGCCCGTAAATGATCTACAGGAAGTGCCATCGGTATTTCGCGTCGGCGTGCCGACGATAGAAACCAGAAAGTTCTTTGGAGATGCCATCCAGGCCGCCTCCTTCGACGACGCACTCACCTCCATCACGGCGCTTGGCGGTGACATCGTCGAGATTGATTTTACCCCCTTCTACGACGTCGCGAACATGCTCTACGAAGGGGCCTGGGTGGCGGAGCGTTTCACGGTCATCGCCGAACTTCTGCAAAACAACCCGGGTGCCATCCATCCGGCGACACGCGCCGTCATTAGCAAGGCGGAAACCCTATCCGCCGCTGATGCTTTCCTTGGAATTTATAAGCTTCAGGAGCTAAAGCGCCTGGTTGCACCGCTTATCAATTCGGTGGATATGTTCTGCGTTCCCTCAATCCCGACATTCTATTCGCTGGCGGATCTGGAAGAAGATCCCATCGGCCCAAATGCACGGCTTGGCACTTATACAAATTTCGTCAATCTCCTCGATTTATGCGGAATTGCTGTTCCCGTTGCCGCCCGGACCGATGGACGGCCCGGAAGCGTCACACTTCTCGCCAAGGCTGGTGAGGACGCCCTTATCGCCAGCCTTGCCGCTCTCCTGCATTACCGCTCCGAGGTTCTTCTCGGGGCAACCAACTGGACACAACCGCTACCGCCACAGGTTAAACCAGCCATCTCCAAGGATGAAATCTGTCTGGCGGCGGTAGGCGCGCATATGTCCGGCTTACCGTTAAATGGCGAGCTTGTTAAACTCGGCGGTCGGTTTCTTAAGGACGCAAAGACCGCACCAGTTTATCGCCTCTACAGTCTTGCTGGCGGCCCTCCTTATCGTCCGGGCCTGATGCGCGACAAAACAGGAGCCATGATAGATCTGGAAATCTGGGCAATTCCCGTAAGGAAGTTCGGTGAATTCCTTCGTGGCATTCCCGCGCCGCTTGGAATTGGCACGGTATCTCTTTCCGACGGGACAACCGTAAACGGTTTCATCTGCGAGGCCGCCGGGCTTGAGGGTGCCGCTGATATTACCAAGTTCGGTGGATGGCGAAAATTCCTTCAAGCGGATAAAGAAGTGCTATCATCTATAAACGCCTCCTAAAATGCCTCATCTTCACCCATTCAATATGCTGTCTGGCTTTATGCCCGATTTACGCTGAGCTATTGAGGATCTTTTAGCAGAATGAGGCCTTGATAGCGAAAGTGAAATGCCGGATTTCCTTGTATAATCAAAGCGAAACGTCAAAGCTGACTTAAAACTGATCCGAAAACTACTCAACAAGCAATGCTTTGAACCAATGCAATTTGTAATAGATATGCTGAAATCCTGTCATACCGCAGCTGCAGCGGGATCCTCAATGATCTTTAGTCGCTGCCAGTTTCGATAGCGCCAGAGCAGGAACATGGATGTCGCTTTGACAATCTCCTCAATAATGTAACCATACCACAAACCCTTCACCCCCATATCCATAACGCTAACAAAAAGCCAGGCAAGTGGCAGGGCAATGGCGAATGTGATCGACAGGTTCACGATAACCGGCCGGTTGACGTCCCCTACTGCCTTTAACGAGTTAAAAAGGATAAGGTTGATCGCCTGAAAAGGTATGGAGAATATATGTAAATAAAGAATTTCCTCCGCCGCGGACACAATTGCCTGATCCCGCGTAAAGAGTTCGAGAAAAAACTTCCCGAAAACCGCGATTAGAAGCCCAAATAGCATGACGGTAAAGCCGGTTATCACCGCCGTTTTCAGGGCCCTTCTAAAAGCAATTTTATGATCCCCAGCCCCTTTGTCATATCCAATCAGGACTTCATTCCCATAGGAAATAACCAGAACAATCATCGCCAGAAGCTGGGTGATAGTCAGCGAATAGGATCGCGTCAACACAGCTGTAACTCCAATCCCGGCGATCAAGGAGACGAGAAACAACTGATACAGCTGATACCCAAGGGCTTCACTGACGCTGGGGTAGGAAAGCTTAAGGATCTTCTTCGTCTGGCGCCATAGTCCGGGGGGAACTTTAAAGACGTCCAACCCCAACCTCCACTGAAGCAGCCAGATCAGCAAAAGAACATTGATCCCCCGGATCAGGATTGTCGAAAGGGCCGCACCGTAAATCCCCAGCTCTGGAAAGATCCAAACTCCGTATATGAGGACATATTCGAACAACAGATAAACTACATTCCCGACAAACCCTATTAACAGAATTTCGAGGGTCTTACCAAAGCCTCGCAATGCCGCGAGGGCTGTAGTGACAAATCCATAAAAAATGAACCCGACGGAAATGCTATAAACATAAATCAAGACATCTCCGTAAATCTCAGGAGGCGTATTGATCCAGTCGGCATAAAATGTTGCCCCGCCGGACAAAATAGCGGCAATCAGCATGCCGAAAATGACACTTGCAATAAACCCAATTCGGGCAATATTTTTAGCATTCTCAAGGTCACCCCGCCCGAGATATTGCGATATCAATATCAACGCCCCGATGGACATCAGACCGGACAGATCATATCCAATCCCCAAAATCTGATTGGCCATGCTGACCGCCGCCGCCAGATTGTCTGAATAATTCGACAGCAGCATTGTATCGGCAAAGGTAACCCCGATGGTCATCAGACCGAACAGGAACAGCGGTAAAGTGAGTTGGAACAGGTTCTTGCGTTTGAATGTTTCTGTCATGAGCGGCGCAATCAGTAGCTGAAATCTTCGGTATGAATGGATGCAGGGTCTATCCCGGCCTGCCCGAGATATTGCTTTACATCCCGGACGAAACCACCCGCACCGCAGAGGTAAATCAGGGCTTCCGGCTCTTTCTTCAAAGCAGCTTCAATCGCAGGAAGAAGGGTATCCCGTTTGACGAATGAAACTTTGTCCGTTACGCGGGACCAGAAATCCTGATAAAGATATCCTTTGCCTGCGTAGACGAGCGACCAGTTGGATTTACCCTTCGACAGGAAGTCTGCCGCCAGGGACCGAACAGGCGCGATTCCGATACCACCGGCAATCAGCAGGACTGGGCGTTCCCAATCCGCCTCTTTCAGTACAAAATCGCCTTTGATAGCGTAGATGCCTAGCCGGTCACCAATCACGGCTTTTTTGAACTTTCTCTTGAAGCGGGAGCCGGACGCCAGATCCATACTGATGAGGAAACACCCCTCATGCGGTGCATTGGCAAAAGAAATATGTTGCACATGATGGTTATCGATAATCGCACCGGGAGCGATGACATGGCCATATTGGCCCGCGATAAATTCCGGCGGCGAGGCAGCATTCAGCACGAATGTGTAGACGGATCCATACTCACGCAGAATACCGTCAATCGTAAATTCATGAATTTTGACGCCCTGATTTCCTCGCCAGTGACGGACCCGAAAATAAATCGGCCTTAGAATAATTTTGACCCATTCAGGCATCAATTTTCCCTCAATTACAGAAAAAGAAGGCGGTCCAGCCGCCTCCTATAAGTCAGACAAAGAACGACTAAAATTTGTAGTCAAGCTGGATGCCGAAAGTTCGGCCGTCTCCAATAGTGGCGTCATTGCCGGCGGCGTTAATGCTTGTCAGATATTCCTCATCAAAGAGATTTTCGACGAAGCCCGTAAGTTTGAATCCCTTATATTCATAGCCAGCGCGCATATTGGTCAGGAAGATATCGTCCAGCAGTTGGGTGCTGCTGTTCGTCAAAGCTGCGTTTGAATAGAATTTACTAGTGTAGTTAGCATCCGCCGAAACGAACATGCCAGTAGGATGCTTATATGTTCCGCCAACGGATGCCGTGACTGCCGGTGCCTCCGGGAATTTATTTCCATTACAGGCACCGCCCGCACAGGAAGAGGCATTGACATCACCCAGCTTCGTTTTCAGCAAGCCCAGCGCGGCAAACCCACTAAACCCATTTTCAAAATCCGCGCGACCTTCCAACTCTGCACCGTAGGAAATAGAACCATCCGCATTATAGGAATTCAGTGTCGTGCCATCGAGGATGGTGACCTGCTGGTCCTGGTAACTGTTGTAAAAGACATTTGCCCCCCAGGTGAAGTTCTTCAGGCTCTGGTCACGCCAGGACAATTCTGTCGTCCAGACATATTCTGGCTTCACCTCTCGGATCGTTGTATTCGTTTCCTCAACGACCTGACTGAAACCTTGGCGATACCCTCTGGACACCATAAGACCAAGGGTTTGATTTTGATTGAAATCATACGCCACGCCCGCTTTAGGCAGGAAAGCCACATAGGACTCGTCCACATCCATGTATTTATTGAACGTGATATCAAATCCGGGTGTGTTGACCGCGCCGACCACATTTCGTTGCAGATAGTTGCGAACACGGTCCTTCTGGATCCGTCCGCCGCCGATTACGCTAAATCCATTCTCGAACTTGTAGCGCATGTCGGCATATGCGGCGTAGGTTTTGATATGGTTCTCTGCCTCGGCCGTCACGAGCGTTGCAAATCCTGCAAGATTGATATCGGAGTCGGAGTCATTCTTGTTATTGGAATGATACAGCCCAACCGTCCCATTGAAACCGTATTCCTTATCGAGAGTAAGCCGAAAATCCTGGGCGAAATTCGTGTCTTCGCGCGTATCTTCACGAATGAACACTGTATTACCCGGCGCCGTATCGATGGATAGATCGGTTTTCTGCAAAGTTGTCAATGACGTCAGCGACAGATCTTCATCCAGATCGTAGTTCACTTCGACACTATAGTTATTGATATGCATTTTCCGCAGCTCTTCCGTGGAAAACCCGGAAATTCCTGAGTTAAACTGCCGCGCATATAAATCTGTGCCGTTCACGGCTGAGGCAGCGGGTTGGTCATAAACATCATTCGCCATAAGGGTGATGCTCAAATCTTCCATCGCGGCCGGTAAAATCAGTAACTTGCCCCGAATACTCCAGTATTCATCCTTATTGAGGGCGTAGTCTTCGGGGTTTGTCTGGGTAATATCCTTTTCCTGATTTCGCCATTCACCCGCAAGCCGGAACGCTACCTGATCCGACACAGGTCCTGAAGCCATCAGAGCACCGTCCCTGCGTTGCAGGTTTCCGGCAACACCCTGAGCCGCAAATTCCCAATCGAAAGTCGGATCGTTACTTTCCATCACGACAGCACCGGCCATCGAATTCGGACCATAAAGCGTGGACTGAGGGCCGCGCAGAACTTCCACCTGCTGCATATCCCAAGTACCACGAGACCCACGCCGCAATGCTTCAGATGACTGCGGAACACCATCGATAATGACGGAAATCGTAGGCGCCGAGTTCTCCGGCTCCGACACGCCGTCAGCGCTCACACCGCGTATTTGCATACCCTTGTTACCGCGGCTGCTATTAAATTTCCGTACGTTCGCCATCGTGTTGAAAGCATCGCTCAGATCATCGAGCTTGTAGTCTTCAATTTCCTGCTCAGTTGCCACGCCCACGCTTGTCAGGGTTTCCTGATAGCTTCTCTCGATTTTCTCGCCAACAATTGTCAGCGGCGCCATGTCAATGATTTTGGATTTGGGGCGGGCGACAATTGCGATAGCGCTGTCTTCAGCCTTCCAGTCAAGATTCGTGCCGGCCAGCAAAATTTGCAGAGCACTTTCAACTTTCATACTGCCTTTGACAGTCGAGCCCTGTAGTCCACGCAGCAGGCCAGGGTTCGCCGAAATCTGAAAGCCCGATTGAATACCAAACAAGGTGATCGCATCCGCCAATGGTTGGGCGTCAATGTCAAATTCCTTTGTTGCCTGAATTTCAGTTGCCGTTTGCGCCTTTGCCTGCTCTGGCATTGAGATCATCATCGATGCAAAAGCAACAGACGCCAATAGCGTCGAAGCAAAAATCCGCCGTGTTTTCTGGCCTCTTGAGATAAGAGCCGTCATGTCAGTCCCCCGATTGAAACAAGCACTATTAAGAATAACTATTATTTGCAGTAAGCTTTGTTTCTTTGACGCTCGGGCACAGGCGTGTGTTCAAAAAAAGATCTCTTTTTTCTATTTTTTTCCAAGCAGGATAACCCAAGGGGTTATTTTCTGGATTTTAATGGGGTGGGAGCGCGCCAACATGTCCAAGGCTTTTTCCGGCTCATTCAAACGATATACGCCGGTGACCTGCATTTTTCTGAGCGCGTCATCAGAGATATAGATCACTCCGTTATGATAGTCTGAAAGCTGATCCACAAGCGCTTCGAGGCTACTCTCCCGGGCGACAAAAAGATTTTCCCGCCAACTCGCAATGCTATCGACCCGAACGGTATCCTTCTGCCAGTTGGCATTGGCATATTGTCTGAGACGGTCACCCAACCCTAACTTGAAACTTTCCGAGCTTTTGGCGTTGGTAACCGCGACAGTTCCTTCCGCGACGGACACCTCAAGCGCATCGAGGCGCGTGGCGACCTCAAACGCGGTTCCCAGTACCTTTATCTCAACTTCCCGGGTGGAAACGATAAATGGCTTTTCAGGGTTCTTTGCAACATCAAAAAAGGCGCTGCCTTCAATAAGCGAAACCTGACGCTCATTCTTCTCGAACTGAACCGACAGCTTTGTCTCTGGTGCAAGCAAGACGTGGGAGCCATCTTCCAGATCGATATTTAATGACTGGGCTATCTCCGTCGTATAGACCGTGCCCGGAATATTTTCAGAAGGAACAGCAAAGAGGAATAATACGGTCGCCATCACTATGCCAGCAGTAACAAGGTAGGATCGCCGGGAAAACCCTGATTTTTTTGGGGTCGGCGGAAGAGCAGCTATTTCTTCAATCTTAGTCTCTTCACTCTCGGGCAGGGCCTTGAACAGAGAGGACATTTGCTGGAGTTCTTTCCACTCCCGACCTCTTGCGGGATCCGCCTTCAGCCAAACCTCCAGTTTCCGTCGTAGTTCAGGATCTTTTGGTTGTTCACGCAACGCGATCATCCAATCAATCGCAGACGTCGGCTCGCCAATTTCTTTAAAAATATCAACCATAAGGTCTGAATTATCCCCCAAGCACCATTTTTTGGCTTCTCATAATAGACGTTTAACCGACGGTAAATGTTCAGATCAATGTTTTTGACGTTGAAGGCGACGGCGACAAAATTCCACGCCATCCTTGATGATGGCATGCGCCTGCCCCAATGAGATATCCAGCTCATGAGCAACCTCACGGAGGCCTAACTCATCCTTCCAATACAGCAGAAGTGCCTGCCGTGTGCGGTCAGGCAGCTCCTTGAGAGCGTCCTGCAGCATGGCCAGTTCATGCCGGGCAAGCGCTTCCTGCTCCGGTCCGGGCTTCACGGTATCCTCAATTTCCAGGCTTTCGGAATCTGAAACAACCACATATTTCATTTCGCGCTGCATACGCCTTCGGGCATCCAACGACAACGTCCGAACAATGGTTCGCAAATAAGCAACAGGCTCATCGAACTGCTGCTTCTGTGCGGCGCGGGAAAATTTCATCCACGCCTCCTGAAGCACATCTTCAGCAGCCGAGAAGTCACCCACAATCGACACTGAAAATCGCATCAGATCTTCGCGGTTTTTATCATAGATGTTGAGCAGGTCGGCCTGAGCGTACATGCAGCGTCATTTCGTTTACAGGATTATTTCGCGACTATAATTAATAATAATTATCATTTGCATAAACAACCTGCCAGATAAAAGTTTTATGGGAGCCTTTATACCTGAAGAAAATCTCAAAAATTGTGGCGGAAGGCGTTATTACCTTAGCGTGCAGGCCACCTTAAAGCTGATACGTAAGCTCCTTAAGAAGCAAGGCTTCGCCGAAGCATTCGCAGTTTGGGCGCCTGTAAGCTCTGCTGCCTAAATAGGTCTATTGAGGATTCTTCGCGCACACGGGAAGTTAATATGACAATACCCTGGAACCGATTTTATGCGACAATGGCTTCCGGGACAAAGACTGACGTCGCATCGAACCTTTTACCGGCACGCAAACAAAATGTTGGCCTGATAAGCTTTTCTGCCGCCACGGTTTCACCGCTATTATCGGATAGCTTAAATCGCCCAGTTTCAATTTTGAGAACAGAAATATCCGCTTCGCGTCCCACCGCAATACTGCCGATCTCATCTTTCATTCGCAGCAATTTCGCGGGATTGCAGGTGACCATTTCAATGACTCGTTCCAAAGGAACACCGAGATGCAATAACTCCGACATGGCAATGGTCAGATTAAACGGCGCAACACCAGAAAAGGGGTTTGCCGCGCGTTCAAACTTATCCTTGGCATCGGGGATTGTGACATTATAACCATGCATATCCGCCCCAAGCGTGAAAGGTATGATCCCCGCATCCAGAATTCGCCGGGCAACATCAAAACTAAAATGAGACCCGTGCCCGACATCAACCAGAATCTGTTTCTGTTTCACGGCTTCGAGCAAGATCGGATGGATCTCTCCTTTATCGGAGACAAAGCCGCCGGGGTGGCGCGTGAAAGGATGCGCCAAGACATCCCCTTCCTTCATGATTGGTAACAACTCACGAATAAGCTCATCGGATGACGGAATAGGTGCGCTACTGCTCGTCGGCCACAATTGACCGAGGTGAATATAGAGTGGAAGGTTTGTTGCCGTCGCCATTTCCTGCCCGATCTTGATGACGTCCATTCCCCACCGGGACTGGCCGCCGATTTCCGCATGTGCCTTAATCCCTTTAACCAGATCCAGGTTTTCCTTCGCCACTGTGATCGTATGCTCTGCATTCACACCGCTGGGCCCGTAAAGCTCCGGGTACAAATGTCCCTCCAGGCCGCCGACGAGATAGGCCGATATAAAAGCGAGGACACGGCTGGCCGACGGCTTCGCGATAAAGTTTCGAAAGCCACCAATCGTCATGCAGCTCGGGCCGCCCTGATCAACCAATGTCGTCACCCCGGAATAGACCCCGACGAGATCAGGCGACAGTCCGAATTTGCCGGTGACATGTTCATACACATGGGCGTGGGTATCGATCATTCCGGGGATGACATGATGGCCCGCCACATCGATCCGTTCAACCGCCTCGACTGATTTGAGGCTGTCACTTACTGCGGTGATGACGCCATCTTGAACCCCGATATCGTAGTTCCCATGCAACCCGGTTGCAGGATCGATCAATGTTCCGTTTTCCAACACAACATCAAGAGGTTTCACATTACTCATCGTCGGCTTCCTTTTATCTTTTAGACAGGCTTTAAATGAAATATATCTCGCAGTGCACAATGGGAAAAGGAAAAAAGTTGTAATAGCTAAAATTATATCTACAATTATTTTTGAAAATCCATTATCGTGTTCTTGTGCGGCGCAATATTAACAGATCCGGGAACCAGTCTGGCACGCCTCCAAGGTTGCGGGGTTTTGGCGCAAGTGAAAGGTTGATATGAGTAACGATCAAGAAGTCAAAGAACGCGAGACGGGCATCGGCGCGCGGCTCACGCGAAAAGAAGATGATCGCTACTTAAATGGCAAGGGCCGCTATATTGCCGACATGCGTATGCCCGGAATGCTGGAGCTTGCGTTCTTACGGAGTCCGCTTGCCCATGCCAGGATTACGTCTCAGACGAAACCGGAACAGACGGAAAACAGGGTATTTTTCGGCCGGGACCTAGAAGGAGTTTCCGGTATTCGCGCCGTTTCCGGATTACCGGGGTTTCGCCCGTCGACCCAACCCATACTGGCAGATGAAAAAGTACGTCATGTGGGGGAGCCAATTGCCGCCTGCCTTGCTGCGAACCGGGCGCACGCCGAAGACCTCGCCGATCAGGTCGATATCGTCTTTGATGAACTGCCAGCTGTTCACGACATGACCAAGGCCCGCGACAAAGAGAGCCCCTTGCTGCATGAGGATTGGGACGAAAATTCCTTCCTTGAAAGCAACGCCGATATCAATTTCGAAGCGGCCATAACGGATGCCGACGTTATTATTAAACGCAGATTCAAGACGGCTCGACAATGCATGGCCCCCATTGAAGGGCGCGGCCTTATTGCACTCTGGGACCGAAACCTTGAGCTCCTCACGCTCTATTCCGCAACGCAGATGCCGCATATCGTGCGTACGGGTCTGGCAGACTGCCTGAATATGGATCATGGGCAAATTCGTGTAATCGCGCCGGACGTCGGTGGCGGGTTCGGCTATAAAGGCATCCTGCTCGCCGAAGAAGTCTGCGCCTGTTTCCTTGCGATGAAGCTGGATCGCCCCATCCGTTGGATTGAGGATCGGCGCGAACATCTGATCGCGGGCGCCAATTGCCGGGAACATAGCTATGAAATTACGGGCTATGCAAAAGCGGACGGGGAATTGCTGGCGGTGGATTGTACCGCCATTGTTGATTCCGGCGCCTATTCCAGCTACCCCTTCTCCGCCTGCCTGGAGGCCGCACAGGTCGCCAGCATCTTGCCGGGGCCCTATATTATGCGGGGTTATCGCTGCAAGACATGGTCGGTTGCGACCAACAAACCACCCATTCTACCCTTCCGGGGCGTCGCCCGAACCGGAGTATGTTTTGCTCTGGAGGTTCTGCTGGACAGCATTGCAAGAGAGCTAAAAATTACGCCCGAAGCCATTCGGGCACGCAATCTCGTGCCGCCGGAACAGATGCCCTTTACCAATATCACGAATAAATTCTTTGATAGCGGCGACTATCCCGAGGCTCTTGAACGCGCCGTTGCAGCAATCGACGTGACAGGAATTCGCGCCGCGCAAGAAAACCAGACCGGCCGGACCCGGATTGGGGTCGGATTATCGATTTTCTGTGAACAAGGAGCGCATGGCACATCCGTCTATCACGGATGGGGCATTCCGATGGTGCCGGGGTTTGAGCAGGCAACCGCCCGCCTGACGCCAGATGGCGGCCTCGAATTGCGGGTTGGTGTCCATAGCCATGGTCAGGGTTTGGAAACAACTCTCGCACAGATCGCCAATAGTGAAATCGGGATTGACCCGGAAAAGATCAAACTCGTCCATGGAGATACTGCCTTTACTCCCTACTCCACCGGTACATGGGGATCGCGGTGCATCGTTATGGCTGGCGGCGCAGTTGGTACCGCCTGTGAATCGCTGGGCGAACGCATCCGCAAAATCGCAGGCCATTTATTGCAGGCCGACCCTGATGAAATCATACTCGAAAATGGCATGGCATGCTTCGGGAGTAGCGCCATCAGCATTGAGGAAGTGGCACGGACCTGGTATCTGAAACCGCAATTACTGCCCGATGATGTGGACCCCAGAGGTCTGGATGTTGTCGCCGGGTATAAAACCACCAAAGACACGGGCACCTTCTCCTACGCATGCCATGCGGTGAAGGTGGAAGTTGATATGGACCTTGGCCATGTGCGTTTGCTCGACTATGTCATTGTTGAGGATGCTGGCACGATGATCAATCCGATGATTGTAGATGGTCAGGTCTATGGCGGCGCAGCGCAGGGTATCGGAACTGCCCTGTTTGAGGAAATGCGCTTTGATGCCTCCGGTCAACCACTGGCATCAACCCTTGCGGACTATCATTTACCGCTCGCCTCCGATATGCCGAACATCCGGATCGAACATATGGAAACCCCTTCCCCCTTGAGCCGTTTCGGCCAAAAGGGCATTGGGGAGAGCGGAGCCATCGGCCCGCCTGCGGCGATTGCAAATGCGGTTAATGATGCCCTTTCCTTTATCGGCGTTGAAGTCGCAGAAGTCCCGATGACGCCGGAGCGTGTCCTGTGTGCAATAGCAAGTGCCGAGCTTTCAAAACCGACTAAGGGAGACTCAGTATGAAGCCTGCCCTATTTGACTTTGCCGTTGCCCACTCATTGGCAGATGCCCAAAGCGCTCTCCGCGGGGGCCAGAACAAGCCAGTATCCGGCAATCAATCGCTTGGGCCGATGCTGAATTTGCGGTTGGCCCGCCCTGCTGGATTAGTCGATATTTCCTTGCTACCGGAATTGCGCGGTGTTGAGGAGTATGAGGACCATGTTCGATTCGGGGCCGCCATCACCCATGCAGAGATCGAGGACGGAGAAGTTCCGGACCCAACCGGTCACTGGATGCGCGATGCGGCAGCCAATATCGCCTATCGTGCGGTGCGTAACCGCGGGACAATTGGCGGCAGCCTCGCCCATGCCGATCCCGCTGCGGACTGGGTAATAGTGATGACCGGACTTTGCGCGACGGCCCTTGTGCGCGGGCCTGAAGCAGACGCGGCTTTGTACGCCATTCCCCTGGAGGAGTTTATTACAGGCCCCTATAGCACGGCCCTCGACCCGGAAGAAATTCTGGCGGCTGTAGACGTGCCCAAACCCGGTGATGGCGCGCGTTGGGCCTATTGGAAATACACGCGACAGGTCGGAGAGTTTGCCAAGGCAAGCGCCGCGATCCTGGTTGATCCGTCGAAAAACCGCACGCGCATCGCAATTGGGGCGCTGGGCCGACAGCCCGCCCTTCTCCTCAACCCCGAAGCCGTGCTTGATGGATCACAACCTCCAATGGAGGCCTTGTCTGCAGCCATCCCGGACCAGCCCGCGACCGCGCTTCATCTCCATGCCGTTGCCCTATCCAGAGCTCTCGAGCAGATAAAAATAGCTAAGGAATTTTCAGCATGACCGATACGACTGTCGATCTTGTCGTCAACGGCACGCCGGTTTCCGAAACAACGGAACCCCGCACGCATCTAGCTGATTTCCTGCGTGAAGACCTGCTTTTGACGGGAACTCATTTGGGGTGTGAACAAGGCGTCTGCGGTGCCTGCACCGTGTTTGTCGATGGACGGCCGACGCGATCCTGCATTACGCTGGCTGCGGCGTGCAAAGGCGCGGAAGTTCGCAGTGTCGAAGGGTTTGATGATGATCCTCTGATGCTGGCGTTACGCGATGCCTTCAAGCGGCACCACGGCCTTCAGTGCGGTTATTGCACCCCGGGCATGCTGGTAACCGGTTATGATATTGTCCGGCGTCTTCCCAATGCCGATACAGACCGTATCCGCAAGGAACTGTCCGGGAATTTGTGCCGCTGTACCGGCTATGCCGGAATCGTTGCAGCAATTGCCGATGTTCTGGAAAACAATCCACCCGCCGCGAAAATTCAACCGCAAACCAGGGCAATGCAAAACTTTGGGAAAAGTGCCGTTGATTCGATTGAGGTCATTTCAGAGGCCTCCTCCACCGTCGCGGCTAAAACAACCGGCGCGACCGGAATTCCGACGAAACAGTCTCTTGCCACCGCGCCCGCCCTTTCTCGAACACTGAGCTTTGATGCCTCTACGTCTGAGATATGGGATATAATATCGGATCCTGAAAAGATTGCGTCCTGTATTCCGGGCGCCCGCATCGACAACATCACCGACGACAACCTGTTGCAGGGGCAATGTGCTGTCTCAATGGGACCGATCAAGGCGGCCTTTACCGGCACCGCAAAAATGGACTTGAATGAGACCGAAAAATCCGGTCATGTAATTGGCCGTGGCAAGGATGGCCTGAGCCGCTCCCAACTTGATGGTATGCTCGATTTTCGTGTATCCGAAATGCCAGAAGGCGGCGCAGAACTCGCCCTAGATATGACCTATAAATTGACGGGCCCGTTATCGCAGTTCAGCCGCCCCACTCTGGTGGCCGAGATTGCGGACCGTATTCTGGATCAGGTCGCCGCCTCAATCGATGCGCTTGCAAAGGGGCAAGAACAGGATCAGACAACACAAACCAATATAAATGGCTTATCCCTGCTGGGCGCCGCATTCTGGGGTTGGATCAAAAGGGCCTTGAGGTTTCGCTAACTTTGTTTCACTCTTAAAAGAAAAATTGATAATGACAACAGTTCAACGGCCGATTTCATGAAACAAGACGACACAGCTACCGCATCCTCTGATCCATGGCGAAGCGGATCCCTGACATCGCGCCCCGGAGTTCTGATCCGTCGCTTACATCAAATTCATACTGCACTGTTCGCACTTGAATGCGGTGACCAGAACATCACGCCTGTAATGTATTCTGTCCTATCCGCGCTCCAACAAAGCGGTGCGGTGGATCAAACGACCCTCGCCAAGGCGGTCGCAATCGACAAAACCAATATGACGGATATTCTGGACCGGCTTAAAAGACGCGGACTGATTAAGCGCCGGGTTTCTAGCAGTGACCGGCGTGTCCGCCTCACTTCCCTCACCGAGGAAGGGCGAAACATTCTCAATACTCTGGATGAAAAAGCGCACCGCGCACATGAACGCACGATCGAAAGCCTCTCGCCCGAAGATCGCCCGCGTCTGATAGAAATGATGACGCAGATAATTAACGCAAATACCTCTAACGTTGACGAAAAAATTCCATCTAATGCGTCCGCCGATAGTAGTGCCGCGAGTATATCCCGTTCCTCTTTGGCGACGCAGCAATCCTACAAGAAACTAATAGCGGTTGAGCCAGCCCTGACACGCATTGAGAAGCTTGAAGACCTGATCCCGGACCTGCCAAGTCGGACCTTGTTGCATGCGGGCCCTCCCTTTTCTGATCTGGGCAATCTGCCCAGACCCATGCGCAATTCACTGGTTGCGGCAGCTCAACTTGAAGGTTGGACCACATCTGAGGATGATGCCTTCACCAAGTTGAAAAGTGGTAAAATTCACCTCCGTCCCGCGCAGGATTTTGGTGTGGTAACGCCGTTGGCTTTTATCGTCGGACCCAGCGCTTATTGCCTTGAGGTAGAGGATATAGCAGCGCCCGGCCATCGCAGATTTTCTCCCTTGAATGATGGCCCCCTTCCCTACGCGCTTCGGCTGGGGAATGGGCATCCTGATGGACTGGCACTGTTACACCGGTTGTCAGAGCATATTGGCGCAGTCCTCGCAAAAATGCTGACCGCCCCGATCCCCTTGCTACCAATTCTGGATCATGGCTTGAGAAACGGAGATGACCTGCATGGTCAGGTCGCCGCAACACAAGCACAATTTCGGAGTTTGTTTCCAGACCCCAGCGACCCTGAAACGACAGCTTATCTAGCATCAGCCGGTCAGTTTTCCCTGAACATCATCATGGCAACGGCCGCGCTTATGATCGGCGCGGGGGCCGATGTTGCCGAAAGTAATATGGTCATAGCCTGCGGCGGCAATGGGCAGGACGTCGGCTATAAACTCGCATCAAATCCGAGTTCATGGGTTACACGTCCGGCCTTGCCGCCGGTTGGGGTCAAATTTGAAGGCCAGGAAATGGCGGAAGCATTACCCGCGATTGGGGACAGTGCGGTGATTGATGTGCTCGGCTTTGGCGCGGCCTGCTTGAGAACCACCCCCAGCTTGGCCGAAGGATATCGCGGTCATATTCATCCCGATTTCTTCAGCCCTGCCGCGCATGCCCCATTCATTGGGCCGCACCCCGCTTTGTCGGATAGCAGTATCATGGTCGGACTGGACCTGACGCGCCCCCGGACATGTTTGGGCATTAACCTTGGTATGGTGGAACGAACGGGAACGACGGGGCTGATCGGGCGCGGCGTTGCTCCCTGGCCGGAGGGTTAGGCAATCTTCAATCATGCCCAGATATGACCGCCAAAGGGTGCGCCAGCGATACCATTCCCGCTTCTACCCGGACATGATACTCACGCAGTGCAGGCAGTTGCCAACCGGGCCCGCAAGTGCCGTCGTGAATATCGAAAGAAGCCTTATGGTGAGGGCAATGCAAGGAACCCTTTGAGATGCTTCCCAAAGATAATCTGGCGAATTGATGCGGACACAAACCCTGGTAAGCCTTGACGGCATCCCCGACCTTCAACAGGATAACAATGGTGTCCTCGACGATTACCTCCAAAGGCTGATCCGCGGTAATATCTTCAACAGAGGCAACCTTTTGCCATTCACGCATTTCTTTTTTCATATAACTGCCAGACCCTGAAAAGAGTTTCACTTATGACACAGCCGCCGCCATCCCCTGACTTTATCATGCCCACTACAAGCTTCTGGCAAGAGCTGATCCCCGCCGGTGACCCAAGGGCATTGCAGGACCCGCCCTATCAATATGGTTATCCCGCTACTTTACCAGATGGAAGAGCATTGTTGTTGCCGTTGCGTAAACTTCCAGAAGGTCCCCGCGCCGTCGCCTCGCTTATCGCAAATCAGGCCAGCTTCTCCGTCATAAAATCCTTGTCAGCCGCAATGGTTGAGATCGCGAAAAGCTCCAATCCTGATCATATTGTCGGGCTCCCTACGTTAGGGTTGGCCTTTGCGCCAATGGTCGCCGAAGGACTTGGTCATCAGAATTTTATCCCCTTGGGCTACTCCCGAAAATTCTGGTACTCGGACGATTTGTCCGAGCCCGTTCATTCAATTACCAGCCCGGATCGAAGCAAAAAAATCTTTCTCGATCCCAACATGCTGCCGCGTCTGGAAAAGAAGCGCATCGTTATTGTCGATGACGCCATATCAAGTGGTTCGACAATCGTTTCCGCCCTCAAGCTCTTGCGTCGTCTCGACTGCGAGATAGTTGGTATCCTTGTTGCCATGCGTCAGGGCGTTCTTTGGAAAACCAAGCTGGAAAGCGAAATGGCGGGCGCGTCAGCCTTGGTAAAAAGTGTAATTGCCGCTCCGCTGTTTGAACGTTCTCCGGATGGATGGGTGCCAATTGCCGAAACAATTGACACGGGCGCCCCTTAAATCCCCATATAGGCTTCCTTGATTTTCGGATTTTCACCGAGCGCATCAGTCGTATCAGAAATTGAAACACGGCCCGTTTCAATAACAAAGCCGTGCTGCGCAATTTCGAAGGCGGTCATAACATCCTGCTCCACCAGCAAAATGGTCAACCCGGCCTTATTAATCTCCAGCAATGTTTCGCTCAATCGGTCGACAAGGCGCGGCGCCAGACCAAGGGAAAGCTCGTCAATCATCAATACGCGGGGCTTTGACATAATGCCCCGCCCGATAGCGCACATTTGCTGCTCTCCGCCGGACATTGTTGTTGCGTCCTGCGTCGCCCTTTCCTTCAGGATCGGGAAGATATCATAGACAAACTCCAGATCCTCCTTGATCGCGTCTCGATCATCGCGCAAATAAGCCCCTAGCATCAAGTTATCCTGAACCGACAGCCCCTTAAACAAACGGCGTCCCTCGGGCACATGGGCGATACCGGCTTTCAGGACCCCGTCGGGCAGCGTCCCCACAAGTTCCTGCCCGTCCAGTTTTATACTACCGGCGGTCGGCTTGACGATGCCGGAAATAGTGTTGAGCAGGGTTGTCTTTCCCGCGCCGTTGGAGCCAACTATGCAGGCAATTTCCCCCTTGTTGACCGAAAGGGAAATATCCCACAGAACGCGCACATCGCCATAACCGGCTTGAACACCATTAATTTCGAGAAACGACTCAGGCATGATGGGACTCCGCTTTTACGCGCGCTGCAAACTTAGAGCCGAGATAGGCTTCTACTACTTGGGGGTCTTCAATGACGGTGCGCGGATCGCCCTGCGCGATCAGCTCCCCGTGATGCAATACCAGTATTCTTTGAGAAATCGAAAGCACCACCTTCATCAAATGCTCGATAATCAGGATTGTTACCCCCCTCGCCGCAATCTTGCGGATCAACTCAAGGGCACCATCAATTTCGGAGGCATTAAGACCGGCATTCACCTCATCAAGGAGCAGAAACTTTGGGCGCATGGCCAAGCTCTTGGCGAGTTCCAACCGCTTCCGGTTTGGCAATGCCAGCGAAGACGCCGGTGTATCCGCGACAGCGTCCAAGCCAACAAATTTCAACTCCCCATGAGCCAGTTCCAATGCGTCCTGAACAGAAGCGGTACCCCCGCCGAACAAGGCCCCCGCAGCGACATTTTCCAGAACTGTCATATTCGGAAACGGCTGGACGATCTGAAATGTTCGCGCCAGCCCGCGCCTCGCGGCCTGAAATGCCTGCTGTCGGCTCACATCCTCTCCAGCGAAAATCACCTTTCCGGCGGATAGGGGATGCACCCCGGTTATCAGGTTGACCAGTGTCGTCTTGCCCGCACCATTTGGTCCGATCAAACCGATGATCTCTCCTTCTTCCAAGCTGAATGAAACATCATTAACCGCACGGTTACCGCCAAAGCTTTTGCTCACATTTTCCAGTCTGAGAATTTCAGTCATGAGCTCTTCTCCGCTTGCTTGGGTGCGTCACGTAGCTTTTGCATCAGCAATCCATAGAGCGCGCGATATTGGATTTTCAGCAACCCGTTTGGCAGGAAGAAGATCAGGAAAACGATAATACCCCCCAGGATGGCGCGGTTCCATTCAAGGAAATTAGCCCAGAACACCTCCTCCAGCATAACGAATACACCCGCACCCAGGACCGGGCCAAGCAATGTGCCCGCACCGCCCAAGAGGACCATGACCGGCACCTTCAAAGTCAGTAGGATGGAGAAGCTATCTGTCGGGTCTATATAGCCAACCCACGATGCGTAAACCGCCCCGATAGCACCGCAGAACACAGCAGACAAAGTATAGGCAACAATCTTGAAGGATGTCGTATTGACGCCCACCATATCGGCGGCGTCTTCATTCTGGCTGATGCATTTGAGTCCAAAACCCAATCGGGACCGATCCACATAGATGGACGTTAGGAAAGCGGCAATCAGGATCGCCAACATAACATAGAGAACAAGCGCCGATACCTCTTGCGGGCTGCCCTGCAAAAGCGGGACATTCAATCCATCTCCGCCACCGGTCAGGCTTCCCCATGACGATGTTATCAGGCGAGTCAAATCGACAATCGCGATTGAGCCAATAGCGAAGTAGTGCCCCTTCAAGCGCAGAATAATGGCCCCGAGAAGCGCTGCAAAAACTGTAACGAACAACGTCGCGAACAGCCAGGCCATCACCAGTGGAATACCGTTCCGCTGCGCAAGCGCACCCGCATAGCAGCCCAGCCCAAAGAAGGCGGCCGTAGAGAAAGAGGGATAACCGGTAAAGCCACCGATAAAATTCCATGAAACCGCCATCGCCGAAAACATCGCAATCGAGATTGCAATCCGGATCGTGTAGTTATCCGCAAGCAATGGAGTGGCCGCAATCATGGCCACCCAAAGCGCAAAGGCACCAAAATAAAGGAACTGCTTCATTACTCGTATCCCTTTACACCGACTAGACCCGTTGGTCGGACAATCAATAAAAACAACATGAGGACAAAACCAACTGTCGTCGCGTTCTGCGGGCCAATCGTGTAGCCGGCAAAGCTTTCAATCAGTCCAAGCGCTATTCCCCCTATCAAGGCGCCCGGGACGCTTCCCAAACCGCCGATCACGCAGATCACGAACGCTTTCCCCAAAAATGTACCCGTGAGGTTTGTTGTGATCGGGAAAACCATGGAAAAGATGACCCCTGCGGCCCCAGCCATAAAGGCACCGATGCCAAATGTAATGGCGTAGACATTATTCACGCGAATGCCCATCAATGTGGCGGCCTGCCGATCCATGCGGACGGCGACAATGGCCCGCCCAATCTTTGAGGCCCGCATCACGAGGAAAAGCAGTGCCGTCAGGAAAAGCGCCAGTCCCATGCCCATCAAGCGGTCAACTGGCAGATACATATCCCCGAGGTTTACCGTACCGAGATCCAGTGTCACACGCCGTGGTGTCGCAGTAAAAAAGACCGTCATCAGATTATAGAGAATCATATCCAGACCGAAAGTCAGGGTCAGGGTTGTCAGCACCGGTGACATAACGACTTTATTGATAAAGAAATACTGTAGGAGGTAGCCCAGTCCGAATAATGCCGTCGCAATAATGGGGAGCAGAAAAACCGGATTTACACCCGAATACTGCCA
>NZ_JARGOQ010000057.1 GCF_029233945.1 Sneathiella sp. | reverse complement strand
ATTCAAAATCTGTTGTCCTTAGGGCGTGCCTGTTCGAGTCAGGCCAGGGGCACCACATATAATGCATCCCTCCTGTGATGTCGGCACGACAGATTTCCTTAACCATATGCTAATAACTGGCAGATAGAATTAAGGGCAATCTTACAGCTATGCCGTTAAAGGGTGTATCGAATGCCTGTCCTGATGATGTCAGCCGGTGGTCTGGTTCTTATAGCAGCGCTATGGGACGTTTTCTCCCGTCGAATTCCAAACTTGCTGCCCCTGATCATTGCTGGGCTATATCTTTTACAGGCGTCAATTGCCGGTGATTGGTCCAGCCTTCCCTGGCATCTGCTCTGCGGCATGGGCGTTCTTGTTGTCGGGATCATGATTTTTGCTCTTGGCTGGCTGGGCGGCGGCGATGTCAAGCTGCTCGCGGCACTGGCGCTCTGGGCAGGTCCGGATCACTTGGTCCTGCTTCTGTTGATGACCTGCTTTGCGGGCGGCGCTCTGGCCCTTGTTTATGTTCTTCCGATTATTCTGACCCGCAACCCGACAATTTCGGGCCTGGTCGACTGGTTCTTTATAAAAATCTTAAGAAAACCAGCGCCACTTATTCAGGCAAGCAAGACCCTCGGCCTACAGCTTCCTTATGGTGTGGCCATCGCCGCCGCCGGCTTCGTGGTGTTCTATCAGTTCACCAAAGTGATGTAGATCTCAGGCGGCCTTCGCTAACCAAATACCAAAAATGATAAAGGCGGCCCCGGCAAGATAGCGGATATTTACCGGCTCCTTGAGAAACAGATAACTCAGCAAGGGCACGAACACAAATGTCAGCCCCATGAATAAATACGCCTTGTTGAGCGGAAAATGCCGGAGCACATAAACCCAGGCAACCGTCGCGGTCCCATAAAGGACAAGGGCAAGAATAAAATATCCATTGACCGATAATTTCATGAGCGACGCCATGTTTGCCGCGCCGACATCGCGACTGGTGAGTTTAAACAGTACCTGCCCTATCGCGATAACGAGGGGCAGCATGATCAGGGCCGCGTCTTTAGCTATATCCATGACTTTCTCCTGACAGTGCGCCTGTCTCGCAATAAAAGATATCCCGCCCGATATCGAGGCAAATATAGTCCTCCGGCACCGGCTGCATTGCCCTTAAGAAACTTTCGGGATAGGGGAAAAAATTGAAATGCGGATTAAAGGTGTAGCGATATTCCCGCTCCCTCGGCACGACGATGATAAGCTTCTTCCGGCATACCCGCCGCAGCTCCCGTATGGCCTGATGATAATCAAGAATATGCTCGATCACATGAGTGCAGATCACGGTATCGAACTCTCCGTCTGAAAAGGGGAGATCCTCGATTTTTGCAGGGACGAGTTCAAGCCCCTCTTGCGCGTCCGGCACGATCAGATCCGTTCCCATTACCCGGTCAAAGGTATCATTCCGAATTTCCATGATCCGCTGAAGCAGAAATCCGGTGCCGCAACCGACATCCAGAATTGAACGTCCAACAACCCCCTCGGCAATACGCTGGATACAGGCTTCGGAATTGTCTGTCAGATCGTGAACCCGGGGGTGATTGCGATAGAGAGCCTCATATTCCTCTTCGGTCAGGAAGGGCGCGTTTTTTCGAAACTCCGCCAGCGCCACGATATGATTTCCCCAGGCCGCCTTGGCTAGCCACTTAAAAAGAACTGAATCCCTTAAAATGGGGGGCAGCAAATCTTCCAGGATAAATCTGATTTTATTTGTGGTCTCTCGGTTCATTCAACAGCTTACGCGACCCTCAACTCAATCGACGTACCCTTTCCCATATTTTTCTAATGACGCGTCCCGCCATCGGCATCCACTTTTATTGTGGCGGGCCCGGCAATGGAAAGATAGGAAATACGCTTTCTTTCCCGTCGTCCGCGGGTCACGGAGTCAAGAATAAATCCGCAAGCCAGGAACAAAAACGACAACAGCATGCAGGCGCTCGACAGCACAGCCGTCGGCAACCGCGGCACCAGCCCCGTCTCAAAGAAGGTCAGCACAACCGGGATCGCAAGGACAACAGACATTGCGGCGAACAGGATAAATAATCCGCCGAAAAATGTCATCGGCCGCTCGTCCTTGATCAGCTTGACGATCAGTTTAGTGATTTTCAAACCATCCGAGAAGGTATTGAGCTTGCTGTCCGATCCTTCCGGGCGCTCTATATAGGTGCTGGAAATCTCGGCGACAGGCATGTTCAGTTCAAGGGCGTGAATGGTGAGTTCAGTTTCAATCTCGAACCCTTCGGAGAGGATCGGAAATGACTTGACGAAGCGACGTGAAAAAACCCGGTATCCAGTCAATATGTCTTCGAACCGGCGACCAAACACGCGCGCGACGATACCAGAGAACATTCGGTTCCCCAACACATGCCCCTTGCGATAAGCGGCTTGGCCCGTTGCGACACGCTTGGCGCAAACCATATCCAGCCGACGTTTCAGGAGATGATCAACCAACACTGGCGCAAGGGAAGCTTCATATGTTGCATCGCCGTCCACCATCAGATAGATATCCGCCTCGATATCGGAAAATAGGCGACGGATGGCGTTTCCCTTGCCGGGCATATCTTCATAGATGACTTCCGCGCCGGCGGCTTCGGCCACTTCAGCGGTTTTATCTGTCGACGCATTGTCACAGACGACAATTCGCGCCGACGGTAACGCGACGCGAAAATCCCGGACAACAGTGCCGATCGTCAGTTCCTCATTGAGGCAAGGGATCATGACGGCGAGCGATCCAACCTCCCGGAGCCTAGTCTGTGATACCGCCCCGCGTGGTTTTTCGATCAGGTTGCTCTTATTCATTCTGCACCATTCCTAACCGCGAACAGCCTCCAGGAAGACGGCGCGTCAATTTCCGTCAGATCGTCCGGCAAATCTCCGTCAAGAAGGCGATTATAGACGACATCAGGCGACTCTGACTCCTGAAAATAGGATTTTGACGAAAAATTCGGACATATAAGAATATAATCTATCTCGTATTTTGCGAGAATTTCCCTACTTCTTGAATAATCTGTCGCGGTCAAAAGAGCGTGAACGTCGAATATTGTCTCGCCATTGCGATGATACGGAACAGCGAGAAAATGATGCGGCGTGCGATACACAAGCTCCGGGCCGAAGTCGAGATTATTCGCGAACTTAAGGTCGCTGCGACCGCGAATAAACGCGTCTTCGCTGAGCTTTTCGGCTATTTCCGATATATTACATTGCGCGGCTTCTGGCTCGACCGCCGCAACCGCCTCCGATGACTTCAGGCTCGTTGTGACCGTCCCCACCAGCAAGGCCAGAAAGAAAGGCCCCAATATGATGCTTGTGCGGACCAGCAGGCCCGTCGCACTTTTCTTCCACCCACTGTAACGCGCGCCGACCCGGTTCAACAGATATTCCAGAAGCGACCCGGCGGCGATCACACCGACAACGGCAAGATAGAGGGAGGTACGCTGATGAAATAGTGCCAGGACGCCCGTGCAGATCAGTACAGGCAGCAACCGGACCCACATTTGGCGGCGCGCCAGGTCATTTTTTCCAAATAGAACGAAGCCGCCGTACACGATACCGATAAAAGGCAGCAGGCAATAGAGAATTGTCTGGCGCGGGCTATTAAGCAAGGGCTGCATTTCACTCACTTTATCATACCAGATCGATCCAGTACGCGGATCCGCCTCGGCTAAGGGTCCAACCAAAAGATTGGGGAAATACCAGAGAATCAGACCAGCACAAACCGTCCCAAACAGCACCGCGCCAGCCAACCGGTGAGCCATCTTATCCGAGCGACCGAACAACCCAGCGATGACGGACCAGAAGAGAGCCGGGCACGTCACCAAAAACAGCTGGGCAATGGATATCCGGTCATAGCGCGCAACAAGCCAGTTCTCAGGCGCAACATCAACGGCCAGTGCCAAAAGACAGAATATCAGTGCGCCCATCGCGAAATCACTGTTGGCGCGGCGCCATTCTTCACCCCAAACGAGCCCGCAAAGGCCAAGTCCCAGGATGACCGGAACGAAAACAATCAGAAATTCAAGACTGATCCAAAGCCCAAGTCCGCTCAGTATTCCGCCGATCAACGCAAGCCGGGACGGCCCGCCGCGCGCATTAAGCCGGATGAGACAGCCCAGAACGGCACCGGTCAGCACCGCCAGGATCATATGATGATCCGCGCGCCCGATGTGGAAATAATTCTGAATAACCGGCTGAACGGCGAGAAGAATAATGATCGAGAATAAATTTCCCGGCTGCATTAACGGCATAACCGCCCATATACAGACCATAACAAGCAATAATGACATCAATGCCGGTAAGACGATCCCCGCCATTTCGATGGCATCGTGGGTGCTCATAAAAGGCATTAACGGCGCCGCCGTGCCAATAATCAGCAGGTCCATTGGCCGCGTCCAGTGAATATCCGCCCCACTTTCGCCGCCCGCCCGGGCGATATGGCCATTATACCAGTCGCCGGTCTCCACCAATATATTCACCCGCTCCAGACGCATAAACGCATCCGGCCCTTCAGGCTGAAGAATATCAGGCGATGATGAGAGCTGCACCGGCAGGATCACAAAACAGGTCAGCCAGAGCAGAAAAAACATCACTATACGTTCAACAGTCACAGATCTTTCCTTGATGCCAGTAAAAGCGCGGCTTTATTCAATAGAAAGCTAGCGCAAAAACCTTAACAAAAAGGGAAGGGAGCGGGATATTAGGCAATGTTCACCCGATATTGGTTTCCGGGCAGTCTGAACGGGAATAGAGTCGCTATTTCTTGGTCCGAAGTCCTTCATCGCTCGTCGTGGCGGGTTTCAGGACTGCCTGTTCACTCGTCAATGCATCGCTGACTTTTCCGCATATTTCATCGAGCGTAAACGGCTTTGCGATGACATCATGGATCAGCATCTCAAGATTATAGGCTCTTTGTCTTTCTGCCGCATATCCCGTCATCATGAGAACCTTGAGGTCGGGGAAATCCTTTGTCACTTTGAGCGCGAGCGCAATGCCATCCATAACCGGCATCACGATATCAGAAAGCAGGAGGTCAAATACCTCTCCCTTTTGCAGGATCGCCAGCGCCTCCGCACCATCCGCCACAGCAACGATGTCATGTCCATGATGGGTCAGGGCGCGACTGACAAACTCCCGAAGGGCGGCCTCATCCTCTGCAATCAATATCCGCGCCATCTATTTATTCCGTTTAATGCTTGACGATATAGCCGATGTAAGGGAGCTCTCTATAATAATGAGCGTAATCAAGCCCATAGCCGACAACAAATAAATCCGGGCAATCAAAACCAACGAAATCTGCCTCGAATCCCGAAACTCTTTTTCCCTTCTTGTCCAGCATCAGGCAGGTTTTCACCGTATCCGCCCCGCGTTCGAGAAGTTCTTGCGTCGCGAAGGCCATGGTCCGGCCCGACTCCAGAATATCATCGATCAGCAATACCTTGCGGCCTTTGACCGTATCCACGATGTCCCGGGTAATCATCACATTTCCGCTGCTGACGGTTTTATCGCCGTAGGAGGAAAGCGCCATAAAATCAATCTGCGGCTTAACGCCCGCATGATGCAACGCGCGGATCAGGTCTGCAGCGAACACAAAACTGCCCTTCAGGACGGCAATAACCAGAATATCAGACCCCATCGAACTGGCGATTTCCTCCGCCAGCTCTTCATTGCGCTTGGCGATATCCGCGCTTGCGAACAGGATTTCGATATCTGATTTCGCCTCGGCGATGTTCATGGTGGTCCTTTCAAATTTGAGTAACGCCCGGCCGGCCTCAAGCAACAGACACTGCCGGATTTAGTTTTCCGGGTCGACCAGATCGACTTTGACATTCTTTGCCTCTTCCGGCGGCTGGTTCATACTGCTGGAGAATTCAATCTGGCTCCAGGGCGGAACCTCTGTATCCTCCGCCGTTGTGGTCCAGCTATAAACGCTTTGTCCCGTCTCATCGATGAGCGCGATCTTGATGCGCGGCACCGGCTGCCGACTTTCAGTAACATTTTTGATAATACCCGAAACGGTCAGTGTCGTGACACCATTTTGCAACACGGATTTTGTGTTCAGATCATGTATCTCGAGGCCAAGCTGGTTCTGTGTTTCAACATCAATCTGCAGATACTGATAAGCAATGGCCGACCCGGGCCAGATTTGCACAACAAACTTCCGTCCGAAGTAAGCGCCGCAAACAAGCACTGCCAGCACCAGAAGGAGGAGAAGCCAGGCGATCCAGCGTCGCTTCTTCTCAGAGCTGCCCGCCACTGCTGTGCCGGCCTTGGCCGCCGTCATCTGCTCGATGCTCATGCCCTGATCCGGTGAATCGGCGGACGTCTCTGTTTCCGGGTTTTCAGGCGAAACTTCGAGCACAACTTTCTTTGGTGTATCTTCCGGAGGGAACTCACGCCACTTGTGGCCGCATTTCGCGCATTTGACGGCACGCCCTTCCGGACCGATCGTCGCCGGATCAATTGAATAACGGGTTGCGCAACTTGTACAGGTTAGAATCATCGGCCAGGGTCACCAGCTCACGAATTAAAGTTTCTTTTTTATAGGCGTTTGCTTGGACATGCACAAGACTGGCTGATAAATCTATCATAGTTTATCTTCTGTCGCGTAAATTTTGGGAGGACAGATTGGTCAGGTTTGAAAATGTCGGCATGCGCTATGGGCTCGGGCCTGAAGTATTGCGCGATATCAGCTTTCACCTGCGACCCGGGTCCTTTCACTTCTTGACGGGGCCGACGGGTGCGGGCAAAAGCTCCCTCCTGAAATTACTCGCTCTGTCACACCGGCCAAGCCGTGGCCTGGTTACACTTTTCAACAAGGAAGTCTCAAGCCTCGATCGTGAGGACCTTCCGGCGATGCGCCGGAAAATCGGTGTGGTTTATCAGGACTTCCGGCTGCTTGATCATCTCTCTGCACTGGAAAATGTGGCCTTGCCGCTCAAGATCGCAGGCGCGAAGAACAGCCAGATTTACCAGCATGTCGCCGAATTGCTTGAATGGGTGGGGCTTGGCAGGCAAGTGGATGCCAAACCACCAACCCTCTCGGGAGGAGAAAAGCAGCGGGTCGCCATTGCCCGCGCCGTCATCAACCGGCCGCAGCTTCTTATCGCCGATGAACCGACAGGCAGCATGGATGCCGAGATGGGGCTCCGCCTCATGTATCTGTTTCAGGAGCTGAATAAGATCGGCACAACCGTTGTTGTCGCGACCCATGATCTGGAATTGATCAAGCGGTTTGGCAATCCTGTCATGTATCTCAAAGACGGCATGCTAACCACCCGCGCACAGGACGATCTTCCCGCGCAGTTCAGCAAGGATCCGGCATGATACAGTTTTTCGGAAAATCCGCCGAATTGCAGCTGGAGAAGGATGCCTCGACCCGCTATCTGCCGGTCGTGATTGCTGCCATGATCTTTCTGGCGGCGCTTTCAATCGGCGGGCTGTTCGCGTTAAGCAATGCCATCAGTGACTGGTCGGAAACCCTGACTGACAATCTGACCGTGGAAATTGCTTTCGATCCCGCCGCCGATCTCGACAAGAAAGTCACCGATGCCGTCGCTCTTCTGTCGGCCACACCGGGGGTCGCCAATGCCCGCCCGATCGAACAGGACGAAACGCTACAGCTGCTGGAGCCTTTCCTTGGCAAAAACGCGGCCCTCGGCGGTTTGCCTATTCCCCGCCTGATAGAGGTGATTATTGCGGAAGATAGCGCCATAGATCTCGCGGCGCTGAATGAGAAACTCACTGAGGCCGTCCCCGGCGCCCGACTTGATATCCATCGGCCCTGGCTTGACAAAATGGTCCTCCTCGGGCGTTCCATTCAGTTTCTTGCCGCCGGGATCATGCTGCTGATTGGCTGCGTCACCGTGATCATCGTGATTTTTGCCGTGCGGACCGGCCTGATCATGCATTCGGAGGTTATCCAGGTCCTGCATCTGATTGGCGCGCGCGACAATTACATCGCCGAGCAGTTCCAGAACTATTTTTCCAGGCTCAGCTTCCTCGGTGCCTTGCCGGGCCTTATCGTTGCCATCATTGTCATGTTTATTTTCAACTTTCTTGTCGGATCGCTGGAGGCGTCGATGCTGCCCCCGCTTTCCGTTGGCATCGAAGGAGTGATTGCCTTGTTGTTGCTGCCTATTCTGGTGGCTCTGCTGACGCGATACACCGTCCGGCGGGTCGTGCTAAAGTCGCTTCGCCGGATGATGTAGAATGCTTGTATTGCTGGATAGAGACGGGGTGATTAATGAAGATCGGGCGGATTTCGTAAAATCCCCGACCGAGCTGATCTTCATTCCAAAGGCGTTGGAAGCCATTGCCCGGCTCAAAGGGCATGGGCATCGGCTGGTTGTCGTGACCAATCAATCCTGTATCGGGCGCGGCATTATTAATGAGGAGCAACTCGCGGAAATTCATGGCAAGCTTCGGGATAATCTGGCAAGGCTGTCCGGGGATCTGGACGATATCCTTATTGCCCCTGATGCCCCCTGGGCCGCGACCGACCGGCGCAAACCCGGACCCGGAATGCTTTTTGAAGCAATGCGGAAATATCACGCAAAGCCCAAAGAAACCGTCTTTATCGGGGACAGCACGCGCGATATCGAAGCAGCCCGGTCCGCGGACTGCCACCGCATCCTCGTCCGGACAGGAAAAGGCCAGAAAACCCTGGCGGAAGGGCTCTCAAAGGATTTGATGCCGGTCCATATTGCTGAAGACCTTGACGAAGCCGCCAGTTTCATACTTGAGGGAAGGTTCTGATATATGCCCTTTCGCTGGAAAATAGTTACAGCCCTTGCCTTCATCTTTCTTTGTTTCTGGATGGGCGGCTTCCTTACCTTCATGGCGACTGTCGAAAACAGGCAGTCTGCGCTTGTCGATGGTGTTGGCGGGATAGTAATCCTGACCGGTACGCCGGCCCGGTTGACAGCGGGCTTCGACCTTCTGAAAGAAAATGACGGGGCAAGATTGTTGGTTTCCGGCGTGAATTCGAAAGTAACACGAGAAACCCTGCGTCAGGCCACGGGGCAAAGCTCGGAGCTTATGGACTGCTGCGTCGATCTTGGCCGCCTCGCCCGCAATACGGAAGGGAATGCCTATGAAACCTCCCTTTGGGCCAAGTCGAATGATTTCAATAGTCTCGCCATTGTCACCAGCGCCTATCATATGCCGCGCAGCCTGGTGGAGCTAAAGCGCCAGATGCCGGATATTAATCTGATTGCCTATCCGGTCGCCAGTGATACGCTCGAACTAACCGGCTGGTGGAAAAACCCGCGAGCCTTTATGGTACTGGCCGGAGAGTTCAACAAGTATGTCTTCAGTCTGGTCCGGGCCCGGCTTGACGAGTAGACGCTGAAAGAGAGACGCGTGACGCAAATAAGATCCCTAGCCTTCTTTATCTGCTTTTTTGTCTGGTCGACAATCATGAATTTGGCCTTTCTGCCTTTCCTGCCCTTCGATCGGAAGTGGATTGTTCTGGGTCAGCGAATCTGGTCGGGCGGCATTGTGTTTCTCCTCCGCACCCTCTGTAACCTCCGGCTGGAAATCCGGGGAGAAGAATATCTTCCCAAGGGGGCCGTGATTGTCGCCGCCAAGCATCAATCCGCGTTTGAGACCATGATCTTTCACCTGATCACCGATGATCCGGCGATTATCCTGAAAAAAGAACTGCTCAGCATTCCCGTATATGGCTGGTATTGCCGCAAAACAAAAATGATTGCGGTGGATCGCAAGGGCCATGCGGCGGCGCTGAAATCCATGTTATCGCAAGCGCAGCAGGCGATCGAGGATGACCGTCCCATTGTTATTTTCCCGGAAGGGACACGCTCCCCGCTGGATGAGGATCTTCCGTTCCAGCCCGGCATCGCCGCGCTTTATACAAAACTGCAACAGCCGGTGGTGCCAGTCGCGCTCAATACCGGCCTTTTCTGGCCAAGGAAAAGCTTCTTCTGCCGCCCGGGCGTCATGGTGATGGAGTTTCTCCCGCCGATCGAGGCCGGAATGGACCGCAAAGCCTTTATGAAGGAGCTGAAATCCCGGATTGAGGAAAAGACGGAGGCTCTGGTCGCGGAAGGGCGCACGAAATACATACCATAGGCTTATGCGCACATATTAAATTTTGCGTAAGACCCCTTTGCTACTATATTTAGTAGGACGAGTTTTTTCCAAAATGAAGGTGCCCAATGTCGCCTGTCGCCCCGATATCTCAACAGATATGGGATATGAAATATCGCTTCAAATCCGCCGATGACTCCTTAAAGGAACGCTCCATCGAGGATAGCTGGCGGCGTGTCGCCCGCGCCACGGCAGAGGCGGAGGCCGAAACGGAGCGGGAAAAATGGGAAGAACGCTTTTATACCCTTCTCGAAGATTACAAATTTCTCCCCGCAGGGCGCATCTTATCCGGTGCCGGGACGAAACGTCAGGTCACACTCTTTAACTGCTTCGTCATGGGCGATATCGGTGATGACATGTCGTCGATCTTCGATAATCTGAAGGAAGCCGCCCTCACCATGCAGCAAGGCGGCGGAATCGGCTATAATTTCTCGACCCTTCGGCCGAAGGGCGCACCAGTCCATGGTATGGGCTCCGATGCGTCCGGCCCGCTCAGTTTCATGGATGTCTGGGACAGTATGTGTCGCACGATCATGAGCGCGGGCTCCCGCCGGGGCGCCATGATGGCGACGATGCGCTGCGATCATCCGGATATTCTCGACTTTATCAAGGCGAAACAGGATCCCGGTCGCCTCCGGATGTTCAATCTTTCCGTCCTCGTATCGGACGCCTTTATGGAGGCTGTCAAGAAGGACGACGCGTGGGAACTTCGCTTTGACGGCACCCTGTATAAAACGGTGCAGGCGCGGGAACTCTGGGACGAGATTATGCGCGCAACCTACGCCTTCGCAGAGCCGGGCGTTATCTTTATCGATCGCATCAATGCCCGCAACAATCTCTATTATGCGGAAACCATCACTGGCACCAATCCTTGTGGGGAACAGCCATTACCTGCCTATGGCGCCTGTCTTTTGGGGTCGGTCAACCTCACCCGGATGGTCGTCCATCCGTTCGAGAAAAAGGCCGCCATTGACCTCAAAAAGCTCGATGGCGTCGTGCGCGATGCCATCCGGATGATGGATAACGTCGTCGATATATCCGGCTACCCGCTCCCCGAACAGGCGAATGAAGCCCGTGCGAAGCGGCGCATTGGACTTGGCATTACCGGGCTTGCCGATGCGTTGATCATGTGCGGCGTGCGCTATGGCTCGGACAAGGCGCTGGCACTTACACGCAAATGGATGGCGCAAATCCAGCGTTCCGCCTATCTCGCCTCTGCCAACCTCGCAGAAGAAAAAGGCGCGTTCCCGCTCTTTGATAAGGAAAAATATCTCGACGGAGAAACAATCAACACGCTGGATAAGGACATCCGCGAGGCGATTGCCGAAAAAGGCATCCGCAATGCGCTTGTCACTTCCGTCGCGCCGACAGGCACGATCTCACTGCTCGCGGATAATATTTCCAGTGGGATCGAGCCGGTGTTCAGCTTCTCCTATACCCGCAATGTGTTGATGCCGGACGATACCCGAAAATCGGAGGAAGTGACCGATTATGCGCTTCGCCTGTTCCGTCGGCTTAAGGGCGCGGACGAACCGCTTCCCGACTATTTCGTCGATGCGCAAGTGCTGACCCCGCCCGATCATGTGCGAATGCAGGCCGCCGTGCAGGAATATATCGACAGTTCGATCTCTAAAACCATCAACTGCCCGGAAGATATCAGCTTCGAGAATTTCAAGGATATCTATCTGCAAGCCTATGAGCAGGGCTGCAAGGGCTGCACGACCTATCGGCCGAATGATATCACCGGTGCGGTGCTGGAATTAAAACCGGAAGAACCGGCAAGCGCACAGCCTGATCTACCGCTCGATGTGCCCTACAGCAAACCCTCCGACAGTTTCGAGGCGGGCGGCATTGTCTATATGACGAAACCGCTGGACCGACCCGGCACACTGCCCGGCCAGACCTACAAACTCCGCTGGCCGGAGAGCAATCACGCCATATATATAACACTGAACGACATTATTCAGGACGGCCGCCGCCGCCCGTTCGAGATTTTCATCAATTCGAAAAATGTCGAGCATTTTGCCTGGACGGTGGCGCTCACTCGCATGATTTCTGCCGTTTTCCGGCGCGGCGGCGACGTCAGCTTTGTGGTCGGGGAATTGAAAGCCGTCTTCGATCCGCGCGGTGGTGCCTGGGTAAAGGGGAAATATGTTCCCTCCCTCCTCGCAGCAATCGGGGAGGTGATTGAGACCCATATGATCCAGATCGGCTTCCTGCCACCGCCGGAGGGGAAGCAGGAAAAGACGAGCGAAGCCGTCTCAAAAGTCGTCGTCGGGGGCACAAGCAAGCCAAAAGAGGGGTTGCTTCGGCAATGTCCGCAATGCGGCGAAGCAGGGCTGCTAAAAATCGAAGGCTGTGACACCTGCACGACCTGCGGTTATTCCAAATGCAGCTAACCTTATTATCGCTTTCAACATGACCTAAAAGGCGCTACTAACGCCGGATATTCTGCAATGGAGATACCTATGACGGAGCAAACGATCTTCCCCTTCCATCTGGCCTTTCCCGTCAATGACCTGGAAGCCGCCCGTGAATTCTACAAGGGTTTGCTGGGGTGCGCGGAAGGCCGAAGCTCCGCCGATTGGGTCGATTTCGATTTCCATGGTCACCAGATCGTCGCCCATCTCGCGCCGGAAGAAACCAGTGCGGCAAAAACCAGCAATGTGGACGGTCATGGCGTGCCCTGCCGTCATTTCGGGTTGGTTATGTCGATGGAAAAGTGGCAGAAGGCCGCCGATCGCCTAACCGCGGCGGGCATCGACTTTATCATCGAGCCCTATGTCCGCTTCAAGGGAGAGACCGGGGAGCAAGCCACAATGTTCTTCAGCGATCCGGCCGGTAACGCCATTGAACTCAAGGCCTTCAAGAATATGGATCAGCTCTTCGCGAGCTAGCTGCCCTTTTCGATCAGATCCATAATGTGGTGAAGCGGGCCGTCCGCGATGCCGAATTCATCAAGATGCGCCAGCGTGCTTTTCAGGTAATCCACATTGGGACCGCCCCGGCCATGGGCGCGGGCGATAATCTTCGCCGCCGCCTCCAATGACGGTTTGCCGCAATATTGTTCATGGGCCGGATCGGCTACGAAAGTAAGCGCCAACGCCATGGCGCCACTATCCAGAAGCTTGATGCGCACCATCCTGGGCCGGTAGACACTGGTTACCATTTCACGGCGGTAGAGATAATCGATCACCGGCTCCCGAATAGCTGACGGACACAGAATGCCTTTCCCCCGGCAGGAACCGCCCCGGTCGAGCCCCAACACAAGCCCCGGATTTTCCCGCGTTCCCCGATGTACGATAGAGGTGACGCAAAAAGCACGATGATAACCGTATAGCTGTGCATCCTGAATGCCAAGATGATCGAAACCCGGACGCCACATCAGGGAGCCGTAACCGAATATCCAGAGGTCTTCCCCCACCGGCAATTCCGGAAGAGGGTAATCGACAGGGGGCAGGTCCGGCTCCAGCACCAAATCATACTTTCGCGTCATGTGTTTCTTGCCTTCTTGAACCGATAATTTACAAGCGCGACGCCAAGCACCGCAACTCCCATCCCGATCAGGGCGAGGATGCCAAGCGTCTCATCAAAGAGGAAATAAGCAACAACCGCTGTGCAAGGCGGTGTCAGGTAAAAGAGGCTGGACACATTCGCCGCCGCTCCACGCCGCAGGAGCATATATAGCAGCGTCATGGCGCCAAGCGATAGGACGATTACAAGCCAGAGCAACGCGAAGATCAACTCTCCCGACCAAATAACCTCCCCCGTCTCAAACAGGAGTGACATAAGGTAGAAATAAACTCCGGCGACAGCAAACTGGATAAGGTTTCCGCTTTTAATATTCATCTGAGAACAGAATTTCTTCTGATAGAGGGTACCGACGGAAATACTGATCAAGGCAATGAAAGACAGGCTCATGCCATATAGCGTTCCCTCCCCGACCGAAAGCTTGTTAAAAACCACGAAAAACACACCGATGAGCCCGAGCAGCAACCCGGTCCATTTCTGCAAGGATACATTTTCATTCAACATTAGCCCGGCCAAAGCTGCGACAATAAGCGGCTGTATCCCGACAATGAGAGAGGAGATACCTGCCGGTGTTCCCTTTGAAATGGAGAGAAAAACAAAGCCGAGATAGCCACCATGCATCAGGAGGCCGCCGATTGAGATATGAAAATAATCGATTGAACGGGCGGGCCAGCGGGTTTCGGTGATCAACACAAACGGAATCATCAGGGCAACGCAAATACCGAAGCGCAAGGCGAGGAACATCATTGGTTCCACATAGGGCAGGCCCATTTTCGCGCCAATGAAACCCGTGCTCCATAAAAAGACGAAAATGACCGGCATCGCCTTGAAAAGCAGGCCGTCAGCTGGCTGGCTGGAATTATCTTTCATAATGCATGCGGGGCCGGATAAGAGAATTCTGTAACTGCAGTATTTCTTTCTATATAGAGTGCAGGTAAGTTTCACAAGCAATCAACCGGACCTTTGATGCGTATACTCTTTGGCGGCATATTAGCCCTAGTCCTCCTCATTGGCGGCTATGTCTTCTGGTGGCACCATGTTGCGGACCGGCTGATGGAATTGGCCGACAATTGGCGCGAACAGCGGATCAGCGAGGGATATGAAATCAGCCATAAGCCGCTTGTGGCCTCCGGTTTTCCCTATCGGGTCCGGGTCACGGCGGAAAATCTCTCTATTGCCAACCCAAGCCATGAACAAAGCCCTGAAGTGAGAATTCCCACCTTCTGGGCCGTGGTGCAACCTTGGCGCATAAATCATGTAATTTTCGGCGTTGAAGGAAAAGGCCGGGCGGATTGGCTGGAAAAGGACCAGCAAAGAAGTCTTGATTTCAAGGCCCTCTCCGCGCTCGGCAGTGCGACATTCACCATACGGGGCCGCATGCGCGCCGTTGCCATCGATATCAAGGAACTTGAGACGATTCCCTCTTGGCGGTCACCCGTCACAGCGGAACGATTGCAGCTTCATGGCCGCCCGAGGCCAGCGAATAGTTCAGACGAAAAAGCCGCCAGTGAACAGATGGACGGACAGCAGATCGCCCTTCGCGCCGATAATGTGGTGATCGAGGGGATGAGCGATTTCCCGCTCGGCAAGCGGATTACGGATTTCTCCCTCTCCTCAATTCTTTACGGCACGGTGCGCAAACTTCCCGCCGCCGATACCCTTGCCGAATGGCGCGATGAAGGGGGCTTTGTCGATATTGAGGCCCTGAATATCGATTGGGGCCATGGCGCCATCACCGGAAAGGGCGCAATTACCCTGGATGACCGGATGCGCCCTCTTGGGGAGCTTGAGACCCGCATCTCCGGCTATGAGAGAATTCTTGCAGCGCTCACCGAGACACGGCAGATTGACGAGAATGCCGCCCGCACCATCGGCTTTGGGCTCGGGCTTCTCTCAAAAGAGGGGGACGATGGAAAACGCTATATCGCGCTCCCCTTGTCGGCGCAGGATGGCGGTGTCTATCTTGGTCCTGTCTATCTGATGCGGCTTGGTTCCGTTATCGGAAGCAAATAGGCATTCTCAGGATTTCTTTGGTGTCTCTTCAGACTTATGCACACGGCCAAAATCCGGCTCCGGCGTTTCCTGTCCCGCATCGATAATCTGCCGCCGGATCGCTCGAGTACGCGAGAAGATATTAAACAGGGTTTCCCCGTCTTCGCGCCGAATGGCCCGCTGCAGCGCCGTCAAATCCTCGGTAAAGCGACCCAGCATTTCCAGTACCGCCTCTTTGTTGTTCAGGAACACATCCCGCCACATGGTTGGATCTGACGCGGCAATACGGGTAAAATCCCGGAAACCACCCGCGGAATATTTGATCACTTCCGACTGGGTCACATCTTCCAGGTCATCCGCCGTGCCGACGATATTATAAGCGATCAGATGCGGGATGTGGGACGTGATGGCGAGAACCAGATCATGATGCTCCGCATCCATAATCTCAACCTTACTGCCCATCGCCGCCCAGAAGGCCGTCAATTTCTCGACCGCCGCATCGCTTGACTGCCCGCAAGGCGTCAGGATGAGCCAGCGATCGATAAAGAGCTCAGCAAAACCCGCGGCGGGCCCTGATTTTTCCGTCCCTGCCACCGGATGGCCCGGGATAAAATCCACGCCTTCCGGCATATGCGGGCCGATAGCCTCGATCACCGCACTTTTAACCGAACCCACATCGGTGAGAATGACGCCGTTCTCAAGCACTGGCGCAAGCTGCTCCGCCAGTTTGCCATAGGTACCAAGTGGCGTGCAGAAAATCACCAGATCCGCGCCCTTGACCGCCTCAATCGGGCTGTCATACGCCTCATCAACGATACCGAGTTCTTTGGCGACGCGACGGCTGTCCGCCGTGCGTGCTGCACAGACGATTTCATCGGCAAGATTATGCTGGCGCGCGGACCGCGCAATCGATGATCCGATAAGACCGATGCCGATCAAGGCCAGCCGTTTGAACTTCACTTCCGTCATTCTTTATGTGCCGAGGAATTCCCTCAGCGCCTCTATCACTGCGTGGTTTTCATCATCCTGCCCGATTGTCATGCGCAAGCAGGTCGGCAGGCCATACCCCGCAACCGCCCGGAGGAGCAAGCCCTTTTCCGCGAGATACGCCTCGGCCTCATTGGCAGCCTTTCCACTTCCGTCGAAGTCGATAAGCAGGAAATTGCCGACACTCGGCGTCACGCCCAAACCCATTCCACGGAAACTTTGCGTCAGAATCGGGAGCCATTTATCGTTATGTAGCCGGGCCTTCTCGATATGCGCCTGATCGCGTACAGCCTCGATCCCGCCCGCCTGAGCCAGCGCATTCACATTAAACGGACCGCGTGCCCGATGCAGCACATCGACAATATCAGGCGGGCAATAGGCCCAGCCCAAGCGCAAGGCGGCAAGACCGTAGATCTTTGAAAAGGTCCGGGTCATGACGACGTTGTCATGAGAATCAACGAGCTCGACCCCGGCGCGATAGTCATCACGGGTGACATATTCCGCATAGGCCGCATCCAGAACCAACAGAATATCATCGCGCAACTCCGCCCGCAGGCGCTCAATTTCCGAATACGGCAGATAAGTGCCGGTCGGATTGTTTGGGTTAGCCAAAAAGACGATCTTCGTTCGCTCCGTCACTGCCGCGAGCAGATTATCAACATTCGTCGTGCGGTCCACTTCCGGTGCCTTCACCGGCGTTGCCCCCGCAACAGAAGCGGAAATGGCATACATCAGGAAGCCATGCTCGGGAAACAGCACCTCATCCCCCGGGCCGACAAAGGCCGTATTCAGCAGGGAAATAAGCTCGTCCGACCCGTTGCCGCAGACAATGCGCGTGGCATCCAGTTTATGAACCTCGGCAATTGCCTCGGTCAGGAGAAGGGAGCCACCATCTGGATATCGATGAGCATTTGCAACAACCGCTTCAATCGCCGTAACCGCCTTCGGGCTCGGGCCGAGCGGTGATTCATTCGACGAAAGCTTGGCGACATTCTGGTTTTCGCCCGCTTTCGATTTCCCGCCGACATAGGGGGAGATGGTCATAATGCCTGGTTGTGGAACCGGAGTGGTCATGAGGCTTCTTTCAACTCGGGTAGTGGAATGCGTTATTTGATGGGAACGGCGTAAGCGCCAAGGATAACCGCTTTGATAAAGCTTTCGCCGCCGATCTCCCCAAGCTTTACCAGGCGTGGGTCGGTTTTCGCGACAAATTCGGGCATCTCAATAAGATGGAGCCAGTCACTACCCCCGGCATCCGGCGTGCGTGAATCCGCACAATAACCGCTGAGGCCCGCCTTGGTAAGATTTTCAGTCAGCCGGGCCCGGCTCACCTCTTCACTGGTGGCCAGCGCCATCAAGGTCACGTCATCCCCGGACGGCTCCGGTTCCGCCTGACCTATGACAAGGGAGTTCAGGTCTTCAAACTCACCGGACGGATTATCAAGGAAAGGAAGCGCCGCCAAGATCTTGGGCACATTTTCACCGCCTTGTGCAAGCTGCGTCCACCAGGTATCACGCTCCCGCGTCAACCAGGGAAGCACGCCCAGCGTTGCCGGGTTTTCATACACCTCCCGCAAGACAACCGTCGGCAACTGATGCAGCTTCATTGGCGTCGCTGAGCCAAAATGAAACCGCGCCAAATCCCAGTAGCCTACGGATTTATCGGGCGCGGTTATGGAAACCGAATAAGGCTGCTGCATCCAGCCAACAGCCGAGATCAGTTCCCGCCATATCGCCGCGATAACCGTGTCGGGCAACTTGCTGGAATGCGACTTAAGTATATTGCGAAGAATGGACGCCTCTCTGCCCGGGCGAAACGCGAGCGCCTTACCGTCCGCTTTTTTCGCAGCGGCGATATCTTCCACGATTGCGACCCGCTTCTCCAGAACCGATAAAAGCTCCGCATCAAGGCGATCAATTTCTACCCGCAGTGCTTCCAGCTTTGTATTTGTTGTTGTCACCATAGTTCCCTGAATAAACAGTGCATTTCGTCAAAATTGGACCATAAAGCCCGGTATTTGGCAAAGAATATATTGACAGACCTTGCCCCGCCGCACTAGCTAACAGCAAAGTCATTCAAAACAAAGATTTTTCTAATCCATTTGCGGGAAAAGAGTAGCAAAAGTGTCCATAAACCCTCCACAGTCGGATAATCAGACCGTTATCCTTGGAAAGGAGACGCCGCTCGAGCTGGACTGCGGCGTGACGCTGGAGGCCATCAATATGGCCTATTGCACTTATGGTACATTGAACGCAGACAAATCAAACGCGATTCTGATTTGTCATGCCCTGACCGGCGATCAGTTTGCCGCAAGCCGACAGCCCGTCACCGGAAAGAATGGCTGGTGGGAGATCATGATTGGCCCGGGCAAGGTTCTGAATACAGATAAATATTTTATTGTTTGCAGTAATGTTCTTGGCGGTTGCATGGGCACGACCGGCCCGTCGGATATCGACCCGAACACAGGCAAGCCCTACGGCCTGAACTTTCCGATCATCACCATCGCCGATATGGTCCGCGCACAGGCATTGCTGCAGAATTATCTCGGGATCGAAAGCTGGTTCAGTGTCATCGGCGGCTCCATGGGGGGCATGCAGACCCTGCAATGGGCGAGCGCTTATCCCGACAGAGTTTTCAGCGCAATTCCCATTGCCTGCGCCGCGCGCCACAGCGCGCAGAATATTGCTTTCCATGAAGTCGGGCGACAGGCTGTCATGGCCGATCCGAACTGGCAGAGCGGCGAGTATTACGCAAGCGATAAAAAGCCGACATCCGGCCTTGCAGTTGCGCGCATGGCGGCGCATGTGACCTATCTGTCGGAGGCAGCGCTGCACCGGAAATTCGGCCGCAACCTGCAGGATCGTGAAAACCTCACCTATGGTTTCGACGCGGATTTCCAGGTTGAGAGCTATCTTCGCTATCAGGGGATCAACTTCGTCGACCGCTTCGATGCAAATTCCTACCTCTATATCACCCGGGCGATGGATTATTTCGATCTGGTAGAAGATAATGGCGGCGCGCTCGCCAACGCATTTGAGGGAACAAAAACCCGCTTCTGCAGCGTCTCTTTCACCAGTGATTGGCTGTTCCCGACGTCGGAAAACCGGGATATCGTCCATGCGCTGATCGCGGCGGCGGCGAATGTTAGCTTCGTTGAGGTGGAAACCGACAAAGGCCATGACGCCTTCCTGCTTGATACGCCCGAAATGTTCAAGACCATCGACGGATTTTTACAATCGAGCGCGAAAAGCCGGGGTCTGATCTCATGAATGATCCTATCAAATATGTACCCAAGCGGGATATTCGCGTCGATTGGCAGTTGATTGCGGAAATGGTGGAGCCGGGCAGCCGGGTTCTCGATGTCGGCTGCGATGACGGGCAGCTTCTTGCCCATCTTGCCGAAACGAAAGAAGTCGAAGGTCGCGGTCTTGAGCTGAGCCAGCAGGGCGTGAATATCTGCGTCGCCAATGGGCTATCCGTGGTGCAGGGTAATGCCGATACGGACCTCGTCTATTATCCCGACGACAGTTTCGACTATGCGATTTTAAGCAAAACCCTGCAAACCACTCATCAGCCGCATGTTGTGCTGGAACAACTTCTTCGCATCGGGCGGCGCGCCATCGTCTCTTTTCCGAATTTCGCCTATTGGCGCTGTCGGGCCTACCTTGCGATCAAGGGCCGGATGCCGATGACAAACTCGCTGGATATTCCCTGGTACGAAACACCGAATATCCACTTCTGTACGCTTAAAGATTTCACTGCCCTTTGCGAAAAAATGGATGTCAAAATCGAACAATCGGTCATCGTCAAGGCTTCGGGTGACGTGATGACCCGTTCGACCTATGGCAGCTTCGCCAATTTCTTCGGCGCGGACTGCATCTTTATGCTGTCGAAAAAAGACTAACCATCTTCCTTTGCACGACGTGCTTGCCGTCCGGCGATAACCGGCCGGGCCGCAGGCAGGATAACCGGTCGCCGCCGTGTTTTACGTTCGGGCAATTCGGTCAGGGCGTAAATCTGCTTTTCCGCTTCCATAATCCGGACTCCGCAGAAATGTCCCCACCATTTTTCGCCAATATTCTCCCAGGCTTTCGAAAGGCGCAAATTAAGACGCCATTTGCTGGGCGGCATATAGAGCGCGCCCTGCCTTTCTCCGGGGGTGAAGCTGTTATCCCTGAGTAGACGGTTAAGCTGTTTATCGCTATAGGGTCGGCCATAACCGAAGGGCGTGTTTTCCGTGCGCGACCAAAGGCCGCGCCGGCTTGGCACCACCACCATCAGCTTCCCCGTGGAAGTAAGGACACGCCAGAGTTCCTGCATTATCACATCAACGTCGGTCGCATTTTCAAGCCCGTGCACCCAGATGATCCGGTCGATGGAGGAATCAGGAAGCGGCAAGGTATGCTCATCCACAAGACTGACGAGACTCCCCCCCTCACGCGGCCATTGAATGACCCCCTGTTCCAACGGCATGAAGGAGATGACCCGTTCACCTTCCGCGCGAAACGGGTTAAGGTAGGGTGTGGCATAGCCAATGCCGAGAACCCGGAAATTTTTTAAATCCGGCCACATCAGCCGAATTTTACGGCCAATCGTCCGCCGCACCACCTGCCCGAGAGAGCTGTGGTAAAAATTCCGCAAATCGATGACATCAGGTCTGAGCATAGTGTTATACTGACATAAAATATAGAAATGGAAAC
>NZ_JARGOQ010000056.1 GCF_029233945.1 Sneathiella sp. | reverse complement strand
TGGGATGAGTGAGCGGTACACCGGGGCTTAGAACCAACGCCTCAGCCTCCGGCCAGTTATTCTCCGTCAGGTTTTGGACGATAAGTCCGGCGTCCTCGGCAGCCTTGCGGCGAACTTCATTATCATCCCAGACAAAAACATGCGCCGCGCCGAGATGAAGCTGGCGCGCCGTTGCCATTCCGCTCTTGCCGAGACCGAATACGGCGATGTTCCTATGCTGATATGAATGGCTCTGCATCATTCCCTTACCTCAATTTCAGCGATGCAAGGCCGATAAGGGCAAGAATAACGGCTATGATCCAGAAACGGATGACAATGGTCGGCTCTGCCCAGCCTTTTTGTTCGTAATGATGATGCAAAGGGGCCATGCGGAAGACGCGTTTGCCCGTCAACTTGAAGGACGCCACCTGCACAATGACGGACACGGTCTCCAGTACAAAGAGCCCACCAATGATCGCCAGCACAATCTCATGCCGTGCAACGAGGCTGACGGACCCCAGCGCGCCGCCCATGGCAAGCGAGCCCGTATCCCCCATAAACACCATTGCTGGCGGTGCGTTAAACCAGAGAAATCCGAGACTGGCACCGATCAGCGCGCCGCAAAAAACGGTCAGCTCGCCAGATCCCGGGACATATTGGACCTGCAAATAATTGGAAAAGACGGCATTACCCACCAGATAGGCAATCAACGCAAAGGAGGACGCGGCGATCATAACCGGGACAATAGCAAGTCCGTCGAGCCCGTCGGTAAGATTGACTGCGTTCCCCGCCCCCACCGTTACCAGAATAGCGAAGGGGATATAGAACCAGCCGAGATTGATGATGGCATTCTTGAAAAAGGGAATGGTCAGCACTCCGGAAATATCTGCGGGAGAGCTTGCCATGATGACATACCCGGCCGATCCCGCGATTAACAGTTCCAGCAGTAATTTAAGCTTACCGGGAAGCCCTCGCGTGTTATGACGGCTGACTTTCAGGTAATCATCGGCAAAGCCAATAGCGCCAAAACCCAACGTGACCAGCAGAACCACCCAGACATAGGTATTCTTCAGATCCGCCCACAGCAACGTGCTGATCCCGAGCGCCAGAAGGATTAAGAAGCCCCCCATCGTCGGGGTGCCCTGCTTGGCGATAATATGAGATTGCGGCCCATCGTCGCGGATCGGCTGCCCACGGTGCTGCTTACTCTTGAGCCAGCGAATGACGGCGGGACCGCAGATAAAGCTGATTAGCAGCGCCGTCATCACCGCGCCCCCCGTCCGGAAGGTGAGGTAGCGGAACAGATTGAACAGGCTGAAATCATCCGCGAGCGGGAATAAAAGATTATAGAGCATCAGCGCCCCCTCTGTTCGGCCGCCGCCATAACGGCAGGGCGACGCTCTAGCAAGGCCTCAAGCGGGAGACGCATTTTACTCCCGAGCGAGCCCTTGATTAAAACAATGTCACCGGCGCCGATCGTCTCCAGAAGCGGATCGATCAACAGTTCCGATGTTTCTTCATGATGAGTTTGAATAGTGCTCGGCATGGATTTCACCAGCTCCGCCATATTGGGGCCGCATGCGAACAGAATATCCACTTCTGCGGCAGAGACATCCGGCTTCAGGCTGCGGTGAATATCCGCAGACTTCTCCCCAAGCTCCAGCATATCGCCAAGCACGGCAATGCGCCGCCCCTTGCCATCAGGATAAAGGTTATGCAGTACATCCAGCGATGCCCGCATAGAGGCCGGGCTGGCGTTATAGCTTTCATCGACGACCATGTAGCTACCGCCGAAACAGGGCACCATATGGCGCGCGCCACGCCCCTTAGGCGATTGCAGATCACCAAGCGCTACCGCTGCCTTTTCGATATCCGCGCCAAGCTCACTCACCGCGCCCAGTACACCGAGAATATTGCTGATCAAGTGGCGGCCCGGCACACCCAGGCGGAAAAAAACCTCATGCGAGGCGATTTTTACCGCAACGTCGCTGTGATCGGGATACAAGGTAAAATCGGTAAGACGGATGTCCGCTTCAGACTTTTCCCCGAAAGTCAGGATATGCGTAATGCCGGCATTTGCCGCAATGCTTTTGAGCAGACCTCCATAGCTGTTATCCCCATTGAGGATGACCGACCCGCTTGAGGTTAAGCCTTCGAAAATCTCCGCCTTTGCCCGAGCGATGGCCTCAACATCTGCAAAAAACTCCAGATGGACCGCCTCAATCGTGGTAATCAGCGCGACATGCGGGCACACCATCTTTGACAGAGGGCCAAGTTCTCCCGGATGGTTCATGCCAAGCTCAAAGATGGCAAATTTCGTATCTTCCGGCATCCGCGACAGCGACAGGGGCACGCCCCAGTGATTATTAAAACTGCCAACGCTGGCGTGGGTTTTTCCCTGCTGCGACAGGATATGCAGCAGCGATTCCTTGGAGCCCGTCTTGCCAACACTGCCGGTCACTGCCACCACATGCGCATTTGTCCGCGCCCGGGCGGCACGCCCCAGATCTTCCAGCGCCGTCAATGTATCTTCCACGAGGATAACATTCGCCTCATCCGGCAGGTCATCGGGGCGACGGCTCAGCAATAGCGCGGAGGCACCACTCTCAAACGCGGCGCGAGCAAAGTCGTGACCATCATGCACAGGACCGACAATCGCGACGAACAGATCATCCTTTTCAAGGGACCGGCTGTCGATGGAAACACCGGTCGCGATCCAGTCTTTTCGATCTGCCCGCCCGCCAACGGCGGCAACGATTTCCGTTCCTGTCCAGAGGGGGGCATCAGACATTTTTGCCCCCTAATTTCGAGACAATCTGCTGAACCGCTTTCTTGTCGTTAAAGGGAATGGTTTCCGTGCCGATAACCTGACCTTCCTCATGGCCCTTACCGGCCACGACCAGAATATCCTCCGGGCCGAGCGCCTTAATCGCTGTCTCGATCGCGGAAAATCGATCGCCGATGTTCAGGGCATCCGGGCAGGCTATAATGATTTCCGCCCGGATTTGAACCGGGTCCTCTGTCCGCGGATTATCGTCGGTCACAATCGCCCGATCCGCATAGAGACCAGCGATACGCCCCATTTCCGCACGCTTGCCCTTGTCCCGATCCCCGCCGCATCCGAAGACGACATGAATTTTGCCTTTGGCATGGCTACGAACCGCCTCCAGCACTGTTTCGAGCGCGTCCGGGGAATGCGCATAATCGACATAAATGGCAGCATTGTTCGCAAGTTTCGAGACCAGCTCAAGCCGTCCCGGGACGTTCGAGATCTTGGAAAGCGCCTGGCTCGCAATCCCTGGATCGCCGCCCGCACCGATCACCAAGCCAAGGGCGCACAGGGCATTCATGACCTGAAACTCACCGGCAAGCGGCAGCATGATATCCTGACGGGTTCCAAAGATTTCAACTGTAATCACCTGCCCGGCGCTTTCAGGCGCAAGACTGATAAGCTTGAGCTCATCCGCCATCCGGCCATAGGAAATGATCTTCACACCGCGATCCTTGGCAGCCCGCAAAAAGGCGGGATAAACTCCCGAATCCGCATTGAGAACGGCCGTTCCCGTCTTATCGAGAACACGGGAGATCAGTCCAAGTTTCGCGCCCAGATAGTCTTCGGATGAAGAGTGATAGTCGAGATGATCGCGTGTCAGATTGGTAAAGGCTGCGGATTTAATCCGTGCGCCATCAAGCCGGTACTGATCGAGACCATGGCTCGATGCCTCAATCACTGCATGCTGAATACCATGGCCGACGAGATAGGTAAGTGTCTTATGCAGGAGCACGGGATCAGGGGTCGTGTACCCGAGGGGCATCGTCTGATCGGGCATCATCACCCCGAGAGTGCCAATACTTGCCGCAGGCAATCCCATCGCCTGCCAGATGGCGCGCGTAAAATAGGCCACTGATGTCTTGCCATTCGTTCCGGTGACAGCCGTGATCGTCTCCGGTTCCGCCCCGTAAAAGCGAGACGCGAGACGCGCCAGAATAAGGCGCGGATTTTCCTCCCGAAAGCAGGGGAGATCACAATCGGCGGGCTCATACGATGTGTCGGTCAGAATAGCAACTGCGCCCTTTTTAACCGCATCCACTATATATTCGCGGCCATCCGCCATAGTCCCCGACAGCGCGGCAAACAGGAACCCCGGCTCGACGTGACGGCTATCGGCTGTCAGCCCCTTGATATGCGTATCATGCATGACCGAGACGTCCCGGCCTTTCATCAATTCAGAAAGACGCAAGTTTCTTCTCCCTTGAATTAATGGGAATAAACATAGCTTTCTGCACTGCCTCACTCTCTTCATCTACCGGCTGGATCGACAGGATCGGACCTATCCGGGAGATCAGCCGCCCGACGATCGGCGCCGCAGTCCAGCCCGCGCTCCTGAAACCGTGGGTTTGGGCGTTCCCTTTTGGTTCATCAAGCATTGCAAACACAACGTAGCGCGGATCGTTCATCGGAAACGCGCTAACGAAAGACGCGATCAGCGCATCTCGCTTATACCGGCCGCCAACGGCCTTTTCTGCCGTTCCGGTCTTGCCGCCCACGAGATAACCAGCTGCAGACGCCTTGCCGCCTGTGCCTTTTTCGACCACAAGCCGCATAAGCCGCCGCATGATATCGGAGGTCTTGGCCGAGATTACCTGACGGACAGGCGTCATCTTTTCTTCATCGCGCCGAATTACTGTTGGGTTAATGTAGTTACCGCCATTGACAATCGCCGCAATCCCCGTGCTGAGCTGAAGGGGGCTGACGGACAGCCCATGACCAAATGAAATCGTCATGGTCTCAAGACTATTCCATCTTGGCGGCAAAATTGGGGCACCGAGCTCTGGAATTTCTAAAGACGGCTTTTCAAGAAGACCGAGTTTTGCCAAGAACGCCTTATGCTTCTTGGGGCCGACGTCATCGGCCATTTTTGCGGCACCAATGTTGGACGAGTACATATATATTTCAGGAACAGACAGCCAGCGTTTCTTGGGGTGGTCATCACGAATGCGAAACCCTGCCTTGCTGATCGGTTCAGTTGCGTCATATCCACCCTTCAACCCGACGGTGCCAGTATCAAGCCCCATCGCTGTTGTGAAGGTCTTGAAGGTCGACCCCATTTCATACACACCGAGGGATATCCGGTTAAACTTGGCATCCCCGGAGAAATCACCGGGCCGGTTCGGGTCGAAATCCGGCAAGGAAACCATTCCCAGTATTTCACCGGTTTTGACATCCAAGACCATTCCCGCCGCGCCGATGGCACGGAAAATCGACATATGACGCGACAGTTCATCCCGCAAGGCATGCTGTATCCGGACATCAAGGGAAAGGTTCAGCTCCCGTACGGATCTTTCATCAGAACCGCCAAGTTGAGCATCAAAGTACTTTTCAACGCCGGCGATGCCGTGATTGTCCACATCGGTAAAACCCATCACATGAGAGACAAGCGGCCCCATCGGATAAAATCGCTTTTCTTCTTCCCGAAAATAGAGACCCGGGATGCCGAGCGAATTTACCTGATATTGCTGGGTCGGCGTCAAGTTCCGCTTAAGCCAGATAAAGTTCTTGGCCGAGGCCAGCCTGCTCAAAATCGTGGCTTCACTCAAATCATCAAGGACGGTCATCAGCCTTGCCGCAGCTTCCTTGGGGTTGATAACTTTTTTTGGATCAGCGAACAATGATGCTGTGGTCAATGTAGTCGCGAGCAGGACCCCGTTTCGATCCCTGATTTCCGCCCGCTTGCTTTCACTTATGGCGGCTGGCGGCGGCGCATCGATTTCCGACGCGACTGCCTCCTCGCCCCCGATCCCGCTTATGGCGAGCCCGATGAGCCTACTGGCCAGGACAACAAAGCAAAAGGCAAAGATAACACCCGCCATGACAAGTCGATTGCGGCCCTGCTCCAACGTTTCCTTCGCGCTACCCTCGAGCCGCAACGCCATATGATGATCATCCGGGTGATTTTGGCCAAGTGAGGGCGTCAGCGTGATGCGTGGGCGAGGTGACTTAGTGGACCAAGTCAATTCGCTCATTGCAGGTTCCCTTCATATGTGAAGGTGGCAAGCTGTATCGGCCCTTTCGGCAATGGCATCACTGGCGAATAGTCCCGGCGCGGATGATGGCGCGGCACGGGAACGGAATACTGTTCAGGATCAACTTGCGGATACGGCACTTCGCCGACCGACGCCACCTGATAGGGAGCGATCAGGAGTAGAGGCAGATATTTACTTGAAAGCGCCTGCAGAACATCCGGACGGTTCTGGTATGTCCACTCTGCCTTCAGGATACGGACGCTCTCTTTATTCTCGGATATATTCTTATTGAGGACCTTTAGATCTTTTTCCAGCTCCTGCACTTCATAGGAAAGCTGGTAAAGACCGAATGACACGGCGGCAACAAGAACCAGGGAAATAACTGTCAGATTTAACTTCATGCTGCCTCCGTCCAGGCTGGCGCATCAGTTCTGATCGCCCCACGCAGACGCGCAGAACGTGATCGCGGATTGATAGCCAATTCGTCGGAACGGGCTTTGAAAGTCCCCCGTTTGATAAACTTGAAAGTGGGAGCTGGCCCCTCGTCCGAGACAGGAACATGACGAGACGGCTTGGCACGCCCTTCAGACCTTGCTGACAGGAAGTTTTTCACGCGTCGGTCTTCAAGACTATGGAAAGACACAACCGCAAGACGACCACCGGGAGTAAGCAGTCGCTCGGATGCGGCCAAGCCCTTGACCAGCTGCCCAAGTTCATCATTTACTACTATACGCAACGCTTGGAAGGTACGCGTCGCCGGATGAATGCCCTTTCCTGTTGGACGAACAACCGATGCCACCACTTCCGCTAACTCAACTGTACTCTTGAAAGGCGCCAACTCACGTCTTTCGGCTACTGCACGCGCAATTGCACGTGATCTTCGCTCCTCGCCATACACAAAAATAATCCTGGCGAGTTCTGCTTCAGATTCTTCATTAACAACTTCTGCCGCTGTCCGGCCCTTGCCAGACATGCGCATATCAAGCGGCCCTTCCCTCATGAAGGAAAAGCCACGTTCGGCTTCATCGATCTGCATGGAGGATACGCCAATGTCGAGCGCGATCCCGTCAACCGCATTGATCCCCTGACCGGAGAGCCGCTCTTCCATATCCGCAAAACACCCTTCAACCATGATCAGGCGACCATGGAATTCGGCCGCCATCTCGCGCCCCATCGCAATCGCCAGCGGGTCACGATCAATTCCATATACATGACAGTCCGCAGCCTCTAGAATGGCACGGGAATATCCCCCGGCCCCGAAGGTTCCGTCCACATAGACACCACCGTCTTTAGGGCTGAGGATTTCCAGAACCTCGCGCAGCAGGACAGAAATATGCGGAGCATCTTGCCTAGACATCGGCACCCCCGTCATTCCCCGAACTGGCGGCACGCTTCTGCGCCGCGCGGGCCCGCGCCTGTTTCTTACGCACTTCAAAAGCCTCCGGCTGCCAGATCTGAAAACTGTCGCCCCGTCCAACAAAAGCGCATAGTCCGTCTATACCGGCGGCCTCAAGCATATTCAAAGGCACCATAATGCGGCCATCGCCATCTACAGGAAGTTCAATAGCGTCACTCATTAACGCATCGGCAAAGCTTTCCCGATCTTCTGACAAGGGATCAAAGCCACCGATCTTTTCAAGCAGGCCCTCCATCACATCCATGCCACAGGCATCAATGGCGTCACCATTGATCGTCGGCAGCAAAACAACGCTGTCGAAGCCCTTGGTCGCAAGAACCGCGCGGAACCGCGCCGGGACCGACACGCGCCCCTTCTTGTCGACTTTGTTGACATATGTGGACAGAAACAGGGCCATACAGCCAAAAATCCCCCTACTTTTCCAGTCCCCAAGGCCCCAGATAATTTCGTATGAACGTCCGACACAGACCGATAAAAACGAGAACTTCTGGGATAAAATGGGTAAATCCGGGATATCATGGGATTTTTTGGAAGTCAACGAAAAACACCCCCAAATACTGGGGGTTACAGGAGGAAATTAAGTAAAATTTTGACCGTTACTAGGGCATTACTCGACAATAAAATCTTCCAATTGATTTGTTGAAAGTAATGATGAATTTTATATATGTTCTATTTTTGTTCTATTTTATTTACCGCCGTCAAATGGTGGCGAGGCCACTTAAGGACGATTCAGCAAGGCCGAAGAGTATCGCTCTTGCGCCAAAGATGAGAAAATAAAAATTAGCCGCTCAGGAGAAATATTGCCTGATTTCAGGACTCAGGCAAAAGTGATTCGTAATTTGCTGATATAGGCCGGATTTACAGCAATTTTAAGCCGAAAGCAGCCGCTATTTAAGGATTTCCGCCCGTTCGTGGTGCCGTCCGTGCAGCTCTTCTTCATCCCGGCGGAAATCCTCCAATGCCCCTTCCAGGGTCCGGGTGATAATATCTTCCAGCGCGCGGGCTGTATTGATCCGCCCCATATAGACATAATCGGCACCGCAGGCATAAACCTCCTGCGCGGAGGCAAGTTCCTCGGCGTTGGCAATCACAATAGCTTTCTCGTTTATCCGCCGAACGACCTTCACCAATTCCTTGTTATTGGTGCCACGAAGGATGTCATCGGGAATGGTGGCAACCACAACCTTGGCCTTTCCCACCCCCGCATGAAGGAGAATTTCATCATTTGACAAATCACCGTAGCGAACCGCTGCGCCCAGCTTGCGGATCGCGGGGTGAAGCTGAACATTAAAATCGATCACGAGGATACGCGGCAACAGTTCCGGTTTCTTCTTGGCGATATCATGCAACAGCGAAGACGCGACCCGGTGAAACCCGAGCAGCACCAGATCATACTCTTTTTCCGTATCGAGCGCGCCTTCATCGGGTTCACGAAACCTCATAGCCTGAAGAAGCGGCGCCATCCAACGATGGATACTATAGGCGTGCTTGTAAAGTGTCGGGGTCAGCAGCGCGGTGATAATAAAGGCGAAGATGATCGCACTCGCAAACTCATCGGAGATATGACCATATTGTGTTCCAAGATAGGAGATAACCAACCCAAACTCCGAAATCTGCGCCAGCCGGATAGAGGCGACCTCGGCATGACGCTGATCGCCGCCGGTAAAATAGAGCAAGGGAAAGAAAATAAGCTGACGGCTCAACAGCGCAAAGAAGGCAAGCGCGACGGCGATCAAGATAACACTCACCCCGTCAATTGGTGGCACGCTCATCCCGAGGCCGACGAAGAACAGGGTAATGAAGAAGTCCCGAACGATCCCTACCTTGGCGACGATTTCCCGGCTGTAGGGAAGTGTTGCGATGGTCAAGCCAGCGATCAATGCACTCATTCCGGTGGCGACGGACATATGAGAGCCTTCGCCAAAAACAAAATCCCCCACATATTCGAAACCATAGCCGATGAAAACAATAGCGAAGCACCAACCAAGAGCGCCGACGAGCATCATTTGCGGCTCCTTCGAGAGCCAGCGGAAAACCAACGGCACAAGACTCTTCGCGAGGGAATAGGAAACGATCGCCAAAAGCCCGATCCCAAGCATGGTATAGAGCACCGGCATGATTTCCGGCGCCGCGAAGGAGGGCTGCAGGATAATCACGATAATGGCCCAGAAATCCTGAAATACCAGAAGGCCAAGCGCAATTCGCCCGGGTTCTGTATCCAGTTCATATTTTTCCTGAAAAAGCTTGATGACCAAAAGCGTTGAGGAACCGGCAATGAACAGACCAAAATACAAGGCATCATAGTTACCACCGACGGCTGACAGCCCGATCCATGCCAACGCTTTAGCCGCCAGAATGCCAAACAAAACCGTCAATGGGTACTGCAGCAAACCGGACATAATGATCATCTTGCCACTGCGAAGCATCCGACGAAGATCAATTTCCATCCCGATCATGAACAAAAGCAGGATAAAGCCAAGCTCTGAAATCGTTTCAATATTTTCCGGCTGGGTAATGAGCTTGACCCCGACCGGCCCGATCAGAATGCCGCAAACGAGGAAGGCGGCGATACTCGGGATTTTGATCCGGACGAAAATAATCGCAAGGATACTGGCGACAAAAAGGCTAATACCGATGTCATAAACGAGGGAGGGCATCTCCGCCGCGGCGGCATAAACAGGCGGCGCAAAAAATGGGAGAAAAGCTGCCGCCACCCCAAGACCCGTTGCCCGCAAGACCCCCATATTATTTCCTACTGCGAAAAGACGCCCTAACCAAAAAATCATTATACCGCAGATCACGGTAGAAAATAAGGCAGATGGCCTGTAAGCCGGGTTCTGTCCCTGAAAACAGGGGATGATCATTCATCTAGGATGCCTGTTGCCAGACACCTCATGCAACCAACCCGGATGGTAGCCCGAAAAACCAGCTTGCACACAGGTTGCCCTTGCGCAGACCATCCCTATTTGGTTTTGCTCCCGATGGGGTTTACCATGCCGCCGCTGTTGCCAGAGGCGCGGTGCGCTCTTACCGCACCCTTTCACCCTTACCCGGAGACCGGGCGGTTTACTTTCTGTGGCACTTTCCCTGGGGTCGCCCCCGCCGGCCATTAACCGGCATCGCATTTCCGTGGAGCCCGGACTTTCCTCCCCTCCCCTTTCGGCGAGCGGCGATCATCCAGCCATCTGTCCGCTTGTAACTAAGCTTGCAAAATGATCAAGTCAAGCGGCGAACCTCTTCCCGCAATGCGTAAATGATCGCCTGTGTTTCCTCATCTGCCTCTCCATCCACTTTTGAGGGTCGCCAATGACGCTGAAAGGCTCGTATGACGCTCGATAACGCCACACCGTAATGCCCATCGAGTACAACGTCATAGCCCAGCTCCTTCAACGCTTCTTGCAAGTCAGAGACGGCGCTCCCCTTATCATTAGACGCAAGAGGGGTAATTTTGTGAGAGGCAGAGGCCTCGCCACGATACCAAAGGCCGACACCACTCCTCGCCAGTTCCTGCCAATCAAACAACTCTCCGGGATCTTCCTTGCGATGCGGCGCCACATCCGAATGGCCAACCACATTCCGCGCCGAAATGGCATGGCGCGCCACGATATCGGCCGCCAGTACCGTAACAGCCGCCATTTGCACCGCCGGAAAAGCGCGATAACCGAATTCATGTCCAGGATTAACGATCTCTATCCCGACTGAGCGGGCATTGATATTTTGCGCGCCCCGCCAACAGGAAACGCCCGCATGCCAGGCGCGCATTTCCTCTTTCACCAGAGCAAAAATCCGACCGTCTTCCTCGACGGCATAATGAGCACTCACCTTCGCGTCAGGATCACAGAGGCGCTCAATGGCCTCAGCACCCGTTTTCATCCCCGTATAATGCAGAACGAGCATATCAACCGGCGTTCCCGCTTCACGCGCATCGAAATTTGGCGACGGGTGCCAGATGATATTCTCAATCGCTTTGGACATGCTTTGCTGGCTTCTTTTTTGCCGACCGGAAAGTAATGATCGTCACCCCGCTCATCACCATTGCGCCGCCGATCATAAGTTCCACCGTCATGACATCGCCCCAGAAAATAATACCAAGGGCAACGGCAAAGACCGGCACCAGAAGATAATAGGGTGCGATTGTACTGACAGGATAATGCTTGATCAGATAATTGCCAAGTCCGTGGCCGACAACCGTCGCGCCTAGGGCGGAGAAGGTAACTGCACCCCACTCCTCCCAAGAGGCGGTCTGAATGGCAGTCCATTGACCATCTTCAAACAGGTAAGAGAAGAAGTAGAGCGGAAGTGTTCCAATCGCCGCTGTCCAGAAGGTAAGATTAAGGGCGCTAACCCCCGGCATTGTCCGGACGATCACCATATTGAGGGAGACCAGGAAGGAGGCAATGATGACAAGTGTTGGCGAGAGCCAGTTCGCAAAGATTACCGGATCGAACCCGATCACCATAACCCCGGAGAACGCCATAATGATCGCGCCCCAGCGCCGCCAGCCGATCTTTTCCTTCAGGAATATCATCGCAAGCAGAGCGGAAAAAGGCACAAAGGTCTGATTGATAATCGCGACAGACGAGATGTCAGGCGAAAGCGACAAACCCCAGAACATCAGGGAGAAATGCAAAACGCCCATCAAGATGCCAATAATTATAATCTTGCGCCAATTGCCATGCGGAAGGGAAACAAAGGGCAGCATCACAATAATTACAAGCGAGAACCGGAGGGCTGTGAACAGAAGTGGCGTGAATACCTCCATGCCGATCTTCGCCGCCAGAAAATTGGATGCCCAGAGCATATTGACCAGCAACATCAGGGCTAGATCTCTGTTTTTCAATTTTTGTTCCGATTCTACAGACCGCGGATTTTCTCAATCTGATCATAGGCGGCGTTAATTTTGGCGAGCTTGGCATTGGCGACATCCACAAATTCCTGTGGCAGGCCGTCGGCAATGACCTTGTCCGGATGGTTTTCACGAATGAGCTGACGATAGACTTTTTTGAGTTCCGCATCGGAAATATCAGCGGAGACACCGAGAATCTGATATGGGTCTCCCTCGCCATCCTTGGCATGATAGCTGCGTATCCTGGCATACGCAGCCTCGTTAAAGCCGAAGATCGCGGCAACGTTCTGAAGATAAATATCCTCATCCGGATGCAGGACGCCGTCCGCCATCGCAATGGCAAACAGGCCGTGGAGAAGATCCTCCATCAACTTAGGCGTATCGTGAAACATCCTTGCGACCTGCGCCGCATATTCTTCATATCCAGCTGTATCCTGTCGCGCCATGTTAAAGACACGGCCAACATTCTTTTCCTCATTTGGCGGAATACGAAAAACCCGTTTGAAGACATCGATCTCCTCCCGGGTGACAACGCCATCGGCCTTTGCCATCTTCGCACCGAGCGCAATGACCGCGATGGTAAAGGCGACCTGCTTAACCTGATGCTGACCGATTTCTTCATCGCCTGACGCCGTTTCGCGATATTTATCGACTGCGTGCCCCGCAAGCCCGCCAACAAGCGCGCCAAGCGGACCTCCCACAAGAAGTCCGGCTGCACCGCCCAGTATTTTACCCCAAATTGCCATGATGAATTACGCCACAGGAAACTAATTTATTCAGGAGTACAATATCAGGAGAGTTTCAAAACTGCCAGCTTTGTGCAGCACTAGATATCTGGCGTATTAAGAAATTTCGTCGTTCTCATCATCGATAAGGATGCGATTTGCAGCGCCCTCAAGATCTTCATACTGTCCGCTTTTCAGGCTCCAGAGGAAGGCGGCAAGCCCAATGCCACCCAAGAACAGCGCTACCGGAATAAGGTAGATAAGTACATTCATCGCGTAGCGCCCCTCCTTTCCATCCGAAGGCGGAGGGAATTGAGGCAGACGACAAGGGATGAGGCCGACATGGCAACCGCCGCGATCAACGGCGTGACGAGCCCGGCGACCGCCAGCGGAATGGCGATGGCGTTGTAAAGAAAGGCAAGGGAGAAATTCTGGAAGATCAAGCGCTTAGATGCGCGAGCGACATGGATCGTTTCCGCCACCGCCGACAGGTTCCGGCCCTGAAAAACGAAATCCGCTGCGGTCTGGCTGATATCCGCCGCGCTTGCGGGAGACAGGGACACATGCGCAGAGGCCAGCGCCGGTGCATCATTAAGACCATCACCGACCATCAACACCTTATGCCCCTTGGCCTCAAGTGATTTAAGATGCGCAACCTTATCCTCGGGCTTTTTCTGGGCATACCAATTCTCAATACCAAGCGCCTCGGCAAGCTCCGCAACCACAGCTTTCCGATCTCCCGAGAGAAGATCAATCTTGAAACCCAGCGCCTTCAGATTTTCAATTGCCGCATGGGCGCCGGGACGCAGCCGATCCCGGAATCGAAACTGGATAGCATCCTCATTTTCAATTTTCAACCAAAGCTCCGGCCCCGGTGCCTTTCCAGACGCTGCATCGTCGCTCACATGACAAAAATTGCGATTTCCAAGTCGTATTACTTTTCCGTTCAACTGCGCCTTCAGGCCTTCGCCGGGGCATTCCTCAACCTCTAGGTATTCCGCCGCACCCTTGCCAGCCCGTGCGACAGCGCGAGCAAGCGGGTGGCGGCTGTTACGGGCGATCCGGGCGGCAAGATCAAGATGCGCTGATGTAATTTCATCGCGATTGACTAGATCGAGGCGGCCTTCAGTCAGCGTCCCGGTTTTATCAAAAACAATGGTATCCACTTCCGCGAGGCGTTCGAGACCATCGGCGGCCTTGACCAGAATTCCCTTCATCAAGAGCCGTCCGCTCGCGACCACTTGCACCACAGGCACGGCCAGCCCCAGGGCGCAGGGGCAGGTTATGATCAGCACGGCCACCGCCTGCATCAGCGCATTTTGCCAGCTACCGGCTAAAATCCACCAGCCTATAAATGTCCCCGCCGCCAGAATATGGACTGCAGGCGCATAGAACCCCGCAATCCGGTCGGCAAGACGAACATATTTCGCACGGCCCTGCTCTGCCGCCTCCATCAACCGGACAATATCACCGAGCAGAGTATTATCGCCTGTCTTTGTGGCCTCAATCTCAAGCGGCGCGCTCAAATTCAGCGTCCCAGCAAACACATTGTCGCCAGCGCTAACCACGCTCGGCAGGCTTTCCCCGGTAATCAAACTCACATCGAGGTCAGACCGGCCTTGCACGATCACTCCATCGACGGGCAGTCTGTCGCCGACCATAATTTTGACATGGGTTCCCGGCGTCACGGCCTCAACGGGAACAGTTTTCAGACTGCCGTCTTTTTGAATTATTGTCGCCGCCACCGCCTTCAGAAGCAGCAACCGCTCCGCCGCGGAGCGCGCCTTGCTGCGAGCGGCATTATCGAGGTAGCGTCCGATCAGCAGGAAAAAGAGAAGCGTAACCGACGCGTCAAAATAGACATACTCACCGCCCTGCACCGTCTCGGCGAGGCTCATCCCGGCCGCCAGAACCACCGCAAGTGAAATGGGCACATCCATGTTGAGACGCCCCGCCCGGAGGGCCGCAACTGCGGATTTAAAAAAGGGCTGGCCGGCATAGGCAACCGCCGGCAATGCCACCATGGCAGAAATCCAGTGAAGGAAATCACGAGTCGCCGGCCCCATATCTTCAGAAAATAGTCCCGCCCAAACAGATACGGACAACAACATCACATTCGCCGCGGCAAATCCTGCGACGGCCAGCGCCCGAAGGAGACGCGCATTTTCCTCCGCTGCGGCTGATATTATCATCGCAGGATTATAGGGTGTGAGCGGATAGCCAAGTGCGATAATCGGCTTCACAAGTTCACCGACATCTACTCCGTCAGGAAGCCACCGCAGAAAGAGCCGTCGGGTTGAAAAGTTAACCCGCGCATCCAAAACAGCCGGATTGGATTTCAACGTCTGCTCAATTGTCTTAATGCAATTGGCGCAATGCATATTCTCAACGAGTGTATGCAGTATGGCATTGCCGTCCTGATCACTTTCAACAAAAGCTGTGGGGTCAGCGCTCACAAAGTCGTCGAAATCAGCGGCGGGAGATGTCGCTTCGTTGAGTACCATGGCACCGCTGGAACAACAATCACCGCCCAGGTCGTAAGAACGGCCTGCTGCCAGATTCGTCGGATTTTTAAGGGCTATTTCACCCATATCCGCTTATCCAGACGGTAGGGCTCCTCATAGCCGCCGCCATGCGCAAGAATGGAAACATCCCACTGACCTGACCCCATAAAAATAATATCCGCAGTGTAATTTTTCTCATCATATATCAATGAGAGGCTTTGATCAGTCCCCTCAATCACCGGGCGACGAATGGTCGCGACGACCTCAAGGTCTTCAAGATTTCTGCCGTCAGGACCCAGAATACTGAGGATTAGCTTACCTTCTGCCGCAACCATCTGCTCGAACGATAACGCTGGCTGCCACCCTCGGGCAATCTGCCGCGCACGGTGATCGATTTCCTCATTATAGGCGAGGCCCCGCTTATAGGCATCATACTCGCTGAGCCCTGAAAAACTACCGAGAGCGAAATAAACGAAGGCACCATTAACGGCGAACATCACGCCAAAAAACGCGGCCAGTATCAAGGCCACATGCCGTCCGGTCAGGGGTTTGCCGTTAATACTTGCGCTCATTTCTCCGGCCCCTTGAAGCTGGTTTCCTGAATATCACGTTCATTACTTTTAAAATCAGTGACGACAACATCTATATCCGAAGTCTTGCCAGGCAGGTTTTGGGCGGGTGCGGATATAAAGAGTTTATAGCTGGAAAGGGCATCCGCCGGCACAGTCACGATCATCGGCAAGCCAATCGGCGGACCACTTTCAATCCAGGCCTGTGCATTTTTCAGCCCCACCACCTCAATCTGAAACTGGCGAGTTTCATGAATTTTATTGAGGATTTTTACCGTGTAACCATTTCGAATGGATCCATCCGACAAAGTCACAAACAGCGGGTTACGGTCCCGGATGACATTTACATCGAGGACCGACCGGTTGAGCAAGGTAAAGAGCATCACCGCCCCGACCAGCGCCAGGATTAACCCATACGCAATTGTCCGGGGGCGAATAAAGCGAATATCGAGCTTGCGTTCCGGGTTGCTGTCGAACTGTCCGGCATGCGTATCATACCCGATGAGACCGCGCGGCAGATCGATCTTGTCCATCACATCATTACAGGCATCAATGCAAAGCGCGCAAGTGATGCATTCAAGCTGTAATCCATCGCGGATATCAATGCCCATCGGGCAGACCGCGACGCATTGGTTGCAATCAATGCAATGTCCTCTATCAGTCCAGGACTCCCCTTTTTTATGCGGTCCACGCGGTTCCCCGCGAGCACTATGGTAGGTGACAGTCAATGTGTCTTCATCCACCATTGCGCCCTGTATTCGCGGCCAGGGGCACATGTAAGTGCAAACCTGCTCCCGCATCAATCCGCCGAACACATAGGTCGTCGCCGTCAGAACGGCGACGCTGGAATAGGCAATTACAGGGGCTTCAAATGTGAACAGCTCCCGTAATAGCGTCGGCGCATCTGCAAAATAGAAAACCCATGCGCCACCGGTCAGAACACCGATGACGATCCAGATCGAATGCTTCAATAACCGTTTGCCAAATTTCGACACCGACGTCGGGGCCTTATCCAGCTTCAGGCGAGCATTGCGGTCGCCCTCTACCATTCGTTCAACGAAGATGAAAAGGTCCGTCCAGACCGTTTGGGGGCAGGAATATCCGCACCATGCGCGCCCAAAGAGTGACGTCACCAGAAACAAGGAAATTGCTGCCAGAATGAGCAGCCCGGTGATGTAGTAAACTTCTTGTGGCCAAAGCTCGATGAAGAAGAAATAGAACCGCTCCCGCGCGAGATCGACAAGCACGGCTTGATCCGGCCCGCTCTCCCCCCGATCCCAACGAATCCAGGGAGTGATATAATAGATCGCCAAGGTTACACCCATGATGATCCATTTCAGACGACGGAAGTTTCCGCGCGCCTTCTTCGGCTGAATTTTCTCGCGCTTTTCGAAGAGCGCCCGGTTCTCTTTCTTGTTAACCGGACGGACATCGATATTTTCTACGGAGCTGTTAACCACAACCCTTACTCCAAAATGGATAGGTTAAACGATTACTCCCCGCCCCCGAGGGAGTGCACATACAAAGCCAACTGACGGATCGTTGCATCATCGAGACGATCGACCCAGGCCGGCATAACATTGTTGCGCCCGCGGGATATGGTTCTGAGAATGACATCCTTGTCTTTCCCGTAGAACCAGATCGCATCGGTCAGGTTGGGTGCGCCGAAGTCCCGGCCACCCTTCGCCTTATCGCCATGGCAGGCCGCACAGTTCTCCATAAAAACGTCCTGTCCCCGATCGACGGCGGCCATATCCTCCCGCTTCTCCGAGAGAGAAAGGATATATTCCGCCGCATCATTAATCTGCTCCTTGGTGAGCATTTCATCGGTGAGAAAGGCCGGCATCTCCCCAATACGGGTATCATCATGATCAGAGCGAATGCCATACTTAATGGTTTCATAAATCGCATCCACATCCCCACCCCAAAGCCAGTCGTCGTCATTCAGGTTGGGAAAGCCGGGCGCCCCTTGTGCGCCGGAGCCATGACATTGCGAACAATTCACGGCAAAAGCCGATTTCCCGCCCCGCAAAGCGAACTGATAAAGCTGGCTATTGTTCTTGACGGCGCTAAGTTCCATCGTGACAAGCGCATTCCGGTCTTCCGCATGAGCCGCTGTCGCGTCCGCCAATTCCTGTTCCAGCGATCCACGAGAGGAATACCCGAGGAACCCGGCAGTATGACTACTGATCAGCGGCCAGGCTGGCATGACGATCCAGTAACCGATTGCCCAGATAATGGTGCCGTACATTGTCCAAAGCCACCAGCGCGGCATGGGCGTATCCAGTTCCTTGATACCGTCCCATTCATGACCCGTTGTATCGGTTCCGGAGACTTCGTCTTTTTCAACCTTGTCGGACATCTTAATCTTCCTCGAGCGGGATATGAGCTGCCTTGTCGAACTTTTCCTTATTTCGCGGCCACAGTGCGTAAGCCAGCACCGCAATAAACAGGCCGAACAGGTAAAGCAGTCCGTAACTCTGTGCGAAGGTGGAAACGCTGTGATAATCCATTCTTCCCTCCTACCGTTTATTGGCATCCACGTCGTAGGACGTAAAATCAACCAGGGTTCCCATCATCTGAAGATAGGCAATCAATGCATCCAGCTCTGACAACATCGCCGGATTTCCGTCAAAATCACGCACCTGAGCCTTGGGGTAGCGGTCCATAAAGGCATCAATCTCATCTGCATCCGGATTTGTCTGTATCGACAGATCCAGCTTCGCATTTTCGATCATTTCCTCCGAATAGGGCACACCGACAAGCTTGTTCGTCTCAAGGTTACCGGCAACATCCGGTATATGAAGCGGCGTCTTTCCAAGGAACGGATATCCCGGCATAACGGATTCCGGCACCACATCGCGGGGGTTATTCAAATGGGTGACATGCCATTCATCAGAATAGCGTCCCCCGACCCGGGCGAGGTCCGGTCCGGTCCGTTTGGAGCCCCACTGGAAGGGGTGGTCATACATGCTTTCCGCCGCCAATGAATAATGGCCATAGCGTTCCGCCTCATCACGGAGAGGACGCACCATCTGGCTATGGCAGTTGTAGCAGCCCTCGCGGATATAGATGTCCCGCCCTGCAAGTTCCAACGGGCTGTAGGGCCGCATTCCCTTTACCTTCTCAATCGTGCTTTCCAGATAGAACAGCGGGGCGATCTCGATCAGGCCGCCGATAGAAACCACGATCAGGACAAGGACCAGCATCAGGATCGAGTTTTTTTCAATTTTCTTGTGACTGAACATGTTACTTACCTCGCTCCCGCAAATTCCATATTCGGCACAAGTGAGCCTGCTTCCTTCGCACGCACATCACCTCGAACCGTTCGCCAGAGATTATAAACCATGATAAGGGCGCCGATCAGGAAGAGGGCGCCGCCACCGGCCCGGATCGCATAGAACGGATGCATCGCCTCGACTGTCTCACTGAAGGAATACTCAAGGAAACCAAAGGCATCATAGGCACGCCACATCAGGCCCTGCAGAATGCCGGAGACCCACATCGCGGTGATATAGAGCAGAATACCCACGGTCGATATCCAGAAATGCAGATTGACGAGGGCGTCCGAATAAAGCGATTTGCGTTTCCACACAACAGGCGTCAGGAAGTAAAGCGCACCAAAGCTGATATACGCCACCCAGCCAAGCGCCCCGGAATGCACATGGCCGATGGTCCAGTCCGTGTAATGACTGAGCGCGTTCACAGCCTTGATCGACATAAGCGGGCCTTCAAAGGTACTCATCCCGTAGAAGGCAACCGATGTCACCAGGAAGCGGACAACCGGATCGGTCCGGAGCTTGTCCCACGCCCCGGAGAGCGTCATCAAGCCGTTAATCATCCCGCCCCATGATGGCATCCAGAGCATGATCGAGAAAGTCATGCCGAGGGTCTGCGCCCAATCCGGCAAAGCGGTGTAATGCAGATGATGCGGTCCGGCCCAGATATAGAGAAATATCAGCGACCAGAAATGAATGATCGACAAGCGGTAGGAATAAACCGGCCGGTTCACTCGCTTCGGGATGAAGTAATACATAATCCCGAGGAAGCCCGCCGTCAGGAAGAAACCAACGGCATTATGACCATACCACCATTGTGTCAAAGCGCTCTGCACACCGGCGAAAAGGGAATAGCTTTTCACGCCGGTAAAACTGACCGGTACGGAGAGGTTATTCACGATATGCAGCATCGCAATTGTCACGATGAAGGCAAGGAAGAACCAGTTGGCCACATAAATATGCTTTTCCTGCCGCTTCCAGATCGTCGCAAGGAACACCAGCAGATAAACCACCCAGACCAGTGTGAGCCAGATATCCACATACCATTCAGGCTCGGCATATTCCTTCGATTGGGTGACGCCGAGTACGTAACCTGTCGCGGCCAGCACGATGAAGAGCTGATATCCCCAGAAGACAAACCAGGGTGCGACATCCCCGGCAAGCCGGGCGCGGCAGGTTCGCTGCACCACATGAAAGGATGTCATGATCAGGATATTGCCGCCGAATGCAAAGATAACCGCGGAAGTATGAAGCGGACGAAGACGCCCGAAATTTGTCCAGGGAAGGTCAAAATTCAGAACCGGGAAGGCAAGCTGCAGGGCAATGAGCAATCCAACAGAAAAGCCCACAACCCCCCAGAATGTAGAGGCGATAACCCCGGCTTTAATGATTTCCGTGTTGTAATTAACACTGCCATTGACATCCGCCAGACCGGGGCTGTTGATGTTACGATAATTCCTCGCAATCAGGGCAAAGGCACTCAGCACAGCGGCGATGGAAAACACCATGCCGTGCAGCATCATTGTCGGATCGACCGCCTTTGCGGACAGGATAACGCCCAACAGGACGCCGATGATTGTAAAAGCGAGCCATAACAGATTCATACCCAAGTTCCGTCTGTTGCGATTGTCTTCAGGAGTGCTTGAAGAGTTTTGAAAACTCTTCGGGATGAAAATCACCGATACTCCCCCTCAATTCGCAAATTAGGGTATGATCAAATTCCGTCATTGATCTAAATCAACTCAGGAAAATCTTCCTCTTCAGAAATAATCGATTTGTTATGTTTTGGAGAAGTCAGACGGCTTTTGAGTGCCGCGCCGAGCCTTGGTAGAGGTAAGCATCAAATACGGCACAAACGGCGCGGATGAGCATTCTCCCTGCGAGCTGAACGACAATGTGGCTGCCATCAATCGATATAATTCCTTCCTTTTCAAAAGCTTGCAGATTATCCAACTCATCAGAAAAATAGGACGCATCAAATCCGAACTGACGGGCAGCAGTCTCCAGATCGACTTCAAGATCACACATTAATCGCTCAATTATATGCCCACGCACTCGATCATCATCGCTCAGGCGGATACCCTTAGCGATTGGGAAATGCCCGATCAGCACCTCATCTTCATAGGTTTTCATCGCCACCGCATTCTGTACATAGCCTTGCGGCAGACGGCCGATGGATGACGCCCCGACGCCCAGCAGCACCTCGGCATTGTCCGTCGTATATCCCTGAAAATTCCGGTTAAGCGTTCCCTCCGTGAGAGCGGCGGCCATCGTATCATCGGCCTTCGCAAAATGATCAAGGCCGATCTGATGATACCCAAGCGCCATTAACCGTTCTGATGCCGCGACCGTCTGTTGCAGTCGTGCTTCGCTATCCGGTAAATCTTCCTCCCGGATCATCTTCATATGGCTTTTCATCCAGGGAACATGTGCATACCCGAAAAGTGCAATCCGGTCCGGACGTAAACTGTGAGAAAGATCAACGGTTTTCAGGATGTCTTTCTCTGTCTGTAGGGGCAGGCCATACATCAAGTCAAAGTTGATATTATGAATACCAACGGCGCGGAAATTCTCTGTTACGTCCTTTGTAAGCTCATATGGCTGTACCCGATTGATCGCCTCTTGCACTTGTGGATTGAAGTCTTGAACACCTAGGCTAACGCGATTGATTCCGGAAGCGGCAAGTGTCTCAATTTTATGCGTATCGACCGTTCTCGGATCTATTTCCACGGCAAGCTCCGCCGCTTCCGTAATCAGGAAGAGATCCTTGATCAGACCCATGGTTTCAGAAAAATCCTCAGCCGACAGCATTGTCGGCGTACCGCCGCCCCAGTGGATATGCGAGACCTGAAACTTACCCTGTAGCGCATCCGCGAGCATCTTTAGCTCAGCGCGCAATGCCTGCGCATATCTGCGGACAGGATCATATCGGGCAACGACCTTGGTGTGGCATCCGCAATACCAGCACATCTTCTGGCAAAAGGGCACATGAAGGTAAAGCGATAGCGGTTTTTGCGGATCAAGCGCCTGTAGCCAGCTCTCGTATATCTGCCCGGTGACGTT
>NZ_JARGOQ010000105.1 GCF_029233945.1 Sneathiella sp. | reverse complement strand
CCCTGATTGGTGATATCCCCTTCCTCGGCAGATTGTTCCGCACCGCTACCGTGAATTCACAGCCCAGGAAGCTACTGATGACAGTCACACCTACATTGATTTCTGAGGACGGGCTATAGATGTAATGACGGCCTGTTTGGATGTAGGAAAATCTGTTGTCTAAACGATGAAATCTATCTGGAAGAAATCGAAACTGACTGCAGCGGCACGCTGTTCGCGGACTTTCCTGTTATTTTTGGCGGTCACGGGTTGGCAAAGGTGGACTGGTTCCCAGTGTGCGAAAAATGGCTAAAGGCGCAGGGCATTAAAATTGGTAACGCAAAATAACTGGAAGAATTGAATGATGGATCGTAGAACCTATTTAACACTCACAGCTGCGGCAATCGGCCGATATGCCTTTTATCCTGCTACCGCGCTGGCGGATATGGGGGCATCGAATAATTCTCACTCCTTGCACGTGCAACTCATCAAGGGTGATCTTAAAACCAGCCTGAGATTGTTGAATCTGTGGGGTGAACAATCGGCGGAAAAGCAGGAGCTGATGAAATACGCCTATACCTATTTGAGCGAATCAAAAGACCGAACCTTTGTCCAGTTGGCCGAACAGCCGGAGTTTCAGGCGCTTTGTGCAAAGGCCGAGATGACCCATTTGGGTGGACCGATGCTGGGCGCAGTGAGCGAAGAAGGCGCGCGCGTTTGGGTTCGCACGCTGAAACCAGCGACGGTGGAAGTGCGTTTGGGTAATAAAACATACGGCCCCGTTTTGAGCACGGTTGCGTCGGACTTGACAGCGATTGTGCCGGTGACCGGCTTAAAACCAAACACTCGCTATCCTTATAGCTTATGGGTGGACGGCACGAAAATTTCTATCCCTGAGCATGCGACGATTGTGACGGCGCCGAAGGCCACGACCTCCGGCAAGGTCCGCATCGCGTTCGGGAGCTGTTTCCATCGTTGGGGTCTTGGCAACCCCAAGCAGTCGGCCTTGATCCGTAGCCGTAACCCGTCGGCAATGCTTTTGATTGGTGATATTGCGGTGCAGGATCGGAATAACCATTTGGGCATGCATCGGCTGGATACCTATTATCGGGACTTGATGCCAGCCTGGAACGATTTGGTTGCGCGCATGCCGGTCTATGCGACGTGGGATGATCATGATTATTTCAGAAACGATGGGGCTGGCATTGTAAGAGGATACACTGAGCAGGACAAACAGGGTGTTTGCGATGTATTTACACAGTCGTGGAATAATCCTTCTTTTGGGTTTGATGACGAGCGACGCGGCGTGTTCACCCGCACTCGGATCGGGCCATGCGATGTGATCATGACCGATAACCGCTACTTCCGCGAAAACAAGAAAGGCTCGTTCCTCGGCGATGATCAGATGGATTGGCTGGAGAAGCAGTTGCTCGACTGCAAGGGGCCGTTCATCATTCTATCCTGCGGCTCGATGTGGACCGATCATGTCTCGAAAGGAAAAGATTCCTGGGGCGCCTGGGATCCCGAGGGGCGGGAACGCATCTTCCGTCTGATCGAAAAACACCGGATCGGCGGCGTGCTGCTCATTTCCGGCGACCGACACGGCGCGCGCGGGTTTCGTATCCCCCGTTCGTCCGGGTTTGAATTCTACGAGTTTGAAGCAGCCAGCCTGGGCGGACGCTCGGGTCCGCCTGCAACTAGTGAGAAGTGGGACACCCAATTTTACGGGATTTCCGGCGAGTATGCATTCGGCGAGTTTTCCATCGATGCAGACCTGCCCGATCCCGAAGTGACCTTCCGGTTGATGGGCGAAGAGGGTAACGATATCCACAAACTGACGTTGACGCGCAGCCAGTTGACACCGGGAGTCGAGCAATGATGAGACAATCGACGTTCACCCTACTGCTTGCCTCGGCCGCGGTCCTGACGGCCGTTGCAGCCCAGGCCGGCCGCGACCGCCCGAACATCATCGTCATCATGGTGGATGATATGGGGTATTCGGATATCGGCTGTTACGGCGGTGAAATCGCGACACCGAATATAGATAAACTGGCTGATGAGGGGATGCGGTTCCGCAATTTTTATAACAATGCCAAATGCGGGGCTTCCCGTGCGTCGCTACTGACCGGCCAGTATCCTCATAAGGGTGGGATGAGAGTCGGCGCAACCTTTGCAGAAGTGCTGCGGCCGGTGGGATATCGGACGCTAATGACGGGTAAGTGGCATCAACGGGGTATACCGACGGATCATGGATTTGACCGCTATTACGGTCTGTGCGACGGCTGTTGTAATTTCTGGAATCCCGGCATTCAGGCACGGCCTGGCGAAGGCAAGCCGGGACGTAAATTCAGCGATAATAAGACCAGAAAGTGGGCGATTGAAGATCAGTTAATTACGGATGGATATACACCCGAAGATAAGAACTTTTATACCACCGACGCGTTTACGCAGTATGCCGTGGACCGGCTGGAGGAATATAAAGATGAGGATAAGCCGTTCGTGCTCTATCTCGCATATACCGCGCCGCATTATCCGATCCAGGCTTGGCCGGAGGATATTGCTAAGTATAAAGACACGTACAAAATAGGCTGGGATCAACTCCGGGAAAACCGCTTTCAGCGTATGAAGAAGATGGGGGTCATCGATGATCAATCCAGGCTTTCGCCCCGAGCGGAACAGGTGAAGCCCTGGTCGTCGTTATCGAAGGAAGAGCGGAGGGACGAAGCGTATATGATGGCGGTTTATGCCGCGATGGTCGACCGGATGGATCAGGGGGTCGGCAAGGTGATGGCCAAGCTCAAGGAGATTGGAAAGGATGAAAACACGATTGTAATTTTCCTGTCGGACAATGGCGCCTGTGCAGAGCCTCCAAACACTACGCCAGGTATTCCGCCGGGACCGGTGGAAAGCTATCGAGCGGTAGGCCCGGCCTGGGCCAATGCGTCCAACACTCCGTTCCGATTATTTAAAGCGACTAATCATGAGGGCGGGATTCTCGCTCCGATGATCGTTCGCTGGCCCGGAGTGACCAAGCCCGGCAGTTTTTCGGATCATGTCGGCCATTTGATTGATTTCGTGCCCACCTTTATGGAACTCACTGGCGCGAAATATCCTGCCGAGATTCGTGGCCAGGAGCTCTTGGAGACCGATGGAATTTCATTTTTGCCCGTCTTAAAAGGACAGAAACCGGTCGAGCATCCGTTCCTGTGCTGGAAATACAGCAATGCAAAAGCGGTCAGAGCGGGTGACTGGAAATTGGTGGAAATGAGAATGAAGTCAAAGTCGAAACCGGCAACTTCGCCGTGGGAGCTGTATAACCTTGCGGATGATCCAACGGAACTGAACGACCTGTCTGCGCAGTATCCGGAAAAAGTGCGCACGATGGCGAAGTTGTGGGACAACTGGATAGCAAAAAAGAACTGAAGGCACGGAAGAAGAAATGAAGATGAAAAAATATAGTTGGTTGGTTCTGTTGGGGATTCTGTTTTCTGTTCCAAGCTTTGGCGCGGAGCGCCCTAACATCATCGTCATTATGGCGGATGATTTGGGTTACAACGATG
>NZ_JARGOQ010000055.1 GCF_029233945.1 Sneathiella sp. | reverse complement strand
ATGCCGTCGCAATAATGGGGAGCAGAAAAACCGGATTTACACCCGAATACTGCCATGCAAAAAACGCCAGATACCCACCGAGAATAATAAAGGATCCATGCAACATATTGATAATATTCAGCACACCCCAAACCAGCGAAAAGCCGATTGCGATGCAGGCATAGAGGGACCCCAGTACAATGCCGTTTAATAGAATTTGAATGATGTCCACTGTGATTGATTCCCAGAATTGCTCTCAGTTGGCGCAATAAATTACTGAATTCTGAATAAGGTCGAAGGCTTCATCTGTCGCCAGAACAGCCCTCGACCCCTCAGGCCTACGCAAGGCTTACTTGATCATTTCCATTTCTGCATTGGCGATAGATGCCGGATAAAGAACTTTAATTTCATCACCCTGCACCTGAATGATCGGCATTTCACGGCCCTGGTTCATTCCATTGTCGCCAAAATCAATCGGACCGTAGAATGTCAGGATATCGGTAGCGGCCAAAGCATCGCGAACCGCCTGCTTATCCTTGGACCCCGCGACCTGAACTGCATTTACCAGCACGTCCGCCGCTGCGGCACATGAGGCAGATACATAATCCGGATCTGACTTATAAGCGGCCGTAAAATCTGCATAGAAATCTGCTGTTGTGCTCCATGGTCCGACGGCATCGGTATAGGCAGTGGAATGGTGCCACCAAGTAGAGCTTGTCACGCCATCTGCCAACTCACCAAGTCCTTCGGTAAATTCACGATAGGCTGGACCCGTTACCATCGTCATAATAGGCACCGAAACGCCCATATCAGCCAACTGCTTGCGCCCCAGGAGCAAATCCTGCGTATATCCCGTCATGTAAACCCAATCAGGGTCAGCAGATTTTATCGCAGAAATGGCGGCGGAGTGATCCATTGTACCAACGGCGTACAGCTCGTTATACACAACATCAAGTCCGCCGGATTCTGCAGAGGTTGCCAAAGCACTTGCCATGGCCTTGGGGAACACATCGTCACGACCGTAGACTGCAACCGTCTTCAAATCCGGGGATTTTGCCTTGAAGAACTCGACCATGGATTCCGTCATGCCGGTATTCGGCGCGAGGGTTCCAAAAAGATACTTGAACCCCTGGTCATAGACCGAAACTGAAGAAGCGACGCAGGCAAGCATCGGCACCTGATAGCGTTCTGCGACAGCGGCAATAATCTTCGTATGCCCAGAGCCGAACGGCGCCATAATCACATCAACGTCATCATCATTAATCAGCTTTTCAGCCAACTGGCCAGCACGTTTACCATCTGTCTGGTAATCATACTCAACGAACTTGACCTGCATTTTCTTGCCCGCCACATCAATACCACCTGCGGCATTAATTTTATCGAGCCAGAGTTTCCAGACATCCTGCTGCTTCTTGCCCTCATCGGCCAAGCCGCCCGTCAAGGCCAGCGGAGCCCCGATCACCAACACATCGTCGTCCGCTGAAGCGATCCCAAAACTTCCGGCCATCGCCATCCCCATTGCTGCGGCGGCGACCGTCAATCGTTTTTTGAGTGTTATTTCCATAACCATCCCTTTCTTCCAATTCAATTAATCCCCGAACGATCATGCCCAAGGCAGCCTCTCCTTAAAGAACTAGCAAGAGATATGCCAAAGTCGTAACTATAACTATCGTAACAGATATTTTAAAATTCACGGGTCTTAGAGGACGGAAATTGTTTAATTTTTAACCATTTATTTCGGACCTGATCATGAAATAGGCAGGCAAAACGATGTCATTTGAAATCGATTTTACATAAAAAAAAGGGGGCGACCAGACTTCTCCGGAACCACCCACTTTTCTGAAATTTAAATTATGCCGCCAGATTATCTCTGCTTAAGGACTGTTAGAGCTTCCCGGCCTTTGCCGCCTGCTGGACTTCCTTACTCTGATACTTCGTCCACATATTTGTCAGGAAATCAAGGGTAAGCGGATCCATATCGTATCGGGGCAGCGGGTCCTCATCCCAGTAATTAAATTCATCCTCACCACGAACACGCAAAGCAGTACGCCGCCCCAATGTTGAATTAACATGGGTACCGATGAAAAAGAACGCCAACCCGATCCGGCGATCATCCGAGAAGTTTCCAAGGCTGCCATGAGCTGTCTTTACATGATGTATGGAAAACTCGCCCGGCTCCAACTCGAGATACTTGGCATCGTCATCGTCCACGCCACGAATTGTCTGGCCCTTCGCGAGAAGGTTCTTGGGGTCATAAGTTTCATCATGCTCCATATTCTCACCCATTTGCGATCCGGGAAGTACGCGCAAGCACCCATTCCCCTTATTGCTCGGGGTGAAGGCAAGCCAAACCGTTACGGAATCATTTGGCGTCAAGCCATAATAGGCTGAATCCTGATGCCAGGACACAAACCTGTCGCTCTGGGCGGCCTTTGCAAACATGGACGAGCCAAAAAGCATAATATTTGGCCCCAGAAGCGATTCCACCGCATCCAAGATTATCGGATTTCGAGCCAAGTCGACCATCCAGGGGGAAACAACATGCGCCTTGATCTTCATGCGCTTGTTGCAGTCCTCCTGCAGGCTTTCTTCCATCGCCTCGAGTCGCTGACGGCAGTCTGAGGCATGGGCTTCGGTAATAGCCCGCCTTTTCACGAAGTATCCATCGCGCTCAAAAGCCGCCACTTCCTCTGGCGTCAGGGATCCACTCATTATTTATACTCCTTAATTACGAGCTATTAATTCAAGCGCATTTCTACTGTCGCCATATCGGCTGGAGATAAAATTACCGGTTTGCCGCCCTGAATTTGGATAATCGGCAGGTTGCGGTTATCGTTCAGGCCGTCTTCGCGAAACTTGATCGGACCGTAGAATGTCTCGATTTCAAGGGTCCGAAGCGCTTCACGCACGGCATCCCGATCCAGAGTACCCGCTTTTTCAATCGCTTTTTGCAACGCGATCAGGGCTGCAGCAGAAGAAGCATGAACATAGTCTGGATCTTCACCAGACGCTTTTTGAACCGCCTCAGTGAAGGCCTGCGTTGTTCCAAAAACATCATCCCCGGCATAAGCCGCGGAATAGTGCCACCAGGTTGCGCTGGTTACATTTTCTGCAAGCGGACCAAGGTTTTCGACAAACTCGCGATAAGCCGGCCCGGTAATCATTGTAATGATGGGCGCGTCGAGGCCCTGCTCCGCCATTTGCTTGCGAACAAGAACCAGATCTTCCGTATAACCGGTAACATAAATCCAATCCGGCTCAGCAGAGCGCATTCCTACCGTGGCGGTCGCATGATCGAGTGTTCCGACGGGGTAGAGCTCCTCATACACGACCTCAAGCCCACGGGCGGTCGCCCCCTTTGACATCAAAGTCGCCATGATTTTCGGGAACACGTCATCGCGACCATAGATAGCGATCTTTTTCATGTCCGGTTTCTGCGCCATGAACAAATCAAGCATGCCATCAATTAACCCGCCAGAGGGCGCGAGCGTTCCGAACAGGTTCTTGAAGCCCTGATTATGCACAGGCTCAGACGACGCTACCGCAATAATCGGGACGCCATAGCGCTCCGCCACACCGGCGGTGATCTTGGAATGCCCTGACCCGAAAGGAGCCGTCAAAAAATCAACTTTATCATCAATAATCAGCTTTTCTGCCAGTTGGCTCGCCCGTTTGCCATCAGTCTGGTAGTCATAGGTGATCAATTCGACTGGCATCATGACCCCGCCGACATTAATGCCGCCAGCCGCATTGATCCTCTCCAACCACAGATCATACGCCAGCTTTTGCTTTGCCCCTTCCGCGGCGAGACCGCCGGAAAGTGCCAATGGAGCCCCAATTTTCACAACGCCATCCGCTGCGGCCGCCGAACCTGCTAATCCGAGTGCAGCGACACCCACCGCAGCGGTTGCCAACTTGAGCCGATTTAGAATTCCCTTCGCCATTTCACTCCATCCTTCCTGATAAAAACCTTCCAACGGTAGCCTTGCAACGACTGACCATTCCAGGAAAGGAGCAAGAAGTATGCCAAAGTCGTAAATATCACTATAGTAGTTACTTTTTTATAGAATTTGATCCCTAAGCCCTTGCAAATATGAATTTATTGACCAAAAATTAGACTGAAATGCACATAAATCATGCAATCAATTATTTGCTCAATTAATATTGTCGGAGGAAAATGCCTTGGCCAGTGGCGGCTCTGTTTTGATGATCCGTTCATAAAGAAGCTCTTCGACATTGCGAAGTGAAAGTGAAAACCGGACATACATCATCACCGCCAGACGGAGGGCCTCGGGTGAAGACTTAATATACCGAAAGGGGTTCTTATTTTCCTTCCCTGAGATAGAAAATGGCCATCAACCGATTTTCTTCCGACAGTACCAATTTCCAAAAAAAGCTCAGGAGAATATAAATCCTCCTGAGCAAGTAAGGCACCAATTACAAGATGAAAGCTACATCTTGTAATCTCGCCGGGCAAAGTGAGCGGGAGTAAACACTTGCCGACTCTTCATCAATATCGTTAGCAATGGATAATCCGACTTTCAAAATCCTTTGATGACCTGGTGAGGACGGTCGCATTTTTTTCTCCTACAACGACGGTATCATCGGCGCGAAATCCGCCCAAACCCTCGATATAAATTCCGGGTTCCGCTGAATAGACTTCATTTTTGATAAGCGGGCGGTGACAAAACGGCATATCCTCTGGAAACTCGTGATTGATCAAGCCCATACCGTGGCCCGTACGATGCACTACATTTTGGGAAAATCCGTGTTTAGCGAAGATTTTGCGCGGCGCTTCATCAATTGCGCTGACGGGATTATCCGCGACCATCTGCTCAATGGACGCAAGATTTGCCTCCAACGCGGCGTCATAGGCGCGATGCTGGAGATCCGTCGGCTGACCGACGAAATAGGTCCGTTCGTTTTCAATTGTAACGCCGTTCAGACGCGGGATCAGAATATTGATCAGCCCGTCTCCCTTTTGAATGCGGGCACCCGCCTGCTGGCTGTCTCCATGGCAGGAGGCTGACGAAGCCCCGCTCAGCGTGAAGAAGCGATATTCAAAATTTTCCCCGGGAAATCTCTCGGCCGCTTCGGTGAATACTTTTGCCGCGATCGAATAATCCAGTTCATGCACCAGGCGACCGGGGCGAATGCCTTCACGATATAGCTCCTGTGTCCAGTCGGAAAGATCGCACAGCTGCTCCATGATTTTTAACTCTTCTGCATGCTTGATCCAGCGCAATTTCCGAAAGCCGTCCATCGTCGACTTAACTTTGACCCCGGCATGCCCTGCCATAATTTTCTCAAGCCATGCGGCATTTGTATCGACACCGACAGTAGCGTTGCCCAAACCGGCGGCATCGATCTGCTCAACGACATGCTCCTCAAAAGTCTTCCGACTGCGCGGATCGCCCTCTTCCAACGGAAATTCACAATAAAAATGCACCACATTGGTCCAGAAACTTCCCCGCTTGTTGGCAAATCCTAGGTGATTGGTCGATAGAGTATTCATGACTGCTACCGGCTCACCCGAGCGCGGTACGATTAGAGCGATTGGCCTCTCCCACGCATGAACGTCAACATGAAAATTTGTCAGGAACTGAAAGAAATCAACGCCGAAAACGACGACACCGTCTAGGCCGCCTTCATCCATCATAGCGTCCAGTTTAGCTCGGCGATAATCGTAAACATCCCTGGATAAAAAACTCATCTCAACACATCCTTTTCAATATATTGTCGGGTTAGCTGGCATTTAAATACTCAGACAGTGAAAGACTTTAAGCGGCGCCGGAAATACAGACTTGAAATTGCCGTTGCGATAATCGTGACCGCCGTCAATATGAACGCCAGCGCGGCGCCAAAGGGCCAATTGTAATTCTCGGTTATTTCGTTGTAGAGAGTCGGTCCCATCATCGCGAACCTTGGTCCGCCGAGCAGTACCGGCGTTGAATAGGAATTCATCGTCAAAATGAAAACCAGGATTGACGCAGTCGCAATTCCGGGCATTGACAAGGGGAAAATGACACGCCAGAAAGCGGTAAAGGGTGATGCGCCCAGATTTTCAGCCGCTTCGGTCAGCGAGTAATCGATAGATTCCAGAACACCCTGTAACGTCAGAATTATGAACGGCAACATAACATTGAGCATGCCGACATACACCGAAAAGTCGGTGTACATCATCTCGATTGGCTCATCAATGAGGCCAAGATACATCATCGTAACATTGAGGAAGCCCTTCGCTCCAAACAACGTCATCCAGCCTGCTGCCCGGACCACATTGCCTACCAGCAATGGAAACAGGACTAAGATAACAAAGAGGCTTTTAAATCTTGACGTAGTTCGTGCCAGAAACAGTGCAACCGGATAGGCGATGATAACGCCGCTTATCGTCGTCAACAGAGCGACGGTCAGCGTTGTCATCATCACACTCTGATAGTAGGGAACACTAAAAAATTCGGCATAATTTTCCCATGTGAACGCCGAAATCATTAGTTCTGTCGGATCAAACTGGTTAAAGCTGTATCGCAACAGAATTAATGTCGGCAGCACCAACGCGACGACGATGACAACCGTCGCAGGAAGAACCATCGTCGCCGCTGTCAGCGTATTTCTACGGGTGTTTGACATGAGAAAGTTGATACCTATCAGGCCTTGAATTCCTGATCCCACCATTTCGATACCTTAGGCTGCTGCTCTGCCTGATAAGCGAAATTCGGACCATGCATTTTCTCACGTTCCTCTTCGGTAAATCCGATTTTCTCTACCAAATCAGCCGGGATTGGGGCGTTATTGACCGTTGGCATATAACCCATATTTTCTGCGAACCCCTTTTGAGCAACCGGATCAAGCATGGAATTCAGGAAATCATGGGCCGCCTCGCGATTGGCACCATTTCTGGTCGCACCGGCAGCGGATACGTAGGACAATGCGCCTTCCGACGGAACCGTAAAGGCCAACGGTAAGCCTGCTTTCTTCCACTGATAGGCCCGGGCACGCCACATAAGGGTGATTCCGATTTCCTCACTCTTGAAAGCATTCGAAACGGCTTCGTTGGACGGCAGAATTTTCACATCCGTTTTCTTGAGTTCCATTAACGGCGCATAGCCGGGTTCGTAATTGGTCATAGAACCGCCATGAGCGATAGCCGCCGCCTGCAGGACGTAGCGATAGAGAATATTTGCAAACCCGATTTTGCCTGCATATTCTTTTTCCCACAGGTCTTTGTAACTGGTAGGCTTCGGTACCAGCTTCTCGTTGTAAACAAGCACCATGCCGCTATACATATGAGGGATGGAATAACCGGTCTGAAACTGCTTGTATACATTTGCCAGGTTCGGAATTTCCGCGGATGAAAACCTGTCAACGCAATTTTTCTGATCCAGCAGCCACATGTCGGCTTCCGTAAAGGCCATCAAATCAATCGAGCTTACTTCACGCTCCGCTTGCGTCAGTACCTTGGTCCGACGAGCGCTTGACGATCCCGTATCAAAAATAGCGGTCACATCGTATTTTTCAGTCGCGATTGGCTGCACAAGCTCACCAAGCAAGCGGGAATAGTCCCCGCCCCAGGTTGACATCACAGCCTCTTTCGCCGCCCATGCCGAACTGATTGGGGCAATCGCTGCACCCGCTGTCAGCGCGGCTGCGCCCTTCAGTAAAGAACGTCTGCCAATTTCCAAGTTACTCATCATTGTCTCCTCTGCTAGTGGTTACTTCTTCCGTTGTGATACGCATTAATCGTCCCCATACTCAGCGATCAAATGCGTGGATATCGACGGCCATCCGGCTGTCACCTTCTCGCCAACATGGCTGGTGAACCTAGCTCCAGGCAGGTTTGTCGCCTGAACGGTAATCAGATCACTTGTCGTCAAACGAAGTTCTATTTCCGTCAAGGATCCCAGATAGGTAACCCGTTCGACGGTGCCTTCGAATGTATTGTCCAGAGAGGACGCTTCCGCGCCCAGCTTGATGCTTTCAGGGCGAACGCTCAAAGTCGCCGACTGCACGCCTGTTCCGGAATCTGCGCATCTAATTTCCAGACCACTATCCGACCTGAAGATATTTTCCGCCTGGCACTGACCCGGGAAAAAGTTCGATTTCCCGAGGAAATTAGCGACAAATCGCGAATTCGGACGATTGTAAACTTCGTCGCCCGCCCCCATCTGCATGATCCTGCCCGACTTCATGACGACCAGACGGTCGGCAAGCATCAACGCCTCTTTCTGATCATGAGTGACAAAAACAGATGTAAGTTCCAGCCGCTGTTGCAGCGCCCGGATTTCATTGCCAACACTCTGACGAAGAACCGCGTCCAAGTTCGACAAGGGCTCGTCGAGCAAGAATACATCCGGTCGGATGACCAGGGCGCGAGCAATCGCAACACGCTGCCGTTGACCGCCTGACATCTGTTTCGGGTACCGATCCTCATACCCGTCAAGATGAACAAGCGTCAGAACCTCTTTCACCTTCGCCTCGCGTTCGGCCTTGGGCACTTTACGCATTTCAAGACCAAAGCCAACATTCTCCCCGACGGTCATATGCGGAAAGAGAGCATAAGTCTGGAAAATCATGCCAGTATTACGCTTATTGGCCGGCATGTCCGTCACATTGCGGTCACCAATCATGATCTTTCCGGCTGTCACGTCGACAAATCCGGCGATCATACGCAAAAGCGTTGTCTTGCCACACCCGCTCGGCCCTAGCAACGCCACCAGTTCAGGGCCGTCAATACCCAGAGAAAGGCTGTCAATCGCCGTCACAGATCCAAATTTCTTTGTTACATTTTGTATGCCCAGAGAGGCCATTATACGATCCTGCTCAGCTTGAAGAATCTGTCCGTTACGACAAGAACGGCGGCAATAATCACCACCTGGATGGTACTCACCGCAGCAATGGTCGGATCCATATCGAATTCGAGATACTGCATAAGCGCGATGGGAAGAGTCGTTCTGCCCGGACTCACGATCAGCAGCGAAAGTTCCAGATTCTCAAAGGAAATAATAAAGCTGAAAAGACCCGCTGCCACTACACCGCCCCGCATCAGTGGAAAAGTAACGCGCCGGAACACAGTCCATTTGCCAGCCCCCAGATTGGAGGCCGCCTCTTCGATCGAAACGTCCTGACCGAGGAGGTTTGCACCGATCAAGCGGATCGACCACGGCAGGACCATCATGGTATGCGCAATGACAATGCCGACATTCGACGCCGTTGCATCAAAGGAAAATCTGTCCGCTATAGCAATAAAGAAAATATACAGGGCAATGCCCAGCACAATGTTCGGAATCACCAATGGCGACAAAAGGAGGCCGTTCAATAATTCCCTCCCCGGAAACCGGTACCGTACCAAGGCTATTGACGCGACGGCTCCAAAGCACACTGAAAGCATCGAGGACATGGCAGCCACATACAGGCTCACCGTAAACGCATTGAAGAAGACTGGGCTCTCCGCCGCTGCGACAAACCATTTGAACGTATAGCTCGGCGGGGGAAACGTAAGAAATACGCTGTCAAAGAACGACACCCAGACGATAAAGACCACCGGCAAAACAAGGAAAACGAAGGCGCAAAAAACAAAAGCTGAAAGAAACCATCTCATACTTTGTGAAGCCCCCTTTCCCTAAAATCTTTGTTTGCCAGATAGGTGTCACCGATCCCCTATAACAAACAAATAAGTGTGTTTGTTATAGGGGATCGAAATTATCGAGTCAAGAAGATTAGTGGTTGAGTATTAGCTCAGGAGTTCTTTGACGTTTTCGGCAGCGAGCAACACGTAAAATCCATGCCGTCCGGTCAACTTGAAAATTTCAAACTAACCGCAATAAACACCCCCACCGCGCCTATCGTCATACCGAATATATTCTGGGCAACGGCAAAATAAGCGATCAGCGACGATGAGTATTTTTCCGTATTTTTGCAGACAAAAATGTTCTTTAAGTGCCGGACCACACCCGTTGGCACTATTTTTATTATCAGCGCTATCCAGCCGACGATATATATCCAGCCATGCATAAACGGATAGGAAAGCGTGATGATCAGAACAAGCAACATCATGATCAAACCACGCACAGGATTGGTTACAGTGAAAGCCGGCAGCCCTATTCTCGCTCGAACGAAACTCGTCGCGTTAAAAAGAAGGGCAACAACAGCATAGAGAATCTGGCAATAGATAACTTCATTCATGTTGCACCCGGCAGAATGGTCTCTCGGCGCCTCTGACTGAACCGTAATGAACAGGATTAATACGACGGGAACGCCATATTAGGCAGCCAAAGACAGAGTTGTGGAAAAAGAACAATTAGAAAAATGACCACGAGGATCGCGAAATAAAACGGCCAGATCGATCTCATAAAATCAGGAAGCCGGACCTTGGCGATGGCCATTACGACATATAACGTAATTCCGACCGGCGGCGTAATTCCTCCGATCATGAGAGTCATTACAAAAACAATACCCAAATGGATCGGATCTATCCCGACGGTATTTGCAATTCCCAAAAAAATGGGAGCGAATACGATCAATATGGGAATGCCCTCCAGCACCATGCCCAGCAAGAAAACAGCCGCGATGATCACCATGAACACGCCGAATTGAGTATCAACCCAACTGGTCACCAATGTGCCGACGGCTTCGGGAATATTTGCCGTGGAGACAATCCAGGTAAAAACAGAAGCTGGTGCAATGACGAACAACGTCGTTGACGTCGCCCGGGCCGCCTCCGAAGTTGCTCCAATTACATGTTGCACATTAAATTTAAGGAGAAAAACGCCAATCAGAAGAACATATAATACGGCGACGACGCTGGCTTCTGTCGGCGTAAAGGCCCCGGACATAATACCCGCCACCAGAATGACCGGCGCAAGGATCGGTAATATGGCCGCGCGAAATGTGAAGACGACTTCTTTAAATGTGGCGCGTGGCATAACCGGGCAGTGTTCTCGACCGGCTTTTGCCATAAAATAGATCAAAATCATCATCGAGCCGGCCATCAACAAACCTGGAATTATCCCGGCAATAAACAGGCGGCCCAATGAAACTTCGGTCACAAAGGCATAAATGACCATAATAATTGATGGCGGAATAATGGGCCCTATCAAGGCGGAGGCCGCAGTAATCGCCGCGCTGAAGCCCTTCCGGTAGCCCGCCTGATTCATCGCCCGGATCTCGACAGCGCCCAACCCACCGGCATCCGCGATAATCGATCCGGACATCCCTGCGAAAATGACAGAGGCGAGAACATTTACATGCCCCAAGCCGCCTGGAATATGACGGACCAGGGCGCCAGCGAAAGCGAATATCCTCTCCGTAATCCCCATGGTATTCATCAGGAAGCCCGCCAACAAAAACAATGGCACAGCAAGCAGCGAGAATGAATCAACACCCCCGGCCAGCTTTTGCGCCAGCAACTGCAAAGGAACGTCGTCCCCAATCAGATAAATCATCGCCACCATCAACATGGCGAAAGCAATCGGAACCCGGACCATGATCAGGGCAAGAAACAGTATCAGCATAATGGCGAATGACATGAAACTTCCCTGCTAGTCGTGAGATGTGCCAAGCGGGCGGGCATTCACAATTTTTTTGCCCAGAATTGTTGCCAGAATGCGCTCGATGGCGAAGAGAATAATGACAGCACCGCCAATCAATAAAGGCAAGAAATGCATGGTAAACCGCGAGACTCCCAACGTGCCGAGTTCGACCTTTAACGCCCGCGGCGACAGGCCGATCAGCTGCAGCAAAATTACGGCAACGGTCACAGCAATTGCGAGATGGACCGAGATGGTGATAATCTTTTTTGTCAATGACATGTCATCGCCGAAAGAAATCAAATCAACCGTAATATGATGCTGAGTGCGGTAAAGCCAGCCAGCCCCAATAAAGGTCAGCCATGTAAGAGCCATCTGACTGATTTCATCGGTATGCGTCAGTGGAATATCCAGGATATACCGAAAGAATACCTGACAGCTCATGGAAGCGACAATGACGGCCATAAACAAAAAGCAGGCTATATTGGATATTCTCTCGATCACCCTACAAAGCCAATGAAGCAATTGCACAACACACTCCTCTCCCGCAAATTGTCTGCGTAACTCAGTGTCAGCGGACTCCTAAATCAGCTCTCGCATGCCTAATCGAGTCCACCGACGACCGGAAGTCGCTACTTATCGCGCATTGCAATAATACGTTCAGCCCAACCCGCAGGGAAAAGGTCTTTTTCTACCATCACTGGCATTGCCGCCATGGTTTCCTTGGCAAAATCCTGCCGGGCTTCTTCAGGCATACGTTGGAACTTGCCCCCTTGGAGATAATTTCCTCACGCTGCAAGGCATAAGCGTCTGCCGCAATTTTGGTATAATATATACCGGCCTCGTTTGCCGCATCTGTCAGGATTTTCTGATCTTCCGGGTTCAGCTTCTGGAACGCATCTTCGTTCATAAAAACAGAAACCTGCGGAAACATCATGTCGCATTCGGTGATAAAGGGGGCAACCTCATATAGCTTCGTTGACAGAATGCGATTTGCCGCGGATTCGGTCAAATCCACGACCCCTTGGCTTAGCGCCAAATATTGCTCCGGATATGCCACTTTTACTGGGATCGCCCCCATGTTCTCATAATTCTGAACATACATCGGAACACTGGATGTCCGTGTCCGAACACCCTTAACATCGTCGACCGACATTATGAATTTATCGCGGCTCATAAAATACCTTGGAAGAGCGAACCAGTTCGTCGCCAGCGCCCTGACACCAAATTGATCAATCAACTGCTGATTTGCCTCTGCCCACATGTCAGACTGCATAAAGCGTTCCAAATGATCGAAGTCCTTGAACAGGAATGCCGCATCAATCACGCCTATCGATTTTACAAGTCGGGAGGCCTGCGAACCGGCAGATATAAAGAGCTGCTGCGTGCCGGAGGAAACCGCCTCCATCTGCTCCTGTCCAGTTCCAAGTGCGCCGCCCGGGTTGTGGTTTATCTTAATCCTACCGCCCGTTTTCTCTGCAACAATTTCGGCAAATTTCGCTGCCCCTTTTGTCGCATCCGAGGTTGGAGCCCCCATGCCACCGCTAATTAACTTGGTTTCTGCAGCGGCGCCCGTGCCAGTGATCCCCACCGTGATCAACATCAATGTTCCCAAAACCACAATCGCCGTTTTTGCTTTACTGTAAATTTCCATTCTCATAGACCTCCCAGATTAGGTATTCACGGACTGGAGTGTGATCGCGCCAATTTAGCATCGCACTCTAACAAAGCTAGCAATAGAAATTGCCAAACCGTCTACGTCGACTTACCTTAATATTAACAAACAATTTGTTTTGTTTGTCAATGGGGTCATAGTGATCTACAATTTAAAATGACGCTGTCATTGAAGGGATGCTATTTATCTGGAAGCATATGATTATGGGTAGCATAGAAATTAGTAATTGAGAGCACGCGACGAATGAAGAAACTGCGCAAAACACAGTCTGAACGTACTGAGACAACCAGGGCGAAGCTTTGTTCGGCAACCCTGGAAGTAATTGCCGAAATTGGGTATGAAAAAACAACGACGACGATGATCGCCAAGCGCGCAGGTGTATCTCGCGGGGCGCAAACACATCATTTTCCAACAAAATTTGAACTTGTCAGCGCCGCGTTTGAATATCTTCTGCAAGATTGGGAACAAAAGCGCGCGGAAGCGACCGGCAATGTCGAACAGGAAATTACGGCTGAAGAGTATATCCGTTTTCTGTGGAAAGAAATTTTCGGACATCCCCAATATGTCGCCTCGCTGGAATTGATGCTTGCGGGACGCGGCGACAAGAAGCTCCACGACAGTATCGTCAAATCATTGAGAGAGTTTACGGTTCTTCGGCAAAAGATCTGGAAGCGGATACTGTCGGATTCCGTCCCGGAAAGCTATCACTATACCCTCATGACATTGACAGTTTGTCTTCTTCGCGGCCTGTCAATGCAGAGTACGATCGAAGACACCAATGGCCATGAATCCGAGATCATTGACGCTTGGATATCAATCGTAAACGGGATTGTTAAAAAAGACTGACCGCTCATTTTATACGGTTACTCACAGAACAAATATCCAATTTTCGATTATGAGATTATGAGCACCGGCTCGCCCAGAACATTGAAATCGGGCGTAATACCAAGGCCTGGCGTATCTGGCGCGGTCATCCGGCCGTTGGTTCGTTGCGGTGCCCCTGTGGCGATTGTCACGGTACCGTAGGAATTAAAATCCGTCGCGGAAAAGCAAAATTCCTCAGACGTTGAGCGCGCAAGATGGGCGATGGCCGCCGTCGTGATATCGCCGCCCCAGGTGTCCTCTATGGTCATCGGAATGCCGGAGGCAACACATAAGTCGCGCATCAGTCGCGCTTTCGTGAGACCGCCGACCTTAGAGATTTTCAGGTTGATGCAATCCATCGCATCCTCGGCGATACCGCGAACCAGGGTCCCTGCCCCGTCAATGACCTCGTCCAGAATAAAGGGAAGTGACGTTCGCCGCCGGATTGAGATGGACTCCTCATAGGTCATGCAGGGTTGCTCGATATAGACATCGAGATTAGCGACCGCGCCGACAACCCGGGCCGCCTCATGCCGCGTCCAGCCGGTATTGGCATCGGCAACCAGAAGGTCGCTCTTTTTCAGCACCGCCCGCGTCGCATGGATGCGGTCAATGTCGTCATTGGCATCCCCGCCAACCTTCAACTGAAATTTCGTGTAGCCTTCCTTGCTGTAACCGGCAATTTTCGCCGCCATCTTTTCCGGGCTTTCCTGGGAGATGGCGCGATACAAAGCGACATCCTTCTGCATGGCCCCGCCAAGCAGCATATAGATGGGCTGACCCGTCGCCTTGCCGAGAATATCCCAGCAGGCAATGTCAATCGGCGCTTTTGCGTAAGGATGCCCGCGCAAGGCTGCATCCATGCAAGCGTTAATCTCGTTTAGCGCCAGCGGGTTTTTGCCAATCAGATGCGGCGCCAGTTCTTCGAGCCCGGCCCGCACTCCCCGGGCATAGGATGGCAGGTAAGTGGAGCCGAGCGGGCAGCATTCCGCATAGCCGGTCAACCCTTCGTCGGTTTCCACGGCAACGACCGTGCTGTCAAAAACCTCGACGAAATTGCCATTGGACCAGCTATAGCGTCCCTCTTTCAATGGCAGGTCTACCTGCCAGGCCTTAATCGCGGTAATTTTCATGCTTTTCTCCTTAAATAACGACAAAACCATGGGCAAATGGATCCCGGTCATCGATGATGATTTTATTATATCCCGTCACGCGCGCCCATCCCCCGATGGAGGGGGTAATCGCGTCGAACTCCCCCACCTTTACCGTCCCTTCCACGCGTCCGGTAAAAAGGGAGCCAATTATGCTTTCATGGATGAAGGCATCGCCGACGGCAAGCTCCCCGCGCGCGTATCGCTGCGCCATGCGTGCCGAAGTTCCCGTACCGCAGGGAGAGCGATCAATCGCCTTGTCCCCATAAAAAACCGCGTTCCGTGCCGTTGCACCTTCTGCGGTCGGTTTGCCTGTCCACATGATATGGGTGAGGCTCTTTATGTCCGGCTGTTCGGGATGGACAAAGTCATGTTTTTCATTCAGCGCGGTTCGGAGTGCCGGGCTCCAGCGGATCAGGTCTGATCCCGAATAATCGGCCATATCGGTATAATTCGCCTGTGGCTCGACAATTGCGTAAAAATTACCGCCATAAGCAACATCGACGGTGATTTCTCCAAGCCCCGGGCAAGGGGCGCTCAGCCCTTTCGCATAAAGGAACGATGGCACATTGATTATCCTGACTTCCTCAACATATTTTCCCTCCATCCGATATTCGGCAATAACCTTCCCCGCCGGAGTATCAAGACACAGCTTTCCAGGTGTCTTCGGCGAAACCAGCCCTTCCTCTATCGCAATTGTGACCGTACCAATGGTGCCATGCCCGCACATGGGCAGGCAGCCCGATGTTTCAATAAAGAGGACGGCAATGTCGCAGTCATCCTGAGTGGAGGGATAGAGGATCGTCCCCGACATCTGATCATGACCGCGCGGCTCATACATCAGGCCTGTGCGGATCCAGTCATAGTCCCGCATAAAATGCGCACGACGGGCCAGCATGGTCTCGCCTTCAAGCCTAGGTCCGCCCGTCGTCACAACGCGGACCGGATTGCCACATGTATGCCCATCTATGCATTGGAATATATGTTGCGCCATCGAATATCCTAAAATCTGCTTGGGGAATAAGGAGTCATATCGATACTGCATTTATCGCCAAAAACGAGCTCAGCCACTAAGGCCGCTGTTCCCGCCGATTGGGTCAACCCAAGATGGCCATGTCCAAACGCATATGTAATGCGGTTTGACTGTGTCGCATGCCCAATAACAGGGATCGAATCTGGCATGGACGGACGAAATCCCATCCATTGCGACCCGCCGTCAGTTTTCAGGTCCGGCATAAATGCTTTGGCTTTGGCAAGCAGGACGTCGGCGCGACGGAAATTGGGCGGCGCTTTCAAGCCCCCGAGCTCGACGCTCCCTCCGACACGAATACCGCCTGCAAGGGGCGTGACAACGAAGCCATGCTCCTCAAAAGAAAGCTGATTCTTGAGATCAAAGGCTCCTGGCGGCAGGGTCGTGTTATACCCCCGCTCCGTTTCCAGCGGGATATGATCGCCCATCGTCTTGGCAAGCTGATGAGACCAGGCACCGGCAGCAACCACGATATGATCCGCCGACAGCCTTGTCCCATCATTCAGGATGAGAGACGCGGACTGCGCGTCCGACTCGAGGACACAGCCTTCGGCAATGCGAATAACGCCACCGCGGGATTCAAAATGCCGCGCCAATGCCTCGGTATATTCCTTAGGGTCCGTAATCCCGTACCAGTTGGTCGTATAAGTCGCGGCAATAAACCGCGGATCCAGGCCCGGCTGATGCCTGGCGATTTCTTCCGGACCGTAAAGATGCGTGAAATTGACGCCATGTTCGGTCCGCGCCTGCCAGGCGGGAAGCGTTTCATCGAACTTTTTGCGGCTTTCAAAAAGCTGCAGGTTTCCATGCTGTCGCAGCATGCCATCGGTGCCGCTTTTCTCCATGAAGGGAATCAGCCTCTCCTTTGAAAAACGCATCAGAGCGACCAGAGCCTTGATCCCGGCCTGTACCCGGTCGGGAGAACTCGCCCGCCAGAAGAGAAACAACCAGGGCGCAATCCTGGGGAGATAGGGAAGTGGAATGGAAAGGGGGCCGAGCGGATCAAGCAACCATTTCGGTGCTTTTTTCATGATACCGGGAGAGGCCAGTGGTGTCGCATCAGAAAAGGCAAATGCGCCGGCATTTCCGCGGGACGCCTCGGCCGCAACGGCGGTACGATCAACGACAGTTACCCTGCCCCCGCGCGCCTGCATCTCAATTGCCGCCGAAATGCCGATAATTCCGGCCCCTATCACGAGAATTTCCGGCTGTTGATCCGTTATCCCTGAAAATCGCGTCATCGCACCCTTCTAACTGGCAATATGAGGGCTTACCCGGCCCGTTGCCTATTCCGTAAATAAGCCCCGTCAGGGCAGCGTATAGGCAGTTTTTACCGTTGTATAGAATTCTGCGGCGTAGCTGCCTTGCTCACGCGATCCGAAACTTGACCCTTTTGTTCCGCCAAAGGGTACATGATAGTCAACTCCGGCTGTCGGCAAGTTGACCATCACCATGCCCGCTTGTGCGTTCTGCCGGAAATGCGACGCATATTTCAGCGATGTCGTGCAAATACCCGACGACAGGCCAAATTCGGTGTCGTTCGCCACCGCAAGGGCTTCGTCATAATCTTTCACGCGAACCACGCTGGCAACCGGACCAAACACTTCCTCGCGATTGATCCGCATGTCATTCGTCGTTTCCGTGATCAGTGCAGGCGCCATAAAGAAGCCTTCCGTATCAGCCTTCACGCGCTCGCCACCCATAATCTTGCCGCCCTGTTGGCGCGCGATCTCGACATAGTTCATATTCTGCGCAAGCTGAGAGGCATCAACCACCGGCCCAATCTGGGTGGCGGTGGCGAGTGCCGCCCCAACTTTGAGCGCCGCCATCCGTTCCGACAAGGCGGCAACAAAACGGTCATGGATGCCCTCGGTCACGATCAGGCGGGAGGAGGCCGTGCAGCGCTGTCCGGTGGAGAAAAACGCTCCATTCAGGCAGGCATCCACGGCCAGATCAAGATCAGCGTCGTCCAGAACGACCATCGGGTTCTTGCCGCCCATTTCAAGCTGCAGCTTTTTCAGTTGCTGACCACAAACCGCGGCAATCCCGCGTCCCGTCGGAACCGAACCGGTGAAAGAAATCGCGTTGATCTTGGGACTGTTAATGAGCTTGGGGCCGACAACAGAGCCGCGCGCCATGACAAGATTGAAGACACCGGCAGGCAATCCGGAACGCGAGATAATCTCGGCCAGAGCCCAAGCACAGCCCGGCACCAATTCCGCCGGCTTCAATATTACCGCATTCCCATAGGCCAGTGCTGGTGCGGTTTTCCACGCAGGAATCGCCATTGGGAAGTTCCAGGGCGTAATAAGCCCCACAACTCCGACCGGATACCGGACGATATCGACGTCGATCCCCGGGCGAACGGACGCGAGAGTATCCCCGCGCTGCCGTAACGCCTCACCGGCAAAAAATTTGAAAATCTGCCCCGCGCGGGCGACCTCGCCGATACCTTCAGGGAGCGTTTTACCCTCTTCGCGTGACAGCAAACGGCCCAGCTCCTCTTTGCGCACCAAGAGCTCGGTCCCGATAAAGTCAAGCACGTCAAATCGTTGCTGCGGCGTACTTTTGGCCCAGACGGGTGCGACAGCATACGCCGCATCTATGGCCACATCTAAGTCCGCCGCATCGCCTTTTGCAGCAACGCCGACAATATCGGATATATCCGACGGATTAACGTTCTCTGTCGACTGGCTTGTTTCCTGCCAGTCGCCCGCGATAAAATTGTGATAGTCCATCTCACCCCTCACAACTGCGGTATTGCAGGACGGACGGCAAGCGCATCGCGGACAATTTTCTCGACACGCGACCGATGCGCTCCCGCCAGGGGCAGCCGTGGCTTGCGGACCCGGTCATTGGAATTAATTGCCAGCACTTCCGCCAGCTTGATCTGCTGCACAAGGAAAGTTGAGACATCAAGGTCCAGCAGCGGACGGAACCAGCGATAGATTTTCAAGGCTTCCGCATGACGACCCTGCTTTACCAGTTCATAAATCGCAACCGTCTCACGCGGAAACGCGACAACCAGCCCGGCGACCCAGCCAACTGCGCCGACGCAAAGAGCCTCATAACCGAGATTATCCACACCGGTAAAGACGTCATAACGATCCCCCAGCCTGTTAAAAATTTCTGTGGTCCGACGGATATCATCGGAACTTTCCTTGATAGCGACGAAATGATTGTCATCCGCCAGCTGAACCATCATTTCCGGCGTGACGTCCACCCGATAACCAACCCGGTTCGAATAAATCATCACAGGCAGATCGCCTGCGGCGGCAATCGCCTTCAGCGTCGCAACCGTTTCTTCCGGATTGGTGTGATAGATTGGCGAGGGCACAATCATCAGACCATCGGCGCCCGCAGCTTTCGCCCTCTTCGCAAGCGCGCAAGCCTCCCGCTCACCAGGCTCGGAAATCGTCAGCAAGGCGGGCTTGTCCCCCGTTGCCTGCTTGCAAAGCTTCAACACCTCAAGCCGCTCGTCATGGGTGAGCATATTTCCCTCACCCAGTGTTCCGCAGGCGATCAGGCCATGACAGCCGGCGTCCATCTGAAGAGCGAAACAACGCTCCATTTCAGCGTGATCCAGACTAATATCTTCCTTGAATTTGGTCGTAACTGCGGGGATGACACCTTTCCACATGAGCCTTTTACCTTTCCTGTTGACGAAATCATCTCTCTAATCTTGAAGCCACCAAAGGATTAAATATATTGGATCCAATTTTCAATATAAAAAGTTTGATATATGATAAAAAATTGCATATAGCGTGAATATACTCGCCCGACGTTGCGGCCAGCGTGTAATCGAGAGGAACAAACAGGTGAAACTTGAAGCTGTCGATATTGGCAAGATGGCATCGGCCTCTGACATCGTGTTTGAGGCATTGCGGCACGCAATTATCAATGGAGAACTGGCCGACGGCGAGCCCTTGCGGCAGGACGAGATTGCTGGCATTTTCAATACTAGCCGGATTCCGGTCCGCGAAGCCCTTTCTCGGCTTGAACAGCAGGGACTTGTAAGGACCGAGCGCTATAAAGGCGCCTTTGTCGCCGGAATATCGATTGACGAGGTTTCCGAGATCTTCAGTTTTCGAAGCCTCGTAGAAAGCAACGTGATCGCCGCTGCCGTTCCAAAAATCAGGCCGGAAACGCTTGCTGAGGCCCGGATTTATTATACTGAATTTTCCACAACCAAGGACCCGATGGAATGGGGCAAGCTAAATCGCAAGTTTCATTATATGCTGTATCGTGACAGCGACCTTACCTTCCACCTTTCAATTATCAACAACGCACTTGATCGAATAGACCGATATTTGCGCGCGCAATTGACCATGACGGATGGTGTTCCAAAAGCAAATAAGGAGCATCTTGGTATTCTGCGAGCTTGCGAAAAAGGCGATGCAGAACTTGCCGCCAAACTGACGCGAGAGCATATCCTTGGCGCACGGGATAACCTTGTCGAATTCCTCGAAAATCACAGAATAAAACCCTGATCGTAACATCATCTCCGGAGAATCTAACGTGACACACGGCCTCATAGTCGCCCCGCAACCCGAAGCCGTCGAAGCCGGCGCCTTGATAATGATGAAAGGCGGCAACTGCGTCGATGCAGCCGTTGCCTGCGCCTTCGCCCAGGGCGTCGTCGATCCTCAGATGTGCGGCATAGGAGGATTTGGAACGCTGCAGGTCTATTTGCCAAAGCTTGATGTGCACGAAATCCTCAATTTTCACGCGCAGGCTCCCGCCGCGACAAAGGAAGACCAGTGGGCCGATCTCATTGAAGGAGAAACCCGGGACGGTTTTGGCTTCATCCTGAAAGGCCGTGTTAATGACCTCGGCTATCAGGCCGTCGCTGTACCGGGAAGCCTGAAGGGGTACTGGGATATCCATTCCGCTTATGGGAAACTGTCCTGGCAAGATATTATTGAGCCCGCCATAACCCTGGCCAGGGAAGGCTTCACCATTCGCCCCCATATGCATACCTATTGGCGGTCGAATGAAAGCAAGCTGGGCCGTGTCGATATGATTGAAAAGCTTCGGTTCAGTGAAGATAGCCGCACCCTGTACTTTAACGAAAAGGGCGAGTTGAAAGAGCAAGGCTCCGTCATTAAAAACCCTGGATTGGCACAAAGCCTGTCCGTCATCGCTGAACAGGGGGCCGATGCCTTCTACGATGGCCCCCTCACGGAGCGGATCGTCGATGATTTTGCGAATAACGGTGGCCTTTTAAGCCGGGAAGACCTGCACTCCTACCAGACAAAAACCACGGCCCCTCTCTGGGGCAGTTATCGTGGGCTGGATATCGCAACCAATACACCACCCGGCGGCGGTCTGATGGTGCTGGAAATCCTCAATATTCTGGAGAATTTTGACCTCTCCGCTCTCAAGCATAATTCCGCCGAGTATCTTCACCTGGTCGCCGAAGCGATGAAGATCGCGACCATTGACAAGGAAAAATTTATTGGCGATCCGGATTTTATTGATGTGCCGGTGGATCGCCTCAATTCGAAAAGCTACGCCAAAGAATGCGCCGATCGCATTCGTAAAGGCCCTCTCGTCCATGTCGAAAGATACTCCGGACCGGAAGAATCAAAAGACACCACCCATATAACGGCGATGGATGAGACCGGCGGTATTGTCACGATGACCCATACATTGGGGTATCCCTCGGGCGCTATCACAACCGGCCTTGGCTTCATGTATAACGGCAGTATGAATATCTTCGATCCGCGCCCCGGTCGCCCCGGATCACTTGCGCCTGGAAAAAGCCGGTTTTCGGCGATGGCCCCAACTATTTTATTCGACAAGGGCGAGCCAATGCTAGCCCTTGGTGCGCCCGGCGGGACAGCCATCACCATGGCTATCGCGCAAGTCATCCTGAATGTGGTGGACTTCGGTATGTCGATTACGGACGCTGTCGCCGCCCCGCGCATAAGCGCGACAAGCGATGTGATTGATCTGGTTAACCGCATCCCCCATTTCGTAACTGATGAGCTGGAGGCTATGGGCCATAAAATCGACCGCAGCTATCAAAGCTACACGCTTGCCGCCGTGCATGCCATCCAGATCAAGGATGGCAAATGGATCGGCGGCGCCGACCCGGCCCGAGACGGAATGCCGCTAGAGGTTTGATGCAATCTCAAGTCCTGACATTCTGCAACGGGCCTGTGTTTGCTGCAGAAATCAGAAAACGCGCTTCATTTCCTTGCATAGCCCACCTCAGTGGAGAGGGCATCTGGATGAAGTTTTCGTTCAGATCAACGGGTGTTGTCATCTTTGATCACGTCCTGAACAAAGGGTCCATCACAGAACAAACGAATGCTGTCACCACGC
>NZ_JARGOQ010000054.1 GCF_029233945.1 Sneathiella sp. | reverse complement strand
CCCTTGCGGAGAAATATGACGCGCTTGTCGTGCTTGACGATAGTCACGGCCTCGGTGTCATGGGCGAGACGGGCCATGGCACGGCGGAGCATTTCGGCGTTATGGACAAAATCGACATTTTCACCGGCACACTCGGTAAGGCGCTCGGCGCGGGCACGGGCGGCTTTGTTGCAGGGCCAATCGCTGTTACCGAAACCCTGATCCAGAAATCACGCCCGCATCTCTTTTCGAATGCGTTGCCCGCAAGTGTTGCTGCGGCGGGCAGTAAATCGCTTGAGCTATTGGAAGCTGACCCGAAACGGGTGCAGTCCCTGCAACGTAAAGCCGCTGGCTTCCGCGCCCGGTTAAGGGAACTTGGCCTGAGCCCGCTTGATGGCGATAGCGCCGTGGTGCCGGTAATCGTCGGTGAAACGGCCACCGCGATCCGCCTCGCGGGCGAGATGCTGGAAAAGGGCATATTCGTCACCGGTTTCGGCTTTCCCGTTGTCCCGGAAGGGGAGGCCCGGCTCCGGTTCCAGGTTTCTGCTTCCCATTCAGCGGCGGAGCTGGAAGAGGCTGCCTCCGCGCTCTCCGAGCTTCTTTTGAGAACATCCGCCGCATAAAAAAGAGTGGCGTGGTTGTTTTAGTCAGCGTCGTCCTTTAAACAGAGAGGGTCGCGGGAGCCCTCTATAGTTGGCTCCCTTACTTTTATGTGACCGAGATCGGGGCAATGGCGGGACAGCAGGCATTTGACTATGTGATTATCGGGGCAGGCTCCGCTGGTGCCGTGCTCGCGAACCGCCTGAGCGAAAACCCTGAAATCTCTGTGCTGTTGCTGGAAGCGGGTGGGGCGGGATCCTGGTGGGACTGGCGCATTCATATGCCCTCGGCGTTAAGCTACCCGATGCACTCCGCGTCACTTGCCTGGCAATATTACACCGAACCGCAGGCACATCTGGACGGCCGGAAAATATACTGGCCGCGTGGGAAAGTGCTGGGCGGCTCATCGGCGATTAACGGCATGTGCTATGTGCGGGGCAATGCGCTTGACTATGACGGCTGGGCGCAAGACCCGGGATTAAAGGATTGGTCCTACGCCGATTGCCTGCCCTATTTCAAAAAAGCCGAGACTTATGATCGTGGCGCGGATGAATATCGCGGCGGCGATGGCCCGCTGAATGTGTCTGTCGGGCGCTGCGACAACCCGCTCTATCACGCCTGGATGGAGGCGGGGCAACAGGCGGGCTATCCCTTCACCGATGATATGAACGGCTTTCAGCAGGAAGGCGTCGGTCGCATGGATATGACCGTGCATCGGGGCCGCCGCTGGAGTACGGCGCTTGCCTATCTCAAACCGGCGATGGGACGCAAAAACCTCACCATTTTCACCGGCGCGAATACCCGGCGTCTCCTTTTTGAGAAGACCCGCGCAACCGGCGTTGAATATGAACATGGCGGGCATCTCCATCAGGTGACAGCGGTGCGCGAAGTGATCTCGGCGGCGGGATCGCTCAACTCCCCGCATTTGCTGATGGTTTCAGGGGTTGGTCCGGCGGCGGCGCTCCAGAATTTCAATATTCCGGTTGTTGCCGATCTTCCAGGTGTCGGGCAGAATTTGCAGGATCATCTGGAACTTTATGTGCAACAGGAATGCACCCAGCCGATCACGCTCTATAAGGTGATGTCACCGCTTGCAAAGATGAAGGTCGGGTTGGAATGGATGCTGCTCAAAAAAGGCCTCGGCGCGACCAATCATTTCGAGGCGGGCGGCTTTATCCGGAGCGAGGCAGGGATTGAGTATCCGAACCTGCAATATCATTTCCTGCCCATGGCCGTGCGTTATGATGGCGGCAATCCAACGGATCGGCATGGCTATCAGGCGCATGTCGGGCCGATGCGCTCTACCAGCCGGGGGTATATGTCGCTTAAAAGCGGGAATATCGACGATGCACCGATCCTGCAGCCGAATTACTGTGAGACGGAGCAGGACCGCCGCGAACTGCGCGACGGGGTCAAGCTCACGCGGGAAATCTTCGCGCAAGCCGGCTTTGATCCCTATCGCGGGGCGGAGCTTGCGCCGGGATCCGAGGTCAAGACCGACGCCGAAATTGACGCCTTCGTGCGCGAAAGTGTGGAGACAGCCTACCACCCAAGCTGTACCTGCAAGATGGGCAGCGATGACATGGCCGTTGTTGATGGCGAGGGGAAAGTCCATGGCATTGAAAACCTGCGCGTGGTCGATAGTTCCATCATGCCGCATATCACCAGCGGAAACCTGAACGCACCGACGATCATGATCGCGGAAAAGCTTGCGGATGCTATCAAGGGCATTCCAGCACTTCCGCCAAGTGACGCGCCCGTCTATCGGGTCGCGGGTTGGCAGGACAGGCAACGCTGAGGAAACGAACAGAAATCTTACCCAAGGAAGATTGATGAGTAGACCAAAAAGACTGCAACTCTATATCGATGGAAAGCTGCAAAAGGCGATTTCCGGCAAAAGCTTTGCGAATTTCAATCCGGCAACGGGTGTGAAGCTTTCGGAAGTGGAGCAGGCGGGCCGCCGCGATATCGAAAAGACGGTGCAGGCGGCGCGACGGGGGTTTCAGGAATGGTCCGCCCTGCCCGGGATTGAGCGGGGGCGCGTCCTCAAGAAAGCCGCCGATATATTGCGCGAACGGCGGATGGAGCTTGCCGAGATTGAGGTCAGCGACACCGGCAAGCCAATCGCCGAAGCACCAGAGGCCGATATCGATAGCGGCGCCGATGCGTTCGAATTTTTTGGCGGGCTTGCTGCCGATATCAAGGGCACCCATCATGAGCTGGGGGCGGAGGCCTTCGCCTATACCCGCCGCGAACCGCTCGGGATATGTGCCGGGATCGGCGCGTGGAACTATCCGCTGCAGATTGCCTGCTGGAAAACGGCCCCGGCGCTTGCCGCCGGAAATTCGATGATTTTCAAGCCGTCCGAACAGACACCGACCAATGCGGTGAAGCTGGCCGAAATCCTCACCGAGGCGGGGCTGCCCAAGGGCGTGTTTAACGTCCTCCATGGCAGCGGGGAGACGGGGCATTATATCGCCATCCATCCGGAGATCGATAAAATCTCCTTCACCGGCTCGGTGCCGACGGGGCGCAAGGTGCTGGCCGATGCGGCGGGGTCAGTCAAGCATGTCACAATGGAACTTGGCGGTAAATCCCCGCTGATCGTCTTCGATGACTGCCAGATCAATAACGCTGTCTCGGCGGCGATGAATGCGAACTTTTATACGCAAGGCGAGATATGTTCCAACGGAACGCGGGTCTATGTGCATGAGGATATCCATGACGCTTTTGTCTCGATCCTGAAAAGCCGGACGGAGGCCATGGTGATCGGCGACCCGATGGACCCCGAGACCCATGTCGGCGCCCTGATCAATGCGGATCATTTCGAGAAAGTCATGGAATATGTCCGTCTCGGCATAGAGGAGGGCGCGCATCTGGTAAGCGGCGGTGAGAAAGTCACCGTAAAAGACTGCGAGAAGGGCAATTTCCTCTCGCCCGCGATTTTCACGGCCTGCCAGGATGACATGCGCATCTGCCGGGAGGAGATTTTCGGCCCCGTTATGTCGATTATGTCCTTTCGCGATGAGGACGAAGTGATTGCCCGCGCCAACGATACGGAATTCGGTCTTGCCGCCGGGGTGTTTACGCAAAACCTTTCTCGCGCGCATCGGGTGGTGGCGAAGTTGCGCGCGGGCACCTGCTGGATCAATAACTATAACCTGACGCCGGTTGGGGTGCCCTTTGGCGGCTATAAGCAATCCGGTATCGGGCGGGAAAATGCGGCGGTCGCGCTAGATCATTTTACACAGCTTAAATCCGTTTATGTGGAACTTGGCGATGTCGAGAGCAGCTACTAGTCATCTGATCCGGGCATAGCAGCCATTCGCACCCCTGCAATTGACAGCGCGGGGCAGACAGGCGAAATTGAAGGCCCGTTTATTCCCGTCGAGTAGCCCTTCCATGGAAGCCTGGATCCCGATTACCATCTTTGCGGCATTTTTTCAGAATGTCCGCACCGCCCTGCAAAAGTCCCTGAAAGGCCGTTTGAGTACGGGTGGGGCGACGTATGTGCGTTTTCTCTATGGGGCGCCCTTTGCGCTTCTTTATATTATCGGGATTGATCAGTTTACCGACCTGGCCGTGCCCGCGCCCAACAGCGAATTCGCGATATTTGTCGTCATTGGCGGGCTGGCGCAAATTCTCGCAACAGGACTGTTGGTAGCTCTTTTCAGTCTCAAGAATTTCGCCGTCGGCACGAGCTATTCAAAAACCGAGACCGTGCAGGCGGCGATCTTCGGGATCGTCATCCTCGGCGATCATGTGGGCTTGGGGGCGACGTTTGCCATCGCGGTCAGTTTTGTCGGTATTTTGTTGATCTCCATGTCTTCGAGTGTTTTTTCCATTCATGACTTCCTCTCCGGCTGGACCAGTAAGGCGGCGGGGTACGGATTGCTGTCCGGCGCGCTCTTTGGCATCTCCGCCGTTTCCTATCGCGCGGCGGCGCTCGCGCTTGGCGGGGAGGGGGCAATGGTGCCGGCGGCCTTCACCCTCGTCTGTGTCCTGTTTTTCCAGACCATTGTGATGAGCCTTTATCTTCTCATACGGGAGCCCGGAGAACTGACCAGGGTTCTCGTCAACTGGCGTTTTGCCATATGGGTCGGGCTGTCCGGGATGCTGGGGTCCGTCGGCTGGTTTACGGCGATGACCCTCCAGAACGCCGCCTATGTCCGCGCGCTCGGGCAGGTCGAGCTCGTCTTTACTTTCATTGCGTCCTATTTCTTCTTCAAGGAGAAGACGAACAGGATCGAGGCTGCGGGAATCCTTCTAATTGTTTTCGGAATCTTGCTTTTGTTGTTAGACTAACCACAATTTATTTGGATTTTTTTTGTTTTTTGCAGATTTTCGCGCTTTCGTTCTCCATATTCATCAGCTATGCTGACATAATAAGTTGATGTCAAACAATTGCGAGGTGGCCGTTGGGAAAGCATTATTCCGCACGCGAGATGATTGAGAAGCTGATCTCCTTCGATACGGTCTCGTATAATTCCAACCTTGCCCTCATTGATTTCGTTGCTGACTACCTTGCGGACCATGGCGTAGACGCCAAACGGGTCTTCAACGAAGATAAATCCAAGGCAAATCTTTACGCGACTGTCGGCCCTGAGAAAGAGGGCGGTGTTGTCCTTTCCGGCCATACGGATGTGGTTCCGGTCGAAGGCCAGCCCTGGGATACCGATCCGTTCACGGTTGTCGAGAAGGACGGCAAGCTCTATGGGCGCGGCACGTCCGATATGAAAAGCTTTTCCGCGATTGCCCTTTCGAAGGTGCCGGAAATGATTGGGAAAGGGCTCTCTGTTCCGATCCATTTTGCGCTTTCCTATGATGAGGAAGTCGGCTGCATTGGCGCGCCTTATATGATCGATGAAATCGCGACCTATCTGCCCCGGCCCCGCGCGGTCATCGTGGGGGAGCCGACGATGATGGATATTGTCTCGGCCCATAAGGGGATTATCACGCTGACAACCAAGGTTATCGGGCGTGAAGCGCATTCCAGCCTGGTCGAGGATGGCGTCAGTGCCGTCATGGTCGGGGCGGAACTGATCGCCTATATTGGCAGTATGATGGCGGAAAACAAGGCGCGCAGCAAAGCGGATTGCCCGTTCTTCCCGTCTTATACGACCCTGACCTGCGGCGTCGTACAGGGCGGAACGGCGGGTAATATTCTCGCGCGGGAATGCAGCTTTATGTGGGATATCCGGCATATACCGGAAGATAACCCGATGACCTTCGTCGAGCGGTTTATGGCCCATTGCGAGAATGATGTTCTTCCCGAACTTCGAAAAATCGCGCCGGAAGCCAGTATCGTCACCGAGGTGAAATCGACTGTCCCCGCGCTTCGGCCCGAAGACAGCGGGGAAGCGGAAATGCTGGTGCGGGCGATTACCGGCCAGAACACCGCGCATGCCGTTTCCTACGCCGCCGAGGCGGGGCAATTTCAGCAGGCGGGCTTCTCGACCGTGATCTGCGGGCCCGGTTCCATCGGGGTCGCCCATCAGCCGAATGAATATATCGACATTGCCCAAGTGACTGCGGCAGAAGAATTTATCTCACTTCTCATTGATCGGCTGGCAAAATGAGGCATATCAATTGCATTGGACAGAGATTGGACTATTCGCTAATCTCAATTTCAGAATCCGTGAATAAAACCAATAATAAACACGGCAAAAGCGCCCAATTAGGGCTGGTAAATGATCAGATAGCAAAAAGGGAGTTATCATGAAACTAAGGACAGGACTGTTTGCTGCAGTTGCCGTCGCCGCCCTTGCGGTGACGTCGCCGGTGCAGGCAAAAACCTTTAAATTTGCATTTCAGGGGGACCTGAGTTCCCTTGATCCGCATTCACTGAATGAATCCTTCCTGCTGGGCACGCTCGGCAATATTTATGAAGGGCTCGTTCTCTATGATAATAATATGCAGGTTGTGCCGGGCCTCGCGGTTTCCTGGAAGACGCTGACGCCGACAACCTGGGAATTCAAGCTGCGTGAAGGCGTGAAATTCCACGGCGGTCAGGATTTCACGGCTGATGACGTGATCTTCTCCTGGCAGCGTGCGGGCTCTGAAGGCTCCGACCAGAAAGTCCGCGGCGCGGCGATCAAGAACATCACCAAGGTCGATGATTACACCATCATCGCGGAAACTCCGGCACCGAACCCGATCCTGGTTCGCGATCTTGCCTTCCTCTACATCATGGACAAGGAATGGTCGGAAGAGCATGGCACGACCAACGCCACAAGCGCGACCGGCGATGACAAGGGCAACTATGCCAACCTGAACGCCAACGGCACTGGCCCGTTCATGGTGGAAAGCCATCAGGCCGACATCAAGACCATCATGAAGAAGAATGAAAATTACTGGAAGAAGGACATTCCGACCAATGTGACGGAAGTGATCTTCACGCCGATCAAGGAAGCGCCGACCCGTGTTGCGGCTCTTATCTCGGGTGAAGTTGATCTTGTTTATCCGGTGCCCGTACAGGACTGGCAGCGTCTGGATGAAGCAGACGGCGTGAAGGCTCTCGCCGGACCGGAAGCCCGGACGATCTTCCTCGGGATGGACCAGAGCCGTGATGAACTCCTCTATTCCAACATCAAGGGCAAAAACCCGTTCAAGGATCAGAAAGTTCGCGCGGCCTTCGCCCATGCCATCAACCTTGACGCCATCAAGGAAAAAGTGATGCGCGGCGCGGCGACCCCGACCGGTGAAATGGTCGCTCCGCAGATCAACGGCTTTGTGGAATCCCTGAATACGCCCTATGCGTTCGATCCGGAAAAGTCCAAGGCATTGCTTGCGGAAGCCGGATATCCGGATGGCTTTGAAGTGACCATGGACTGCCCGAACAACCGGTATGTCAATGACGAGAAAATCTGTCAGGCCGTTACGTCCATGCTGGCGAAAGTCGGCGTGAAGGTGGATCTGCTAGCGCAGCCGAAGTCGAAGTATTTCGGCAAGGTTCTGGAAACCGGTGGCTATGACACAAGTTTCTATCTCCTTGGCTGGACACCGGGCACCATGGATGCGGAAAATGCTCTTTCATCCCTGATTGTCTGCCAGAACAAGGAAACCAAACGGGGTCTCTTCAACCTTGGTAACTATTGTAATACGAAGGTCGATGAACTGGCCGCCGCCGTCGGTAGTGAAACCGATCAGACCAAGCGTAATGCGATGATCACGGAAGCTTTCCAGATCCTCAAAGACGAGGTTGGCTATCTGCCGATCCATCAGCAGCCTCTTTCCTGGGGTGTTAGCGATGGCGTGACCGTGAGCCAGCGTGCGGATAACGCACTTGACTACCGTTATGTTGTCGTAAAATAGACTGAATACCGGAGGGCTCGCCAGAGATGACGGGCCCTCTTTTTTTTCTCCGTCCCAACGGTGATTAATATATGATTTCCTTTATTTTCAAGCGTCTGCTGCAATCTGTTGTTGTTATGCTGGCAGTCGCGTTGATCGCCTTCTCTATGTTCCGCTTTGTCGGAGACCCCATCAACAACATGGTGGGGCAGGATACTACGCAGGAGGAGCGCGAAGCCCTCGCCGATCGACTCGGTCTCAATGACCCCTTCTTTGTGCAGTTTGGACGATTTGCCCTGAACGCCGCCGAGGGCGATTTCGGCATCTCCTACAAATATCGGGAACCGGTGAGCAATCTGATCAAGGCGCGCCTTTCCGCCACGCTGGAGCTTTCCTTCGTTGCCGCCGTTCTCACCCTTGCCTTCGGTATTCCTTTGGGCGTTTATACGGCCCTTAAGGGCAAGAGCCTGATCTCAAAGGCGGTCATGTCTTTATCCCTTATCGGGGTATCCCTGCCGACATTCCTGATCGGTATTCTGCTTATTCTGCTGTTTGGCGTTGTGCTCAGATGGTTGCCGACCTTCGGGCGCGGCGACGTTGTTGCCATTGGCTGGTGGACGACGGGCTTTTTAACGGTTTCCGGTCTCAAATCACTCATCCTTCCCTCCATTACGCTCGCGCTTTTCCAGATGACCCTGATCATGCGGCTGGTGCGGGCGGAGATGCTGGAAGTCCTGCGGACGGACTTTATCAAATTTGCGCGGGCGCGCGGCTTGCCCGACCGGGCGGTGCATTTCAAGCATGCGCTGAAAAACACGCTGGTGCCGGTGATCACTGTCACCGGGCTGCAGCTCGGTGCGCTGATCGCCTTTGCGATTATTACCGAGAGTGTCTTTCAATGGCCGGGCATGGGCCTGTTGTTTATTCAGGCAATCTCGGATGTGGATATACCGATTATGGCGGCCTATCTCGTTCTGATCGCGTTTTTCTTTGTTATTATCAATATGGTAGTCGATATTCTTTATTATACAGTTGATCCGCGATTGCGCGCGGACAGCACGGCGTAGGGGGTGGTGATGGAACAGACACAACCCGCCACGAAATCCCGCTTTCAGCGCATTTTCGACAGTGACATCTGGTATAGCTTTGTCAGAAGCCCGGTGGCGATCCTTTCGGCAGTCGTGACAATAGGTATGATCTTCGCGGCGGCGTTTGCGCCGCTGATTGCGCCCCATGATCCCTTCGATCTCGCCGCCATTGATATTATGGATTCCAGCATGCCGCCGGTATGGGACGCCTATGGCGATCCGCGGTTTATTCTGGGAACCGATGATCAGGGACGCGGTATTCTCTCGACGATCCTTTACGGGGCCCGTATTTCCCTCATTGTCGGCTTTTCCTCGGTGATATTCTCGATGATTGTCGGGATCACGCTTGGCCTGATCAGCGGATATGCGGGCGGGCGCACCGATGCCTTTATCATGCGGATCGCCGATATCCAGCTATCCTTCCCGGCCATCCTGATCGCCCTTCTGATTGACGGGGTGGCGCGCGGGGTTGTGCCCAAGGAGCTGCATACGGATATCTCCATCTATGTGTTGATTTTCGCCATCGGTATTTCCGGCTGGGTGCAATATGCCCGGACGGTGCGGGGCTCGACCCTGGTGGAGAAGAACAAGGAATATGTGCAGGCCGCGCGGGTTATCGGCATCCGGCCCCTTACAATCCTTCGCCGCCATATCCTGCCCAACGTGATGGGACCGGTGATGGTGATCGCGACCATTCATCTGGCCATCGCCATCATTACCGAGGCCACGCTCTCCTTCCTCGGGGTGGGTGTGCCGCCGACAACGCCATCGCTCGGCACGCTGATCCGCATCGGTAATGAATATCTCTTCTCCGGCGACTGGTGGATCACGATTTTCCCGGGGGCAACCCTCGTGATTTTGGTGCTTGCCGTCAATCTTTTGGGCGACTGGATGCGCGACGCCCTTAATCCGAAGCTGCGCTAGGACGATATCATGGACTTACTCAATATCAACAACCTGCGTATCGAGTTTCCAAGTCGCCATGGCACGGTTATCGCCGTTGATGATGTCACCCTGACTGTGGAGCCGGGCGAGGTTCTGGGCGTGGTCGGCGAGAGCGGCGCGGGCAAGTCGACGATCGGCAATGCGGTCATCGGCCTGCTGGAGCCGCCGGGAGAAATGACAGAAGGGCATGTCCTGCTGAAATCGGAACAGATCGATACGTTAAGCGCGGAGGCAAAGCGAAAAATCCGGGGACGGCGGATCGGTATGATCTTCCAGGATCCGCTCACCTCGCTCGATCCGCTACAAACGATTGAGCAGCAGCTTGTCGAGACAATCGATTTGCACCTGAAACTCGGGGAGAAGAAATCGCAGGCGCGGGCTGTTGATCTGTTGCGTCAGGTCGGTATTCCGGACCCGGAAACCCGGATCAAGAACTATCCGCACCAGTTTTCCGGCGGGATGCGCCAGCGGGTTGTCATTGCGCTTGCGCTCTGCGCGGAGCCGGAAGTGATTATCGCCGATGAGCCGACAACGGCGCTCGATGTCTCCATTCAGGCGCAAATTCTTGAGCTTATGCGCCGCCTCTGCAAGGACAAGCAGGTCGGCATGATCATCATTACCCACGATATGGGCGTGATTGCCGACATTACGGACCGCGTCGCGGTGATGTATCGCGGCAAGGTGGTGGAAGAAGGGACGACGGCGAAAATTCTCGGTAACCCGGATCATCCCTATACCCAGAGCCTGATCAGTGCGGTGCCGCGCCCGGATATCCGCCTCAAACGCTTTCCCATGGTCAACTATATCGAGGAAGAGGGCGAGCGGACGAAGAATATCGATCTCTCCACCCACTGGCTTGGCCGCCACCGGGATTTCGATGAAGTGCATGGCCCGCTCCTCAGCCTGAAAAACCTGGTGATGACCTTCGTGACCAAACCCGCCCTTCTAAAGAGCAACCGCATCGCCTTTAACGCGGTCGATGATGTGTCCTTCGACATCAACGAGGGGGAAGTTTTTGGCCTTGTGGGCGAGAGCGGCAGCGGTAAATCGACGGTCGCGCGGATGGTTTGCAGCCTTTACAAACCGGCGGCCGGCGAGGTGATCTTTGCCGGCACGGAAATCAGCAAGATCAAGTCGGAGAATGAGCGCGACTATTTCCGCCGTCAGATGCAGATGATCTTTCAGGACCCGTTCTCCTCGCTGAATGGCCGGATGCGGGTGATGGACATCATCGCCGAACCGATCCGCTTTCATAAGCTTGCCTCCTCCAATCAGGAAGTGGAGCAGATCGTCAATGATCTGCTCGACCATGTCGGGCTTGGGGCGCAGGCCTCTGTGCGGTTTCCGCATGAGTTTTCCGGCGGACAGCGCCAGCGTATTTCCATCGCCCGGGCGCTCGCGACCCGGCCGCGATTTCTCATCTGCGATGAACCGACCTCGGCGCTTGATGTCTCCATTCAGGCTCAAATCCTCAATCTTCTCAAAGACCTGCAGGAGGAACTTGGCCTGACCATGCTGTTTATCAGCCATGACCTGCCGGTGATCCGCCAGATGTGCGACCGGGTCGGGGTGATGAAGCAGGGCAAGCTTGTCGAAGTCTCCGCGACTGAGGATCTGTTCGAGAATCCGACGGCGGCCTATACGCGCGAACTTCTCGATTTGATGCCGCGCCTCGATAAGTTGTCGCATGAAGGGCTGGAAGTCGAAGCGGGTTAGGACGGCATCAAAGATTGATCGTCATGAATACGCTGTTCGGGTCCGGCACATAGCCCTCAAAGGGCGGGCATTCGGTGAAGCCGTGCCGCGCATACAGGGACCGGGCCGGTTTGAAGCCGGGCTGGGACCCGGTCTCCAAAAAGAGTTTCTTGTACCCCCGTTCCCGTGCCGTTGCCATCACATGGAGGAGGAGGGCGGCCGCCACGCCTTTGCCGCGATGGGCCGCTGCTGTATGCATGGATTTGATCTCCCCGGCGTTGCCCGCCAGTTCTTTCAGCGCGCCGCAGCCTAAAAGTTCTCCCGCCAGTTCCGCTCGCCAGAAAGTGATGTTGCTGGCCCGCAGTCCGTCGAGGTCGAGGGCATGGGTACTCTCCGGCGGGGAGAGGGAGCGCATCAAGGTTAAATGGGCATCAAGAAGCGCGATAATCTCATCGGAGCGGACATCATCGCGCGTAATGACAAGCTCCGTCATCAGCCCTCTTTTTCCAATCCGTTCAGGGCCATTTTGACGACCGAGGTGCCGCGCTCCCAGATCATGTTTTTCCAGTCGTCCGCATCGCAGTAAAATGCGTCGCGGATCTGCTTCTTGATCGATTTACCGAGGTCGGAATCCAGATCACCCTTCAGATAGAGCCAGTTATCCGCCCGGAGCGCGTTTAACACCTCCAGTACCGGGATGGTGCCATATTCGATGGCGACGCAAGTGTGGCTTGCCTTCGGCGCGCTTTCGCAGACCCCTGCATCAATCGTGCCCCGGACAATCGCGGAACTCGACGTGCCGGCCTCGGGCGAGGTGACATCGTCGCCATACCAGGTGAGGGCGCGGGGAAGCCCCGCCGGGTTGCCGACATAGATCAGCTCCCCATGGCCATAGGGGCCAAGGCCGGTATGGAAATCAAGCAGCGCGAGATGCCTGGCGTTGCCCGCATGTTTCTCGACCACCGCGCGCAGCGTCTTGTTGGTCCAGGAGGGCTCGAACCCGCCAAAGAAGAGGCCATCCGCATGAATATGCTGCCCGCCGGTGACGGCCGCCTGATAGGTGCCTATGCCTTTTTTCTCGATATAATCCTGAATGGCGGCGTCGGCGGCGGCGCGGGCCGGGCCGTCCCAGTCATCGGGGACCAGATTGGCATGAACCTCCGCATATTCAGGATTTTCAGGCAGGCCATCCTCAAACTTCAGGAAGTTGCGGTTAAGATCGATATTATCCTCATTCACGCGGCGGATATGGGAAAAGCCATAGGGATTGATGGCATGGATGAGAAGGACGGCTGTGTCTTCGGGCAATTCCTTGAACATGTCGGTCTCCAGCATGCCGATCTGCACACCGGAGCCGCAAAACCCCTCGCCCCCGTGAGTGGCAGAGGAGATGATCAGCACCTTGGAGGCATCATCGGGACCGATACGGGCGACATCCATATAGAGATCCTCGCCTTCCGCGCCTTTCGCCCGGTCGTTCAAATTATTTTCAACCTGCAAGCCCTGGTCCATACAGCTTTGAAGAAACTTGGTGCGTGCCTCGGCGTAGGTGGCGGAGAAAAAACCCGGTATATTCATGTCGACATACTTTCCTTATTATCGTTTCAATGTTTATAACAGAGTTAGGCATCGCCGCGCGACATTTTGAGGGGCGGAAAGGCCACAAAAAGGAAAAAACCATGTCGGATCAGCAGTATGTCATCATCGGATCGGAATATTCTCCTTTTTCCGTCAAGGTCCGTTCCTATTTCCGCTACAAAAAGATCCCGCATGAGTGGCGGCCGCGCACGCTTGAGACGCAGGCCGAATTCCAGAAATATGCCAAGCTGCCGCTTATTCCGCTCATCCTCGGCCCCGATGAGACGGTGTGGCAGGATTCCACCCCGATCATTGAGACATTCGAGGAGAAGTTCCCTGATCCGGCGCTGCAGCCGCCCTCTGCCGTGCTCGGCTATCTTTCCTGCCTGATCGAGGATTATGGCGATGAATGGGTCAACAAGCCGATGTTCCATTATCGATGGTGGCGGCCCGAGGATCAGGAGGCCGTGAGCCGGGGGCTTGCCCGTGCCGTCAACCCGAAAGGAGATCGGGAGGCGCAGGATCAACTGGCCGATACGATCCGCACCCGCATGGTACCCCGGCTTCGTTTTGTCGGCTCCAGTGAGAAGACCAAGGACGTGATTGAGGCATCTTTTGACTCGCTGCTATCGCTTCTGGCCAAACATCTTGAAGCGCGTAAATATCTGTTCGGCGGGCGTCCCTCGCTGGGTGATTTCGGACTGTTCGCGCAAATTTACTGCTGTCTTCAGCAGCCGACGACGGCAAAAATACTCAAACAGGGATACCCTGAGATAACCGACTGGATCGACCGGATGCTGAACCCGAAGGCGGAGCAGGGGTGGGAGGACTGGTCAACGCTGGCCCCAACGCTGGAGCCGCTCATCAGGAAGCAGATCGGGGATATTTATCTCCCCTGGAGCCTTGCGAATGAGCAAGCAATTCTGGGCGGGGAAGATGAATTTTCTCTCGATCTGATGGATCAGGAATTCAGCCAGAAATCGGTTAAATATGCCGCAAAATCCATCCATGTTTTACGGTCGCGCCTGGCTGATACGGCGGATCGGGAGGAGCTTGACAAGATTCTCGATCATTGCGGGTGTTTGCAACCCTTACTTTCGCAATCCTGACACGTATTTTTGCCTGTGACCATATTTTTGCCGAATTTCAATGGTAGTGATTCACCCAATGACAGGGGTGCTTTATAAGTGAAAGTGATGGATCAACCGTCATTTGCGCCATCCGGCTTCTTCTATATATATTTATTAAAAATATAATTAAATTAATATCTTGAAATTTTTTTCTAATTTTATAGATTAGCTCACTCTTTGGGCCAAATAACTATTGACGACAAACAAACTAGTATACTATGAAATATTGGTATATTATTGTTTTGTTACACGACGAATGAGACGTTACGGGGAATTTTTGTGGCACGGATCGATGCGCTTGTAAAATCTGGGGTTGTGAACAAAGAAGGGTTTTATACCCTTGGAGGGCGCCTCGCCATTGATTTTGCCAATAGTTACAAACGGATCGGCCGCGAGAAGGAAGGGATCAGCAATTTTGAGGATTTGCTGATTTTCATGAAGTCCCACCATCTGTTGCATGAAGACGAAGCCTCCGATCTTCATATGTTCCATTTTCAGAATCCCGGTCGCTGCCAGAAGGTCGTCGATGGCCTGGTCGAGCTGCGCAACGGGTTTCGCAATGTCCTGACGGAAGTCGAGCAGGGTTGGCCGGTCAGTCTGGATTTTTTTGAAGAGATCAACAAGCGGCTCGCGAGCTTCAAGAGCTATCACAAGCTTGAACCCACAGAGGAGGGGATGGCGCTTAAATCCGTCATCGATGAGAACGGACCGGAGAAGCTGATGTTCCCGATTGTCCGGGATATCGCCGATTATCTCGCGTCGGATCATGTGGAGAAAACGCGCGGCTGCGCCAGTGATGATTGCGATCTCTACTTCGTCAACCAGTCCCGCAATGGCCGCCGCCGCTGGTGCTCCATGTCGACCTGCGGCAACCGCGCCAAGGTCAACGCCTATCTGAAACGCCAGGAAGCGTAAACCCCGCTCTTAAACGACCGCCGCTCGATCACGGAGCTGGTTTTTCTGCACCTTGCCCATGGTATTTCGCGGCAGGTCATCGACAATATAGACCTCTTTCGGCACCTTGAAATTGGCGAGCTTCTCCTTCACATAGGCGATCACATCCTGATCGGTGAGGGAGGGGATGCTGCCGTCCGGCACGATGAAGGCGACAACCGCCTCGCCGAAATCCGGATGAGGCCGGCCCACCACGGCGCTTTCATCGACGCCCGGCATCTCGTCGATAAAGCTCTCGATTTCTTTCGGATAGACATTATAACCGCCGGAGATGATCAGGTCTTTTGAGCGCCCGACAATGCGGTAATAGCCATCTTCGCCCTTTTGCGTCATGTCGCCGGTGATAAAGAAGCCATCGGCGCGGAATTCGGCGGCGGTTTTCTCCGGCATCCGCCAATAGCCCTTAAAGACATTCGGCCCCTTGATTTCAAGAATGCCTATATCGCCGTCCTTCACAACATTTCCGGCGTCATCCGCGATGCGCACCTCGTTATCAAGCGGGAAGCCGACCGTGCCTGCCTTTCGCTCCCCCTCATAGGGGTTGGAGGTGATCATGCCCGCTTCCGTCATTCCGTAGCGTTCCAGAATGACGTGGCCGGTCCGCTCTTCGAATGCCTTGAAAGTTTCCGCGAGCAGCGGCGCGGAACCGGCGGTGAAGAGGCGCATATTGCGGCATACGTCCTTGGTAAATCCCGCCTCGGTCAGCAGGCGGACATAGAAGGTCGGCACCCCCATAAAGACGGTGGCCTCCGGCAGGCTTGCGATCACCGTGGCAGGATCGAATTTCTTGAGGAAAACTACCTTGGCGGCGCTCAAAAACGCGCAATGCAGGGCAACAAACAAGCCATGCACATGGAAAATCGGCAGCGCATGGAGCAGGACGTCGCCTGCCTGGAACTGCCAGTATGAATTCAGTGTTTTGGCGTTGGAGGCGAGGTTATCGTGAGTCAGCATCGCGCCTTTCGAGCGCCCCGTCGTGCCCGAGGTATAGAGGATGGCGGCAAGGTCATCGCTCGCGCGCTCAACCGTGGTAAAATCCGTGGGAAGCGCTGCCGCACTGTCCATCAGGCTGCCCATGCCATCATTATCGAGGGTAAAGACCGCCTTCACGCCCGCCTTCTCGGCAAGGGCGCTTATCTCGGTATGGGAGGCTGGATCGCAAACCACAATGGCGGGCTCGGCATCGGTGATGAAATACTCGATCTCGGCGGATTTATAGGCGGTGTTGAGCGGAAGATAGACGAGACCGGCACGCAGGCAGGCGAGGTACAGGATCACCGCCTCCACCGATTTGCCGACCTGGACAGCGACGCGATCACCCGGCACAGCGCCGGAATTGCTGAGCAGATGCGCAAGCCGCGCCGATCCGTCTGAGATATCCTGAAAGCTGTAGGAGGCTATTTCCGGGCCCTCAAACGCGATGTCGGCCCTGTTGGCCGGAAACCGGCTGTCGAAAAGACTGTACAGATTTTTGTTCGGCATTTCCCTGATATCTCCGTCCTGGCCCTGGCGTCATAATATGTTGCCGGGTTTAGGGTAGTCTTCCCTTAAAGGCAAGATCGTCATAACATGCTGCCTCCTCTCGGACGCACGGGATAGAGCATATTTTCAAAAAAAGAACATGTCCCTGCCTTACTTTAACGGCAAATTGATATTATCTGTCTAGTAGTTACATTGATTGCACGAACCTGATCGACGAACCCTAATCCAAAGAGAAGAAGATGGCGCCCACTTTTGTATCCCAGCTTTTTAACTCCATTGCCGACACCGGCCGTGAACTCCTTGATCTGCGCGGCGGGAAAAAGCGCGGGCAGGGAATAAAGGAGTTATGCCGTGATCTCCTGACCCAGAAGGGTGAGGCGTCGGGCATGGCGCTTGCGCGGGATGCGGTGGAGGTTTGGAGCGCGCTTGACGATAAGGAAAAGCTCGACTTCCTTGAGTTCCTGAACAAGGAAATGGCGCCGGACCAGAAAAAAATCGAGGACGCGGTCGCCGCCTATCACAAGGAGGGGAGCGCGGAGAATTACAAAACGCTGACCGATGCGATTGAGGCTCCGCGTCAGGAGTTGATGCGGCGGCTCAACTTTGCCCCGGGCGGTACGGCGGCGATTGTCGCCATGCGCAAATTCCTGGTCGAGCATCTGCGCGCACATCCCGAACTCAAGGCCGTCGATAGCGATCTGCAGCATCTGCTCAGTTCCTGGTTCAACCGAGGCTTCCTGACGCTGGAGCGGATTGACTGGCGCACGCCTGCCGTGGTGCTCGAAAAGCTGATCGAGTATGAGGCTGTGCATGAAATTGACGGGTGGGACGATCTGCGCCGCCGCCTCGATCAGGACCGGCGCTGCTTTGCCTTTTTCCATCCGGCACTGCCCGATGAGCCGCTGATCTTTGTCGAGGTTGCGCTCGTGAAGGGGCTCGCCTCGGCCATTCCGCCGCTTCTCTCGCGCGATACGGAGCGGGGCGATCCGACAAAAGCGGATACGGCGATTTTCTATTCCATTAGTAACTGTCAGGCTGGACTTAAAGGCATCAGCTTTGGTAACTTCCTGATCAAGCAGGTGGTGGCGGAACTCTCGGCGGAGCTGCCCAATTTACGTCATTTCGCGACCCTGTCGCCGATTCCCGGTTTTACGCGGTGGCTAACCACATTGAAAGGCGCCGCGGCGGGCATGCATTTTAAGGATATCAATGTTGTTCGCAAGGCGATTGCCGATCCGGACTGGCGGAATAAGCCTGAAACCGTGGAAGCCGTGCGCGAGCCGCTGGAGAAACTCTGTGCCCACTACCTGATTAACGAGAAGAAAGGCAGCCGCCCCCTCGATCCGGTCACGCGCTTTCACCTTGGCAATGGCGCAAGGCTGGAACAGCTCAACTGGATGGGCGACGACTCCCCCAACGGGCTTGCGCAGTCTGCGGGGCTGCTGGTGAATTATTATTACAGCCTCAAGGATATCGAGAAGAACCACGAGGCTTACGCGAATGAGCGCAAAGTCGTGGCCTCTTCCGCATTGCAATCCCTCGCCAAAAACGGCAAGAAATAAGGAACGCTCACGCCAATTGCACTTCGTCCCTGTGGTCGCGTCATTTTTTTGTCGACGGCATGGGGGCGATGCTTATAATCGGGCGCGAAGACGATGGGATTAGTCCTACGGATCGACAACAATTAAAAATAAACAACAAGAAGGAATAGAAATGTCGGATCAAAATATGCTTGCAGGTAAAGTTGTGGTAGTAACGGGCGCGGGCCGGGGTGTCGGCCGGGGCATCGCCATCATGTGCGCGTCCCAGGGCGCGAAAGTCGTGGTCAACGACCTCGGCGGCACCGAGCAGGGCGAAGGCGCGGATCAGATCCCGGCCATGGAAGTGGTGAAAACCATCACCGATGCGGGCGGGGAAGCCATCGCCAACTTCGGCAATGTCGCAAGTTCCGATGACGCAGGCCAGATGATCGAGGATGCGCGAAAAGAGTTCGGCAGCATCGATTGCATCGTCAATAACGCCGGTATCCTGCGCGACGTGATTTTCCATAAAATGACCGAGGCCGAATGGGACGCCGTGATCGCCGTCCATCTGAAGGGCAGCTTTAACGTCGCCCGCGCTGCCGCACCATATTTCCGCGAGCAGCAAAGTGGCTCCATGGTCCATATGACTTCGACCTCGGGTTTGATCGGCAACTTCGGGCAGGCAAACTACGCCGCCGCGAAACTCGGTATCGTCGGGCTGTCACGCTCTATCGCGCTTGATATGTCCCGCTTTGGCGTGCGCTCCAACTGTATCTCTCCTTTTGCCTGGTCCCGCCTGATTGGCACCATTCCACAAGGCACGGATGCGGAACGTGAGCGCGTTGCAAAAATCCAGCAGATGACACCTGAGAAAATTGCGCCGCTCGCAGTTTATCTTCTCTCTGATCAGGCTGCCGACATCACGGGTCAGATTTTTGTCGTCCGCAATAACGAGATTTGCCTGATGAGCCAGCCGCGGCCCATCCGCAACCTGCAGACCTCCGATGGCTGGACGCCGGAAACCGTGGCGGCGCGCTTCGGCCCGGCCGTCAAATCATCTCTCGTGCCACTGGAACGCTCCGGTGACGTCTTCTCCTGGGATCCGGTATAGGGAGCGGCCGCATGACAATCGATTATGACAAGATCATAAACTGGAAGTTCGAGGATATCGAACAGACCTATACGTCAAAGGACAGCATCCTTTACGCGCTCGGTGTCGGGCTTTCCATGGACCCTCTCGATATGGATCAGCTCCGCTTCACTTATGAAGAGGATTTGCTGGCCCTGCCGACCATGGCCGTGGTGCTCGCCTATCCGGGCTTCTTCCTGAAAGACCCCGAATTCGGCGTGGACTGGGTGAAGGTTCTGCATGGGGAGCAGGGGATTGAAATCCATAAACCTCTGCCCGCCGAAGGCACGGTCGTCGGCACGACCAAGATCACCGAGATCATCGACAAGGGGGAGGGCAAGGGCGCGCTCATGTACTCCACCCGTGAAGTGCGGGAGAAGGCAAGCGGCGATCTGCTCGCGACCCTGTCCTCGACAACCTTCTGCCGGGGGGATGGCGGTTTTGGCGGCCCAAAGGTGGAAGCCCCGAAACCGCATGAGCTGCCGGATCGTGATCCCGACAGCATGGTCGAGCTTCCTACCCTGGACCAGGCGGCGCTTATCTATCGCCTGAGCGGAGACTTCAACCCGCTCCATGCGGACCCGCGCGTGGCAACGAACGCCGGTTTCAAGGCGCCGATCCTGCATGGTCTCGGCACGCTGGGCGTGGCGGGCCATGCGCTCGTCAAGCAGGCCTGCGGCTATGATCCGGCGAAGCTGAAATCGCTCCGCCTGCGGTTCTCCTCCCCGGTTTATCCCGGCGAGACGATCGTTACCGAGATGTGGCATGACGGGGATGTCACCTCTTTCCGCTGCCGGGTGAAGGAGCGGGATATCGTCGTTCTCAACAACGGCTACGCGAAGATTGCCTGATCGCAGGCTTTCGCATTATGGAACGGCAGGATTGCTATAAAATTCTGCCGTTCTTTCTTTTACGGGGCGCGCCAACTACCAGTTTTACATAAGGAAACGCAATAATGGATGTTGAGGAAGCAATCCTGTCCCGGCGGTCAATCCGCGCCTTTACGGACCAGCCGGTCCCGAAGGAGAAAATCGAGAAGATTCTGGAAATTTCACAACGCGCGCCGAGTGGCACCAATACCCAGCCCTGGCATACCTATGTCTGCACCGGCGAGGTCAAGGATGCGATTTCCCGCGACGTTCTCGACATGGCCGAAAAGGGGCAGGCCAAAAAGTATGAGGACCTTGATTACTATCCGGCCAAATGGAAGGATATCCACCGCGATCGGCGTCGGGGTGTCGGCTGGAGTCTCTATGGCCTGCTCGGGATTGAAAAAGGCGACCGGGAAGGTTCCATGCGGCAGGCCCGGCGTAATTTTCTATTCTTCGATGCGCCGGTCGGGCTGTTTTTCACGGTCGATGCCTATCTTCTTCGCGGTAGCTGGAGTGATGCGGGCCTCTATATGCAGACCGTCATGCTGGCAGCGCGGGGCGAGGGGGTGCATACCTGCCCGCAGGCCGCCTGGATCAATTATCCGGATCCTATCCTCCGGCATCTCAATATTCCGGACGATCAGGTTCTGGTTTCCGGCATGGCCATGGGCTATGAAGATACAACCGCGATTGAGAACACTCTGGTGAGCGAACGCGAAGATGTAGCGAATGTTGTTCACTACGTCGGATTTGACAAATGACAGGAGCAAGCTTGTGAAAGTATCTGAGGCCATCAAATCACGGATCACCGTGCGCCAGTTTCTGGATAAACCGGTCCCGGAACAGACCGTCCGGGAGATTCTCGAAATCTCAAAGCGCGCGCCCTCCGGCGGCAATCTGCAGCCGTGGAATGTCCATGTCGTGGCGGGTGAGCCGTTACAGGCATTAATCAAGGATATCGAGGGGAAGCTGAAAAGCGGCGTGACGGAAGACCCCGAGTATAACGTCTATCCGCCGGACCTTATTGATCCTTACAAAACCCGCCGCCGCATTGTCGGCCAGCAGCTTTATGACCTGATCGGGGTGCCCCGCTCCGACACACCCGGCAAGCTCAAGCAGCTTGCGCGTAATTTCCGTTTCTTCGATGCACCGGTTGGCATGTTCTTCGTGCTGCATCGACAGATGGAGATCGGGCAATATGCGGATGTCGGCATGTTTATGGAGAATATCATGCTGCTCGCCCGCGAATACGGCCTCGATACCTGCCCGCAGGAGGCCTGGGCCCGCTGGCCGCAAACCCTGAAGGAACATCTCTCGCTCAGCGATGACGAGATGCTTTTCTGCGGCCTCGCGCTTGGCTATAAAGATGAAACGGCGGTCATCAACGAGTTGGTTTCCGAGCGCGAAACATTCGAGAATTTTGTGACCCTGCACGGGCTCTGAGGCAAGACAGATTATGGATTCTGATATTATCCCCCAAATCCGACAGACCGTTCGCCAGCTATGCGAGGGCTTCCCCGGGGCCTATTGGCGCGAAAAGGATCGGGAGCGCGCCTACCCTTCCGAATTCGTCACCGCCCTGACCGATGCGGGACTGCTCTCCTCCCTGATCCCGGAGGAATATGGCGGGGCGGGGCTGCCCCTCAGTGTCGCCTCGGCTATTCTGGAAGAAATCCATGCGAACGGCTGCAACGGCGCCGCCTGCCATGCGCAGATGTACACCATGGGCACGCTGCTCCGTCATGGATCGGAGGAACAGCGGCGGAAATATCTTCCCGGCATCGCGAGCGGGGAGCTGCGCCTTCAGGCCTTCGGCGTCACCGAGCCGACGGCGGGCACGGATACTACCAGCATTTCGACAATGGCGGTGCGTGATGGCGATGAGTATGTGGTCAATGGCCAGAAAGTCTGGACATCCCGCGCCGAATATTCCGATTTGATGATCCTGCTCGCGCGGACAACGGCGAAGGACAAGGTCGCCAAGCGCGCCGACGGCCTCTCCGTCTTTGTTGTGGATATGCGGGAAGTGGTCGGCAACGGCATGACGATCCGTCCGATCCGTACCATGATTAATCACGCCACAACGGAAGTCTTCTTCGATAATATGCGTATCCCGGCCTCGAGCCTGATCGGGGAGGAAGGGAAGGGGTTTCGCTATATCCTGACCGGCATGAATGCGGAGCGGATATTGATTGCGTCCGAATGTATCGGCGATGCGGACTGGTTTATCAGGACCGCGTCTGATTATGCGCGGGAGCGGAGCGTCTTCGGACGACCCATCGGTCAGAATCAGGGTGTCCAGTTCCCGATCGCCCGCGCCTTTGCCGAAACGCGCGCGGCCAAGCTGATGGTGACGGAGGCCTGCCGTCTTTACGATGCGGGAGAGCCCTGCGGCGGGGAGGCCAATATGGCGAAGATGCTGGCCTCGGAAGCGTCCTGGGCGGCGGGGGAGGCCTGCCTCCAGACCCATGGCGGCTTCGGCTTTGCTGAGGAATATGATGTGGAGCGGAAATTCCGCGAAACCCGGCTTTATCAAATCGCGCCGATCTCGACCAACCTCATCCTCTCCTATATCGCGGAGCATGAGCTTAAGCTGCCGCGTTCCTATTGACTGATTCTGCCGGGCGGCGCGAAAAAATAAATCTGGCGGAATTGTTCTAAATTCAGCGCTGACCCTGCGTCATTCTGTGGAGGCCGGGTGCTTTAAAACTACAAGATATAGAAATTGTCAAAAAAGCATCATTTAAGGTGTTGACGTAATTTTGTTGAGGACCTATAACCCGCGTCACGCCGACGGGGCGGGTC
>NZ_JARGOQ010000053.1:11093-23314 GCF_029233945.1 Sneathiella sp. | reverse complement strand
TCAATTTCGAAAGCATCGGGCAGATCGCCATTCTCGGCGCGGCGCTTTCCTACGGGTTCGCGGGGATCTGGGGCAAGCGACTGACGGGGACATCGGCGCTCGTCAACGCCTTCGGGATGCTCGCCTGTTCCAGCGTGATCATGCTGCCCGTGGCGTTGATAGTGGATAAACCGTTCGCGGCCAGCCCGGACTGGATCAGCCTCGGGGCCGTTATCGCCCTCGCCCTCTTTGGGACCGCGCTCGCCTATATCCTCTATTTCCGTCTGCTGGCGCTTGCGGGCGCAGTCAATCTGCTGCTGGTGACCTTCCTGATCCCGGTGACCGCCCTTCTCCTTGGTGTCGGTATCCTCAACGAGGCGATCCACCCCCTCTCGCTTGTCGGCACGGCCATCATTTTCGCCGGCCTCGCCCTGATCGACGGTCGCATTCTCACCCTGTTCCGCAAAACGAATAAGGCGTGACAGCGATGTTAGAAAGGACGGTCGCCCGCGACGGTTACCCGCTCCAGCAGGCGGTGCTCCGGGAAGAAATCCCCAACCGCGTAATGCTGGGTACTCCGATTATCCCAGAAGGCAATGGAGCCGGGCTCCCAGCGGAAGCGCACCTGATAATCCGGCGTCGACGCGGTCCTATAAAGCTTGGTCAGCAGCTTCATGCTCTCTTCCCTGGTCTTGCCTTTGATATTCGTGGTGAAAGGATTATTCACGTAGAGCGCCTTACGGCCAGAGACGGGATGCGTGCGGACGATGGGATGCTCCGACGGCGGGAATTTGGCTTTCAGTTCCTTGACCAGTTCCTCGGTTCCCGGCTGGGCATACATCGCCTGACGGAAGGGTTTCCAGTCATGCATGGCGGTCAGGTCCTCAATTTCCGCCTTGGTGTCATCGTCCAGCCCTTCATAGGCCGCCTCCATATCCGCCCAAAGCGTATCGCCGCCAACTCTGGGTGAAATGATGCACCTCAGGATTGATCCGAGCGACGGATCTTTCCGCCAGGTCACATCGCTATGCCATTCATCTGCTGTTATCTGCGATTTTGCAGTGCTTTCCACGACCATGATTTCCGGGTCGACGTTCTGCGTCTTGAACCCCTCCTTATGCTGGGTGAGAGGATGAATCTCAAGCTCGCCAAACCGCCTGCCGAAGGCGAGATGCTGCGCACGCGTAATATCCTGATTGCGAAAGAACAGAACCTTGTATTTAACAAGCGCATCGGAGATCTGGTCCACAATTTCCTGATCGAGGGTCTCCCGAAGATCTACGCCCGACACAACCGCGCCCAGCCTTACCGTCATGGGTTCGAACTGCAATTTGTCCGCGACGACATTCAACATCACCATTTCCCTCTCCTTATTCTTATGCGTTAATGGATGCTCATTAATTGATATTGATTAATTGGTTGTGATTAACTTGTCAAGGCGATAGTATCGGGCTAGATACGGCTGTATTTTGGGGAAACTGTCTTTATGTCAAACAGGAATAGCGTTGAAAGTCTGGCAGTTGAGTATCCGGACGCCGTGGGCGAGCCGTCCCTTCCGCTTGACGGGACAAAACTCAGAATTGTCACCGCCGCAGAGAGGCTGTTCGCCATTCACGGCATTGACGGGGTTACGCTTCAGCAGATTCTGAAAGGCGCGGACCAGCGCAACTCATCCGCCATGCATTATCACTTCGGCTCCCGCGATGCCCTGATCGAGGCGATCCTCATGTGGCGGGTCACAAAGATCGATGCTCATCGCAACAAGATGATCGATGACTTACTGGCGCAGGGTCGCGGCGATGACATCCGCGGCATTGTGGCGACGGCCGTCATTCCCTTCATTCGCCCGATCGAGGAATCAGCACAGCCGAGCTTCTACAACCGGTTTCTGCTGGAAGTGCATCGCAGCCCGACCGTCAGCTTTGACAATATCATCGCCGGCAAGGCCGATCGGGGCATCAAGCGGATGAATGAGCTGCTGCTGGCCCAACTTAACGATATTCCCGCCGAATTGCGAATGACCAGGATCGCGACCATACGATCAATGATCATTTTCGCCGTCGCGGATATCGAGGCTGTGCGCTCCCGCAAGCTAAAGGAAAAGGGCGAATTCAACTTTGACCGCGCGGTCGAGAACCTGATCGATATGGCCAGCGCCGCCTTCATCGCCCCCGTCTCCCCGGCAACCAGAAAGCAACTGACAACCGCACCCTGATCGACGGGCGAATTCTCACCCTCTTTGGCAAAACAAAAAAGGACTGACCCCGGCGGCCTGAATTGCTACAACAAATTACTGGAATATAAGAAACGGGAGGGGTTGCGATGTGGCCGGATGAGAGACTGCTTGATCTGCTTCAAATAGAGGTGCCGATTATTCAGGCTCCCATGGCAGGCGCGAACGGCTCGGCGCTGGCGATTTCGGTAAGTGAGGCGGGCGGCCTCGGGTCCCTTCCCTGCGCCATGCTAAGCGAAGACCAGATTCGCGCTGAAGCGGGCGTCATTCGCCAGCAAACCACAAATCCGTTCGGCATGAATTTCTTCTGTCATACCGCCGTTGCGCCGACACCGGAGCAACAGGCAGAATGGTCAGCACAGCTCGCGCCTTTCTATACGGAATACGGACTTGATCCTTCCGATGTCGCGCCCGCGCCCATTCGCCGCGCCTTTGATGAGGGCATGTGCGCCCTGGTCGAGGATATCAAGCCAAAGGTGGTCAGTTTTCATTTCGGCCTGCCCGACGCCTCCCTGCTCGCGCGGGTCAAGGCGGCAGGCGCCCGCGTTCTTTCCAGCGCGACAACAGTTGCGGAGGCCCGGTGGCTCGAAGCCAATGGCTGCGATGCCATTATCGCGCAAGGTTCTGAAGCAGGCGGTCATCGCGGCATGTTCCTGACCAAGGATGTGACGGCGCAGGCGGGCACCATGGCGCTTCTGCCGCAGGTGGTTGATGCCGTAAAAGTGCCGGTTATCGCGGCGGGCGGCATTGCAGATGGGCGGGGTATCGCGGCGGCTTTCGCCTTGGGCGCTTCCGGTGTGCAGATTGGCACCGCGTATCTGTTTACGCCGCAATCCCTGATCAGCGACATCCATCGTGCGGCCCTTCATCAGGCGAAGGATGACCAAACGGTCATCACAAATGTGTTCTCCGGAAAGCCGGCACGCGGGTTGATCAACCGGGTGATCCGGGAGGTCGGGCCCATCTCGGACAAGACCCCGCCCTTTCCGACCGCCGGTGCCGCCCTCGCGCCGTTGAAGGCCAAAGCGGAAAAAGCCGGATCGGGCGATTTCACCTCGCTCTGGTCCGGGCAGGCGGCAGCATTGGCGCGCGATATGGACGCCGGGGATCTCACCCGCTCCCTTGCATCAGCCGCCCGTCAGCGTATGAAGCAATTGGCAGGTGAATAGAGAAAGATTGACATTCCAGTAAATTAGCATATAAACCGCCGCATTGCCGAAGCGATACCAGAAGAGTGTCGCGTTGCAGCCTTTCGTATGGCGCTAATTTAGAGAACGAACGATTAGGCCGTCGAAACCAACCCCGAAACCGCAATAAACAACCGCGATCGAGAAACTCGACCGACCGTTTGTTTTGCCCGGAGATTGTGTTGGATGCGCTGCAACAGGCCTCATAAAACTGGAAAGTAGTTTAAGTAATGACAAATTTTGCAGACCTCGGTCTGAACCAATCCGTCCTTCGCGCTGTCGCAGAGGGCGGTTATGAAACCATGACACCCATCCAGAAGCAGGCGATTCCCGCCGTTCTGGAGAATAAAGACCTGATCGCGATCGCGCAGACCGGCACCGGGAAAACTGCCGCCTTCTCGCTTCCCCTGATCCAGAAACTCCTGACCGGGGAGGGAAAACGCACCCCAAAAGGCGCCCGCGCCCTGATCCTCGCGCCGACGCGGGAACTGGCCATTCAGATTTCCGAGAATGTCCGTGCCTACGGCAAATATCTGCATCTTAAAAGCACGCTCATCTATGGCGGGGCGGGCGCCAAGCCGCAGATCAAGGCCATGGCCGCCGGTGTCGACATCCTGATCGCCACGCCAGGCCGCCTGCTCGATCTGATGAACCAGCGCCATGTCAATCTCGGCAATGTCGAATATCTGGTGCTGGACGAGGCCGACCGGATGCTCGACATGGGTTTTATCCGCGACATCCAGAAGATCATCGCGCAGCTGCCGAAGGCGCGTCAGACCCTGCTCTTCTCCGCGACCATGCCGACAACGGTTGAAAAGCTCGCCAACAGCATTCTTCAAAACCCCCTCCGGATCGAGGTTGCCCCGGCGGCAACAACGGCGGAAAAGGTGGCGCAGCATGTGCTGATGGTGCCGAAGGGCCGCAAGCGCGACCTGCTCGCCCATGTACTGAAAGACGAAAGCCTGAGCCGCGTCCTAATTTTCACGCGCACCAAGCATGGCGCGAACCGCGTCGCCCGTCAGCTCGATCAGCTGGGCATTTCCTCTGACGCCATTCACGGCAACAAGTCGCAGAATGCCCGCCAGAAGGCGCTGAATGCGTTCCGTTCCGGCGAAACCCGCGCCCTTGTGGCGACGGATGTGGCCGCGCGCGGCATCGATGTCGATGGCGTCACCCATGTGATCAATTTCGAAATCCCGAACGAGCCCGAGAGCTATGTCCACCGGATCGGCCGCACGGCCCGCGCCGGCGCGACGGGATCTTCCCTTTCCTTCTGCGATCATGAGGAGCGCGCATACCTCAAGGATATCGAGAAGAGCATCCGCCAGCCTGTCCCCGTCCTCGAGGATCATCCCTTTCATGCGGAAGGCATCGCGAGTGCCCCGGCAGGCGAGGAAAGCAAGCCTGCAAATGGCGGACGCGGACGACGTGGTGGTGGAAACCGCCGCCCCTCCGGCTCAGGCTCCGGCAATCGGCAAAATAATGGCGGTGGCCGCTCTGGCGCGCCGAAATCCCAGAACGCCGGATCAGGCGCGGCAAAACCACAGCGCAGCGGATCGGGCAAACCCCGCTCCCGCAACCGCCGCCCCCAACGCACCGCCGCGTGAGATAGCTGACGCCTAATGCGAAACAACAAAGGCCCCGCCGAACTAGTGGGGCCTTTTTATATTCTGGTGGCAATCAGAAATTAGTACTCACGTCCGGCGTAGGTCAGGGTTTTCCGGTGCAGTCCCAGGCCAATCAGCAGCAAGAGCACAAAGGTCTTAAGGCTCGGCGCGCGTCTTAACTCTTTCATCAGTGATGTTACGGCCTGCCCGCGCTTTCCGGCATTGGATAGCAGGCGTGCCACGCGCCGCACGGCAATCGCCCTCATCTTCCTGAGAAACGCGACATGAAATTCCGAAAGCGCGAGGTCGCTTGCAAGCTCGATCAGCAACTCGACGGCAACGGCGCGCGAGGACCATGCTTTTTCCTGATTGCGCGAAATACTTTCAGGTTGCAGAAAATAGACTCCCATCGGGTTTTTAATATAACGCACATCCGCCGTCGCCAAAACCCGGACAAAAAGATGAAAATCCTGGTTGTTGAAAAGTTCAGGGTGAAATAAATGCCCCTCCCGGACGAGACCATCCAGCACGGATTTTCGAAGCAGGCTGAAGGAGGGGATAAATTCGCCGGTGTGGTTGAGGTAAAAGGTCAACCCCTCGTCTTGCGAAAACGCCTCAACCTCCGGGTCCTGCGGCTGATGATCCCGAAGAAACGGCCCGGCATCGCCATCGAAGCATTTATAAAAACTGCCAAAACACCCGCCGCAATGGGGGCTTTCTTCCAGCAGGCGAGCAGCAACCTCCAGAAATTCGGGACACAGGATATCATCCGAATCGAGAAAAAGGACATAATCGCCCGTGACCTCTGCAAAGCCGGTGTTCCGGGCGTTCTGCACGCCCCTATTCCGCTCATGGCGGATAACCTTAACATCAGGATAGCGATTCCCGAGGAGGGAGGAGACGGGGTTTTCACTAAAATCATCAACGATGAAAATTTCATCCGCAGCCCGGCTTTGACCGAGCAGGGCATCCAGCGTTCCGCAGATCGTCGCATCGCAATTATATGCGGGGACCACAACGGAAATCCGGAAATTTGTCATTTCTAACAGGCCTTAAATAAAACCATCTGGCGATGCCAAACTGGACCGAGCGTTATATTTAAGCCTATTGGAATCGGGGAATAAAGGGAAATCCCCCCGTGAGGGGGGTTATGGTGGAGCCAGACGGGATCGAACCGACGACCTCTTGAATGCCATCCAAGCGCTCTCCCAACTGAGCTATGGCCCCATATTGGCGAGTATACCCGCCGCGGGTTCGGAACCTATGCCGAAGCCCGTTCAGATTCAAGTCAAAAATGCCGACCCGCTGAATTCAGCTTTCGTCGTCGGATTTCGGCTTGCTGATAACGCCGGAAAGGTCGTCATCATCCTCATCATCATCGGCGAGATCGACCGTATCCGGATCAACCAGATCATCATCGATATCATCGTCCAGATCTTTGTCGTCATCATCTTCCAACGCCTCCGCGGCCTTCTTCTTTGCCGCAGCGGCCTTCTTTTCCGCCTCCGATGGCGCGGTTGGTGCCGACCGTCGTGGTTTTAGCAACCGCTCCGGCGTATTCTCCGCCCCACAGGCCGGGCAGATGATCGGCGATTTCTTCATATCGTAAAAAGGCTTGCCGCAAGCACTGCAACGATGCTTTTCGCCCCATTCCGGTTTTGCCATTGTCACCTCATTCTCACCTGGGCACCAACTTGTACAATGGCACCCCAACTCACCATTAGAAGGGGGTGAATTGCCAGAATAACGGATCGCTGTCAAAAGTTTCTTTCATTTGGCCGCAGCTTTATGTGACATGTGTGGAAAAGCTTGCTAAAACCGACTGGTTTTTTAAGCCTGTATAGCAAATTCTGGCCAAATATTTATGACGTCCCTTTCTTCTGCCCCCCGCCCCGTAACCGCGCGGCCTTCGCCGCCCCTGACCGGGACCGTCACCGTACCGGGCGACAAGTCGATTTCCCACCGCGCCCTTATTTTCGGCGGGCTGGCGACCGGAACGACGCAGATTTCGGGGCTGCTGGAGGGGGAGGACGTGCTTCGCACCGCCGCCGCGCTCCGGCAACTCGGCGCGGAGGTGGTGAAGAATCCGGACGGCCGCTGGCAGGTCACCGGCAATGGCGTTGGCGCCCTTGCCGAGCCGGACGAGGTTCTCGACATGGGAAATTCGGGTACGGCGGCGCGCCTCCTGATGGGTCTGGTCGCGAGCAGCCCCTTCACCACGTTCTTTATGGGCGATGCAAGCCTGCATAAGCGCCCAATGAGCCGCGTGAATATCCCGCTTGAGGAAATGGGCGCGGCGATCACCAGCCGATCGGGCGGGCGATTCCCCCTCGCGGTGACCGGCCGGGCCCTGATGCCGATCGACTATGAATTGCCCGTCGCCTCGGCGCAGGTAAAGTCCGCCATCCTGCTCGCTGCGCTGGATACACCCGGCCTCACCCGCGTGACCGAACCCAAACCGACCCGCGATCACACCGAAAATATGCTCCGCCATTTTGGTGCAGACGTGACAGTGACCGATCTTGAGACAGGCGGCCGCCTGATCGAATATCAGGGACAGCAGGAGCTGACCGCTGCCGATATTATCGTGCCGGGAGATCCGTCTTCCGCCGCCTTTATTGCCGTGGCGGTGGCAATCCTGCCGGGATCGGATGTGACCATTACCAATGTCGGGCTAAACCCGCTGCGCGATGGCCTCTTTATTACCTTGCAGGAAATGGGCGCAGATATCAAAATTATGAACCCGCGCGAACAAGGCGGTGAAAAGGTTGGCGACATTCGTATTAAAGGCGGCACGCTTCAGGGGGTTGAAGTCCCGCCGGAGCGGGCACCAACGATGATCGATGAGTTTCCCGTCCTCTTTGTGGCCGCCTCCTTCGCCAAGGGAACAACGGTTATGCGTGGCCTGCATGAGCTCCGGGTCAAGGAATCGGACCGGATCGCCGCCATGGCGGCGGGCCTTAAAGCCTGCGGTGTTGACTTTGAAGAACTGGATGACGGGCTGATCATCAGGGGCACCGGCAGCGCGCCGAGGGGGGGCGGGCATATCGAAACCCATCTCGATCACCGCATCGCCATGTCCTTCCTGATTATGGGTCTGGCGACACAAGAACCCGTCACCGTCGATGATGGCCGGGTGATGGAGACAAGTTTTCCGGGATTTGTCGATTTGATGGGGACGCTTGGTGGCCTGATTGCACCGGACAATCAGCCATGATTATCGCGGTCGATGGCCCTGTCGCCGCTGGCAAGGGCACCCTCGCTCGGCGAATCGCCGCGCATTATAATCTTGAATATCTCGATACCGGGGCGCTTTACCGCGCTGTCGGGCTAAAACTTATTCGTGATGGACATGATCCGCATGACAAAGTGGCCGCGGTTGACGCTGCACGCCATGTGGGCGACGTACGACTTGATGGTCCCGCGCTTCGTAATGAAGCAACGGGGGAAGCCGCGTCCATCGTCGCGGCCAATCACGGGGTCCGCGCGGCATTGCTGCAATATCAGCGGGATTTCGCGCAAAATAAGGGCGGCGCGGTGCTGGACGGGCGCGATATCGGCACGGTCGTCTGCCCGGACGCGGATGTGAAGCTGTTCGTGACCGCGAGCGCAGAGGTCCGCGCCCGCCGTCGTTTCGACGAACTTGTCGCCAAGGGCGTGGAGACAACCTTTGAGGCTGTACTGGAAGATTTGCAGGCCCGCGACGCCCGCGATATGAGCCGGGGGGCGGCGCCGCTCAAAAAAGCTGACGATGCGCACTTGCTTGATACCTCAAAATTGGATATAGAAGCGGCAGTTACGGCGGCTTGCATGATTATTGATGCCGCCTGAATATGAAGGAGACCGTTCCGACCACGCCGGAACATTATATTAACAGCGCTTCTCTTGCGTGCGTATCTTGATTTGGAGAAGCCAGTGGCCATCGATCCGCCGGAAGACCGGTTTGGCCTGATATCAGGATCTTGAAGGAAATCAAATATGTCAGATACATCTCTTGCCGAAGAAGGCATGCCCGCTATTGAAGATTTCGCGGCACTTCTCGACGAATCCTATGGTGCCAGCGACAGCCTTGAAGGCACCGTTATCAAAGGCACCGTTATCAATATCGAAAACGACCTTGCCATCATTGATGTTGGCCTCAAGTCCGAAGGCCGTATTCCGCTAAAAGAATTTGCCGCGCCCGGTCAGGATTCAGACCTGAAAATCGGCGACACGGTCGAAGTGTTCCTTGAAAGAATTGAAAACTCCGCTGGTGAAGCCGTTCTGTCCCGTGACAAGGCCCGCCGCGAAGAAGCCTGGGAAAAACTCGAAGTTGCCTTTGGCGAGAACGAGCGCGTCGACGGTATTATCTTCGGTCGCGTGAAAGGCGGCTTTACGGTCGATCTTTCCGGCGCTGTGGCCTTCTTGCCCGGCAGCCAGGTGGACGTTCGCCCGGTTCGCGACATCGGACCGCTCCGCGGTATTCCGCAGCCTTTCCAGATCCTGAAAATGGATCGCCGCCGTGGCAACATCGTTGTTTCCCGCCGCGCCGTTCTGGAAGAAAGCCGCGCCGAAGCCCGCTCCGAGCTGATCGGTACCCTCGAAGAAGGCCAGACGCTGGAAGGCGTGGTCAAGAACATCACCGATTACGGCGCCTTCGTTGATCTGGGTGGTGTTGATGGCCTGCTCCATGTCACCGATATCGCCTGGCGCCGGGTCAACCACCCGTCGGAAGCCCTCACCATTGGTGAAACGGTCAAGGTACAGGTTATTCGCCTGAACAAGGAAACCCAGCGCATCAGCCTCGGCATGAAACAGCTTGAGGAAGATCCATGGGAAGCTCTCGAAGCGAAATACCCGGTTGGCGCCAAATTCACGGGCCGTGTCACCAACATCACCGATTATGGTGCATTTGTTGAACTGGAAGCCGGTGTTGAAGGTCTTGTCCATGTCTCCGAAATGAGCTGGACCAAGAAGAACGTGCATCCGGGCAAGATCGTCTCCACCTCCCAGGAAGTGGAAGTCATGGTTCTGGAAGTCGATCAGGCACGCCGCCGCATCAGCCTTGGCCTGAAGCAGTGCATGGATAATCCATGGGACAGCTTCGCCCAGACAACGCCGGTCGGTACTGAAATCGAGGGTGTGGTCAAGAACATTACCGAGTTTGGTCTGTTCGTTGGTCTTGAAAATGACGTCGACGGCATGGTTCACATGTCCGACATCGACTGGAGCCAGCCCGGTGAGCAGGCGATCCAGGAATATAAGAAGGGCGATACGGTCAAAGCCAAGGTTCTCGACATCGATGTTGAAAAAGAACGCGTCAGCCTCGGCATCAAGCAGTTGAGCGAAGATCCGTTTGCTGGTGCGGCAGAAATGAAGAAGGGTGCCGTCGTTACTTGTACGGTTTCCAAGATTCAGGATGCCGGCCTTGACGTCGAAGTCAGCGAAGGCGTTGTCGGCTTCATTCGTAAGGGTGAACTCAGCCGCGATCGCGCCGAGCAACGTCCGGACCGCTTCGCGGTTGGCGACAAGATCGACGCCAAGATCATGACCATCGACAACAAGACCCGTAAAGTCACCCTGTCGATCAAGGCACGCGAAGTCGCGGAAGAGAAACAGGCTGTTGCACAGTATGGTTCTTCCGATGCCGGTGCGTCTCTTGGCGATATCCTCGGGGCAGCCATGCGCAAAGCCAACGAAGATGACGACACGGGTTCCGACGATAAGGCGGACGGATAACCTTCCATGTTGATAGCCGCTATCGATCGTCATTCCTTTTTTCGAAAGGCTGAAAATGTCAGTCGATAGCGAAAACTACGATATCAGGCGCCGCCTCAAGCGGCGCCTGACTTTTTGGCGCCTGCTGGCAATCCTGCTGGTCCTTATCCTTGGCGTCTGGATTTTCAACGAGATGAGCGAGGAAGAGGTCTCTGACCATATCGCGCGCCTCGACATCACTGAAATCATCATTGAGAATGACCGCCGCGAGGAAGTCATCGACCGCATTATCAGTGATCCGTCGGCGAAGGCGCTGATCGTCTATATCAATAGTCCCGGCGGTTCCACCTATGGCAGCGAGCGACTTTATAAAGCGCTGCGCCGTGTTGCGGAGACAAAACCCGTCACAACGGTGATCGGCACGGTTGGCGCCTCGGGCGGATATATGACGGCCCTCGCCGGGGATCGGATATTTGCGGGCGAATCTTCCATTGTCGGCTCCATCGGCGTAATCGTGCAGCTGACCGAAATCTCCGAGCTGATGAAAAAGGTCGGCGTCACCGCCACCGCCATTACTTCGGGCGCGTTAAAAGGCGAACCCTCCCCCTTCAAACCAATCTCGGAAGCGGGCCGCGAAAACCTGCAGGATATGGTAACCGCCACCTATGACTGGTTCGTCTCCATGGTGACCCAGCGCCGCCCCCTCGATGAAGAAGAAGTCCGCCGCTTGGCTGACGGACGGGTCGTGATTGGCCTCGTGGCGGTGAGAAACGGCCTGATTGACGAGATTGGCGGCATCACCGAAGCGCAAAGCTGGCTGGAATCGGAGGGACAGATTCCCACCGGCCTGCCCCTCCGCACCATCGACTACAGCGAGCCAAAACCTCTAATTGCAAGGCTTTTAGGGGAAATGATGGGGAAAAGCGTTTTATCAGAAAGACTTACACTTGACGGACTGCTCTCCCTTTGGCAACCTGACTGATATTGGGAAAAGGCTAGACAATCGATAAAAAATTATCACTGACGGGGAGTGTCGAATGATAAAATCTGAACTTATTGCGATTATCGCGGAAAATAATCCCCATCTGTACCAGCGCGATGTGGAGCGTATCGTCACTACCCTATTTGACGAGATTTCCGATGCCCTCGCGCGGGGTGACCGGGTCGAGCTGCGTGGGTTCGGGGCATTTTCCACCAAGGAGCGGGCCGCGCGCGTCGGTCGCAATCCGCGCACCGGGGAGGCTGTGCAGGTGGATAAAAAATATGTGCCCTATTTCAAATGCGGTAAAGATCTGCGCGATCGACTGAACACCGACGCTTAAAGGGTTCGCCATCGGCCCGAAATACCGTTAATCTGGCGGCAACATTTGTCTGAACCAGAAGGACGTCCATGCTGAAATTATTTTTCTGGATACTTTTCCTTGTCATCGCCCTTGTCGTGGCGGCGCTGAGCATCGCCAACCGGGAGGGTGTGACCTTCTCCCTCGATCCGCTCCCCTTTGCGTTTGATCTGCCGCT
>NZ_JARGOQ010000053.1:1371-10993 GCF_029233945.1 Sneathiella sp. | reverse complement strand
GGCTGCACCCAGCCGCTTCGCCATCATCACGGGCTCGATCCGGAGGATGAGAAAAAAGGCACATTGCTGATCATGCCTGCCTGGCAGTCGGGCGGCTTTCTCGGCCTCAAGACCGTCACGGTCATGCCGGAAAATGGCGCGAAGGGGCGCCCCTCCGTTCAGGGAACCTATCTTTTGTTCGATGCCGTCGATGGTCGCGCCCTTGCCCTGATGGAGGCGGGGGAGCTGACCACCCGTCGGACCGCCGCCGCTTCCGCGCTCGCGGCCTCCTACCTTGTGCGTGAAGACGCATCAACACTGCTGATGGTTGGCGCTGGCGCCATGGCGCCCTGCTTGATCCGCGCCCATTCCGCCGTTCGCTCCTTCACGGACATCGCCATCTGGAACCACCGACCGGAAAAGGCGAAAAAGCTCGCCGCCGAACTGACGCAGGAGGGGTTTTCCGCCCGCGCCGTCACCGATCTGGAGGCCGCCGCACGGGACGCCGATCTTATTTCCTGCGCGACGCTTTCCACCGAGCCGCTGATCAGGGGCGACTGGCTGAAGCCGGGCGCGCATCTCGATCTGGTCGGGGCCTTCACGCCCACCATGCGCGAAAGCGATGATAATGCCGTGAAAACCGCGACGCTATTTGTCGATACGCGCGAAGGCGGGCTGAAGGAGGCGGGCGATATCGTCCAGCCGCTTAAATCAGGCGTCATCAAAGAAAGCGATCTTCAGGCCGATCTTTATGACCTCTGTCGGGGCGCGCATGCCGGTCGCGCGTCAAATGAGGAAAACACCCTCTTCAAGTCGACCGGCGCGGCGCTGGAAGATCTCGCCGCCGCCATTCTCGCCTATAAAGCAAATCAATAGGGTTTCGCGCGTAATTTCAGCAAAATTCGCCGCTATCGCTTTTCATTTCGTCAAAAGCCTCTATTATCGCCGCAGATTTCACCTATATCTCAGAAAATAGGAGGCCTTGCCATGAGATTGACGCCGCAAAATGCCGTTTTCACCGCGATTGACACAACCAACCTCGACGCCGCTGTCGCGCTTGGCCGTGCGCTCGCACCGATTTCCGGCGGCATCAAGCTCGGCAAGGAGTTTTTCACCTCCCACGGGCCGCAGGGCGTCATGACCGTCGCGGGCGAGACAACGCCGCTCTTCCTCGATCTCAAGTTCCACGATATCCCGAATACGGTCGCAGGCGGCGTGCGCGCGGCGGCGAAATTTATCAAGCCCACCATGCTCACCATTCATGCAAGCGGTGGTCCCGCCATGATCCGCGCGGCGGCAGATGCTTCCGCCGAGTTTGGCGAAGGCCGCCCCCTGATCCTCGGCGTGACGGTGCTCACCAGCATGGATGATGCGGATTTGAAAGCGGTTGGCGTGGATAGCCCGGCGGAAGAGCAAGTCCTGCGCCTTGCCGAACTCGCGCAAAAGAACGGCGCCGATGGCGTGATCTGTTCCCCCCGCGAAATTCAGGCGCTCCGCCAGACTTGCGGTCCTGATTTCAAGCTGGTCGTGCCGGGCATCCGTCCCAAAGGCTCCGATCATGGGGATCAGAAGCGCGTGAAAACCCCCATTGAGGCGATGACCGACGGCGCAAGCTATCTGGTGATTGGCCGGCCGATCACGGGCGCAGAAGACCCCGCCGCCGCGGCAAGCGCCATCGTCGGGGACATTGCCGCGTAAATGTCCATACAAGCAAAAATATGCGGCCTCAGTGACGCCGCCGCACTTGAGGCCGCCATTTTAAACGGCGCGGCTTTTGTCGGCTTTGTCTTTTACCCCCCCAGCCCGCGCAATATCTCCGCGGATGAGGCCGCCTTGCTCTCCTCGAAGGTGCCCATTCATGTGAAGAAGGTCGGGCTGTTCGTCGATCCGGACGAGACGTTGATCCACGACATTCTCACCACTGTATCGCTGGACTGGATACAGCTGCATGGATCGGAAACGCCGGAACGGGTGCAGGAAATCAGGGACGCCTATAGCCTGCCGGTGATCAAGGCGATCAAGGTCGACAGCGCCGCCTCCCTTGAGGACGTTGCCCGCTATGACGGTGTGGCGGATATGTTGCTGTTTGACGCGAAAGAGCCTAAAAACAAGGAAACCGCGCTTCCGGGCGGCAATGGTCTGGCCTTTGACTGGGAATTGCTGGCAAATGCAAAGATCTCCACCCCCTGGATGCTGGCGGGCGGGCTTGATGCAGAGAATATCGCCGAGGCCGTGCGTATTTCCGGCGCGACGATTGTCGATACCTCTTCGGGGGTCGAGTTCGAGCCCGGGCGCAAAAATCCGGCAGCGATTGAGGCCTTTCTGGCAGCGGTTGCCGCCATCGACACAGAATAACGAAAGTTTGAGGCGTTAAGAGAATGGCGAAACCGAACAGCTATCGCACCGGCCCGGACGAAACCGGCCATTTCGGCATTTTTGGTGGACAATTTGTCGCCGAAACCCTGATGCCGCTCATTCTGGAGCTGGATGCCGCCTATGAAGCCTCAAAAAAAGATCCGGAATTCGCCGAGGAGCTTTCCGGACTGCTCAAGCATTTTGTCGGCCGCGAATCCCCGCTTTATTTTGCCGAACGGCTGACCGAACATTACGGCGGCGCGAAAATCTATCTCAAGCGCGAGGACCTGAACCATACCGGCGCGCATAAGATCAACAATTGCATGGGGCAGATTTTGCTGGCCCGGCGCATGGGCAAGAAACGGATCATTGCGGAGACCGGCGCGGGACAGCATGGCGTCGCCACGGCGACCGTTGCCGCGCGCTTCGGCCTCAAATGCGCAATCTATATGGGCGAGACGGATATCGAGCGGCAGAAACCCAACGTCTTCCGCATGAAGCTGCTGGGGGCAGAGGTCATCCCCGTCAAATCCGGCGCACGCACCTTGAAGGACGCGATGAATGAAGCCTTGCGTGACTGGGTCACGAATGTGGAGGATACCTTCTACATCATCGGCACGGTCGCCGGACCGCACCCCTACCCTGAGCTTGTCCGCGATTTTCAATGCGTGATCGGGGAGGAAACCCGCCGCCAGATCATGGAGGCTGAAGGACGGCTTCCTGATACCCTGCTCGCCTGCATCGGCGGCGGATCGAACGCCATGGGCCTATTCCATCCCTTCCTCGATGACGAGAGTATCGACATTATCGGCGTTGAGGCCGCGGGCCACGGCATTGATACCGACAAGCATGCGGCGTCGCTTAAAGGGGGCCGCCCGGGCGTGCTGCACGGGAATCGCACCTATCTGTTGCAAGATGACGACGGACAGATACTGGAGGCGCATTCCATTTCCGCCGGTCTCGATTATCCCGGGATCGGGCCGGAGCATTCCTGGCTCAATGACATCGGGCGGGTTAAATATGTGAATGCAACGGATACCGAGGCGTTGGAGGCGTTCCAGCTCTGCTGCAAGCTGGAGGGGATTATCCCCGCGCTGGAAAGCGCCCATGCGCTGGCCTATCTCGAAAAGCTCGCGCCGGACTTGCCGAAAGATCATCTCATCGTCGTCAATCTCTCCGGGCGCGGCGACAAGGACATCTTTACCGTTGCCGACGCGTTGGGAGTTGAGTTGTGAGCGAAACCCGTATTGACCGCCGTTTCAAGGCCCTGAAGGCCGACGGGCGCGCCGCCTTTGTCACCTATGTGATGGCGGGCGATCCAAACTTTGAGACCGCGCTTGAAATCGTGAAAGGCCTGCCCGGCGCCGGGGCGGATATTATCGAGCTGGGCCTCCCTTTCACCGACCCGATGGCCGATGGCCCCGCGATCCAGCAGGCGGGCTTGCGCGCGCTGGCGTCCGGGACCACCCTCAAGAAGACGCTCAAGCTGGTTTCGGAATTCCGCACAGGCGATGACGAGACGCCGATCGTCCTCATGGGTTATTACAACCCGATCTATAGCTATGGTGTCGATCAATTCCTTATCGATGCGAAAGCCGCCGGGGTCGATGGCCTGATCGTGGTCGATCTCCCGTCCGAGGAGGACACGGAGCTATGTCTCCCTGCCCGCGATGCCGGGCTCAATTTTATCCGCCTCGCGACACCGACCACCGATGACAAGCGCCTGCCGAAGGTTCTCGCCAATTCGTCGGGCTTCCTTTATTATGTCTCGATTGCCGGAACCACGGGCGCCGCGGCGCCAAAGCCGAGTGATGTGGCACAGGCCCTCACCCGTATCCGCAAGACGACGGATTTGCCAATTGCGGTGGGTTTCGGACTTCGGACCGGAGAACAGGCCGCAGAAATAGCGAAAATCGCCGATGGCGCGGTCGTCGGCACGGCTCTGGTTGAGCAGGTCGCCCTCGGCAACAGTGATGACGATAAAGTAAAACGGGTGCTTGATCTGGCGCGTGAGATTTCAGCGGGCATCCGCAGCGTAAATAAGACGTAACAGGACGCGAATATGAACTGGTTGACGAACAAGGTCCTGCCGAAATTCCGGCAACTAACAACGAAACAGGATACGCCTGACAATCTCTGGGTGAAATGCCCCGATTGCGGCCAGATGCTGTTCCATAATGACCTGCAAGCCAACCAGAATGTTTGCAACCATTGTGACTATCACATGCGCGTCTCCCCGACGGAGCGGTTTGACGCGCTCTTTGACGATGCGAAATACGACCTGATCGAACTGCCCGAAGTGGCGGTTGATCCCCTTAAATTCCGCGATTCCAAGCGTTATACCGAACGGCTGAAAGATGCGCGGAACAAGACCGGTGACATCGATGCGATGAAGGTTGCTCATGGCAAGATGGGCGGCAATTCCGCCGTCATCGCCGTGCAGAATTTCGATTTTATGGGCGGATCCTTGGGGTTGGCCGTGGGGGAGGCCATCGTCGCCGCCTCGAAACTCGCCGTTCTGCAAAAAGCGCCGCTGATCCTTTTTTCGGCCGCCGGTGGCGCGCGGATGCAGGAAGGCATTCTCTCCCTCATGCAGATGCCGCGCACCACGGTTGCGATCCAGCGCCTGAAAGAGAGCCGCCTTCCTTTTATCGTGGTGCTGACCGATCCGACAACAGGCGGCGTCACGGCCTCCTACGCGATGCTGGGCGATATCCAGATTGCCGAGCCGGGCGCGCTTATCTGCTTTGCCGGGCCGCGCGTGATTGAGGAAACGATCCGCGAAACCCTGCCCGACGGGTTTCAGCGCGCAGAATTCCTGCTGGAGCATGGCATGCTGGACATGGTGGTGCATCGCCAAGACATGCGCGAGACATTATGCCGCGTCATTGATCTTCTCGGCACGAAGCTGAAACTTCCACCGGTGGTTCAGAAGAATAACGGAAAGAAATCTGCCAAAGAAAGCGATTCCGAAAAGGCAGCGGACGGAAAAGCAACCAGCACATCAAAGAAATAGACTGATCCCGCTGTGACCGGAACCCATAGCGATCGAATTCTCGCGCGGCTAATGACGCTGCACCCGAAAATCATTGATCTCACTCTGGACCGGATGCTGCCGTTGCTCGCGAAGCTTGATCATCCGGAGCAGCGCTTGCCCCCCGTGATCCATGTTGCCGGTACCAATGGAAAAGGCTCCCTTCTGGCCTATCTCCGCGCAATGCTTGAGGCGGCGGGTTACCGGGTGCATGTCTATACCTCCCCCCATCTGGTGCGCTTTGCCGAGCGTATTCGTTTAGCGGGAAAGATCATCGAGGAAGACGCCCTCAGCCAGCTGCTTCTTGATTGCGAGGCCGCCAATGGCGAGACCCCCATCACCTATTTCGAGATCACCACTATTGCCGCGTTCAAGGCCTTTGCCGACACGCCCGGCGATATCCTGCTGCTGGAGACCGGGCTTGGCGGGCGCTATGACGCCACCAATGTGGTGGCATGCCCCGCACTTACGGCAATTACGCCCATTTCCCACGACCATGCGGAGTTTTTGGGCACCGATCTCGCCGGAATCGCCGGGGAAAAGGCGGGAATTATCAAGGCTGGTGCGCCAGTGGTGATCGGCCTGCAGGATCCTGTAGTCCTTGAAATATTGCAAAAAACGGCGGAAACACTAGGCTCTCTCTCTTATATATATGACAGGGAATGGTCCTGCCATAAAGTTGCGGGCGGATGGCAGTATGACGGAATGAACGGCGCGCGTGTCTTCCCTATGCCCGCCCTTCACGGGGTGCATCAGATTGAAAATGCGGCAACGGCGGTGGCCTGCCTCAACCATCTTGGTGGATTTGACGTTCCCGACGCAGCCATTAACAAAGGCCTTGCGGCGGTGGAATGGCCCGCACGAATGCAACGCCTCAGACATGGCCCGATTGTCAAGGCATTCCCTGCGCATGTGGAGGTCTGGCTTGACGGCGGGCATAATCCGGCGGCGGGGGAACAGATCGCAAAAAGCTTTGCAAACTGGAACGAGACGGAACCGAAACCCACCTATCTGATCGCCGGGATGCTCAACACCAAGGACCAGAAAGCTTTCTTTTCAAAGCTTGCGCCCGTCATCACGACGGGCCATTGCATCACCATCCCGGAGGAAGCGGCGGCGACGCCAGCGGTGGATCTGGCCAGCATGGCGCAGGCAGGCGGGCTTGATATGACGGAGATGCCGTCCCTGATGGCGGCGGTGGAGGCGTTAAAGCCAACGCTCGCCGAAAAGCCCAGCCGCTTGCTGATCGCGGGCAGTCTTTATCTGGCGGGGCAGGTTTTACGCGAAAACGGGTGAAAAGGGTTCATGGAACGAGGCGGTAACCGCCTGGCTCGGTAATCAAAATCTTCGCATCCGACGGCTCCGCCTCGATTTTTTGCCGCAACCGGTAGATATGGGTCTCCAGCGTATGTGTCGTCACCCCCGCGTTATAGCCCCAGACCTCATTCAGCAGGATATCACGGGTCACCACCTTGTTTCCGGCGCGATAGAGATATTTCAGGATCGCCGTTTCCTTCTCGGTCAGACGGACCTTCTGCGCTGTTTCCTTATGAAGCATCAATTTGGACGCCGGACGGAAGCTGTAGGGGCCAATGGTGAAGATCGCATCCTCGCTCTGCTCATGCTGGCGCAACTGCGCGCGAATACGGGCGAGCAGCACCCCGATCCGGAAGGGTTTGGAGACATAATCGTTAGCCCCGCTCTCAAGGCCGAGAATCTGGTCGCTGTCGCTGTCCTGCGCGGTCAGCATAATGATCGGCGCCTTGTTCCCGGTTTTGCGGATCAGTTTGCAGGCCTCTCGCCCGTCCATATCCGGCAGGCCCACATCAAGCAGGATCAGGTCGAAATGGCTCTTCTTGATCTTGTCCAGCGCGTCACTCGCCGTTTCCGCCTGCAGGGTCAGGAATTCCTCATGCAGGTCGAGCTGTTCCGCCAGCGTTTCCCGAAGGCTGTTATCGTCATCAACCAGAAGGATTTTTTTGCCGCCCGTCATATGTCCTGTTCCCCATTACTATTATCCGGTCGGGCATCTCTTCGGGCCCGCTGCCTTAAAAATTGGTATCATATGGGGGTATTCAAGGGCAAGCAGGACAGATGGCCGGTGCTTTTCACGTTAAAGTGAAGCTTGGTGATATGGAGACTGTCGGCGCATAATGGTTTTTCCGCCCGTGCCCTGGAAAAATACTGGCCCCGGGCCATGTGTGATAATATAACATTTGCAGCCCGCCGCCGCCGCCTGCTAATAGACTTGATGCATCGGCGAATTCGCGAACCGGAAACCGGAACATTATGAGTAACAACGATAAAAATGAAACTGAACTCAAGCGTCTGCGCGCCGTTGACCGCGCCATTGCGGATTTACGCCGGGGCTTGAGCGTCGTGGTAACGGGGGAGGATGAAGCCTCCCTCATCCTCTCGACGGAAATGGCCTATGATACGGAGCTTGAGACCCTTGCCGCGCGGAGCGGGGCGACGCCAGTCCTCGCCCTTACCGCCCATCGCGCCAATGTGCTGCATATCCAGCCGACAGGCGATGACACGATCCGCCTGGTGATCGAGGAATGGATGGATGCGCCCCTGATGCGCGCCCTTGCCGATGCGACCCATGACCTTGATCAGCCCTTTCGCGGGCCCTTCACCCGGATAAAGGAGGGGTTGCCTCCCACCGTTCCTGCGGCGATCAAACTTACGAAGCTCGCCCGGCTGCTCCCCTCGGTTCTGGCCGCGCCGCTCTCGATTGACCAGATAGATCATATTTGCGAGGCGCATGATCTTGTGCGAGTCAACCTTGAGGATATTCTGGCGTTTGAGGATTCTGCGGCGCTGCAACTAAAGACCGTCGCCTCCGCGAAAGTACCGCTTCAGGCGGCGGAGAACACAACTTTTCATGCTTTTCGCCCGGCAGACGGAGGGATCGAGCATCTGGCGATTGTCGTCGGCGACCCCAACCGGCGCGAGCCCGTGCTGGCGCGGCTGCATTCGGAATGCTTCACCGGCGATCTCATCGGATCGCTCAAATGCGACTGCGGAGAACAGCTGCGCGGCGCGCTAAAAGCGCTTCAGGAGGAAGGCGGCGGCGTTCTTCTTTATCTCGCGCAGGAAGGGCGTGGCATCGGACTGATCAACAAGCTGCGCGCCTACAAACTGCAGGCGCAGGGCTTCGATACGATTGATGCCAATGAACGGCTTGGCTTCGACGCGGATGAGCGGGTGTTCCGCCCCGCCGCCGAGATGCTGAAACTGCTCGGTTTCAAGAAAACCCGGCTGATGACCAATAATCCGGAAAAGGTGGAGGGATTGGAGCGTCACGGCATCACAGTGACCGAACGGGTCTCGCACAAATTCCCTTCCAACACCCATAACGAGCTTTACCTCGCCACCAAGAAAAAGCGCAGTGGGCATTATTTATAGGCGGCGGAGTTCTTAACCGGCAATTTTTGCCGTAAAATTAAGGCTTTGCGGCTCCCCACCCCCGTTTCATACGGGTATTTCTGGCACGCTCCTTGCTGTATATCGGGCAAGGAGATTTATATGTCGATTAACGCCGTCACCCATGACCCATACGCCTATCTCGATCGCGCTCTGCCAAATGAGCCGACCGCGATATATGTGCCGAAAGAACGCCTCGATGAAAGCGGCAACAAAATCGCCGATGAGGGCGGGTTTGGCGAGGATGGTTTCGGCTTCGACGATTTTCTCGATATCATCAACCCGCTACAGCATATCCCCGGCGTTTCCTCCCTCTATCGGGAGATTACCGGCGATGAGATCAGCCCGGGCGCCCGCAATATCGGTGGCACCATCTATGGCGGCGCGATTGGTCTGGCGGTCTCCGTGGTTAACTCCGCGATTGAGGAAATCACCGGCAAGGATGTCGGCGGCCATGTGCTCAGCCTATTCTCCACGGACGAGGAAGAAGCCGCGCCAACAGAAATGATCGCCGCAGTTCCGCCCGCCGCCGAAGAAACACCCGCTCCTGTGGAGGCCGCGGTCAGTACATCAATAGCGCCTGGCGCCGTAGCGCCAATCGAAACTGCGCCGCTCGCGGCCCCCATCGTGCCGCAGGATCTACCGAAGATGACGATAGAGGATAAAGCGCCGGAGGCCTCTCCCATCGGGCTGGAATGGAAAGGCGATAAACCGGCCCTTCTTGAGCAGCTTCAAAAGGCAAAGACCCAGGATCTGACAGAAGAGCAGCTCCATGCTGTCTTTAGAAACTTCAATAGCGCCCCGTCTGCGATGGCAACCCCGGCA
>NZ_JARGOQ010000053.1:0-1271 GCF_029233945.1 Sneathiella sp. | reverse complement strand
TTCGCGAAACCTCCCCTCTGCGCTCTGCCTGCACAGGAAATGGAGATGCTCGACGGATGGTGCGATGCACCGGAGCATGAGCTCTATAATCAATATGTCCGTCTCCCCTTTGGGGACAGCCATGAACAGCTCTGGCGCGCGGATGATGTCTATGACTTGCTGGTCGTGCTGGGATATAACGACGATCCGGTCGTCGCAGGCGCGGGAAGCTGCATCTTCATGCATGTCGCGCGGGAAAATTACGCGCCAACGGAAGGATGCGTCGCGCTGGCGCAGGATGACCTGCTTGCCTTGCTTGCGGCAATCGAGGCATCAACCAAAATTGTGATCCCCGCGCCGTGATTATGGCGCGCTCCGTGCCCCAAAAAGCGCCGTTCCAACCCGGACCGAGGTCGCACCGAACTGCACCGCCGTCTCAAAATCCGCGCTCATCCCCATGCTGAGACGGGAAAGGCCGTTACGCGCCGCGATTTTTCCAAGCAGGGCGAAATGCGGCGCAGGCTGTTCCTCCACCGGCGGGATGCACATCAGGCCGATGACATTAAGGGCGAGATCATCGCGGCATTCCTTGATAAAGCGATCCGCATCCTCCGGGAAAACACCGGCTTTCTGCTCTTCCTTACCGGTATTGACCTGGATATAGACCGGAAGGTCCCGTCCCGCCGCTTTCATTTCTTTCGCAAGGACGTGCGCCAGCTTCGGTCGGTCGACCGTCTCAATCACATCGAAGAGCACCACGGCATCTTTCGCCTTGTTGGTCTGCAGCGGGCCGATCAGATGCAGCTCGATATCGGGATAGCGGGCTTTCAGATCGGGCCATTTTTCCTGCGCCTCCTGCACCCGGTTTTCGCCAAAAAGACGATGGCCACCGGAGAGTGCCGCCTCGACCGCCGTTACAGGCTGGCGTTTGCTGACCGCGATCAGATTGACATCCGCCGCGTTCCGCTCCCATTTTTCGGCCGCCTCGCGGATGCGCCCCTCTATTTCCTCAAAATTTGCGGCGATATCACTTGCGGAAGCGTCTGACTCAGCTGTCATTTCTCTCTCCGGACCTTAAATCTCTAATTTCTGCAAAACATGCCTTTTAAGAAAGGTGAATTTGCAGAAAGCATTATTTATGGTTAAAAATTCGTAAAATATTACTTATATCCCGGCGGCAGATATTTGAATTCCTTCATCACATCATGATGCGCGACAACAATTTTCTCCACCTGCTCCGGCGTGAGAACCGTTTTCCACTGCCCGGCCTTTCCAACCCGGAAGAATTTCTC
>NZ_JARGOQ010000052.1 GCF_029233945.1 Sneathiella sp. | reverse complement strand
GCAAGCAGCTGATAGGCTGACGTGCTGGTCGTACCCAGAACAACAAGGCCATTGCGCTTATAATCTTCAAGGCAGCCTGCACAGTTCAGAAAGTTGAATTCCGTCACAGCGGCCGCCACGGCTGGCGGATATTCACCATAAATGGCCATGTCGGCAATCAAGCTGGCATAAGGAAATTCAGCCGGATAGTAGCCGAAAACAATCTGGCCAATGTCGGCAACGCCGTCACGCAGACCCTGAACCATGTTTTTACCGCCAAGCAGAGAACCGCCTGCGAACATCTTGTAGGTCAGTTCGCCGTTGGTTTCCTCCGTAACCCGTTCAATGAACGGCTCCGCACCGAATTCAACAACCGGGTTCTTCGGCGAAACGAAAGAAGCAAAACGCCCTTCATCCGCAGAGGATAAACTGGCGAAGGAAACCGAGGCGGCAAGCGCCACCCCTGCAACCAGTGAAATTTTAGAAAGTTCGATTTTCATGTTATTTTTCCTCTCTTTTTTTCTTCATTTTTAACCTAAACAAAACCATTCACTCTTTAATTCAGTATCCGCATTCATTACCCCCCACTTGATTAGGGTTAGTCTTGAATCTTCTCTCGCAACCAGACGACAGGCGTCAGCCCATTAATTGGGGTAACCACAAGCTTATTTCCGGGAAGATAATGAGAAGAGCCATTGTTACGACATCTGCAACCAGGAACCACATTATTCCTCTGAAGATTGTGACAGTTGAGATCGCATCTCCAACAATGCCCTTAATAACAAATACATTCAGGCCAACAGGCGGTGTGATAAGAGCAATCTCAAGAAACTTTGCGATCAGAATACCAAACCAAATCAAGTTAATGTCCGCCGCCTCAGCTACCGGTAGAAATATCGGCAAGGTCAGGAGCATGATTCCTATCGGGTCAAGGAACATTCCTAACAAGAGATATACAATCGCCATCCCGAAAAGGATCATTAAAGGTTCAACAGCAGCCGCCAATACCAAATCTGACAGAAAATCCGGGACCCCTGTCAAAGCAAGAAAGCGGGTCAGAATGGCCGCGCCAATAGCGATCACAAAAATCGCGGCCGTGCTGACCAGAGTCTCCGATACGGACTTCTTTATAAGTTCAAAATTTAGCTTTCGTTTCATAGCTGCCACTACAAATGACATCAACGCGCCAACCGCTCCAGCTTCCGTCGGCGTAAACACCCCAAGAAATAATCCTCCGATAACAGCAAGAATGATCAATAACAGCGGCCATGTTTCTCCCAGTGCATAAAAGCGCTCTTGCCAGGTTGGACGAAGATCCTGATCTGGTGCAAGCGAAGGGTTTATCTTCACGCGCGCGACAACCATTCCGGCGAACATAAGAGCCGTCAGCAGTCCTGGAATGATGCCCGCAACGAAAAGCTTTCCAATCGGCACTTCGGCAAAAACACCGTAAATGATCAGCATAATGCTAGGCGGTATCATTGAGCCTATGGTTCCCGCTGCGGCGACGACGCCGGAAGCAAGGCCTTTGTCATAATTATAACGCAGCATTTCCGGAACAGCGATGCGCCCCATCGCCGCGGCACAGGCAAGACTGGAACCGGTTACTGCCGAAAATCCGGCCGCACCACCAATAGAGGCTATCGCGAGTCCCCCTGGCAACGCAGAGAGCCACAATCTTGCCGTTCGGAATAAACCGTCTGTCAGCTTTGCATGGAACGCAACATATCCCATAAGCAGGAACATTGGCACGGAGCTTAATGTCCAGTGAGCCGCGAAATCATAGGGAATCGCCGTAATTACCCCCAGCATTGGCCCTGTACCAAGCAAGAAGTAAATGCCAACTGCGCCGACAAATCCCAGGGCTACTCCTACGGGGACATAGAGCAGCATCAGGAGGACCATCACAAAAAGTCCGAAAAATCCGATCTGTAAATCACTCATCGAAATGCTCCCCAGATGCAGATTTTGTTTCAGTTTCGTGGAAATTTTTATCTGTGAGGTAGCACCACAATTTATAAAGCAATAAGAGAAGCAGAGCCCCATACCCTATCGGTAGAAAAAACCGGCCTGGCCAGACAGTTACTTGTGCCTCGCCCATCACATATTCACCGATCTTGTATTTATCGACAGCGTCAAGCCATGTCTGCCAAGTCAATAAGGTGAAGTAGAAAATTGAAATCAGGGTTGAAAAAATAATTACAATTCGGTGCCAGAGGCTACTTAGACCTTGAGTTAGCAATTCGACACGAATATGACTATTTTCTCGCTCAACTTCAGCAAGGGGAATAAAAACAATCGCCACCATCATGTAAGAGGCGACAACATCCATTGTCCAAAGAAGCGGTGTGTTAAACAGATATTTGCTAAAAACATCCACGCTTATCTGTAAAAGCATAAACACCAGCGCAACACCGGCAAGCAGTGAGAAACTTGCCGTTACACGGTCAAAAAACCGCTTTATCATGTATTTTTCTCCCGAAGCGACTTATTCTTAGTTGTTTAGGCCTCATCTTGGATTTCATGAGGCATTCGCCAAAAATTCTCTTTACAGAATAATTTTTTTTATAAAGAATACAACATCTTTTTTTACCGGCATTGCCATATGGCATAAAATACAAAAACAATAATTTCACGTGACGGGAAACATATTGATGGACTTCACATTTTCGGAAGAACAACAGCACATTCGCGAGACTATCAGGCGGTTCTGCGAAGCAGAGATACGCCCCCTTGTCTTTGAATCAGAAGAGACGGAAACCTTCCCGAAAGAGATGTTCAAGAAGTGGGGAGATCTTGGAATTCTTGGTACTCGCTACCCCGTCGAAAGCGGTGGGACGGGGATGGACAAGATCTCGGATTGCATTATCAGAGAGGAACTGAGTTACGTCAGCCAGGCCTTCGCTTCCAGCATGTCCGCCCATTCCCACTTGGGTATCTGGCCAATTTGGAAAGCTGGCACAGCCGATCAGAAAGAACGCTTCTTCAAACCCGCCGTCAGTGGGGATAAAATCGCCGCCTTCGGCCTGAGTGAACCCGATGTTGGCTCTAACGTTCGTGGCCTGAAAACACGTGCAGAGAAAGTGGATGGCGGCTGGCGTATCAATGGTGCAAAAATGTATATCACCAATGCGCCTATTGCCGATTTTATCCTGCTGGCCGCACGAACTAGCCCGGAACCGACCGCTGATGCCATTAGCCTTTTCATCGTTGAAATGCCGAATGAGGGTTTTGAAATATCAAAGCTCAAAAAAGAAGGTATTCGCAGTTCCGAAACAGGATTGATCTATATTAGTGATGCATTTGTCCCTGATGATTGCCTGCTGGGAGGAGAAACAGGCACCTACCCTATTATTCTGGAGTCCCTCATGGAAAACAGAGTTGGTGTTGCGGCCAACTCGCTCGGCATTGCACGTTCTGCCCTCAACGCATCCATTGATTATGCACGTGATCGCAAGGTCGGCAGCAAAAAAGTGGGAGAATTCCAAGCAATTGCCCATAAACTGGCTGACATGAGCGCAGAAATCGAATCTGCCAAATGGATCGTGTACTACGCTGCCTGGTGCGTGGATCAGGATACATTGACCCATGCCATTGCCTCCAAAGCCAAATTGATCTCCTCGGAAGTCGCCCTTAGAGCAACAGAGAACGCGATCCGTATTCATGGCGGTGCAGGAATCATGCGGGAGTATCCGGTTGGGCGCTACCATCGCGATGCCCTTGTCTATGTAATTGGCGAAGGAACAAGTGAAATTCAAAGGAACCTTATCGCTCGCAGTCTGGATCTATAACAATGACCGATACGATCCCCAATCTTGAAACCCTCACATTTGAGGTAAATGACAATGTTGGCCTGATTACCCTTAATCGGCCGGAGAGTAAAAATGCTCTCGATCTACCGATGCGCGCCGATCTCACCGAAGTCATCCTTCATGTCCGTGAAAATCAGAATATCTCCGCGCTTATCATAACCGGATCAGGCGGGGCATTCTGCGCCGGTGGTGACTTGAAGTCGTTAAGCGAAGAAAGACGACCCATCGCGGTTAACCGCAAACGGGTTCAGGATTTACATCTCTGGTTCCGGGAACTGGTTGACCTGGAGCTGCCCGTGATTGCCGCTGTTGATGGCCCGGCTTTCGGTGCTGGATTTAACCTCGCGCTGGCAGCTGATTTCATTTTTGCCTCCCCAAGAGCCCGCTTCTGCGCCGTATTTGGCCGCATCGGTCTCGTGCCGGATCTTGGCGGGTTCTTTCTACTGCCGCGCATCGTCGGATTGCAGGCAGCGAAAGATATCGTATTTACGGCCCGCACTGTAGCGCCGGAAGAAGCGAAATCACTCGGCCTGATCCGGGACATTGTGCCGGAAAATAATCTCCTCCCCCATGCTATTGCTTTCGCAAAGCAGTTCGCCAACGCCTCTCGTCCGGCAATCGGCATGGCAAAAACCATCCTGAATAAATCAACTGAACTTGACCAGCGCGCGCTTTCTGAAATGGAAAGCTATGCTCAAGCTGTCTGTCTGGACACGGATTACCACCATGAAGCAGTTGCCCGGTTCCTCGCAAAAGAACCCCTGATGTTCAACTGGGACAAAGAAAAAATAAAATAAGAGGTCTCTTTATGAGAAAAGCGATTATCACCGGCGCATATGACACCGATGTCGGAGAGCTTCCCGGAAGCAGCTGTATGGCCTTGCATACTGAAGCTGCGATAGGTGCCATTGCAGATGCTGGTCTAACGAAATCTGATATTGACGGCGTACTCTGTGCGTACTCATTCACAGAACCACATCTAATGCTGAGTTCGGTTTTTTGTGAGTATATGGGCCTCCAGCCCAAGTTTAACGCAGCTATCGAAGTGGGCGGCGCAACGGCCTGTGTTATGGTCATGCAGGCTGCCGCACTCGTCGAGAGTGGACAATGTCGTAATGTTCTTGTGGTTACGGGCGACAACCGGCTGACCGGCATGGCAAAGGGTGGCGCGGTGGCAACTCTTGCGAAGGTCGGGCATGGACAGTTTGAACATCCTTATGGCATGTCTGTTCCCTCCGCCTATGCCTTGGTCGCAACGCATTACATGAACGAATTCGGCGTTACCTCTGAACAGCTCGCCTCAATTTCAGTCACGGCGAGAGAACATGCCATACTGAATTCAAAGGCCCATAGACAAACCCCGATAACGATCGAAGACGTTTTGAACAGCCGGGTCATCAGCAGCCCCCTGCATGTGCTGGATTGCTGCCTGATATCCGACGGTGGCGCGGCCATTGTCGTCAGCGCTGCGGAGACTGGCGATGATCGACCGAAAGTTTCTGTCGAAATTATGGGAACTGGTCAAGGACACACCCATGAACATATCATGGCCGCCCCTTCCCTCAGTGATTTTGGCTGCAAACAGGCCGCACAAACCGCTTTTCAGCGGGCCGGCGTTACCGCCAATGATATCGATGTTGCGGAAATCTATGATTCCTTCACCATCACCTTGCTGGTCGAACTGGAATCAATCGGCTTTTTTGAGCGTGGAGAAGCGGGCCCAGCCTGCCTTGACGGCGCACTGAAAATCGGCGGCCGTCTGCCCTGCAATACTCATGGAGGCCTGATGAGTTATGGCCACTCTGGGGCGGCAGGCGGCATGTTTCATGTTGTCGAAGCTGTCCGTCAATTGCGTCACGAGGCAGATGGCCGTCAGGTGGAAGATAGCCAGCTTGCCTTCGTTCACGGGGATGGTGGCATTCTCTCTGCTCATTGCTCACTCGTCCTTGGGAGGGTCTAAAATATGACCGGCAAACCAATTCCCGTTGCCAATCCCGATACCGCCGTGTTTTGGGACGCCTGTAATGAAAAACGCTTCCTGATACAAAGCTGCAAATCCTGTGGGGAAAATCAGTTTTATCCACGCGCGATTTGCAAAAACTGCCAATCAAACGACCTTGAATGGCAAGAGGTCAGCGGTCGCGGAACGGTCAAAACCTTCACGGTCGTCCGTCACGCTCCTAGCCCGGCGTTCAAGGCGGACCTGCCTTATGTCCTGGCTCTAATCAACCTCGATGAAGGCGTCAGCACCATGATGAATGTCATCGAATGTGATGTGGAAGATGTCCATATCGGGATGGACATCGAACTCACATTCGAACTTCGGGGTGAGCAGTATATCCCGCAAGCAAAACCAATTAGTAAAGGCTGATTATGCTCACCTTTGACAGATTACAACCGGGAGACAATCTCGGGACGAATGTCCAATATTTCAATGACGCAATGGCAGAGCAATGGTGCGAGTTGTTTCCGGCAGATAAAGACCTCCTTCCTGATCTTCCGCCAAGCATGATTTCAGCGATTACCATGCGCGCTTTTCTCGCGACGGTGCAGCCGCGCCCCAAGGGAAATATTCACGGCACCCAGGAATTCGAAGTGTACAAGCTCCCTCGAATTGGCGATGAAATTACAACCACAGCCTATTGCCGGGAAAAGGAAACCCGCAAGAACAACAACTGGGTTTACTTTGAAACGAAATCGCATGACCAGGATGGAAACCTTCTTTTCACTGGTTCCATGGGCATTATCTGGGGAGGTTGAGGAAAATGGTTCAGAACCTTATAGAGGCCAGCCTGACAGTGGATCAGGCCGCCATTCAAAAATATGCCGAAATTACGGATGACTACAACCCCATCCATACCGATCCGGAGTTCGCCCGCAACACGCCCTTTGGCGATGTCATCGCTCATGGCACGATGTCTTTATCCCTGATTTGGCAATCAGCCACCCGCACTTTCGGGAAAGACGCTGTGTCTTCTGCGAAACTTAATATCCGCTTCTCTGCCCCTGTGCGAAATGGGGACATCGTTACTGCCGGCGGCAAACAGTCCAAGGATCAGGACAATCGCTTTGATGTTTTTGTTAGAACGCAAACCGGTGACATTGTGATCAAAGGCTGGCTAGAGCTGTAACCCTGCCGAAAGAATAATAATACTCCCGCAACACCAAATGAGGAGAGAACGGTGATTTGGAACCATGAGCATGACGAGCTTCGTCGGGTCACCCGTAAAATAATCGACGAACATATCAACCCGCATGTTGATCAATGGGAAGAAGAAGGCATTTTCCCCGCCCACGAAGTGATGAAAAGGCTGGGCGACGCGGGCCTGCTCGGGATCGGAAAACCAACGGAGTATGGCGGATCGGAGCTCGATTTCTCCTATGAAGTCGCCTTCGCGGAAGAACTCGGCAACCTGCACACTATGGGGATTTGCTCCGCCATCGGCGTGCAGACCAACATGTGCACTCCGGCCCTTACCAACTACGGATCGGACGAGTTGAAACGCGAATTCCTCGCTCCGACAATCGCCGGTGACTTGGTCGGCTGCATTGGCGTCAGTGAAGCCGGTGCCGGGTCCGACGTCGCCAATATCAAGACCTCCGCAGTGCTGGATGGAGATGACTATGTGATCAACGGCAGCAAGATGTGGATTACCAATGGCGTTCAGGGCGACTGGATCTGCCTGCTCGTCAACTCCTCTACCGAAAATGGCCCTCACCGCAACAAATCACTGATTGTTGTCCCTTTAGATACCAAAGGCGTTTCTGTTGGTCAGAAGCTCGATAAGGTCGGCTATCGTTCCTCCGATACGGCTCTCCTTTTCTTTGATGATGTACGGGTGCCAAAGCGGCACTTGATTGGCGAGGACGGTCAAGGGTTCATCTATCAGATGCAACAGTTTCAGGAAGAGCGGCTTTTTGTAGTCGCCCGGTCCATCCGCTTTCTGGAACTTGCCATTGAAGAAACTGTCGAATATCTCGGGCAACGGATTGCCTTTGGCAAGCCCTTACTGGACAATCAGGTCATTCACTTCAAGATTGCCGAATTCCAGGCGAAAATTGAATCTGTTCGCGCCCTCCTCTACCAGGCGACCGAAAAATACGTTGCCGGAGAGAATGTCACCAAACTCGCCAGCATGGCGAAGTATTTGATCGGGCGCCTTTCCATGGAAATCCCCGTAGAGCTGACCCAGTTCTGGGGCGGTCAGGGCTTTATGAACGAAAGCTTCATCACCCGCATCTACCGTGAAGCACGTCAAACGGCCGTTGGTGGCGGAGCAAACGAGGTTATGCTTCAGGTCATCTGCAAGGAACTTGGCATCCTCCCCTCGCAGAAATAGATACTATTGGGGATAGGACACAAATTCACGTTTCTCTCTTTAAGTGGAATTATCATCTTCGTTATTCTAATATGGGATTGTTTTCAACCCAGTCCGAACTAGGGACATTTCTGGACATGAAGCTTTTTGATCGTTGCCGTTCCGTAATTTCGGAGCAGATATTCAACATATTATCAAAGCTTAAACTGTTTCCCGTTCAGCGTGGCTATATCCTAGAAAAACTAATCCAAAGAGAAACAATCCTTGAACTCAGAAGGTGCTGTCAGACTAATGCGACGTCGTCTCCGTATGGCGTAAAAAAGGCACAACGGTGCCCCCTATCATGCCGCACTAAATTGCTGCCACTCGACCAGTGCGGCATTCCTCTGAAGCTTGAATGTTTCTCTGTTGTTTAGGTGGCGTTCATGGTTGAAGTGATTGTGAACGGATGCGTGAATAGAGACGAATTTCTGCAAACTTCTCAATCGCCTGAATTGCAGCATCGCCCGCTCTCGTCGTCGAAATGGGAGATGGAGTTTTCACAGCGATTGTTCAACCAGCGGCCAACCTCTTGTGCTGTTTCATTACCAATTATTTTCATGGCGGCACGGTAAGAACGTAATCTGTCCGTTACTATTTCCTGTGGATTTCCGTACCGTTTCATAAGTTTCTTAAGAAACACCAGGGCTGCCTTGCGATCGCGGCGCCTGGAAACAAAAGCTTCCAGAACTTCTCCCTCATGATCAACAGCACGCCACAGGTAATGTGTTTCGCCATTGATCTTCACAAAGACCTCATCAAGATGCCATTTCCAGTTTGAATAATCTTGGGACGGACGGATCCATTTCTTCCGGATCTCGCGCGCAAACAATGGACCAAATCTGTTCCACCAATAACGAACGGTTTCGTGGCTAATATCTATCCCACGCTCGTGCAGTAAATCTTCAACGTTGCGAAGCGAAAGCGGAAATCGGACGTACATCATCACAGCCAGGCGGATTACCTCAGGTGAGGTTTTGAAATACCGGAATGGATTATGATTTTTCATTCAGGGAGAGTAGAAAATGAGAAATAGGACGACAAGCTATTTTCTTCTGACAGCACCCACCGCACTGTTGGAATAGGCAACTTAACGGCCGCGATGATCCCGCGCCGCGCCCATTTTCTTAGGGTGCGCATAGCCATGAACATATTCAGGCTCGTGATGATCGAGCTGCTTCATTTTTTCAAACGCCTCGTCCTGAAGGGCGATTAGGGCATCCTCAACGGCATATTGCCCGCGCACCTCTTCGGCAACGCTCGCGGCGGGCGGATTTTCCTGATACCAGCGGACGGTCTGGCGCAATCCGTCGAGCGGATCGACGATATCGCGATAGCCAAGATCGTGCTGAAGCGGGAAAATATCGAACATCCGATGGAAATCTGCATCGTTGAACACTTGCAAGACCCGAGCGTGGGACGCCACGGCATCGGGGATTGAAACGATCTCTAGCTTTTCCCCCATTGCCTCAAAGAGTATCTCTCCAAGCTGAGCGAGCGTGAACTGGCGCTGATCGGCGCAGTTATAAACCTTACCCGCGGCCGCCTCCGGTTTGTCGACGCCAAGCAGGACGGCATGGGCCATGTTTTCCGCATATCCGTTGCTGATAATCGTCAGCCCTCCGTCCGGCAGTGCCACGCGGCGACGCTTGTCGAGGGCGCGTTGGATAAACCACCAGAAACGAATGGGCATAACCTGTCCAGCCCCGTAAATCAGCGGATAGCGGAAGTGGCTGACCTTGCAGTCCTTTCCGTGATGCGACATGACATGCCGCTCGGCGTCGAGCATCTTGTAGCCGAAGACATGATCCTCGGGCGATCGCAGCAACGGCGTTGTTTCGCTGAGCGGAACAGTACAGCCTGTCGGAAACACGGATTTGGGATCTGCAAAGCCACGGAAAATTGCCATGCCGCCAATTGTGATCAACCGATCGGTCAGGGGCGCCACAACATCGGAGACGATTTTTATCCGGCCATAGGCACCCACCACCACATCGAATTGCCGTCCGGTCAGCGCCGGCGTAAGGGATTCCCTGAAATGCGGATCAGCCTTGATCCGTTCGACCTCAGCCGGGATATGGCTGTCATCCCGACCACCGCGGTTGAGCATTGCAACCTCATAGCCGCGTTCGAGAAGACCATTTATAAGAAAACGACCGGTCGGTCCGGTACCACCTATCAACAAGGCTTTCATGTTTTACTCTCTCGTCGTCTTGTCATTTCTGCACCAAAGATACCGATTTTTGTAGTATCCGCTTTAGTCCTTGCCCATAAAATTCCGGGTCGACAACTTGAATTCCTCACTGCCGAGCGCGTCCAGATTCATTTGCCGCATGGCTTCATTTTCCTCAACCAGCTGCGTAGCGTAGCTGATGGATTTTTTCACCAAGGTATAGGCGCTACTGCTTTGATTAATCATTTCCTTGACGAACGCAGCCAGCCCGGTTTCAAATTCACTATCCTCGACCAATATATCGACAAGGCCTGCCTTGAGAGCGTCTTCCGCATAGAGGGGTCGGCCGCGGAGCAGAATCGCGCGCGTCACTGCAAGACCGACCAGCGCCAGAAGCTCTCCCGACGCCGGCGCTGGATAGACAAGCCCACGCTTCACCGCCGTCACCGCGAATCGGGAGGATTTCGTGCAAAGTCGAAAGTCGCAGGCCGCCGCTATCACAACGCCGGCCCCGACACAATGGCCGGAAATCGCGGCTATTGTCGGAATCGGGAGATTTCGCAGCAGTGCAGACACGTCCCGAACCCCGACATAGGCTTCGTCGGCATCCTTAACGTGTTTATAAAAGTCTTCATATTCGCTGATATCGCCGCCCGAGCAGAAAGCCTTACTCCCGGCGCCGCGCAAGACCAACAGTTTGATCTCTGGCCGATCTCCCACCCCCGCAAGAATTTCGGCAAGCTGCCGCCACATCGCCCGGTTTATAGCATTATGCTTCGCTGGTTGATTGATCGTAATCTGCAACCGGCCATCTTCGACATGGGATTCAATCATGATAAATTAAACTCTTTCTCGAAGGGATAGCGGATCACCCGGAAAATACGACCAATTCGACTCAATTCGTATGGCGGTTGACGACAATACCCGCCGCCTCGCGATCCCAGATTTGCTCCAGCCGATCCTGAGCGTTCTGTTTCAGTTTATATTTCTCGACCTTTTCTGTCATTGTTCTTGGGAGTTCAGATACAAATTCGATAAATCGCGGCACCATGAAATAGGCCATATTATCGGCGCAATAGCGGACCAACTCTTCCTCATTGAGCGCGTGCCCCTCTTTGCATTCCACGCTGACCATAACCTCATCTTCACTCATCTCCGAATTTACGGCATAGGCGGCGACATCCTCCACGGCCGGATGCCCGAGGATTATCTGCTCGACCTCATAGGAAGAGATGTTCTCGCCCCGCCGCCGGATGGCGTCCTTCTTTCGATCCACGAAATAGAGGAACCCGTCTTTATCGAGATAGCCGCGATCCCCTGTATGGAACCATAAATTACGCCGCGCCTCGGCCGTCGCTTCGGGCTTCTTGTAATAACCCTGCGCCGTCATCCAGGGGACGTCACAACGCAAGCATATCTCACCCGGCGTACCCGTTGGTTGAAGCCGGTCGTCGTCATCCATGATGGCAACGGTCATGTTCTCACGAACCTGGCCCGCGGATTTCCATTTTTCCGGTGGATGTTTTGGCCCCAAGAAGGTTGCGCCACCAAAATCCGTCAACGCATAGACAGAGGTGATTTTCAGCCCATATCGCTCCTCAAACTCGCGCGCGAAATCCGGTACCGGCACCATCATGCACATTCGCGCCTTGTTTTCGCTATCCAGCGGGCTCTTCGGTTGCGCCCAGAGAATATTAGCCATCGCGCCCAGTAAATTGAACTGAGTAACACCATAGTCCCGTACTTCCTGCCAAAAAGCGCGGGCGGAGAAGCGCGGAGAAACAACAAGCGTCGCATCAGCCATCATTGCCGGAAGAGCGCAAGTATTAAGCGCGTTGCCATGAAACAATGGCAAGCAGGTATAAAGAACATCTTCTGGCTGATACCCGAAATATTCCGCATAATCTATCGCGCCCGACACCATCATCTCATGTGGTTCCATATTACCCTTGGAGGGGCCCGTAGTGCCGGAGGTATAGAGCAGAAAGGCTAGGTCGCGGTTCCGGACGAGATCCGCAGGCAGTTCGTCGGCCTCTGCGTCTAGCAAAACATCGTAGTCGACGACGCCGGCACCCAGCAATGACCGCATGTCCGCGTCTAACGGCTTCCCATCATCAAATGCAACAATCCTGCCGATGCTTTCACATTGACTTTGCACCGCCTGAAAGCGATCCAAAAGGCTGCTATCGGCAATCAGGGCAGTACAATCGGACTGGATCAGGTAATAAGCCAGCAGTTCGCCTTTGGCTGCCGTGTTAACCGGCACACTAACTGCCCCGATCTTTGCCAGCGCGAAGTAAAGCAGGAGAAGCTCGGGTTTGTTATCCATCATGAAGGCAACATGCTGGCCCTTCTCGATCCCGAGGTCGGCGAGCGAATGAGCGAGGCGGTTGCTGATTTCATGAAAGGCCTTATAGGAGTAACTGCGGTCCAGAAAGCGCAGGAAAATCCGCTCGCCATTTTTCTCCGCCTTATGGCGCAGGATATTTCCCAACGTACGGTTTTCAGTTGGAATTTCTACGTTGCGTAATCTTTCCATGATCTGGCCTTGACCTCCCCTATTTTTATTTCCTATCTGCGTCTATCAGCTAGTTCGTATGGCGGTTAACAACAATTCCCTCCGCCTCGCGATCCCAGATTTCGTTCAGACGCTCCTGAGCGCTTTGCTTCAATTTGTATTTTTCGACCTTCTCCGTCATGGTCCTGGGCAATTCAGGGACAATTTCGATGAAACGCGGCACCATGAAATAGGCCATATTGTCGGCGCAGTAGCGAACGAGATCGGCGGGATCCAGCGTCTTCCCTTCCTTGCAGGTAATGCTGACCATCACCTCATCTTCACTCATTTCCGAACGCACCGCATAGGCGGCGACGTCTTCGACAGCGGAGTGACCGAGAACGATCTGCTCCACCTCATAGGAGGAAATATTCTCGCCCCGCCGCCGGATGGCATCCTTCTTGCGGTCAACGAAATAGATATACCCGTCTTCATCGAGATAGCCACGGTCACCGGTATGGAACCACTGATTGCGGTTCGCATCGACGGTCGCTTGGGGCATCTTGTAGTAGCCTCGCGCGGTAATCCACGGTACGTCACAACGCACACATATTTCGCCAGGCGTGCCCTTCGGCAGGGCATTGTCATCGTCGTCCATGATGCTGATTGTCATACCACTACGCGGCTTACCGGCAGACTTCCACTTTTCCGGCGGATGCTCCGGGCTCAGGAATGTAATGAAACCATAATCGGAAAGTGCGTAGACCGATGTGACTTTCAGGTCGAAACGCTTCTCGAACTCGCGGGCGAAATCGGGTACCGGCACCATCATGCACAGGCGCGCCTTGTTCTCGCGATCCAGCGGGCTTGGCGGTTGCGCCCAGAGAATATTCACCATCGCGCCCAGAAGGCTGAATGCAGTCACGCCATAACTTCTGATTTCATCCCAGAACCTGCTGGCTGAGAAACGGCGGGAGATCACCAAAGTTGCGTCAGCCATCAGTGCTGGCATGGCGGAGGTGTTCAATGCATTGCCGTGAAACATCGGCAGGCAGGTATAGAGAACGTCATCCGGGCCGTAGCCGAAATATTCCACATGGTCGATGGCACCGCCAATCATCCGTCCGTGGGGCACCATGTTGCCTTTCGATGGGCCAGTAGTTCCGGAGGTATAGAGCAACATGGCGACATCGCGATTGCGGACCACGTCTTCAGGAAGTTCGTCCGCCGACGCATCCAATAAGCTGTTATAGTCAATAACCTCGGCATTCAACTGTGGTGTCGTTGCCGGATCAATCACTCCCCGCTCATCCAGAATTATAACGTGGCGAACGGCATCGCACTGGTCCTGAACCAGCTGAAAACGTTCAACAAGCCCGCTGTCTGAAATCAGGACTGTCGAATCCGACTGGGTCAGATAATAGGCAAGCAACTCACCTTTTGCCGCTGAATTAACCGGCACACTGACTGCGCCGATCTTCGCAAGCGCAAAGTAAAGCAGGAGCTGCTCCGGCTTGTTCTCCATCATGAAGGCAACATGCTGCCCCGCCTCGACGCCAAGGTCCAGAAGGGCGCGGCCCAGCCGGTTGCTGATCTCGTGAAACTCCCTGTAGGAATATTTGCGGTCCTCAAAGCGCAGATAGGTTTTATCGCCGTTTTTTTCCGCCTTCTGGCGCATGATGTGACCCATTGTAAAATCTTCCAACGGGATACCCAGACTACATATTCGTTTCATGTATTAACTCTTCTCTCCTAAAAACAGGGGCAGCGGCGTGCCATCGTCGCATTCCTGCCAGGTCAGCCGGAGCGGCATTCCAATCCGGAGGCTTGAAGGCGGCATGTCGATAATGTTGCTGATCAGCCGGACCTGCAGGCTTGGAAAGCCAACAACGGCGATGTTGTAAGGAACGTATGATTTGAGTGCCTCGGTGACGGCGTTATGTACAATCGTGTAGCTGAAAAGCTCCGCTTCATCCGGCGCCGGGTCCCATTTGACCTGATCGGAGCCACAGAACCGGCAAACCGGTGCGGGAGGATGGCGATGCCGCCCACAGGCACCGCATTGTTGAAACCGCAATTCGCGCTTGCGGCACCAATCCCAAAAAGGAACGGCATCCATTGGCGGATTTGGCGAGGGTGTTGGCAAATATCTGTTCATTACACTCTCCCCAAAATGGCCGCTGAAGAACTGTTGGCCAGCAGGCAAATCTCGGCGTCGGCGACCTGCGACGTTGACGTTCCGCGTATCTGGCGAACACCCTCGACCGCGAGATTAAGCCCATGAATATAGGCTTCAGACAGATGCCCGCCCGAGGTGTTAATTGGTAGTTTTCCAGTCGACCAGCGAATATTGCCGTCGGCAACATAAGCTCCCGCCTCGCCCCGGCCACAGAACCCGAAACTTTCAAGATTCATGAGGACGAAATAGGTGAAGTGGTCGTAGATCTGAGCCGTATCCACATCCTCAGGTCCAATACCTGCCTTGGCATACAAACGGTTGGCCAGAGTCCGTCCGCCACCCGCCTTGTAATCTTCCTCGGGCATGTTATGCGATCCCAGTCCGCCGGACCCCCAACCGGGTTCCGCCCCCTGCCCCGCAGCCAGGATCCGCACGACCGGACCCGATAGGTCGCGCGCGCGTTCCTCGGTCGTGACGACCAAGGCGCAGGCACCATCATTTTCCTGACAGCAATCATAAAGGCGCAAAGGATCGGCAACCATTCGAGAGCTCAGATAAGTCTCAAGATCGAGCGGACGATCCTTGAACACGGCCCGCGGATTACGCGCGGCATTGGCCCGCCCACTCAACGCGATCTCCGCCACTTGTTCTTCCCGAATGCCGTAATCATGCTTGTACCGCTGGGCGAGCGGCGCCAGCATGAAGGGGGGTGCGAACATACCGAAGGGATCAAGAAAACCCGGGCTATGCGGCACGCCATATCCCTGCCCGAAGCGCTTTCTCTGCCCCTGGCAAAGTGAGCGAAAAACCGCAACGTAATTCGCCGCACCGGATTCAACTGCCGCCGCCGCTTGCGCAATGGCAGCGAAGCACCCCCCGCCACCGCCTCCCCAGGCCATCGTTGCATAGCGCAGCTTGGGCAATCCCAGAGATTCCTGCATCAGCCAAGGAACACTTTCATCGTTCGCGTAGGAGGACAAACCGTCTATATCGTTGACGTCAAGCCCTGCATCTTTTGCAGCATTGGCGACGGCCGCGCATGCCAAGGCTAATTCACTACGGTCAGAGATTCCGCCCCGGCGTGTATAGTCTGTTTCTCCAATGCCAACGATACAAGCGCGAGATTCGGCACCTTTAGATTCACCCACTATACCTCACCTTTCAGTGCAATTAAGCCAATAGCCTTTGCACCCTTTTTAGTTGTCGTTCGTTTACCCGAAGATCATTTCACAGGCATAATATTATGTCAATATGTGAAAAAATTATTCATCTATTGAACAAATTCAATATACTTGGCTTGTCGCTTTTTGTAGAAAAATATAGGTTAATGGGCTATGTCATTAAATCTTTCAATGGATTGCGGCTTGAAACTCCGCCCGCCAAAAGAGTGAGCTAGACATGTTGTTCATGGTTTTAAAACTTGCCCCGGAGATTGCAATCTGGTTGCTAAAGGCTCGGTGCTTTGCGTTGGCAAGCGTCAACATTGGCGTGCGGGAATTTCGCAGCCGTAAGTCCGCTGATTGGAGAACCCATGGCCTCGTTTGACCCTGTTACATCGGTCGTCAGAGCACTGACTGTGCTCCGGATCGTCAACGAAATTGAATTTGCATCGATAAAGCAGCTCCACAAGGAGACTAAACTTCATCGTTCAACTGTTCTCCGTATGCTGGAAACGCTGATATCCGAGGGCTATGTCACGCGCGACGAACAATCTGGGATGTATATGCCGACAGGCAAAACCCTGCTCTTGAGCAAGGGATTTGACGGGAAGCGCCATTTATCCCAAATGGCCAGCCCGACTATGCTGGCGTTGCGTGAACGGATCGGCTGGCCTTCGGATCTCGCGATCCTCGACGGCACTGACATGATGATTATCGAAACAAGCCGCGAGTACAATATTATGGCCATAAATCACAAGGCTGGCGTCCGCGCGCCCCTGTTGCTGACTTCCCTTGGCCGGGCCTATCTTGCCTTTTGCAAGGCGCCTAGGCAGGAGCAATTATTGAAAATGCTGGCATCGTCGAAACGCTCCGTCGATGCTCCCGCCCGGGACGACCCCAAAGGAGTCGCGAAATTGCTGGCGACCATCCGCAAGCAGGGCTACGCGGTGCCTGACGTGAAGTTTAATCAGTCTTCTTCTTCGGGCGCTGGTCTGGTCACTGGTTTCAGCGTTCCGGTGTTCAAGAATGATGAGGTTTTTGCGAGCCTCAGCACCTCATTCCTGATCAGCGCGATGCCACTGGAACAGGGAATAGAGACGCTCTTTCCTGCATTACGGGAAACGGCAGACACACTTGGCAAGCTAATAAGCGAAAACTACAGCTAATCAACATCCACTCACACGGCCAGGTTCTTATGCCTTCTTAAACAACGGGATTGTCTGTCCATTTCCAGCCTGCCCCCACACCAGCCTCAACTTCATACCAAACTTGAGCTCATCCGGCTCGGCATCGATCACATTGGAAATTACCCTGACGCCCCCCATTGTCGGGAAACTTACCAGCACGACATTATAAGGAACGCGCTCGCGGACAGCCTGATGTGCAGGATGATGAATCACGGTGAAGCTGAAGAGCTCTCCCTCTTCTGGTGCTTCCACCCATTCAATCTGATCCGAGTGACACTGCGGGCAAAACGGGCCTGGAGGATGCCTGTAGGTTTGACATTTCCCGCAGCGCTGAAATGTCAGCTTTTTCTCCTGGCAATTCGTCCAATATGTCGCGTCATCAAAAGAGGGATCCGGTCCTGGGACCGCTTCCGGCATATAGTGCATTTAAAGTACTCCTTTCATATCCAACGCCTAATCTCCGACCAGAACCAACGCGATTTGAGGGAAGGCAATCAGCAACACAATAATCAGAATTTCCATCAGGACAAAGGGTATGCACCCCTTGAATATCTCGCCAAGCGGGGCATCCGGAACGCTGCTTTTCACAACGAATACATTCAATCCAACAGGTGGTGTAATACATCCCAGCTCAACCGCTTTCACGACGATAATCCCGAACCAGATTGGATCATACCCAAGCTCCAGAATAATCGGGAAAACGATCGGCATGGTAATCAGGATCATCGATATCCCATCCACCAACGCGCCGAGAACAAGATAGATGACAATGATCAATGCGAATATCGCTACCGGCGGCAGATCAAAATGAACGATGCTGTCCGCTACGAGAGCCGGCAATTGCGACATATTGAGCGCCAGGCTGAACAGCCCAGCCCCAACGATCAAAAAGAAGATCGACGATGTCCCGGCGCCCGTCTCCCAAAGACCCGCCTTCAAGTTTTCCCAGGCATTTGGCCGACGCAGAACCATAACAAGGGCGAGTAGCGCCCCAATCGCAGCCGCTTCAGTCGCTGTAGCAACACCAAGATAGATGGATCCCATAACAACGCTGAACAGCAGCATGACTTCCCAGGCACGGCCCAGCGAAACAAACCGTTCGCGCCAGGGCGCCTTGACAACACCCTCTTGCATTCCCGCAAGTTCCGGCTTGATCTTCACCATGACATAGATACAGATCATATAGATGACTGCGGTCATAATCCCGGGCAATATCGCCGCGATGAAGAGTTTCACCAGCGACACCTCGGTAATGAAGGAATAAATCACCAGGACACCGCTCGGCGGGATCAAGACGCCAAGCGTTCCCCCCGCAGCAATACATCCGCCAGCCAGAGAGTGCTTGTATCCCCGAAGCCGCATTTCCGGCAGCGCTACGCGAGCCATGGTTGAGGCCGTTGCAACGCTGGAACCGCAAACGGCGGAAAAGGCAGCACAGGCGAAGACAGTAGCAATCGCCAGTCCGCCGGGGATGTGGCCAAGCCAACGTTGGCCTGCCTCAAAGGCATAGCGCGAAAGGTTCGCCGAAAACGCCATATAGCCCATAAACAGAAACAAGGGCAATACGATAAAGGAAAATGTGGCCGTATAGGAATAGGGAAAGTTGGCGAGCAAATACTCAACCGCCCCCCAAGGCCGCATTGCGATGATGCCAGCAACACCCGTTGTAGCCAGGGCAACAGCAATCGGGATTCCGGACAACAGCAACACCAGCATCACGCTGACGAGCAAGGTGCCAATAAGTGTGGGATCCATTCAGATACTCACTTTCTCATCATCCACGGCACTTTCCGGGACCAGCCCGATATGCCGCAGGAAATCAAAAAGAAACTGTAATGTCAGGCAGCCAAGTCCGATGGTGATAAGAATGCGCGACGGCCAGATGGGAAACGCGATAATCCCGTAGCTCGACTCGCCACTGAGCATCATGCTCCAAGACAGTTCTGCCGTCAGCCAGGTGAGCAATCCCAGCAGGATTGTTGAGATCAGCGAGGTGACGATATTGACAAACCTTAACGCGGTCGGTGGTAAAAGCCGGGTAACCAGATCTATGGCAAAATTATGCCGCCGTTGTTGCGCGGCGGCCAGGCCGAGATAAACCAGCGCGACCATGAGCAGCACAGCAAATTCATTGCCGCCTATCAACGGCATGTTCAGAAATGTACGGCCCGCGACATCAATCACGACGACAAGCATCGTGAACAAGGTCAGAAAGCCGCTGGCAATTCCCAGACGCAACAGAAACCGCTCGAAGACTTCGATTGTTTTTACGATCATGACTGACATCCTGTATGGAAAAAAAGATGCGAAAGGAACAATACGCCCCTTTCGCTAGCGCAACCATCAGACTTCTATCAGGAACCGCATTCTTCCGTATAAACCTCAAAGCCGGTTTTGTATGTGGATTCAGGCTCATATTTCCGAATAAGGGAAATATAGTCATCCAGTACTTGTTTGGCATCTACGTTTACCGCCTCTGACGCCCATTTGATCCAGGCATCTGTAATTGGTTTAAAGGCGATTTCACGAACTTCCGCCGCAGCTTCATCAGTAAATAAATTGATCTTGAGATCGCTACTTGCAACGGTTGCACACAATTTTTCCGCCGCTTTTTTTACTTCTTCCGCATGCATTTTATCGAACCGCGCCGCTGCTTCGGCCGTGACTTCTGTAATTAGTTTTTGATCTTCAGGGCTCAGGCTGTTCCAGCGATCGAGATTGATTGCCAGCATATTTGCCGCATAAACGCCCATCCTGCCACCGTCGGAGCCAAACTTGCCAACTTCTGACAAGCCTCCCTTGATTGCCGAATCAAATGGCGCCGCCGTCATCGCATCGACCACACCGCGTCCCATGCCTTCAACTGCTTCGGGGAAAGGGACGGCAACAGTTGTCGCACCGAGGGCTTCTACGACATCGGCAATAGCGAGAACGGCACGAATTTTAAGCCCCTTATAATCAGACGCCTTCGTGATCGGCACGCGCGACCAGATCGAATTTTCTGCATATCCCCGTGTGTAAAGAAGCTTGGCATTCCGCCCTTCATATTCATTTCGCAAATCCGCATTGGTCTCATAGAGCTCGCCAAATGCCTTGGTGACGGCATCGGATTTCTCGGTAATGAACGGCAATGTCACATTGGACAACGGATAATCATTCCGGTTATAGGCACTTGGAACACCCGCGACGATATCCACGGCACCCCGTGACAATCCAGGAAATAAATCCGGCGCCTTCAACAAGGAACCGCTGAAGTAGCGCTCAAAGGTAATTTCGCCATTGCTGCGCTTCTCAATCTCGTCCATGAGCCAAATATCGGCTTGTGAAGTTGAGTAAACTTCAGAAACATATGTTGCAAATGTAAGTGTTTCTTTTGCTTCGCCTTGAGATGGCGAACCAAGCGCGATAACACCCATAAGCCCCACTGCACTGAGAATAGTTTTAGACATTTGCATGCTAGCTTCTCCCTATATTTTTATTGCGGGCTAACCTTGCTGGTTGCCACATTAATTGGACGGTCGATTGAATCTCCACCAAACATGTTGATTATTCCATATCATTACGCGTATAGTCAACAGATGAAATAACTGTTCATATAATGAACAATATGACTTACTCAATTGGCCTGGCCAGTAGTGAAAGAAAAGCAAAAAATGAGGAGAGTTACATGACCAGTCAAAAACATCAGGCCTGTATCGTAGGTATTGGCCAGACCCCTTATAAACGGTGGGGGACGGTGACCGAGGAGAGTGAATTCAGCCTCGCCTGTAAGGCAATTATGGCAGCGGCAGAGGATGCCGGATTGCCCTTGAGTGAAATAGACGGTTTTTCCGCTCACTCTGACGACAGAAACGATCCGGCAAGATTAGAAGTCACTTTGGGAATCAAACAACTCCGTCTGGCGACGATGGTATGGGGCGGTGGCGGTGGTGGCGCCAGCGCGTCCCTGTCTCATGCCGTCGCGGCCGTAGAAAACGGAACCGCAAACTATGTTGTCGTTCTCAGAGCACTCTGCCAGGGACAGCAATTTCGCTATGGCCAGTTCCATGAATGGAGCGCCCATCAAAAATTTGCGTCCCCCTACGGTCTGTTTTCTCCTCCTGGCCAAGCCGCGCTTACGTTCCGACGCTATATGCATCTTTACGGATTAACGGAGGAAAAACTAGCGCGCGTATCCCTCGCCTGCCGGGCGAATGCCAATCGGAACCCGAATGCGGTGATGCATGACAAGCCGCTTGATATGGAAACATACATGTCCGGTCGCATGATCGCGGAACCTTACCGTATTTACGACTGCTGCCTGGAAACCGACGGTGCCTGCGCATTGATTGTGACGACCCGTGAACGCGCGGCGGATCTCAGAGGAAAGCCTGCGCATATTCTTGCGGTTGGCCAAGGCGGTGATGGTCGCTGGGGTACAGGTAATTTTGGTAATTACAATATGCCGGAAGAGATTTTTTCTATTGGACCGCAAGAACGACTGGCGGACGAATTATTTGCCCGCGCCGGAATTGAGCGATCAGATGTCGATGTTGCCCAAATATATGATGCCTTCAGCGGCGGCGTTCTTACGACACTTGAGGCTTTTGGTTTTTGCGGTCATGGGGAAGCAGGTGACTTTGCAGAGGACGGCAATCTCGACTGGCCGAACGGTGGCCTTCCCATCAATACGGCCGGCGGCTTGCTCTCCGAAGCTTACGTGCATGGGCTGAACCTCCTTGTCGAGGGGGTCCGGCAGGTTCGCGGCGAATCGACGTCACAGGTCGCGGATGCGAAAATCTGTCTCGTAACCGCCGCGGCAGTGACGCCAACCAGCGCAACTCTTCTTGGCAGTGAACCGAACTGACTTTTTTGAACAAACTAGTCTTAGTGAACAAGGAGATAGTTATATGCAGTTCGATATTCTTATCAGAAACGGTACGGTTGTCGACGGCCTTGGCGGAGACCTATATCAGGCCGATATCGGAATTCTGGATGGCCGCATTGCGGAAATCGGAAAGATAGAAGGGTCCGCTGACGAAGAAATTGATGCGGCCGGAAAGCTGGTAACTCCCGGATTTGTTGATATACATACCCACTACGATGCGCAAGCCACTTGGTCGGACCGCCTCACGCCTTCTTCCAGCCACGGCGTAACAACGGCTGTTATGGGAAATTGCGGGGTCGGCTTTGCGCCCTGTCGGCCAGAAGACCATGATAATCTCATTCGTCTGATGGAAGGGGTCGAGGATATTCCCGGCGTGGTCATGACCGAAGGCATTCCCTGGAAATGGGAATCCTTTCCAGAGTTTCTCGATTTTCTAGGCCAGCGCAACTACGATATCGATATTGGCGCCTATATTCCACATGCACCATTGCGGGTGTATACCATGGGCCAGCGCGGCCTGAATCGCGAACCTGCAACCGCCGCGGACCTTGCACAGATGTCGAGCATCGTCTCTGAAGCGATTGAAGCCGGCGCGCTCGGCTTCTCCACCTCCCGCAGCCTCAATCACCGCTCCAGTGATCAGAATCTGATGCCAGGCATTTCCGCGTCCGAAAGCGAGCTGATGGCGATTGCCAACGGCATTAAAAGGGCTGGTACCGGCTTGTTGCAGTTTATTGCGGAGTTCAGTGAGCCCGAAACCGATTTTGCAATGCTGCGACGGGTGACCGAAAAATCCGGCGTTCCCATGACCTTTTCGCTTTCGCAACGACCGAATACGCCGGAGTTGTGGCGGACAATCCTTCGGCTCACGGAACAGGCAAATAAGGACGGCACAAATATTCAGCCGCAGGTTTACTGCCGGCCTATCGGGCTATTACTTGGTCAAAAGCTTCAGTACAACTTCTTCTTTTTCTCGCCGAGCTACGTCGCAATCAAGGATCTTCCGGCAGACGAAAGGCTGGCGGCGATGCGGAATCCTGAAACACGCCGGAAAATTATTGCGGAATTCCCGGCCGATGTGCCTGACTCGGTGATCAATCGATCGCTCGTCGATCTGGCAAACATTTATTTGATGACCGACAGCTTTGATTATGCACCAAAAGACCAGGACAGCCTCGCCGCGATTGCCGCACAACGCGGTGTTCCGCTTGCCGAACTCGCCTATGACCTCCTAATTGAAAATAACGGCAAGAATGTCTTCTATGCGCCCGCGTTGAATTATGCAGAAAAGAATCTCGATGCAGTCGAAGAAATGCTCAAGCATCCGAATACGCTCTTCGGCCTTGGTGATGGCGGCGCCCATGTCGGCATCATCTGCGATGCCAGCGGCCAGACCTTCATGCTCCAGCATTGGGTCGGCGATGGCGGTCAGGGATCGATATCCATCGGCCAGATTATCAAATCTCTCACCTTGGACAACGCACGCGCGATGAATTTGTTGGATCGCGGTGTACTCGCAAAAAACTACCGGGCCGACATCAATATTATCGATCGTAACCATCTGAAACTCTACCGTCCCGAAATACAGTATGATTTGCCGTTAGGCGGTGGGCGGCTCACTCAGCGGGCGGATGGTTACACGGCCACCATCGTCGCTGGAAAAGTCACCTATCGCGACGGCGAACCGACAGGTTGCCTGCCCGGCAAACTGGTGCGCGGCGCACAGCCCATGCCAAGGG
>NZ_JARGOQ010000051.1:1945-24962 GCF_029233945.1 Sneathiella sp. | reverse complement strand
CAGCGGGATCGAGGATCTGGTTGGTAATATGCGCTGCCTGGTCACGCAGGTGGAGCCGGGCACGAGCATCGCGACGATGATCGAGCTATATGAGATGACCCCTTACCGTCACGCGGCGAGCTATGTCGGGGAAACCCACAAGTTTCATGTCCTGCACAGCCGGCCGGTCTTTCCCGCCCTGATCCTGATGGAGCCCCTCAGCCACGCGTTTGAGGAATATATCACCCGTGTCAACCGGATGTATCCCCTCTCGCGCGCAACGCCCCACAGCCGTTATGTCGGGGAAATCTATGACAGCCGGGATAACGACGAAATCCGAAAAGTCCTGGAGGATCAGGCGGCCCGCTTCGAATATAAGGGAGAGGTTGAAAACCCCTTCTACGCCGCCGACGGGTTCCTCTTCACCATGCCATCGGATTTTACCGGCAATCGCATCGGCTACAGCGGCCATGATTTCAACGACCCGGACAGCCTCGGTCTCGGCGGGCGCTATGAACTGACCCCGGCGGAGCAGGGCGAGCTTGATGAGGCGGCGGCCTTCGCCGAAAGTTCCGGCGTGGGCGAACTTCTTCTCGGGGTGGATCATATGGCGACCCGTATTCTCGCCGCGGATCGGGAGGATGCGATCCTCGAATTCCTGACCCATGTGCCTTATTATTTCTGGGGCGCCTATAATATCATGGACATGAACTCCTCGACCAACGTCAATCGCAATGGCTCGGTCCTGGATGACAAGCTCTCTCCGGCGAAGGTGTTCACCGCCAACAATACACCCTCCTTTGTCAACAGCTTCGAGAACCGGCCCATGCCGACGGAAACCTTCGTGCGCAATTACGGGCGGCGGATGCATCATGTCGCGATCGAGGTGCAGGACGGCGATCATGCAACGGGCGAGAAGAATGTCGATTTCGTCGTGGACGCCCTGAAAGAAAAAGGCGTGGCCTTCCTCGCCCATGTGGTCGGGGAATGCAAGGATGAGCCGAACCTCAAGCAGATCTTCTCGAAACATTCGAAAAACACCATCCTGATCACGGAATATGTGGAGCGTTGCCACGGCTTCGACGGCTTTTTCACCAAGGACAATGTCGCGGCGCTCACCGCGGCGGCGGGGCAGGATGAGCAATTCAAGCATGGACAGATTTTCGATTAAGGACAGCCCGGATGATCATAAGAACTATCAGAAAATCGATTTTCAGGAAGGACATGGGCACGATTGCCCGGAAGATTTTCTTTGCGATTTCCGCCCTCGGCCTGCTGCTGGTCTTTGCCATTCATTTTTTCTGGCCACCCGTTGTCTGGTTTTTATGGTTGCTGATCCCTTATATCGCCCTCGGTCTCTATGATATGCATTTCGCCGAGCATAACGTGCTCCGGAATTATCCCGTCATCGGGCATCTTCGCTATGCGCTTGAGTTTATCAGCCCGGAAATCCAGCAATATTTCATCGAGACGAACGAGAGCGGACGCCCCTATAACCGGATGCAGCGCGATCTTGTCTATGCGCGGGCGCATAAGGGCCTCGATACCCAGCCTTTCGGCACCCAGTGGGATATTCTGGAAGTCGGCTATCAGCGGGCCAGTCATTCGCTTGCGCCCAAGCATGTCGATCCGGACAAGGCGCGGGTGGTGGTCGGCGGCCCGCACTGCAAGCGACCCTATAATGCCTCCCGCCTGAATATCTCCGCCATGAGTTTCGGCGCGCTCAGCCCGAACGCCATTCATGCGCTGAATGCCGGGGCGAAAATCGGCGGCTTCGCCCATAACACCGGGGAAGGGGGGCTCAGCCCCTATCACCTGGCGGGTGGCGGCGATATCATCTGGCAGATCGGCACCGGTTATTTCGGCTGCCGGAGTGATGAGGGGAATTTCGACGCCGAAAAATTCAAGGTCAATGCCAACCGTGACATCGTCAAGATGATCGAGATCAAGCTCTCCCAGGGGGCCAAGCCCGCCCATGGCGGTGTCCTGCCCGCAGCGAAAGTGGATGAGGAAATCGCGAGAATTCGCGGCGTTCCTGCCCATAAAACGGTTATCTCGCCGCCTGCGCATTCCGCTTTTTCCACGCCGGAGGGATTGCTGGCCTTTGTCGAACAATTGCGGGAAATGACCGACGGCAAGCCCATCGGCTTCAAGCTCTGTATCGGCAACCGGAGCGAATTCATGGGCATCTGCAAGGCGATGCTGAAAACCGGCATTACCCCTGATTTCATCACCGTGGACGGAGCGGAGGGCGGCACCGGCGCCGCGCCGCTTGAATTCACCAACCGTCTTGGCGTCCCCATCGATGAGGGGCTGACCTTCGTGCATAACTGCCTCGTCGGGATTGGCCTGCGCAAGGACATCCGCATCATCGCGAGCGGCAAGGTGGTCACCGGTTTCGACCTGATGGAGAAAATCGCCCTCGGCGCGGATATGTGTAACGTCGCCCGGCCGATGATGTTCGCGCTTGGCTGTATCCAGTCGCTTCGGTGCAATACCAACACCTGCCCGACAGGGATTGCAACCCAGGACCAGACGCGGGCGCGGGCGGTGGATGTCTCCATCCGCAAGCAGCATGTCGCCAATTATCATGACGCGACGATTGAAAGCTTCCGCGAGCTGGTGGGTGCGATCGGCCTTGACGATCCGGAGGATCTGACCCCGCATCATATATTCCAGCGGGTCGCCGATCATACGGAACGGTCATCTGAGGAAATCTATGACTATCTTGATGAACGCGAACTGCTTTCGGAGAATATCCGGCCGAGTTATCAACTTGACTGGAACAAGGCCCGTGCGGAAGCGTTCTAGCCACCTATTGCAGGATTGCCGCGTCTTTCAGGGCGTTTGAAATCTCCGTCACCGTGACCACGCCGACGATATCCTCGGCGATGCCGGCATCCGGCGCGGTGGAGACGAGCGCGATATCAGCACCGTTTTGCCGCAGCTTCTGCAACACATCGACCATGCCGGCTGTTTCGGTGACAATCACATAATGCTCCGGCGCACCAACGGAGGTAAGGGCTTCTTCAGGGCGGCCCCTGTCCACAAAGCGTCGCTCCGCCGCCGTGATCCGTCCCTCCCGTGTCCAGATAACGATCCCGGGGCTGTCGGGTGCGGCGTCACCCTCAGGCAGGGCTGTGAAATTGCGCGTCATGATATCCTTGATCTGTTTCGCCGCGAGGAAAGCGGAATTCATCCCCTCCGGCACCGCATGGCCGCGTCGGTTGAGCTTCAGGGTATAGATGCTGGCGGGGGATAGTTTCCGGCGCAGGGCGTAGGCCGTCGTCGCACAGAGAATGGTCGGCAGCGCCGTGTTGTAGTCACCCGTCATTTCGGCCAGCATAACGATGGCGGTAAAGATCGCGCCAGTGGTCGAGCCGACCATCGCCGCCATCCCTGCAATGGCGAAGACCGGAATGCCAATGCCGGTTTCCGGAAAGACAGACTGGACTATCGTGCCGAATGCCGCGCCCAGGGTCGCCCCCATGTAAAGGGACGGCGAGAAGACCCCGCCCGAGGCACCGGAGCCAAGCGTGAGGCAGGTCGCCACCAGCTTGAGCGCGAACAGCAGGAGCAGGAACCACGGATCGGACAGCGCATTGGTCAGCACATCCAGAATGGTCGCATAGCCGACCCCTTCGAGGTAATATTCCCCCGCATAGCGCTGCATCAGGTAGATCATGATCCCGACGATCAGCATACCCAGCATATGGCGGCTGTAGTAATTTCCGGGCATCGCATCGAAGCGATCCTCCGCCCAGTAGATCGCCCGCACGAACAGCGTTCCGGCAAGGCCGCAGATCAGGCCGAAGGGAATAAACAGGATCAGTCCCCAGGCCGGGGAAATCCCGAAATCGGGGATTTGCAGGGCCGGGACCTCAAAGCTGGGGTAAGCGCCGAGGAGAAGCCGTCCGATATAGGTGGCAACAACCGTCGCAATGGAGACGATCACGATACTGAAGGCGTTGACAGACACCAGCAGCAGTTCCACCGCGAACAAGACCCCGCCCAGAGGCGCATTGAAAGTCGCGGCGATGCCCGCGCCGGCACCCGCCGCCATCAGGATGACCCGCTGGCGTGTCGGCATGGCGACCCAGCTTCCAACCATCGAGCCGAAGGTCGCGCCGATCTGGATGATCGGTCCTTCGCGTCCGATGGCGCCGCCGCTGCCGATGGAAAGGGCAGAGGCAAGGGACTTCACGATTACGACAACCGGGCGGATGCGCCCCTCGTTATAATAAACCGCATCCATCACCTCCGGTACGCCGTGGCCCTTGGCCTCCGGCGCGAAGGTTTTCACCAGCCAGGCGACGCCCACCGCGCCGACCACCGGCACCAGGATCACCCAGGCGCCCCAGACATCGGTCGGCGTATGGATATTGGCGTCATAATGAAAGCTGAATTGCTTGAGGAACAGGAGATTGTGGAAAAAGCCGATGAGCATCCGGAAGACCCACGCCCCGACACCGCCAATGATACCGACAAAGACAGCAAGGACACAGAGAAGCACGATGCTGCGATTTTCATTCTCCGGCATTAAATCCCCCTCAATTACGCTGATCGGGCGCATCATACCCTTTTTGCCAATCGGATAAAGTGTTTATAGATCCGCAAGGGAATTTTGGCGCCTAACCGTAAACCGCCGTTCCCCAAAGCTGGTTATGGGTATAGCGCGCGCCATGGGCGAAGCCGAGGGGGAGGATTTTTTCAATCTCGGCAAGGTCCGCCGCTGTAAGATTCATGGCATCGGCGTCCGCACATTCCTGTAAATGATCCGCGCTGCGGGTGCCGGGGATCGGCACCATGTCGCCTGCCTGCGCCAGTACCCAGGCAATGGCGAGGGTCGCGGGCGTTACGCCCTTGTCCGCCGCCATGGCGTTGAAGGGCTCAAGCGCCTTCATATTGTAGGAGAAATTCGGCTCGATAAAGCGGGGGTTGTTCTTCCTGAAATCCGTCTCGGTGAAAGTCGCGGGATCGAGCGGCTTCTGGCTGAAGATACCGCGCCCGACGGGGGAGAAGGGAACGAAGGTCGTGCCCAGCTCCTGACAGGCCTGCACCATGCCAAGCTCGGGCAGGCGGGTCCAGATCGAATATTCGCTCTGGACGGCCATCACCGGATGCACCGCATGGGCGCGGCGCAAGGTGGTCGGTGCAATCTCGGAAAAGCCGAAGCCGCCGATCTTGCCTTCCTTCTTGAACTTGACGAGTGTCTCCACGACCTCCTCGACCGGGCGGGTCTGGTCCTGCCGATGGATATAGTAAAGCGCCACATGCTCGACGCCGAGACGTTTAAGTGATTTCTCAAGTTCACCGCGTAAATAGTCTTCACTGTTATCAAATGTGCGTTCCGTTGCGCCAGGTTCGCGCTTGATGCCGCCCTTGGTCGCGATCTTGAAGAAGTTCGGGTGATCCTTGATGAAGGCGCCAATGACTTCTTCCGACTTGCCCGCGCCATAGACATTGGAGGTGTCGAGGAAATCGACCCCGAGGTCCATCGCCTTGGCCAGCGTCGCATGGCTTTCCTTGATGTCCGTGGCCCCATAAAATCCGGCAAAACTCATACAGCCAAGGCCAACGGCCCCCACCCTCAATCCGTCACTTCCAAGCGGTCGCTTCTGCATTTAACAACATCCCTTTTTTCAGCGTCTTGTTTTTTATCCAATAATGTTACTATGTTAGGATCACGGCGCAAGCGGTTAAAAAAATAAATAGAAGGAGCCGACCCCATGCATAAACTTGAATTTTTCTTCGATTGTTCCAGCCCCTGGACTTATCTGGCCTTTGAAAGCCTGCAGCAGATGGCGGCGCGGCAGCCTGATCTGGACATCAGCTATCATCCGTTTCTTGTCGGCGGCGTGTTCAACACGGTCAATCCGTCGGTTTATGCCTCGCGCGAGAACCCGGTGGTCCCGAAGCAGCGCTATATGCAGAAGGATTTGCAGGACTGGGCGGAGTATGTCGGCATCAAGATCATCCCGACGTCGAAGCTGCCTATCTTCCCCGTCAATAGCGTGAAAGCCATGCGCGGCGCGTTCGTGGCGATAGAGGAAGGGTGTATCGTTCCTTATGCCCGCCGGGTGTTTGAGCGTTACTGGAGTGAGGGCGCGGATATCTCGCAGGTTGATGTGATAGAGGGGATCGTTGCCGATGTCGGGCTGGATAAAGAGAGTTTTTTCGAAAAGATCAACGATCCCGTCTATAAGGACAAGCTGAAAGACACCACGGCGGAGGTGATCGAGCGGGGCGGCTACGGCACGCCGACCATGTTCCTCGATGGCAGCGATATGTATTTCGGCAATGACCGCTTCCCGCTGATCGAAGCAAAGCTGGGCGGACAATAATCCGATGATTGATCTTTATTATTGGCCGACGCCGAACGGCTGGAAAATCTCCATCGCGCTTGAGGAGATGGACCTCGACTACCGCGTCATGCCGATCAATATCGGCAAGGGCGAACAGTTCGAGCCGGATTTTCTCAAAATCAGCCCCAATAACCGCATGCCCGCCATTATCGATCAGGACCCGGCAGATGGCGGAGAGCCGATTTCGGTCTTTGAGACCGGGGCGATCCTGATTTACCTCGCCGAGAAGTCGGGTAAATTCATGCCGGACGATATTCGCGGGCGCAAGGAAGTCATCGAATGGGTGATGTGGCAGATGGGCGGCCTCGGCCCGATGCTCGGCCAGAACGGGCATTTCAAATTCTACGCGCCCGAACAAATCCCGTATGCGCAGGAACGCTACTCGACGGAGGCGCTCCGGCTCTTTGATGTGCTGAATACCCGGCTGGAGGGGCGGGACTTTATCTGCGGCGACTATTCCATCGCCGATATGGCCTGCTGGCCGTGGATCATCACCTACAAGCGCCAGGAGATCGATTTGGGTGAGTTTCCCAATATTCGCCGCTGGTATGACGCCCTGAAAGCGCGCCCGGCGCTTCGGCGCGGGTATGAGGTCGGGCGGGATCTCGGCAAACCGACCGGAAAATGGAGTGAGGAAAGCCGCAAGAACCTGATGGCGCAGCGCCGGCCCGCGAAGAGCTGATTATCTGCCTATGACCGAGGCGGCGGCCTATGCAAGCCTGTTCGTCAGCGCCTTTCTCTCGGCGACGCTGCTGCCCGGCACGTCAGAGGCCGCCTTCGCGCTGTTATTAAATGAGGGGATTGGCGCGCCGCTCTGGCTTCTGATTGCGGCGGTTACCGGCAATGTGCTGGGATCGGTGGTGAACTGGTTCCTCGGGCGGTTCTTCGCGGAGTTCAGGGACCGGCGATGGTTTCCCATAAAGGAGACGCATTATGACCGCGCGGTCCACTGGTTCGACCGCTACGGGAAATGGTCGCTGCTGCTCGCCTGGGCGCCGATTATCGGCGATCCGCTGACCATCGTGGCGGGGATGCTGCGCGTGCCCTTCTGGCTCTTCCTGATACTGGTGAGCATCGGAAAACTAGCGCGGTACCTGTTTATTCTTCAGGTCGCGCTAATCTGGATGGGGTAGTCAGTCGAGACGGTCGGCCTCAAGATACTGACCGGCGGTCCAGCCAACCATGCCGTTATACTGGATATTGCACCATTTGCGGCGGGTCTCGACCTTACGAATGGCGGTCGTGGAATTGCGCCATTCAAGATAAGGCATGCCGACATGACAGCCAAGATTGACAATCCCGTTGGTTTCCCCCTGGAGGGCTCCGATCTTCTTCGCCTTGATCGACGGGTCTTTACGGACATTCAGCGTGGCGCCCGGTTTCATCTTGACCTTGAAATATTCGGGATTATCCACATCCGCGCTTGCCGTTGAGGCGAGGGGGACAACTGCGGCACTCAGGCCCGCAGCCATAACGCCGATCCGAAGGGCGGTTTTAACAGTAGAGATCGCTTTCATCGCGGCAAATGCATCCTGTATATGGCTCACAATACACCTCATCGGGTTAGTAATCTAAATTGACAGTTCCCGATGATCAACCAAAGTTATTAAAAAACGGTTGTTAAGAAAGGTTAACAATTTGTGAAAAGAATATACAGGACGTTTTTGGGGGGTCCGGCGCAGTATTCTTTCGCCGATTTCCCTGGTTTCTATGCGATTGTTCCGCCGCCCGGTTTCACCCGGATGAGTGATCCTGTCAGGCGCCGAAAGGGTAAGTTCTGGATTTCATGAAGGAAAATTCCTTTTACCTGGCGAATTTCACCACCGTTAACCATGAATTCAATAATGGCCTGTAATGCGTTGTTTTTTATTAAAAATTTTTTCTATTATTTTTTCATCATATCCCCCGAATGGGGTATGAAATCGCAACCTTCATTCGATATTCTCTCCATATTGACAGTCTGTTCCTTGTCACCGCTCTGGCCGGACAGACGAACTTTATGGATAGTGAAATGCCTCTGAACGAGATTGGTGCGGATATACTTTTCGCAAGCGATGAAAGCGATACGCTTTTCATCAACGCCGTCCAGCATGATCCGGCGGCCATCGAAATTATTAAGAATTTCCCCCATATGCTCGGAAACGAGGGGGAGGAATTTATCGCATTTGCGTCTCTTGACGCCGAACCGGTTGATATGGACATCCTTGTCTATGCCGAGGAAGAGACATTCGATCTCGATCAGATTATTGCCACCGCCCCCTCGGAAGATGCCGAACCCCCGTCTTCGCTCCCGCTCGAAGAGGCGTTGCCGGAAATCGCCGGGGACAACATCGATCTCGATCAGCTTTTCGATGTTATCCAGATAAGCGCCGCCCCGTCCTATACGGATACCACATATCTTGAAACCGCCATGCCGGGTACCACCGCCGATGCCGCGCGGGAGATGGCCCTGATGGATAGCTCAAGCCTGACCTCATCCGTGCTCGATGGCCTCGATCCCAGTGCAGGGATTGATGATATCTTCAAGAAACTGGTTCTCGCCGACGAAAGCTGAGCCCTGCTCACCCTCTAAAGCGGTAGGCGGTCACATAGGCTTTGACGCGGTTCTCCATTCGGCTATCATTCCCCAAAACTAGAAAAATAAAATGGGGAAGAGATGACCGTGATCGACGATACCAATGTATTCCTGCCCGACCTTTGGTCCACCCATGCCACCTTCAGCCCGGAAAAAGACGCTCTCATCTGCGGTGATGAACGGCGGAGTTGGGGTGATTTCGATAAAAATATGAGCCGGATCGCCCATGCCCTTATTAATCGCGGGATTGGCCGGGGTGATAAGGTCGCCGTGCTGGTCAGCAATAATATCGAGGCGGTGGAGATTATCTATGGCGTCGTGCGGGCCGGGGCCTGCGTGGTGCCCTTGAGCGGCTTGCTGACGGCGGAGCAGCTTGCCGTGCTGATCGATGACTGTGATGCGTCCTTTCTGATCGCAACGGAAAGCTATCTCGACCGGATTACCGAAATCCGGGGCAAGCTTCCGAAAATTGCGCCGGAGAATTTTGTCGCGGCGGACTTCACCGCCGACGGCTGGCTCGATTTTGAAAGCTTCCTTGGGCATGCCGCCGATACGATGCCGACGGTCACCTATCGATTGGAGGATGATTTCAACATCATCTACAGCTCCGGTACCACGGGACTGCCGAAGGGGATTGTCCAGACCCACCGCGCGCGGCAGCACTGGTCCTACAGCAACGCGCTTGAGCTTCGTTTTCACAGAAATGCGGTGGCGATGACGACAACCTCGCTTTATTCCAACGGCACCTGGCTGATGATGCTGCCAATCCTGTTTGTCGGCGGCACGCTCGTCATCATGCCCGAATTCAGCCCGAAGGCGCTTCTGGAAACGGCGGTCGCCCATAAGGTCACCCATACCTTTATGGTTCCGACACAGTTTATCGTCACCCTCGATCATCCGGAGTTCGACAACTACGATCTCAGCCAGCTTGAGACGGTGCTCTGCGCCGGATCGCCGCTCCGGCCCGACACGAAGGCGGAGGTGTTGAAGCGCCTGACGCCGAACCTGACCGAGTTGTATGGCTGTTCCGAAGGGTTCGGGTCCATGTGCAATCCCGATATGCACGCCGTCAAGCCGGGGAGTGTCGGCAAGCCGGTGCTGGGGTTCGATCTTAAAATCTTCGATGATGATGGCAATGAACTGCCGCGCGATGAGGTCGGGGAGATTTGCGGCTATGGCGCGGGGATGATGAAGGAATATTACAAGCGCGATGACCTGACGGAGGCGATTACCGTCCGCGACCGTCACGGGCGCAGCTTCCTGCGCTCCGGTGATATCGGCCGCATCGATCAGGACGGCTATCTCTATATCATGGACCGCAAGAAGGACATGATCATCTCCGGCGGCTTTAATATCTTCCCGGCGGATATCGAGGCGATCATCGGCGAGCATCCGGATGTCCTCGATGTGACGGTGATCGGCGTGCCGCATGAAAAATGGGGGGAAACCCCGCTCGCGCTTGTCATCGGGCGGGACGGGATCGAAGATACCACCGAAATTGTGAAATGGGCCAATGACCGCCTCGCCAAGAGCCAGCGGATCAGCGGGGCGGAACTTCGCGTGGAATTCCCGCGCAATGCGCTTGGGAAGGTGGTAAAACGGGAACTTAGGGATCCCTACTGGACGTAACCTAAAAAAATCAGGAAGGAAAGCAGATGCGCTCGGAAAAAGTGATGTTTGACGGAACCGGGGGCAAGCTGGCGGCACGGCTGGATCTGCCGGTTGGCACCCCGCTGATGTATGCCCTCTTTGCCCATTGCTTTACCTGCTCGAAGGACGTGTTTGCGGCCTCGCGCGTCTCTGCGGCGCTCACCAGCCTCGGCATTGCCACCCTGCGCTTTGATTTCACGGGCCTTGGCGAGAGTGACGGGGAGTTTGAGAATACCAACTTCACCTCCAATATCGCCGATCTCCTCCAGGCGGCGGAATTCCTTGGCGAAAAGTATGAGGCCCCGAAACTCCTGATCGGGCATAGCCTCGGCGGGGCGGCGGTTCTGGCGGCGGCGGGAGATATTCCCTCGGCGAAGGCGGTGGCGACCATCGGCGCGCCCTTCGATCCGGCCCATGCCGGGCAGCATTTCATCGATCAGCATGACCAGATCAAGAAGGACGGCGTGGTCAAGGTCGATATCGGCGGACGCCCCTTCAATGTCAGCCGCCAGTTTCTGGAGGATATCGAGGATCAGGCCCAGGCGGAAAAACTCCATCATTTGCGAAAAGCCCTGCTGATCTTCCACAGCCCCCTCGATAATATCGTCGGGATTAATAATGCGACGAACATCTTTGTCGCGGCGAAGCACCCCAAAAGCTTTATCTCCCTCGACAAGGCCGATCATCTGTTGAGCCGGAAGGAGGACGCGCAATATGTCGCGGAAGTGATCGCGAGCTGGGCGAGGCGGTATATTCCTGAACTTTCGCAGAACATGCCGAAAACCCGCCTGAAGCCGGAAGCAGGAGAGACCCTCGTCGTCGGCGCACCGCCGGCGAAATTCCTGCAATATGTCGAGAGCAACGGCCATTCGCTGCTCGCGGATGAACCGCTCAGCTATGGCGGCACCAATCGCGGCCCGTCGCCCTATGACCTGCTGCTGTCCAGCCTCGGTGCCTGCACCTCGATGACGATCAGGATGTATGCGGACCGGAAGAAATGGCCGCTGGAGAATGTCGCCGTAAAACTCCAGCATAAGAAAATCCATGCGGAGGACTGCGCCGACTGCGAGACGACGGACGGTAAAATCGATGTGATGACACGGGAAATAGAGCTGACCGGCGACTTATCCGACGAACAAAAGAGCCGGCTGATGGAAATCGCCGATCGCTGCCCGGTACATAAAACCCTGCATTCGGAAGTGAAGATCGAGACATCGATGGCCTGACGGCGGGGCGGGGCACCCTTTTTAGTCTATCGCCTGTCGCCGGATAGGGTCACCGTCAAGGGCCCCACCGCGATTTTGATCAAGAATCACTGAATCAACCGATTCAAAACACAGTTTCGCCATGATTGTATTAGATAATCATAAATTGGATAAAGTTTTACCCAAATGCATCCTAAATACCACAGAATTTAGTCTCCTGAAAATTCCTTCCCCCGACCGCTTTCAAAATTAACGATATGTTAATATTTCCCTGAGATATTATCTACAGGACCATTGTAACCATCGTTTTTGTATCGCGTATCGATGTAAGGATATTTTCTAGTGACGGAGCAATTTCATAAGCATTTCGGCGTTATTCTCGCCTTTGTCGCGGCGCTGTTTGCGCTGCTGTTTTTCTGGACCTATCAGGTTTACTCCCTGAATGCGCCGGCCAGATGGCTTGACGCGGACCAGCATTTTGCCGACACCACCAATAATAATGAACAGGTGATGAGCCTTGTCGGTTTCCATAATATGATCCACAACTTTAAGGATTATCTTCTGCGGGGAGAGGCGGAAGACAAGGAGAATTTCTTCAAGCATTTCGATGACGCCCGGGAAGAGCTTGATATCCTGCGCGCCCATTTCGGCGCCGAAGTCGAGAATGAGGTGCTGGCGATCGATGCGACCTTGCGCGATTATTTCGTTTCCATCAACCGGGTGGATCAGCTGCGCGAGGAAGGCAAGTCGATCGCCGAGATTGATAGCACCATCTCCCTCAATGACGCTGCTGCCTTTGCGGCCTTTCGCACAATCCTCGATCTTTATGAGGAAGAGAAGGCGGAGGTCCGCACTCTCGTCCTTGGCGCGATGGATCAGGATCGCGATAATCTGCAATCCCTTTATACGACTCTGTTTGCCATTGGCCTGCTGCTCGCCATTGCCGTTGTGATGGGCCTGCGCTTTGAATATCTGAAACGCCGGGCACTGCAGGAGAAATCTGAAACCAAATCGCTGCTGGAAAGCTTCCTAGATTATTCGACGGTGCCGTTCCTGATCGCCGGTCCGGACAAGATCATTCGCCATTGCAACAAGGCGGCGGCGCAACTCCTGGAGACGAAGCCCGCCAATCTCGTCGGCGCATCGCTCGCGCAGATTATCGATGCCGATCTGCCCGTGAGCGAGGCAAAATCCTTCGAGAGCGGACGGATCAAGCGGATTGCCACGGTGATCGAGCTGCAAAGCGGTCGCAAGCTGCCGGTACGTGCCGATTTTTCAACCAACCGGGATGGCACCATGCGGATTGTCGCGCTGTTCGATCAGAGTTCGGAGCTTAAAATCCGCGAGCGTATCCTGTTCGAGGCGGAGCACAAGCTGACCAACGATACCATCGATGGGAGCCTGTCCATCCGCCGTGATATCCAGAAATTCAACGATCTTGTCGCGGAATTCACCGACCATATCGGGGAGGACAAGAAGGGTTTTGCAAGCCGGGCGCTTGATATCGCGCAGTCGCTTAAATCCCATGTCGCCGATTTTGTCTCGCTTTCGAACCCGGTGACGGAAGGACGCCTCGCCGTCAATCTGGGCAGGCCGGCCTCGCAGAAGATCAGCGAGACGATCTCCACGACCCTCGACAAGTTCGACAAGGCGATCCAGGATCATCAGTTGATGTTCAACTGGGTCAATCATGTGCCGGAGGGACGGGAGATCGATTTTCCCGCGCAGCTTCAGCGCATCCTGAATAACCTTGTCAGCAACGCCGTCAACTACACCAAGCCGGGCGGAGCGATCAAGATCACCACCTCGCTGGAGGCGGAGCATCTGATGCTCAAGATCGAGGATACGGGCATCGGGATCGAGGAAGAGGATATCCCGCGCATTTTTGAACGCGGCGTGCGCATGAAGAATGCGGCGCAGATGTGCGGCGGCCTCGGCATCGGCCTTAGCGCCGTGCAGGAAACCTTGCGCAATCTCGGCGGGGAGATCACCTGCAATTCCTATGCGGGGATCGGATCGGACTTTGTGGTGAAAATTCCAGTGGCGCCGCAGCCGGGGGCCTTGGGCATCATGACGACGGCATCGGCCTCCTAGAGGCGGGCGACGCTCTTCTCCATCAGGATGTCGGCAATATGGGCGCTCAGCCATTTGCTGTGATCGAGATACCGCTCTCGCGCGAGTTTTTCATTGGCAGAGAGCAGCAATTCCTTCACCTCGTTATGATCGCGCAGGCAACGCTCCTTCTGCTCGGCCTCGATATGACGCATGGCCTCAAAATTGGCGCGCTGAATAATATCGCGGAAGGAAAGGCCGGTCTCCTGCAGCTTGCTATTGCCGTTCAGGATAAACAGGCTGCGATGAAACTTCTCGTCCGCTTCCGCCCAGGCGTCGGGATCATCGCTTCGAAGCGCGGTCTCCTCGCCGGATAACGCATAGAGAAGCGGCATGATGTCGGTCCGTGATAATTTGCGAGTACAGATATTGCCGATGGCCTGCAATTCCAGCCCGGCGATCACCTGATAATATTCAGCAAGCTCGCCCGCGCTGAGCGCAAGAATGCGGATCCCGCGCTTGGGGACGATCACCACCACCTTTTCCGTCTGCAGGCGCAGCATGGCCTCCCGGATCGGGGTGCGGCTCATATTCAGCTGGCGCTCGATCTCCGGAATATTGATGAAGCTGTCGAGCGGAATTTTGCCCGCATTGATCTCCGCCTTGATGGCCGAATAGGCCATGTCGGTCAGCGATTGCTTCCTCGGCACCAGAGACGGCCGTGCTTTATATTGCAGGACAGATGTCATAATGCCCGCAGTCTGCCACTGCGGTGGTTGAGAAAGGGTTAATTAAACGCAGGATTTTAGTGGATTTTACAAAAAATTTTTGAAAGTTCCGAATTGGCGAAAGAGGGGTCAGGCGCGCCATTTCAGGAAGTATTTTTCCGCTTTGCCGATAACCCAGGCGAAGATCAGCCCGATGCAGGAGAGGATGGCAACGCCGGTGATCAGCTGGTCCGTCGCCATCAGGCTCCCCGCGATCAGGATATAGGCGCCGATGCCGTATTCGGCGGCGATCATTTCGGCGGCGACCAGCAGGATAATGGCGATGGCGGCGGAAATCCGCGCGCCGGAGAGAATGGCGGGCAGGGCGCCCGGCAGGATGATTTTCCGAATAATCGACAGGCGCGAGAGGCCGAAGGACTGCCCCATGCGGATCAGCCCGCGGTCCACATTATCGATCCCGCCATAGGTCGCGATCACCGTCGGGAAAAAGGTGCCGAACAGGATGGTGGCGACCTTCGATCCCTCCCCAATACCGAACCAGATGATAAACAGCGGCAGAAGCGCGATTTTCGGGATCGGGAAGATTGCCGAGACGAGCGGCTGCAATCCAGAGCGGGCAAGCGAAAACAGCCCGATCAAGGTGCCGACAATAATACCGAGCAGGGTGCCCGAAAACCAGCCGAGCAGAAGCCGCTGCAGGGAGGCCGCGAGATGCTGCCAGAGCAGCCCCGTGTTCAGGAGGTTCATGAAGGCCTCGAACGCCTCCGACGGGGCGGGGAGGATGAGCGGGCCGATAAAGCCCGTGCGCGAGCCCCATTCCCAGAAGGCAATCAGCGCAATAAAGACAATCGGCGCGATAATTTTCTTCGGTTTTGGCAAGAAGCCGCCGCCCCGGAACGGAACCGGCTTTCCTGCTTTTTGATTGCCGGTCGTCTTATCGCGCATCAAGAAGCTCCCTGTCAGCGGCGCGGGCCTCATCGCGCATCAGGGTCCAGAGACGCTTCTGGATCGACTCCAGCTCCGAATTTTCGCCTGTGCGGGCGGAAAGCGGCATGTCGATCTCGACGATATCGCGGATTTCACCGGGACGGCGGGAGAGCACGACGATCTTGTGGCCGAGGCGCACCGCTTCGGCGAGGTTATGGGTAACGTAAGCGGCGGTGTAGTTCTCCTTCTCCCACAGATCGACGAGATCATCCATGAGCAATTCTCGCGTCTGGCTGTCGAGGGCCGACAAGGGTTCATCCATCAGCAGCACGGCGGGGCGGACGGAGAGGGCGCGGGCGATAGCGACGCGCTGCTTCATCCCGCCCGAAAGCTGGCGCGGATAGGCGGTGCGGAAATCGGCGAGCTTCGTGCGGGCAAGCACGTCGGCGATGATTTCCTCGCGCATGGTGGCAGAAAGCGCATGATCCTCAAGGGCGAGGCTGACATTGCCTTCCACCGTGCGCCAGGGAAGGAGCGCGAAATCCTGAAAAATATAGGTGAGCGGGTTGAGGCAATCTGCGGGTGGCTCGCCGATTTGCAAAACCTCGCCCGAGGTCGGGCGCTCCAGCCCGCCGATCATGCGCAGCAGCGTCGATTTCCCGCAGCCCGACGGCCCGATAATGCAGACAATCTGGCCCTGTTTGATCTCCAGATTGATATCGCGAAGGACCTCAACCTCATCATAACGATGCGTAATATGGCGTAGGCTGAGATCCATCGGCTATTTAGAATGTCTCGACATAGTCTGTGTTGACCAAAGTCTCAATCGTGATGCTGTCCTTGACCAGCCCTTCGGATTTGAACCAGTCAAGCTGGTCCGTCACATTGGTGAGGTTGAGCGCGGCACCCTTATTGATGCGCATGGCGCCGTTGCGGATCGACGGGCCCGCCTTTTCGATCGGCCGGTCGGCATAGACATATTTATGGATGAGCTCGACCATCGCGGTGGCCCCGTCTTCCCCTTCGGTCTTGTCGACAAGCGCCGCGTTGAAATCATCCGCGCCCTTGGAGAAGGCGGCAAGGAAGCGTTTCACGAGGTCCGATTTATTTTCCGCATTCTCGGTGGAGGTAAAGACCGTGGTCACCTGATAGTCCGGGATATAGTCCGCGACCATGCCGATCTGGACAATTTCCGGACCCTTCGAGATTGCCTTGGCGATATGCGGCACGATGGACCAGCTATCGACCTGCCCGGATTTCAGCGCGCCGATGATCGCGCCGACCTTCTGCAAGGAGACCAGCTTCATGTCGGATGTGGAAAAGCCTTCCTTCTCGGCGATTTTGGATGCCATGTAGTGAAAGGACGAACCGGCCTGCGTGATGCCGAAGCTGCGGCCTTTCAACTGCGCGGGGCTGGTGACACCTTCGTCATAGGCGGTTTTGGAGACAAGAATGATCTGGCCGTCGATGCCGGGTTCTTCCTGCAGCGCGCCGCCGATCACTTTAATTGCGCCTTTGTCGGCCAGGTTAATCAGTCCGCCGGAAATCGCGGTGATCCCGAAATCCACATCGCCCGAGGCAATGGCGACCGCCATCGGCTGCGCGGCCTGGAAGAATTTGAACTCGACCTCCAGCCCTTCGTCAGTGAAATAGCCCTTTTCATAGGCAACAAAGCTCGGCGCGTGGGACGTGAAGCGGAGCGCGCCAACGGTGATCTTGTCGGCGGCGGCAGCGGAGAGCGTCGTGCCCCCGATTGCGGTAAGGGCGACAAGGCCCCCAAGGAGCGCCTTTTTGAACGACCGTCTTGATATCGACATCATGGAATTATTCCTCCCGAAAGGACTGTTTTATGCAGTGTATGATTTTGGCCCTTATCTACTTGGATATTCCGTCGGGAGTCAATTGGAAACGGCAGGTCTATTGGCCCGTGATCCAGCTTTTTTGCACCCTCATCTTCGCGTCCATCAGAACCAGATCGGCGCGGTATCCGGGCGCGATCCGTCCATGTGACGACGTAAGCCCGAGAAAGGCCGCCGGGCTCTCTGTCGCCATCTGCACGGCATATTCCAGCCGGAGATCAAGCAGGTTCACCGCATGTCGAACTGCCGCCGCCATATCGAGGGCGGAACCGGCGAGCGTGCCATTCGGCGTGGTCAAACGACCGTCCTTTAGGGTAATCTCTGTACCGCCAAGAGTGAGGCGGGTCTCCTCCGTGCCAACGGTGGACATGGCGTCGGTGACCAGCATCATGTGATCGACACCCTTTGCGGCAATCGCCGCCTTCAGCGTCGCCGGATGCACATGATGACCGTCATTGATAAAGCCGCAATAGCATTCCGAAAAATTCAGCGCGGCGCCGATCAGGCCGGGGGCCCGGCTCTCCATCGGAGGCATCGCGTTATAAAGATGGGTAACGCCGGTAAGCCCGGCCTCCATCGCCGCCTGCATCTCCTCAAAGCTTGCGGTGCTATGCCCGGCGGAGACATGAACGCCTTTCGCCGTCAGTTTCCGAATGATGTCATGCGGTACTTTTTCGGGCGCGAGCGTTACCAGCACCTGACCCAAGTCCCCCGCCGTCACGAGATCGACAAAACGTTCCTCAATATCGCGAATATGCGCTGCGTCATGCACACCCTTGCGCGCCGGATTCAAATACGGCCCTTCAAAATGAATGCCGAGGATGCCGGGCATCCCTTCTGCGATAGCCTCCCGGATCAGCGCGGCGACACGCTCCATCTTCTCCCAGCTATCGGTGATCAGGGTCGGCAGCATCGCCGTGGTGCCGAATTTTCGGTGGGCCGCGGCGATTGTCGCGATATCCTCAACGCTTTTTGCGTCGTTCAGCATCATGCCGCCGCCGCCATTTACCTGTGTGTCGATAAAGCCGGGAAGAAGGCGGCCGCCCTTTAAATCCTCCAGCTCATACCCATCCGGGATATCCGTCTCCTGGCAGGTTCCCTCAATCACACCGTCAGAGACCAAGAGCGCCGTATCCTGTCGCCAGTCATGCCCGACAAGAAGGGAGCCGTTGAAAAATGCCGTCTTCATGCGCGCGCCTTGCCGGTCTTGTTGATGAGCCCTGTCCGGTTGTTGATCAGGCGGAGTGCGCCATCAAAGACATCGCCCCGGGCCTGCGCCACATAGCGGCCATGGGCCTTGTCGAGCCAGGGGCGGATCGGGTCGGCCAGTCCGCCGATATGATGGATTTCCGTCACGCCCCGTCGCACAAGGGCGCGGATCAGCTGGTTAACCTCCTCGGCGATGGTCCGGACGAGATTTTTGGCGACTTCATCCTCTTTCTCCGCATATTCGATGACAAGGCCTGCGAGCGCGCCATAGTCGGCGGGCCGGGCGGTGCGCGCCCAGCCGGAAACCTCCGCCGGGTGAGTGCCGACTTCCGCGAGCAGTTTCTTGCAGAAGGGGGAGGAGGGCAGGATATCGTCATAGGCCTGCAAGGCGCGGCGCACCGCAAGATGACCGAGCCGCGCGCCCGACCCCTGATCGGAGACCGAAAAACCCCAGCCGCCGATATAGAATTTCTCATCCCCCGTCACCGCAAAGGCGCAAGAACCCGTGCCGGTGATCAGCAAGCCGCCATCCCCGCCTGCAAAGGCCCCGAGCTGGGCGACGAAGGCGTCGGTCTCTGCGGTCATGGAGGCGAAGGGATGCGGGATATGCGTAAATTCATCGCGCCGCTCCTGCTCGATCAGGCCCGCGATGGCAAGCCCCGCATGTAGCCGGGAGAGGGGGATCGTCGGGCCCTCCCGCCGGGCGAGGGCATCGCGGGTGGCGCGGAATATCTCGCTCAGCACTTCCTTCAGCCCGAGGGAGGCATTGGCCGGCCCGCCGAGCCCCTCGCTCAGCACCACGCCATCCTCGTCATAGAGCCGGACGCGGCAATTGCTGCCGCCGCAATCCGCCGCCAGATAGACCGGTGTATCCTCTGATCCTGTCATGAGATGTGCTGCCCGCCCCCGACTTAAAGAATTTTCTTATTCCCTTTGTTCCAAATTGAAATTCGGATCAAGGGCCTGTGCCTATAGTATTGCAAAAAAAACAGGCTGCAATGCCATCCTTCGTAATTTTAGGGTCAGGGCCCGAAAAATGAAAACGCAAGTCGCGATAATCGGGAGTGGCCCGTCGGGCCTCCTGCTGGGTCAGCTGCTTCATCGTCAGGGAATTGACAATATTATCCTCGACCGGGTGAGCCCGGAATATATCCTCGGCCGTATTCGCGCCGGGGTGATCGAGCAGGGCTTTGTCGAGCTGATGAAGGAGGCGGGCGTCGCCGATCGGATGCTGCGGGAGGGGGAAATCCATCACGCGGTGGAGATTGCCGTTCATGGCGAGTATCACAGCATTAATTTGACGGAACTGACGGGCGGGAAATCCGTCACGGTCTACGGCCAGACGGAAATCACCCAGGACCTGATGGAGGCGCGCAACGCCTCCGGCCAGCTGTCCTTCTATGAGGCGGAGAATGTCCAGCCCCATGACATGAAAAGCGATCGGCCCTATGTAACGTTCGAGAAAGACGGCGAAAAACACCGGATCGATTGCGACTATATCGCCGGTTGCGACGGCTTTCACGGCGTCTGCCGCGAGAGTATTCCAAAAGGCGTACTGACCGAGTATGAGCGGGTCTATCCCTTTGGCTGGCTTGGCCTTCTCGCCGATACGCCACCGGTCAATTTCGAGCTGATCTATGTGAAAAGCGATGAGGGATTCGCGCTGTGCAGCAAACGCTCCGCGAGCCGGAGCCGTTATTATGTTCAGGTGCCGCTCGATGAGAAGGTCGAGAACTGGTCCGATGACCGCTTCTGGGACGAGTTCAGGCGCCGTATCCCGGAGGATGCCGCCAATAGGCTGGTGACCGGCCCGTCCATCGAGAAGAGCATCGCGCCGCTCCGGAGCTTTGTGGTCGAGCCGATGCAGTATGGCCGCCTGTTCATGCTGGGCGACGCCGCGCATATCGTGCCGCCGACAGGGGCGAAGGGCCTCAATCTCGCGGCGAGCGACGTCAACACGCTCTATCGCATCCTGCTCAAGACCTATAAGGAGGGGCGGAAAGACCTGACAGAGCGCTATAGCGAGATCGCGCTCCGCCGGGTCTGGAACGGGGTGCGCTTTTCCTGGTGGATGACCAATATGCTGCATCATTTCTATCGTGACAGCATCGAGGACAAGATCCGCGATTCCGAACTGAATTTCTTCCTCGCCTCCGAGCATCGCCGCCGCATCCTCGCCGAGCAATATGTCGGCCTGCCCTATGAGGATGTTGAGTAGGAAGATCTACCAGACGCCAAAATAGATGCCGCGCTTTTGCGCGCTGTCGGTCTTCTTCTCGATCTCTTCATGGCGAATCCCGATACTATACTTGGTTGTGTCATACTTTGCGACTAATATTGAGGCCTGACGAAAGTTATTTGGGAGGAGTTGCTATGCGAAACGGATATCAAGTAGATTTCTTAGGTAGTGGCCACAAAATTGAGCTTCCTCAGCCGGGGCTGGCCGTTCAGGCGGACATTCTACAGCCACCTGGGCTGCCTGAAGGTGAGCTTGTGATTCCTTATATCAATTACTCGCTCATAATGAGCCGCAGCACCAAGCAGGCCTTGTACTCGGCGGCTAACGTCAATCTGAGCAAAATGCAAAAAGTCCCGAGCAAGAAGGGGCGAAACTGGTTTGTTGACGGTCGGGTTGGCGCGAGCAATCAAATTCCGAACTATCCATACGTAGGCACTCAGTGGGATCGGGGACATTTAACGAGACGAACTGCCGTCACATGGGGCGATGACTCCGATTACGCCACAAGGGCAAGTAACGACAGTTGCGCCTACACAAATGCCTGCATGCAGCATAAAAACTTCAACGAAGATGACTGGCGGGCGATTGAACTACTGGTCTCAAGCTTCACTTCTGCCGATAAACTAAACGTTATGACGGGTCCGATTTTCACGAGAGCTGATCGTTATTATACTCGAGAGTTTGAGGATTTTCCTGTGAGAATCCCAGCAGCTTTTTGGAAGATCGTCACTTATGTAGGTGAAAGTGAAGATGAAGGGATGGGACTGAGAACTCAGGCATATATATTTTTCCAGGACTTGCCCAGTATCAAAGACCCTAAGGGTCGTGCGAGGATTCGACTGAAGGATATGCAGGTAACGACTACGGAAATTTCGCTATGGACCGGCTTGGAGTTCGATAGTGCTCTTTTTGAGAGCAACCCTCTGAAGTTTTATAGCGGTCCTGAGGTCATTCCGATTAAGGAACGCAACGCACTGTTGAAAAAGCATGCTAATCTACTGGAGCTTGATGCAGGTATCACTAGCGATATATCTGTGCGTGAGGCGAGAGAGAAATTTCCTTTGGAAGATTTTTACGAGATTATTTCTGAGGTGGGTTGGGTATAGCCGTGACCCTCTCCTCATAACTTGCTCTAAAATGAAGTTATGAGGGGAGAGCATGTGACTAAGGTTTGACATATTATAATCCCTACCAGACGCCAAAATAGATGCCGCGCTTTTGCGCCGTATCCGTCTTCTTCTCGATCTCTTCATGCGACGTTGTCGTGCGGTTGCGCCGGTGACGGAGCCAGTGGTTGAGCCGTTCTTCCATCTCGGTGCGGATTTCCTTGTGCAAATCACTTTCCCCAAGATCGATTAGCTCGTCCGGGTCCTTTGACAGGTCGAAAAGCTGCGGGCGGAAATTATCGTAGGAGATATATTTCCACCGTTCGGTCCGGAGCATATAGGCACGGGCCTGATCCGGCGGAAGTTGAAGCGACAGGCGCGCGCCGCGCCAGGAATAATCCGCCTCGCTTATCACGAAATCGCGCCATTCGGAACTGTTGTCCCCCTCCAGAAGCGGCAGGAAGGATTTCCCCTCCAGCAAATGCGGTTTTGCCTCTCCGCCGAGGGCGCCAATAAAGGTCGGGATCAGGTCAATTGCCTCGATCAGAGTTTTAAACTCGCTTCCCCGCGTGCCATCACATTCACTGCCCGGATGGCTGACGATCATCGGAATGCGGACGCTTTCCTCATGGAACATTTCCTTCTCGCCAAGCCAGTGATCGCCGAGATAGTCGCCATGATCGCTGGTGAAGACAATCAGCGTATCATCGAGCCGTCCCTGTTCCTCAAGGAAGGTCATCAACCGACCGATATTATCGTCAATTTCCGTGATCAGCCCCATATAGGCGGGGATCACATGGCGGCGCTTGTCTTCATCGGAGAAATTGACGCTTTCCTCATGCGCCATAAAGGCCTCGATCACCGGATGCGGATTTTCGCGCTCTTTCTCTCCGCGATTGGCGGCCATCACATCCTTTTCCGTATACATATTGTGATAGGGCTCAGGCGCGATATAGGGCCAGTGCGGCTTGATATAGCTGAGATGAAGGCACCAGGGCGTCTCGGCAAGCTCGGTGATCTTCGTCATCGCACGGTCCGTCATATAGGCGGTTTCCGAATGCGCCTTGTCCACCCGCGCGGGCAGATGCGCATTGCGGAGGTACCAGCCGCTCACCACCTCGCC
>NZ_JARGOQ010000051.1:0-1845 GCF_029233945.1 Sneathiella sp. | reverse complement strand
TCCCCGATTTTAAGCGGCACGCCGTTATAGGTCGCGCCGTGGGACTGCACATAACGCCCGGTATAGAAAGACATGCGGGATGAGCCGCAGACCGGCGCCTGGGCATAGGCGCGGGAGAATCTGACGCCGCGCCGCGCCAAAGCATCGATATTCGGGGTCTTGATGGAGGGGTGACCGGCGCAAGTGAGGTAATCGGCGCGAAGCTGGTCGCACATGATGAAGAGGATATTTCTGACGCTACCCATTTCTTCTCTTTTCTTAACTATTACGGGTCAAATGACCGGATCGTCCAGCCGGTCCACATAGAAGGAGACGTATCCCGTAATCTCCAGCATTTCCTTGAACGGTTCCTCATAGGACCAGGCGATATTGGCCTCGGTCCCGAAACTCCAGTAACTCGCCAACCCCTTATAGGGGCAATAGGTGTCCTTATCCGTCATCGTCGCCTGATCGAGGCGCACATCCTCGGGCGGAAAATAAACGAGCGTCGGGTAATCGCCCTCCCGCAGGATAATGGCGCGGTTGCTGCGCGCAATCGTCTCCCCTTGCAGGGTGGCAATAAATTCCCGCTCCGGTCGTTCCAGCACAATCCGGTAGTCGGGATTTTTGGCGAAGCCGGGGGCGGGTTCGGCAGCGCTGCTGATGGTTTCTGTGTCCATGTCGGTCTCTCCTTATCACATGGCGGGACAGGCGATCAGTATGACCGCGCTTCTCCCCTGATTACAAGGATGTTTTTATTGATTTTTTTCAGGCAAAGGACAGGAAAGGTCGATTGGCGCCCGTAACGATATCCATTCCGCCGTCATCGGATGGCGAAATTCGAGCGCTTCCGCATGGAGTTGCAGCCGGGTGGCGCGCTTGCGAACGGCCGGATCGGAATAAAACCGGTCCCCAAGGATGGCATGGCCGATGGCGGCGCAATGCAGGCGGAGTTGATGGGTGCGGCCGGTTTTCGGATAAAGCGCGAGCAAGGTGGTCTCCTCGCGCCGATCCAGCACATGCCAGCAGGTGAGGGAGGGCTTCCCCTTTTCCGTATCGATTTTCTGTAAGGGCCGGTTCGGCCAGTCCGCCCCGAGCGGCAGGTCAATCTCGCCTTCATTCTCAGACAGGGAGCCATCGACCCAGGCGAGATAGCGCTTTTCGACTTTCCGCTCTGCAAAGAGAAGGCTCAATCGGCGGTGCGCCTCCGCGCCCTTGCCGAACAGCAGAAGGCCGGAGGTGTCCATATCCAGCCGGTGCACCGTTCGCGCGTTGCGGTCATGCGCCTTCGCCCGCGCCTCCGCGCAGTCGGTCAAATGATCGCCGCGCCCGGGAACGGAGAGAAGCCCGCTCGGTTTGTTGAGCGCCAGAATATGATCGTCCTCGAAGAGAATAGTCTCATCAAGCGGTGGGGGTGGGGCATAATCAAAACTCATGGCATCGTCCGGCGAAATAAATTCGCCTTTTCAATAGCATAAAGCCCGCGCCCGAGTCTTGGTCCATTTATGCGCGTTCGAGCATCACCGCATTGACCTTCGTCCGCGTGGCGAAGCCCAGATCCTCATAGACCCGGATGGCGCGGGTGTTGGTCGCAAAAACCTGCAGGTAAGGCGTTTCCCCGCGCGCCAGGATTTGCTCCGCCACATGAACGCAGAGCGCATGGGCGAGACCGCGCCCGAGATGATCGGGATGGGTGCAGACGCCGCTTATCTCCGAATAGCCCGGATGCTTGAAGCGCTCACCCGCCATGGCGATGAGTTTGCCGTCTTCCTTCACCCCAAAAAAGGTACCCAGAAGCCGGGTGTCCTTCAGATAAGGCCCCGGCTTGGTGAGTGTGGCGAGGGCGAACATATCCTCCGCATCCGC
>NZ_JARGOQ010000050.1:21690-25128 GCF_029233945.1 Sneathiella sp. | reverse complement strand
AACCAATTGGCACCCGTAGACAAATTAGCGCAAGGGTAATGATGAAGCCAAACATGCTGATGGTCGTCGGATCCATGGAAAATTAGCCCTTTTCAGCAGGCGGAGCAGAATGGCCCGTAAGGGTCCGGAAAACTTCCAGGGCGTCCTCGCCCGTTAATACAAAAAGCCGCAGTACAAACGTGATATAGCCAACCAGAAAGATCAGCCGTCCAGGCCATTCAGGTAAATTCAACTCACCGAAAAAATACGCGCCGTCGGAAGCGACGCTTTCAAAGTCGAGATATCCCCCATAGAGAACGGGAAGCAGCATCAGGCTGCCGGTCAAGGAACCGAGAAGGTTCAGGGCCGGTTGCCAGCTCTCTGGCATATAACCGGTAAAAACCTCCACCATGATATGCGCCCGCCCCGCCGCCACATAGGCAAGCGGCAGAACTACGGCACCGATCATCAATTCCCGTACCATGACCACATCGTCAGGTATCGAAAGCCCAAAAAGGAACCGTCCAAAAATTGTTATGTTGATAACGGCACAAATTCCGAGAATGCAGAAAATGGAAAGAGCAACAAGTGCCCCTTCCAGTTTCCGTAAAACCCACGGACCTTTACTCTCGGGAGAGGATTCCATCAGCGGTTCCATGGGTAGTCTTTGGCCTTGCGCTCGTCATCATATTTCTTCAGAAGATCCAAAAACTGAGTCTGCAAGGCGGCAGCATCAACGCCTGATTCATTTGCACCCTTCCGCCAATCTTCAAGATACTTGCTTGTTGCCTCAAGAAGGCGCGCTTTATCCGCATCCGATAGTTCGTAAATATTAACCTTGGTTCCATCAATTTCAGAAGTCGGATTATTAATCAGGATGTCGTTATCCAGCAGCATTTTTTTCACGTAATAATCAATAGATTCAACACCAAGATCGTTGATTATTTTCTGCTGCTCAGGCGTCAGGCTGTCGTAGGTATCCTTATTCATCACATAGGCAAGCCCAAGCAATGCGCCCCAATCAAGCTTGGTGATTTCTTTTGCTATTTCCTGAAGTTTAAACGCTGGAATAGCATAGCCATATATCTGCGTGCAATTTACAAGCCCTGTATCTATCGCTTGATATGACTCATAAACAGGCATTGCCACATTGGCCGCACCGAAATCGCTAAAGATCTTTCCATAAACGCCGATGCCGCGGATTTTCAATCCCTTAACATCATCCAGCGTCTTGACAGGCTTGTCCTTGCATATCAGTTGAATTTCGGTTGACGTAACATTGGTGATATATTGCAGGTTCAAATCAGCAAACTCCGCCTGCAAATCCTTATTTTGGTGTACCAAGTCATAGATTGCGCGGGTACTCACCCAGGGGTCCGAATATGGAGTCGGCAGATCGCCTAGAATATAGGCCTGATGGAGTTTGGGATTATATACGCCCAACACCAACCCCATGTCAGCAGCACCGGCGCCTATTCCCTTGACCGCCGCCTTGGGTTTCAAGAGAGCGCCCCCCCAGTGAAACTCAATTTTCAATTCACCGTTGGTTCGTTTCTCCAACTCGTCGGCAAACCATTGCGCCGCCTCCGCGCGCGTACCACGATTTGGACTTCCGTCGGTCCAGGTCAGAACTCTGGTGGCATTTGCCGGCAATACGATTGAGGCTGCCAATAGACCCGCACAAACAAGCGTCTTTATGTTATTTATATAACTCATTTTTCTCCCCTTTGTTTAGACTTCAATTTCGGCGTTATGTTTGATTTCGGAACTTTCGGCCTGTGAAACCTTCCCTACTCAACAGTCAGGGCTTAGTGCGCCCTGAGACTAAAATGACCTCGGTCAAGAACAACTTCATTTCTATCTTCGGCGACAACGCGAAAGCGCACGCCCATATCGCCAACCCAAATATCGACCCGCAAAATATCGCCAGGAAAGACAGGCTTGCTGAATCTGCAGGCGTAGCCGCCAAAAAGGCTGGGGGTGGATTCGCCAACGGTTTCCTGCAAAACCAAGCCAGCAATGCCCATGCTGCAAAGCCCATGCAGGATTGGACGGTCGTATCCCGCTTGCCGCGCGATATCGGGCATAATGTGTAGCGGGTTATAATCTCCGCTAAGACGGTAAATCAGGGCTGACCGCAAATCGGTCTTCTTCGTAATGGAAATATCCGGTGATTGCTCGGGCATCATCGCCAATTTTGGAGGAGCCTCCCCGTAATCTCCGCACCCGCCATCTCCGCGACAGAATACTCCTGTCGTGACGCGGCATAACTCCTCTTTGGTTTCCGCATCACGCAATAATTTTTCATAATAAACAATGGCGCCCCGGCCCTCACCTTTATCCGTGATCCCCAGCACGTTGTGACGGACCAGAACGGTTCCTTTTGCGGGCAAAGGCCGGGAAACGCTCAGAAATTGTTCCGCATGTAGAAGCTTGACCCAATCAACTTCCAAGGCGGGATCGCGCAACCAGAATCCTGGATGCCCCAAAACCATCGCGTATGGAGGCAGGGCCTGCAATTCCTCTTCAAACAGGTATTTTAGTTCCCGCTCGTTCATCGGATCCTGGCCGACATTCACGCCAAGCGCGTAAAGTATAACGTCTCGCTCCTGGTAGCTTACTTCCATATCCGGGAAGCCGTATTCGATAATTTTTTCTGGGATCATCTTGACTCAACCATTTTATGAAACCGTATATTCAGATATTATTGTACGAATATACGAATATTAATACATTTATACGAACATAATATTTGATAAAGCTAAACTGTCAATCCACATTTTCAGAGAAGTAATGTTGACAGTCCAAAAAATAGAAAGTATCAATATACGTATCTTATACGAATATTGATACTTTCCGCCAAGCGGCCACAACCTGAAACCATGGACATTCCAACAGCTGGAGAAAAAATATAATGAAAAATCCAATGTCACTTGAAAATCAGAACATAATCGTAACCGGTGCGGGGCAAGGGATTGGCGAAGCAGTTGCCAGACTTGTTGTTGATCTCGGCGGCAAGGCGATCTTGGTCGATCTCCAGGAAGATAAGGTAAATGCGATCGCCGATGACTTAGGAAGCGATAAAGCGGAAGTCTACATCGGCTCGGTCGCAGAACCGGGATTCGTACAGGATATGGTTGAAAAAGCCGTCGCACGTAATGGCGCAATTCACGGGCTGGTCAATAACGCCGGCATTGTCCGGGCCGCCATGGCAACAAAGATGCCAATCGAGACCTGGCAGCAGGTGATCGACGTCAACTTATCGGGAGTTTTCTATTGTTTGCAAGCCGTGGGTCGACATATGTATCAACGCGCACAGGATGGCGACACGAGCCCGGCATCTATCGTCAACATTTCTTCCGATGCAGGCCGTCGCGGAACAATTGGGCAGATCAACTATGGCGCCGCCAAGTCGGGCGTCATGGGCCTGACGATGAGCGCCGCACGTGAATGGTCGGC
>NZ_JARGOQ010000050.1:0-21590 GCF_029233945.1 Sneathiella sp. | reverse complement strand
TACAACTGCCTCGCGTAGCGGGCCGCAGTCGGTCGGACGAATTTTCTCCATTCTTGAATTTCTAGCCTCTACGGATGCCGGGGCGACATTGTCGCAGTTAGCTGTTTCAGCATCTGCGCCAAAAACAAGCCTCGTCGGCCTCCTCGCCGGCTTGACGGAAGAAGGGTGCCTGCGGCGGGGTGAAGCTGGCCGGTATTACCTTGGGTCACGATTTATTACACTCGCCATGCGAGCGGTTTCAGGTCGGGAATTTCTCAAGTTGGTACATCCTGCTCTCGCTGACCTCGCCCGGGAAACAGGCGAAACCGCAGTGATCGCCGCCCTGAATCATGAAGGCGATATGGTGACGTATCTCGATAAGGTGGAAAGCACAAACTCCATTCGGTATTCCGTCCCCATCGGTGAAAACCGAGAACTTTACTGCACCGTTGGAGGCAAACTTCTTTTAGCTTTCTTTGAGGCCGAGCGGCTTGAGAATTATCTGCGCTCGCATCGTCGCAAGCGCTATACCGAGACCACTCTCACCGGTAAGTCTGAGATCATGGCCGCCCTTAAAAAAATCCGGAGGGAAGGCATCGCCAGAACATCAGATGAACAAATTCAAGGATCCAGCGGTCTGGCCGGACCGATCTACTCAAGTACAGGCGAGGTCATTGCGGCGATATTGATTGCGGGACCATCAGAGCGTATGCGTGCCAATGCCTCCCAGAATGAACAGCTTGTAATTCAGGCAGCGAAAGAATGCACGATGGCGACGGGTGGTGTTTCGATAGATTCTACTTTCTCGACGTGAATGGAATGCCCCAATGAGCAGCCTCCAGCTCGTGCCGGACCAGTAAAATAATAAATATAATAAGGACAAAAAATGAGCTTCGCACTTACACCGGAACAAGAACAGATCAAGGACAGTATTGCGCGGATATGCAAACCATTTGGAGATGACTACTGGCTTCAACGGGATACGGACGGAAAATTCCCAGAGGAGTTCTGTCAGGCAATCGTTGATGAGGGCTTTATGGGAATTGCCATGCCGGAAGAATACGGCGGCAGCGGACTCGGGATCGCGGATGCGGCCGTCATGGCGCAGGCAATTACCGAATCCGGCGCCGCGAACGCCGGGTTTGCCGCCCTAATTATCGGCATTTTTGGTCTCAACCCCGTTGTGGTTTTCGGCACTGAAGAACAGAAGCAGAAATGGCTCCCGCCTATCATCAAACGGGAGGATGTTGCATGTTTTGCGGTTACCGAACCGAACACTGGCCTTGATACGACACGGCTAAAAACCCGCGCCGTCTGGGATGGAAAAGATTATGTTGTCAAGGGCGAGAAGATCTGGACGTCGACAGCCTTGCGCGCGAACAAGATGCTGCTCATCGCCCGAACTAAAAGGGAAGAGGAGATGAAACGGCCGATAGACGGACTCTCCCTTTTCTACACTGATCTTGATCGCGATTATGTCGAAATTCGTCCCATCGATAAAATGGGCCGGAAATGCGTCGATTCCAATCAAATGTTTATCGATGGACTTCGCATTCCCAAAGAACATCTGGTTGGCGAGGAAGGCAAAGGATTTCGATATCTTTTGCATGGGTTGAATGCTGAAAGAATTCTGATAGCCGCCTCCATGGTCGGCCTAGGGCGTGCAGCACTCAAGAAAGCGGCCCAATATGCGCGAGACCGAGTGGTTTTTGGACGTCCTATTGGAATGAACCAGTCAATCCAGCATCCCCTTGCAGAATCCTGGGCGGAACTGGAAGCAGCAAACCTCATGGCATTCCAGGCCGCCAATTTGTATGACGAGGGAAAGGACTGCGGTCTTCAGGCCAATGCGGCAAAATATCTTGCGGCGGAAGCTACCTTCAAATCATGTACAAACGCCGTCATGACCCACGGTGGAATGGGGTATGCCAAGGAATTTCACGTCGAAAGATACTTGCGTGAATCCCTGATACACCGCCTTGCGCCGATCAGTCCGCAGTTAATTCTGAGTTACCTTGCAGAAAATGCGCTGGACCTCCCGAAATCATACTGAAATAGTAACCACGACCCATAACAAAACAATAACAGAGGTTAAAACATGAGCCGAATGAGCAAGGCCTATATTGCGGGTATATACGAGCACCCAACCCGCAAGGCCGTCGACAAGACAATTCCCCAGTTACATGCCGAAGTCGCTATTGGTGCGCTGAAAGACGCGGGCCTGACGAAAGACGATGTTGACGGATATTTCTGTGATGGAGATGCGCCCGGCTTGGGCGGTATGTCAATGGCCGAGTATATGGGGCTAAATATAACCTACACGGACACCACCGAAACGGGCGGATCTTCATATGTTGTCCATGTTGGTCACGCGGTCGAGGCAATCGCCGCCGGTAAATGCAATGTTGCCCTGATCACCCTTGCCGGACGGCCTCGGGCAGAAGGTCTGACGACGCTCGGCGCGCGCGATCGCGGCGGCGAACTGCCGGAGCGTGGCTTCGAGATCCCCTATGCGCCGGTCATAACCAATATGTACGGCATGGCGGCGATGCGCCACATGTATGAATATGGAACGACCAGCGAACAACTCGCCTGGATCAAGGTGGCCGCCTCTCATCATGCGCAACATAACGAGCACGCCCTGTTGCGTGATGTTGTTACAGTAGAAGATGTCGTCAATTCGCCGATGATTTCAGACCCTCTCCACCGTCTTGATTGCTGCGTTATCAGTGATGGGGGTGGCGCGCTGATTGTTGTCAGCCCGGAAATCGCAAAATCCCTCGGGGATCGCTGCGTCAAGGTGCTTGGACATGGTGAGGCAGTGAAGCATTTGAATGGCGGTCGGTTCGACCTGACATATACCGGTGCGGCGAAATCCGGCCCCATCGCCTTTGCCGAAGCCAATCTTAAGCCAGCAGATATGGATTATGCCTCTATCTATGACAGTTTTACAATCACGGTTCTGGAAACGATCGAAGATCTCGGTTTCTGCGAAAAAGGCCAAGGTGGTAAATTCGTGTCCGACGGCAACCTGATTTCCGGTGTCGGCAAGCTCCCCTTCAACACAGATGGCGGCGGCCTGTGCAACAACCATCCGAGCAATCGCGGCGGCATGACCAAGGTTATCGAGGCCGTCCGGCAGTTGCGCGGTGAAGCCCATCCCAAGGTCCAGGTCCCGGACTGCACGCTCGCCCTCGCCCATGGCACAGGCGGACAGATTTCAACACGCACCGGCGCAGGAACAGTAATTTTGGGAAGGAACGACGCATGAGCCCGCAGGAAAGAACATATCAAGACCCCGACATCAATATGGAGACAGAACGTTACTGGGAAGGGTCGAAAAACGGTCAGTTGCTGATGAAAAAATGCAACGCCTGCGGCAAGACCCATTTTTACCCGCGAACTATCTGCCCGGTTTGCTCAAGCAGCGATACGGAGTGGTATGAAGCAAGTGGAAAGGGAAAAATTTACAGCTATTCCATCATGCGCCGGGCGAAAATACCCTACGTCATGGCCTATGTCACCCTTGATGAAGGGGTCACCATGATGACGAACATTGTTGAAAGTGATTTCGACGATGTGAAAATCGGCAAAGCCGTCGAAGTCACATTCCGTGACACCGAAGGGAATCAGTCGCTGCCCGTTTTCCGGCTTTGTAAATAATTTCCAAAGGAATATGCCTATGACTAGGCCTCTCGACGGTGTCAAGGTGATTGACCTGTCCAATATGCTGATGGCCCCCTATACGACCCAGATACTTGGAGATATGGGAGCAGACGTTATAAAAATCGAGGCCCCGGGCGGTGATCCCGTTCGGGGCATCGGCCCTTATCGAAATCCGGGAATGGGCGCCATCTATCTGAATTGTAATAGAAGTAAACGCAGCATACTTCTGGATATCAAGCAACCTGAAGGCCTGACAGCCGCGCTTGATCTGATGCGCGACGCGGATGTTCTGGTTTATAACCGCCGCCCGCAAGTAATGGCCCGGCTTGGCCTGTCGTATGAGGCTGTCGCCAAGGTCAATCCGCGTATAATTTATGCGGGTCTTTTCGGGTACGGACAAGGCGGGCCGTATAAGAAAAAACCCGCCTTTGATGATCTGATCCAGGGCGCGGTTTCCATTCCCTGGTTGTCTCACATGGCCGATGGAAGCAAACCGGTTTATGCCCCCACGGCGATTGTCGATCGTGGCGTCGGCCTATGGGCTGTCGGGCAGATCAATGCCGCGCTTTACTACCAGTGCCGCACCGGCAAGGGTCAGCAAATTGACATGCCGATGTTCGAAATGATGGCAAGCTTTGTCCTTGCGGATCATCTGGCCGGCCATACATTCGACCCTTCGATTGGGCCGCTTGGTTACGACAGGATGATCAATGCGGATCGTCGACCGTATCAGACAAAAGACAGTTATGTCTGCGTAATGGTCTATACGGATCGTCACTGGCGTTCATTTTATCAAGCGCTTGGACGAGAAGCCGATCTTGATGCCGATCCGCGCTTTAAAAGCATGACGACCCGAACAGAGAACATCAAGCAGATTTATGCCGAGCTTTCGGCGCTGATGCTGACACGAACAACCGCCGAATGGCTTAAGCTGTTCGATGATGCCGATATTCCGGCAATGCCGTTGCATACGCCCGCCACGTTGATGGAAGATCCGCATTTGGAGGCGACGAAATTCTTCAAATCTATCGACCATCCGAGTGAAGGGAGATTGCTGGATATGGCAGTTCCGAGCCAGTGGTCCGAAACCCAGCCATCTTCAACCCGACCGGCGCCGCGACTGGGAGAGCATAGTGCGGAAGTATTGGCCGAAATTGGCTACAACGAAGAAAAAATCACGTCCCTATTGCAGAAGGGCGTCACCGCCCTCCCCACAAACTAACCAGATTATATAACAGGAGAAAATAGGAAACATGTCAGGTCTTTATTACGAAGAGTTCAAACCGGGAATGGAATTCAAACACCCGCTGACGAGAACCGTCACGGAAATGGATAACATTATGTTCTGCGCCATGACCCATAATCCACAGCCGCTTCATCTCGATGAAGAATACAGCAAAGGCACGATGTACGGTCAGCGGATTGTCAACAGCCTGTTCACGCTGGGTCTTGTCATTGGCGTAACCGTGGCAGATACCACCTTGGGGACAACGCTTGGAAATCTCGGCATGACGGATATCCGGTTCAAAAACCCGGTTTTTCACGGTGACACCATTCACGTGGTTACCCGCATAAAGGAAATGCGCGAGAGCGCGTCCCGCCCAACCACCGGACTTGTGGTTTTCGAACATATCGGCCTCAACCAGCGCGATGAGGAAATCGCCTATGTCGTGCGGACCGGCCTTATGAAGAAGAAACCAGCATGATAATCCGGTCATGGCTGTTCGTGCCGGGAGATAACGAACGAAAACTCGCCAAGGGCCTTGAAAACCCGGCAGATGCCCTCATTCTGGATCTTGAAGATTCCGTTTCCGATGACCGCCAGGAAATTGGGCGAAAAATGGTCTGCGACTATCTGAAAGCCAACACAGACCGGTCACGTCAGCAGCTCTGGGTGCGGATCAATCCTCTTGATAATCCGCTGTCCCTGCCCGACCTGACGGCCGTCATGCCGGGCAAGCCCAATGGCATTGTCCTCCCCAAGGTATATTCGGCGCAAGAAGTGAATACGCTTGATAAATACCTGTCGGTTTTGGAAGTCCGTGAGGGTATCGAGCAAGGCTCCACGAAAATACTGTGCGTCGCCACGGAAACAGCCGCGTCGCTTCTGACGTTCCATACCTACCTTGATAACGTCAGTAACCGATTGGTCGGGATGACATGGGGTGGCGAGGATCTCGCTGCTGCACTCGGCGCCAGCGACAATCGCAATCCGGTAACCGGCGAGTATGACGACCCGTTCCTGCTCGCAAAATCCCTTTGTCTGGCCACCGCGCGTGCCATTAATGTCCAGCCGGTCGGGGTTGTCTTTGTTGATTACCGTGCCCTCGATGCGTTGAAGGCGGACTGCCTGCGGGATCGCCGATCCGGGTTCATAGGCAAGATCGCCATTCATCCGGCGCAATCGGCAATCATCAACGAAGCCTTCACGCCATCAGAGGAAGACGTCGCCTACGCCCAAAAGGTCATCGATGTTTTCGAGCAGAACCCGGGGCTTGGCACCATTGGCCTCGATGGAAAAATGCTGGATATGCCGCATCTGAAGCAGGCGAGAAACGTGATGGCCCTGGCAGAGCAAATCAGAGCACGGGGCTAGAAAATTAAGGGGCGACATCAGGGGAAAACCTGTGTCGCCTCTGACTTTTATGGGCATTTATAAGCCCGATCTCATCGTAATTCACCGCAGTTACGTAGATAGTTAAAGGAAATTACAAGAAAATGGCAGGCGCATTAGACGGTATACGGGTGGTTGAACTAACCACTGTGATTCTAGGTCCCTGGGCAACACAAATGCTCGGCGATATGGGGGCGGAGGTGATCAAGGTGGAAACACCGGCTGGCGATACGACACGCCATTCCGGACCAAAAAAAAATGTGGGAATGGGGTCCCTATATCTCGCGACCAACCGCAACAAGCGCAGCATTGTTCTGGATTTAACCAAGCCGTCTGGGCTTGATGCATTGTTCAAAGTAATAAAAACTGCCGACGTCTTCGTACATAACCTGCGCCCGAAAGTTGCGAAAAAACTCGGTCTGGAATATGACAAATTCAAAGACGATTTTCCCGATCTGATTTACTGTGCGGCCTATGGATTCAGGGCTGGCGGACCGATGGAGGACAAGCCCGCCTATGATGACATCATTCAGGCGGCTTCAGGGCTTGCCGATCTTTTGACGATTACCTCTGATCAGCCGAGATATGTGCCGACGATTATTGCTGACAAGGCATCATCCCTTAATCTCGTATCAGCAATATTAGCGGGTCTTTTGGGGCGCGAGCGAGGCAATGGCGGACAGGCGATCGAGGTTCCTATGTTCGAGGCATTGGTCGATTTCGTTATGGTCGAGCATCTATATGGTGCCTGCTTCGAACCGCCCATCGCCAAGATGGGATACGAACGCCTGTTGAACACAATGCGCAAGCCCTATGCGACCACGGATGGATATCTCGCGGTTCTGCCCTATACTGATCGCAACTGGCAGGATCTCTTTGACATCGTCGGACGGGACGATCTCAAGAAGGATCCAAGATTTGAAAGCCTTGCCACCCGCGTCGCACATTCTCAGGAAATATATGGCCTGCTCGCCGATATTATCGCTACACGTTCCTCCGCCGAATGGCAACGTGATCTCGACACCCTGAATATTCCCGTGCAAACGGTCATGACGAAGGAAATGTTGCTGGAAGACGAGCAGTTAAAGGCGACGGGCTTCTGGCGGTTTGAAGAACATCCAACCGAAGGAACATTACGCATGGTCGACCCACCTGTCCGGTTTTCAAAAACACCGTCAACCATTCGCAGCATGCCGCCGCACCTCGGAGAGCAAAGCGCTGAAATTCTTAGTGAAGCTGGTTATTCAGAGGTGGAAATAAGCCAATTCATAACAGATAAAGTCACCCAACAACCCTAAGTGGTCGCGCCGAGGACAAACTGCATTTCGGGAGTTTAGAGATGGAAAATTTCAAGAATATTATTTTCGATATCGACGATAAGGTGGCAACACTGACATTGAACAGGCCGGAGGCGTTAAATGCAATGACCTTCGACCTGATGTATGAAATCCAGGACGCCTTAAAAATCATCGAAGAGAACCGGGATATACGCGCCCTCATCCTCACGGGCGCCGGGCGCGGCTTTTGTGCGGGTCAGGATCTTCGCAACCGCCCACCGGAGGGAAGCGATATCGTCGAACTCTATACTGGTTGTTATTTCGATGCCATCAACGCTATCCGCACTTGCCGAGTACCGGTCATAACGGCAGTCAACGGCGCGGCCGCCGGGGGTGGATTCTCTCTTGCCCTTGCCGGCGATATTCTGATTGCCGGTAAGTCAGCAAAATTCATTCAGGTATTCAGTCGTATCGGTCTCAGCCCGGATCTCGGCTCGACATTTCTGTTGCCGCAGGCCATCGGCCGGGCACGGGCATTGAGAATGATGATGACCAATGAGCCCGTCTCCGCTGATCAAGCATTTGATTGGGGTCTTGTCAGCGATGTTTACGAAGATGACAAACTGATGGACGAAGCAAAGGCCCTGGCCACAAAGCTGGCGAGCGGACCTACCTATGCGCTTGCCATGACCCGCAGGACAGTTGATGAAAGCGCCCACAACGATTTCAAGACCCAGTTTCGCCGAGAACTTGAAGTGAACGCCGATTTACGTGAGCGATATGATTCAAAAGAAGGGGTCGCGGCATTTCTTGAAAAACGCACGGCAGTATTTAAAGGGGAGTGAATTTTAGCATTGTCATCTGTGGGCGCCTCCTAGATGACAATGCCTTCCGAACCGGCTTTCGCATCTGATTATATAATGGCGTGACCATCCAAACTGATTGATCAAGTGATATCGATCTCCCAACACCTGAATTAAAAATGGGGGAAATCTGATATGGCGGCGCTCGTCATCATCTATCTTGATAGTGGAAAATGACAAACAGAATAATGATTAGGGGTCGGGGAAAATTTTGGCGGCGCAGCTCTCGTGCATAAATCATTGCCATTCGGGCACCGCCCGTAGAAGCGGCAGGCATCTGGATCCGGATCAACGGGACTGAGCGGATCCCCCTCCAGGCGAAATTTGGACGCATCGTCTTTATTATGACCGGGGATGGCCGCCGTTAGAGCCTGTGTATAGGGATGCAACGGCTTGGTAAAAATTTCTTCGGCGGGGCCTTCCTCTATAATCTGTCCCAGATACATGACAATTACGCGGTCGCAGAGCAACCGCACGACATTGAGATCATGGGAGACGAACAGGTAGCTCATCCCAAGTTCCTGTTTCAGCCGGACCAGAAGTTTCAGGACCACTGCCTGAACAGAGACATCCAGCGCAGACGTCGGCTCGTCGAGGATAAGCAGTTTGGGTGAGAGCGCGATGGCACGGGCGATGTTCACCCGCGCCTTTTGCCCTCCGGAAAGCTGATGCGGAAACCTGCCGAGCAATTGCAAGGGAAGGTCGACCTGCGTCGCAACAGCCTCAACACGCGCCCGCAGTTCCGTCTTCTTCGAAAGGCCCGCCAAGCGGCGAAGCGGTTCGGCTATCGTATCGAAGGCAGTAAAGCGCGGGTTCAGGCTTTCATGCGGGTCCTGAAACACAATCTGCAGCTCACTTCGTTCCGGCTCGGCGTGAAATTGTTTTGCGGGCACAGAGCCGATATCCTTGCCGGCAAATTCGATTGTTCCGCTTGTGCTGTCGGAAAGCCTCGCCAACATGGACACCAATGTTGACTTCCCGCAGCCAGATTCTCCGACAAGGCCCAAGCTCTCTCCTTTGGAAATCATGAAATTTACGCCATCAACAGCATGAAGCATTTGTGCTTCTTTCGGTGCATTGGTGAACCGGTTTCGTATCCACGACACTAAGGCATTGTCGGAAAGGCCATTGCCGCCCAGCGCATAGTATTTTTTGAGATCAGATACCTCCAGCAATGCAGTCATAGCGGCCTCTGACAATTGACGAAATGATCGGGCGATACCTCTTTGGCAATCAGGGCGGATGAGTCGCAAATGGCCTCATGCCTTTCGCATCGTCCCGAAAAGCGGCACGGAGGAAGCTCTCCGCGCAGGTCCGGCAACCCGCCGGGAATTGATGCAATGTCGTCCAGGCTGCCGCCCCCGTTTGGCGTGGCTTTCATGAGCTTGGCCGTGTAGGGATGACGAGGCGATAAGAACAGATCACGAGAAGTGCCGCTTTCGACAACATGCCCCGCATGCATGACGATGATCCTATCGCAATAGTCGGCTGCCATTGCCAGATCATGGGTAATCAAAACCGTCGCCATATTCCGTTCGCGCGATAAATCGCGGATCAAGTCCATAATTGCCGCTTGCGTCGTGACATCAAGTCCCGTCGTCGGCTCATCCGCGATCAGCAGTTCCGGGCTGCAGGCCAGTGCCATCGCGATCATGATCCGTTGGCACATTCCACCTGACATTTCGAAGGGATAGGCATCGAAGCGGCGGTCGGGATCGGGAATGCGCACTGTTTTCAGCGCCTTAATCACCATTTCGCGCAAATTCTGGCGGTTCGCCATATTATGGCGGTGCAGCACATCACCAATCTGTTTGCCAACGGTACGGATCGGATTGAGCGAGGTGCGGGGGCTTTGAAAAATCATCGAGGCCTGTTGTCCGCGCATCGTCTGCAACACCGCTTCGCTTGCGCCCAGGACATCCAGCCCGCCCAGCGAAATCGAACCAGCCGTGACATGGCCGGCGGGATCGAGAATTCCCATGGCTGTGAGGGCGGAAACAGATTTACCCGATCCGCTTTCACCAACGATACCGACGATCTCGCCCCGTAAAACCTCCAGAGAAACATTTTCGAGCGCCTTTACAACGCCGCTTCTGGTCCTGAATTCAACGGACAGGTTTTTGATATCAAGAAGAGGAAAAGCATCAGGCATTCGTTTCTCTTTCATGTCCGCCGCCTTGGATCGATAAGGTCACGCAGCCCGTCGCCCAGCAAGTTGAAGGTAAACACCGCGAGCATCAACGCGAGCCCTGGGAAAATTGCCAGCCACCATTCGCCGGAAACGATATAGCCAGCACCTTCCGCAACCATAATTCCCCATTCTGCAGTCGGTGGCCGAACACCGAGCCCGATAAAGGATAGCCCGGCCGCATTGAGGATCGCCCAGCCCATGTTCAGCGATACCTGCACCATCAACGGCGGTAGGGTATTCGGATAAATTTGCGTTGCAAGCAGACGAAGCGACGAATTTCCAGCGAGACGCGCCGCCAGCACAAAATCCGCAGAGCGGCGGATATTGACCTCTGTGCGGGACATCCTGGCATAGAACGGTAAATTTATGATGGCAGTAGCATAAACGATATTTTCAACGCTATTGCCAAGAGCCGCGACGATCCCCATGGCCAGCACGAAGAGGGGAAAGGCCATGATCGTATCCGTGATTCGACCGACGATACGGTCTGCCCATCCCCCAAAGAAACCGGCAAGAGACCCCAAAACGCTCCCGAAGATGAAGGAAATTGCGACCGCTGACACGGCAATGGCAAGATCAAGGCGTGTGGCGACGACGATCCGGCTGAAAACGTCTCGGCCAAGCTGATCAGTGCCAAACCAATGCTCCCACGAAGGCGGCTTCAGGCTTTGCGACGCGCTGCTCGCCATCGGATCATAGGGAACGATAGACGGGCCGATAAAAGCCGCGATAACCAGCAGCACGAACATGGTTCCCGCAATCAGTGTCACCGGATTTTCAGTCAGTACATAGCGAAGGTGCTTGAAAAATTCTGACATCGTGGCGCCTCAGCTTTCCAGTCCAACACGTGGATCCACCAGCGTATAGACGATATCGATCGTCAGGTTGAGCAGAACATAAAGAATTGCCATTGCCAGAACAAACCCCTGCACCGCCGCATAGTCGGACACGATCAGCGCTTCAATGGCGAAAGATCCAATTCCCGGCCAGGCGAAGACTTTTTCCACCAGAACATTCGATCCCAGCATGAATGAAAACACCATCCCCAAAGTTGTGAGGATGGGAAGCAACGCATTCCGGAACGCATAGCTATACAGGACCGTCGAGCGCTTGAGGCCGGAGGCGCGCGCCGTTCGGATAAAATCCGAGGACAACACCTGTAGCATGGCGCCGCGGGTCATGCGGGCGAGCGGCGCAAGAGTAAATATGCCGAGTGTAATCGCCGGAAGTATCAATTGCCTGAACGCCGCACCGAAGGTCTCAAAGTCGCCATCGAGCAAGGCATCGATTGTGTAGAAACCCGTCACTGTCGGTGGAGACAGATAAATGATATCCAACCGCCCCAGCGGCGCCGGAGCAATGCCGAGTATGTAATAGAACAGATAAACCATAAACAGGCCCGTAAAAAAAACGGGCAGGGAAACACCGGCGGTCACCACAAGCCGGCAAAGCTGATCAACCCAGCTGTTGGGCCGGGTCGCCGCCGCTATTCCAAGAGGAAGGGCGACCCCAACGGAAAAAATCAAAGCCAGAAATGTAAGTTCCAGGGAGGCCGGCAGCCGTCTGATCAGTTCTTCCTTGACCGACAACCCCGTACTAACCGACACGCCAAGGTCTCCGGTGGCAAGGCTGGTCGCGTAAATCCAGAACTGTTCGAGCCAGCCCTTATCCAGGCCGAGAGACACCCTGACTTCCTGTATGGATTTTTCAGTCGCTGCGGGTCCTGCAAAATAAACCGCAGGATCACCCGGCAAGGCGCGGGTCAGGATGAACGTAACAATGATAATCCCGATTATCGATGGGATAGCCTGCATAAGGCGCCCGAAGATTATGCGCAGCTTATCATTGCGGTTCATATTTCCAACCCACGGCCTTGACGTTTTAAGACAATTATTTCTATGCGCTCACTTTTCCGAATGAGCGGCAATCCAATTGGCGATGGGCATAATATTCGTAGCCCGTCACATTTTTCTGCATCGCGACATCGAGATAAGGCTGATATACGGGGATTAACGGCACATCTTCAAAGAAGATGCTCAGCAGCTTCTTTATATTCGGTTCGTATTGCGGATCATCCACTTCCATATTCAAAGTAATGTCCGTAATTTTTTCCACTTCCGGATTGGAATAATTCATCGAGTTAAACAGCCGGTCTTTCTGGTAAACCCAGAAGGAGTAATAGTCTGGATAATTCAGCCAGCCACCAAAATCCTTGATATGCATCGGCAGCTTCTTTTCGACCAATGCCGCTGTCCGCCAGTTCGCCCCGGGAATTTTTTCCAGAGTGGCCTTGATTCCAACTTTCTCTAGGCTCTCCTGTAACAGCAAGCACATAGGTTCCGACCATTGCGCGAGACCAAGATTGAAGGACAAAGGCACTTCAAAACCGTTCTCATAACCGGCTTCCTTCAACAGGGCCTTCGCCTTGTCGTAATCCGTATCATAAGGGAAGGGTTGCGGCCATTCAATTGTCGCCGGTGTCAGTGACTTGCCGCCCCACATCGGAATTCCACGCTCAAACGCCGCCTGCTTGAAAATCTGGTCGTAGGGCACTGAGTAAGCAACCGCCTGGCGGACCAGTTTATTGGCGAAAGGCTCAAAATTCAGATTCAGGCCAATGGAAATCATGGAATTTTCGATTGGCACACCGGTGATTGTATATTTGCCGGAGGCGTTTAATTCCGCAAAATCCTTTGGCGGCATTTCGAGGGAAACATCTGCATCCCCTTTTTCCAGCAGCGCGCGGCGCGTCGATGCCGAGGGAATCTCACGAATGATCACGCGCGATATTCCGGGCAACACACCGTTCTTCCATTCATCGAATCGCTTATAAACAACCTGCTGGCCCGGGTCCCAGCGTTCCAGCATAAAGGCACCGCTTCCGGCAGGGGTACGGTGCAGATATTCGGTCGCCCAGGGATCGTCGGCTGTCGCGTTCTTTTTCGCCAGCTCAGAGTTGAAAATAATCGGCACCGGAACGCCCAGATCAGGCAGTGTCAACTTGCTCGGGCGCAGCAGCTTGATGACAAAAGTATCCGCATCGAGAGCTTCGAACTGTTCGGGCTTTTCAAGCGCGCCGGCCTTCATCTGCACCGTCGGGAATCCACCGAGGCTGACGGCTCTGTCAAACGACCATTTTACGTCATAGGCGGTAATGGGGGCGCCGTCCCAGAAGGTCGCCCCTTTCCGCATCTTGAAGGTGATCGTCTTTCCGTCCGGCGATACGACCCATGATTCCGCCGCCTCCGGTTCCAGTTTCGAATAGTCATACATCAAGGAGCCGTTGGCCAGCGTCTTCGTCGAATATCCCACCAACCGGTCATACAGATTGACAGCGATCTGGTAACTTGGCCGGTTTGTGCCTTTGCGCTGAATATCCATACTGTTGGGACCGTTCCCGCTCACAACAACGAGAGTATCGTCCCGTCCCGCCGCTTCTGCTGGCAAAAATCTTAGAAAGGGAATTACGGCGGCGCTGCTCGCGGCGCCCATTGTCTTGAGAAAATCTCTTCTGCGCATGGCTCGTCTCCTTGATAGAACAATTCACGTCACTTGGTGAAGCTCAAAGCCTTTTCCCGGCCTGAGCAGATGTAATTGGCAGTGCGTGGCTTATGGAAATCACGCTTTGACCTGCCGAAACTTGAGGTCATTCATTCTAACTGTCTGGGGGAACAGAACTGTATGCGACCATTACTCATGAAGTAGTACAACAGGATAAAGCGCTGCAGTATGCTGCTATTTTTCTTCACCGATGCTGCAAAAAATGCATCAGATTAATATACCAAAAGATAAATGCAGGGAAATAAGCTGCTTTATTCGTAGCGGAGCTGAAGCGCCTTGGTTATTTGATCGGCAAAACGCGCAACTGCTACCGGTAAGGTGCGGCCGCGGAGCTGGCCAATATAAATCAGTCCGGCGGGAACATCCCGAAGGTCGATAGGGCGCACGACGGATCCTTTTGGGATATCTTCCACCGACAGACCAATCGGGATCTGGAACGATATGACACCTTCGGCCAGCGTATGATTCCGCAGGAATTCAAAGCTGTCCGATTCAATGACGGGGTCCAGGACAATAGGCGAATCCACCAGAGCCAGCTCCATCAGGTACCGCACGCCATAGGGACTGGTCGGCAAGGCGATCGGATACCGGAGACAATCCCGCAGCCGCAATGTTTCATGACTCGCCAGAGGGTGACTATCCGACATCACCCCATAGACCTGCTGACGGACGGTGAGGATTGTCTGAAATTCTGCCAGCCTTACAGGCTCGAACACCAGCGCGAGATCCGCCGTATGATCGACGAGCGCCTGCTCGGCAGCAGCCCTGTCACGTAAGTAAACGCCGAAGGTCACCGCCGGATGCTCTTTTCTGTAGATGGCGATTTGCTGCGGAAGAAAATAGGGAAGCAAAGCCTGGCTGCAGGCAATCGACACATGCCCCCGCCGGATGCCCGAGAGATCGGCGATCTGCGATTTGACCCGTTCCATGTCCGAGAGCTGATTGCGAATATGATGAACAAGGATTTCCCCAGCACTATTGAGCCGCACGCCGCGCGGCAGCCGCTCAAATATGGGAACGCCGAGTTCCTCCTCTATGGCAAGGATGCGGCGATTTAAAGCCGTGGACGTAATCGCTAGAACCTCCGCCGCCTTCCGGATCGAACCGATGCGGGCGACGGTATCGATGTAACGTATGGTAGTCAGATGCTTCATAACTAGGCCCCGAACGGCTACTGCTGCATTTTTTGCAGCATCTTGATGAAAATATAGCAGAAGACAGATACGCTCGCACCTGCAAAATTTGATTCAATAGAGATGAAATTTCAGGGGAATTTCCATGAGCATCAATTACAAAACCTCCCGCCGCAATCTTCTAAAATCAACCGCCGGACTTGCGGGACTCGCCGCCATGAGTTCAATCATTCCTGGAAAGCGCGCCTTTGCCGCCGACCTCACCGTAGGGTTTGTCTATGTCGGCGCCAAGGACGATTACGGATATAACCAGGCCCATGCAGAAGGTGCCGCCGCCGTCAAAGAAATCGAGGGCGTCACCGTTGTCGAAGAGGAGAATGTTCCGGAAGACGTCAGCGTTCAGAAAACCATGGAATCGATGATCAATTTTGACGGGGCATCGCTTATCTTCCCGACTTCTTTTGGTTACTTCGATCCACATATTCTCACCATGGCCAAGAAATACCCGGATGTCCGTTTCGAGCATGCGGGCGGCATGTGGCAGGCGGACAAGCATCCCATGAATGTCGGATCGTATTTCGGTTATATCGGCATGGGGCAGTATCTGAACGGTATCACTGCGGGCCATGCAACAAAAACCAAGAAGATCGGATTTGTTGCCGCGAAGCCGATCCCGCAAGTTCTTCTTAATATCAACTCCTTCCTGCTGGGGGCACGAGCTGTTGACCCGACGATTACCTGCCAGGTCATTTTCACCGGCGAATGGTCCCTCGCCGTCAAGGAGGCGGAAGCGACCAATGCGCTTGCGGATCAGGGTGCCGACGTCATTACCTGCCATGTCGATGGACCGAAGGTGGTCATGGAAACAGCAGCCGGACGCGGAGCCTACATCTGCGGCTATCACGCGAACCAGAGCTCGCTGGCACCCGATAAGTATCTAACCGGCGCAGAATGGAACTGGGCGAAGGTTTATACGGATATGGTGAATACAATGAAAGGCGGCGGGACCATTGATAACTTTATCCGCGGCGGCCTGAAGGAAGGCTTTATCAAGATGAGCCCCCTCGGCCCTGCCGTATCCGATGCTGGACGCCAGCAGTTTGAGGAGACGCAAGCCGAAATCCTCAAGGGCGGGTTCGCCGTTATCAAGGGCCCGTTGAATGACAACAAAGGAAATGTCATCGCGACAGCCGGTCAATCCTTTGTCGAAACGGACGTCGCATTGGAAAGCATGAACTATCTGGTTGAAGGCGTCGTCGGGTCTACCAGCTAAACAGGAAAAACAATGATGGAGCAATCATTGGCTCAGGTACCTGCGATAGCCGCACCCGGTTCCCTTTCCAAAGCAGTCCGTCGGCTGGAGGGGGTGGTTATTCCGATCGCCGCCCTTCTGGCCGGACTGCTGGCCTTCAGCCTGTTTTTGCTCGTCGTCGGTAAATCGCCGATCGATTTCTACCAACTGATTTATAAAGCGGGATTCGGCACCAGCTTTTCATGGCAAAACACATTGTCCCGCGCCGCGCCGCTGCTGCTCGCGGCACTCTGCGTTGCCCTGCCTGCGCGACTGGGACTGGTCATTATCGGCGGCGAAGGGGCAATCGTTCTGGGAGGTGTTGCTACAGGAGCTATTGCGTCCCTCTTGGTAAATGTCCCTGCCCTTCTGGCGATACCGATGATGATGATCGCCGGCGCCATTGCAGGCGCCCTATGGATTGGCGCAGTTGGCGCCATGCGGCATTACCGCGGCGTCAACGAAACAATTGCAAGCCTGCTGATGGCCTATATCGCCATCGCCATCATGAACCAGCTCGTCGAAGGCCCGCTGCGCGATCCGGCCAGCCTGAACAAGCCATCAACGCTGCCGCTTGCCGAACATTTGCGTATCGGCAGTTTGCCGGGAATGGACGTGCATTGGGGACTCGCCGCCGGGATCATCGCCTGTGTCTTTTCCTGGATACTCATCGAGAAGACAAGTTGGGGGTTCGCCGCGCGGATCGCTGGCGGAAATGTACGTGCGGCGCAAATACAAGGGCTTCCCGTCGGCATCCTTATTGTCGGCTTTACAGCACTTGGCGGTGCATTCGGCGGCTTGGCTGGTATGTTCGAGGTTTCGGCGGTTCAGGGAACGGCCAATGCCTCGATTGCCGCCGGGTTTGGCTATACCGGCATTCTGGTCGCCTTTCTCGCGCGGCAAAACCCACTGGCAATTATTCCTGTCGCGATCCTTCTCGGCGGTATCGAGGCGTCCAGCGGCCTGATTCAACGGCGCATGGATTTGCCCGATGCAACCGTTCTGGTCATGCAGGGATTTATCTTTCTTGCCATCCTGATCAGCGAAACTTTCTACGGACAATTCCGGATTTTCAATCCGGATAGGTGGAGGTCGTAATGGGCGGAGATATTGGTCTGTGGGGTGTTCCCCTTGCGATTCTCGGCGGCGCCATCCGCGTCTCCACCCCATTTCTTTTCGTCAGCCTGGGTGAATGTCTGACGGAGCGGTCTGGTCGTATCAATCTGGGGTTGGAAGGAACGCTCGTGTTCGGCGCGATGTCAGCTTATGCGGTCGCCTATGAAACCGGTTCTCCCTGGATGGGTGTACTGGCTGCAATGATCGCGGGCTCAGCCTTCGGCCTCCTGCACGGCTGGATTTGCAGCCTTCCGAAAGTCAATGATATCGCCATCGGCATTGCGCTGATGTTGTTCGGGATGGGCCTTGCTTTCTTTTTCGGCAAGTCTTTTATCCAGCCCGTTGCGCCGGATTTGCCTGCAATCAATTTCGGCTTCTGGTCGGATTATACGCAGGTACAGGCTGCGCTAAAGGTGAATATCCTGTTCCTGATCGGCATCGCTGCGTCTCTCGGGCTATGGTGGATGTTCCGCAATACGAAAATCGGTCTGATCATTCGCGTTGTTGGCGACAGCACGGACGCCGCCCGCGCCATGGGTCTGCGCCCGAACCTGGTCAGACTATTATCAACAGCAGCCGGTGGGGCGCTTGCCGGTGTCGGCGGCGCCTATCTATCCCTCTATTATCCGGGAAGCTGGAACGAGGGCATCTCGTCCGGGCAAGGGCTGATGGCAGTAGCGCTCGTGATCTTCGCTCGCTGGAACCCGATTTACTGTTTCTGGGCGGCACTTCTTTTCGGCGGAGCGGGCGCGTTGGGACCGGCGCTGCAATCGGTCGGCGTAACACAAGGCTATTACCTTTTCTACGCAGCACCCTACGTCCTGACGCTGGCCGTTATGATTCTCACAAGCTCCGCGTCAAAGACCATGACCGGCGCACCTGCTGAACTGAGTATTACAAAATAGAGGCCCCTATGAACAAACATACGAAAAATGCGGGATCCATATTGGAGAGTTTCATAGAAGCAGATCCCTATCCCTGGCCCTATAACGGCGACCTGAAGCCTGAAAATACGGCTCTCATTATTATCGACATGCAGACCGACTTCTGTGGAGTTGGCGGATATGTTGACCAGATGGGATATGACCTCAGTCTGACAAGGGCACCGATTGAGCCCATCTCCAATGTCCTGACTGCCATGCGCGCCAAGGGGTATCATATTTTCCACACCCGCGAAGGCCACAGACCTGACCTTGCCGACCTGCCGTCAAACAAACGCTGGCGCTCTCGGCAAATCGGGGCCGGTATTGGCGATCCCGGTCCTTGCGGCAAAATACTTGTCCGCGGCGAACCCGGCTGGGAAATCATCGACGAACTGGCGCCGCTACCCGAGGAGGCGATTATTGACAAGCCCGGCAAGGGATCATTTTGCGCAACGGACCTTGAATTGATGCTGCGGGTGCGCGGGATCGAGAATATCGTGCTGACCGGTATTACAACCGATGTTTGCGTCCATACGACGATGCGCGAAGCCAATGACAGGGGCTTCGAATGCCTGCTGCTTGAAGATTGCTGCGCAGCCACCGATCCCGGCAACCACGCTGCCGCCGTCAAAATGGTCAAGATGCAGGGCGGTGTATTCGGCACGGTTTCCAATAGCGCAACATTCGTGAGTCAATTGCCATGACGAACGACACCTCAAAAGCGAGCGGCGCAATCGGCATTGAGACAGTCGGCATGACGATGCAGTTCGGTAATTTCACGGCGCTCGATGATGTATCGATCAAGGTGACGCCCGGCAGCTTCCACGCCCTGCTTGGCGAAAACGGGGCCGGAAAATCGACCCTGGTCAAATGTATCATGGGATTTTATCACGCCACCAAGGGCCAGCTCATGGTCGATGACCGTGAAGTCGAGGTCCCCGACCCGCGCGCGGCCCATGCTCTCGGACTCGGGATGGTCTATCAGCATTTCACCCTTGTCCCTTCGCTGACAGCGGCGGAGAACCTCGTCATCAGCCGCGACGACGCACCTGCAGTCATTGACTGGCGGAAAGAGCGCGAAGACCTAGCGGCCTTTCTGGACACCATGCCCTTCAAGGTCCCGCTCGATCGGCCGGTGATGAGCCTCGCAGCAGGCGAAAAGCAGAAACTGGAAATCCTGAAGCAACTTTATCTCGGTCGACGTTTCCTGATCCTGGACGAGCCAACCTCGGTTCTCACACCCGCCGAGGCGGATGAAGTTCTTGGGCTCGTGCGTAATCTGTGCCGGGCCGGTAAAATCAGTGTCCTGATGATCTCCCACAAATTCAGGGAAGTCACAACATTCGCAGATGAAGTCTCCATATTACGCCGGGGGGCCATGGTTGGCGGCGAAAAAGTCAGCGACCTCTCGACTGATGAAATGGCGGCAATGATGGTTGGCGCAGAGCTTCCGGAACGAAATTCCGACCGAACGGGCGAGCTCGGCAAAACGATCCTGTCTATTTCGGATATCCGCGCCATCGACCGGTCAGGCCTGAAGCCGATCGAAATTGACGCGCTCAATGTATGTGCGGGTGAAATCGTCGGCATTGCCGGTATCTCCGGCAATGGCCAAATGGAATTGATGGAGATCCTCAGCGGTCAACGGGAATATTCGGAAGGGTCAATTTCAATAAAAGGGGCATCCTATTCCGCAACGCGCTCCGAGGCGCGGGAACTATGCGTGCGTGTGTTGCCCGAAGAGCCTCTGCGCAATGCTTGTGTCTCCAATATGACGGTCGCCGAAAACATCGGGTTTCGATATTTCGACGTAAAAAATGGCGGGAGCACGCGATTCTGGATCAATGACCGTGAAATCCGAAAGAAGGCGGCCGAACTGGTGTCCGCCTTCAAGGTAAAAACGACGTCATTGGACAGCCTTATCGCCTCCCTCTCCGGCGGCAATGTCCAGCGCGCTGTACTGGCACGCGAACTCACCGGACAGGTCGATCTTCTGGTTATCTCAAACCCCTGTTTCGGCCTCGATTTCTCCGCGGTGGCGGAAATTCGCTCGCGCATTATCATGGCGCGCAATTCCGGATCGGCGGTGTTGCTGATGAGCGAGGATCTGGATGAAATCCTCGAACTTTCCGACCGGATTATTGTGATGTCCGAAGGCCGTTTCGCGTTTGAAACGCCAGCGGCTCAGGCCGAAGTTGGTGAAATCGGCCGCTATATGGCGGGACATCACTGATGAAAACCATACCGGCCCAACCGTTCAGCTTTCCCTTTGACCCACAAACTACTGGCCTGGTGATCATTGACATGCAGCGTGATTTCGTCGGACCCGGCGGTTTTGGGGCCAGTCTCGGCAACGACGTCGAGCGGCTGCAAGCCATCATTCCAACAGTTCAACGCTTGCTGGACGGATTTCGCAAAGCGGGTCTTTCTGTCATCCATACACGAGAATGCCACAAGCCCGATCTTTCCGACCTTCCCCCTGCAAAAAGGCACCGCGGGAACCCGGCTCTTCGGATTGGCGATGCCGGACCCATGGGCCGCATCCTGATCGCCGGAGAGCCGGGTGCCGAAATTATTCCGGAGCTACAACCGGTTGAGGGAGAGTTCGTTATTGATAAACCCGGGAAAGGCGCCTTTTACGCGACAGATTTCGGCGAGATTCTCAAGGCGGAAAATTTACAACACCTTGTTTTTGCCGGCGTCACAACGGAAGTCTGCGTGCAAACGACAATGCGCGAAGCTAACGATCGTGGATATGACTGCCTCCTCGCGACGGATGCAACGGAAAGCTATTTTCCCGAATTCAAACAAGCCGCTGTTGCGATGATTTGTGCGCAAGGCGGCATTGTCGGCTGGACGACCGAAACAGATAGAATATTGGAGGCAATCAGTGACTAAACCCGCCATATTTAGTGATCTCGTTCCGGACGGGTGGAAAGATTATGCTTTTGAACCCTTTCAGCCAGGCGTCGAAAT
>NZ_JARGOQ010000049.1 GCF_029233945.1 Sneathiella sp. | reverse complement strand
CCGACAGCGCCTATTTTTCTAATTCCGGATGATCGGCCAGCCAGTTGGTAAACTCTAAATCCCTTCGTAGAACCACCGTTAGCAACTCGTGATAACAAATATCGGAGGCTGTCCCTTCGATCGGCTCCCCATCTCGAAGATCACCCATCAACTGTTCTAAGGAATTGATGGTCTCTTCATGGTGCCTCGTGTGGAAGAGGAGTTTAGGGTAATCTACTGCCTTTAAATAGGCTTCCTCGCGTTGAAAATGCTCTGCGAGCTCCGCCTTGAATTCCGACAGTGCATCTATAATTGCTGTTGTGTCGGCGGACCGCTCCAACTCGGCAACCAAATTGATGCGAGAAATCAAATTACGATGATCGTCGTCAAGATGTCCGATTCCAGTCCGTATGGATTCTGTAAATTTAAACTTCACAGGCGTTATCCTCTTTTTGGTTGCGTCAGTGATAGCTAAGGAAATCCTCAATCAACTGGTATTCCCCGAGTGAAGTGCCAATGTTGGAAGAATGAGTGATGTTTGAATTCGGCTCATACCGTCTGCATAAAGTGAGGTGCGATTTCAGGAGCCGAGTTGTCCGATCGGCCTATTTGCATGATGCTTTGAGTGCTGTCTCCGATGGAATACGAAGATCGTCGCTGACTCAAATTATCTACCTTTAAAGCTTGGGCAATACTCCAAATTTCGTCGATCCTCAATAAACCGTCAAGGTGATTGTCTGGTTTTTATCCGAAAACTAACCCTTTTCCATGGGCGCCAAATTCAACATAGACGATGACCGTGTTGCATATTAAAGAGAGGCATCCATAGATACGGCTACAGCATTACCACATCCATTTTCTTTTTTATTGATCTCAATCAATGTTGGCTTCATCAGCTCATAGCACAGTTTTGTTTTTCAATAATGCAGCTTGGAAACGGGTTCGTGACTAACGCCAGATCAGAGTCTTTATTACCTCCGTTCTCACCAATTCTATTCGCAGGACTCGCGTTGCGACCGCTGCCCGTCAAGTTTTTGTCCCGCCTACTCACTATTTTTCTTGGACGGATGAAACGGCTATACCCCGAGATTGCAAATCGTCTGACGCCTTTGGGCCACTGCCGTTTTCATATCATACCGACGGATTTCCCGTTCAGTTTCCTCGTAATACTTGATAATGGAAAAGCAACCGCAAAAATACTGAACAAAGGGCAGGCTGTCTCGAATATAACGGCGTCAATATCGGGGGACATTTATTCCTTGATACAGCTTCTTGAGGGGAGCGTAGATGGCGACACTCTGTTCTTCACACGGCGCCTAATTGTCGAAGGCGATACGGAGGCTGTGCTGACGCTCAGGAATGCTATCGATAGCGTGGACCTCTCCATCAAGCATATCCTGACGGGATTGACCGGGCCCTTAACTCCTCTTTTCAAGAGGGCGGCAACACCGCTCTCCTCCTTTCATCGAACCGCTCTCAAAGATTTTAGTATTCTTCAGCAATCCCTCGTTGGACCAGTCACGCGAAGAATTTCCCAAATGGATGAAGAAATTAGCAGGCAGGAAAAACGTCTTATCCAGCAGGGGAAAGAGATTAAAAAAATTCAAGCGTCGGTTAAACGCGGCGATAAAGTTGCGGGAGAGAACTGACTATGGAACTCGTATGCCCGGCAGGCACGCCATCCGCTTTAAAGGCCGCTCTGGAAGCGGGTGCCGATGTTGTCTATGTCGGTTTTCGGGACGAGACCAATGCGCGTAACTTCCCGGGCCTGAATTTTAGCCCGGAAGAATTGAGGGTAGCAACAGCACAGGCCCAATCCATGGGCCGCCAGATTTACGTTGCCATTAATACTTATCCCGAAGCCGGAAACCTGACTCCCTGGCACAGAGCTGTTGATCTCGCTGCGGACATTGGGGTGGATGCTGTTATTATGGCGGATATCGGCCTGCTTGATTATACGACACGCCGTCATCCGACGCTGCGTCGTCATTTATCTGTTCAGGCATCGGCCTCCAACCCCGAGGCAGTTAATTTTTATCGTGCCGCCTTCGATGTCCAGCGTGTGGTTCTTCCCCGGGTTTTGACAGTCCGGGAAATAAAAGATCTGATTGATGAAATAGAGGTCGAAGCTGAAGTTTTCGCGTTTGGAGGGATGTGCGTTATGGCGGAAGGTCGGTGCTCCCTCTCGTCCTATATCACGGGGAAATCTCCAAATATGAACGGCGTCTGCTCGCCAGCGAGCCATGTTGATTACGAACAAAGAGGCCGAAAACTGATCTCCAAGCTCGGAGATTTTACCATCAATGCTTATCCAGATGGGGAAGCTGCCGGCTATCCGACCCTCTGCAAAGGCCGGTTCTTTGGGCAAGGAGATGATCCTTCCTATCTCTTCGAAGAGCCGACCTCCCTCAATGTCATGGCGCTATTGCCGGAGTTGATCAACAGCGGTGTCAAGGCTCTCAAGATTGAAGGGCGGCAAAGAGGTAAAGCCTATGTCTCACAAGTTGTCTCAAGCTATCGGCGGGCGATTGATGCCGTCTTGAGGGGAGAAGCTCTTCCGGATTCCAATCTCGGTTCAATAACGGAAGGCGCCCGCAGTACGGCGGGTGCTTATCAGAAAAGCTGGAGATAAAGTTGACGCTTCCGATGGCAAAATTGACTCTGGGACCGGTACTCTATAACTGGCCTGCAGAAAAAAAGCGGGATTTCTATTTCAAGATTGCGGATGAGGCGCCTGTCGATGTTATTTATATCGGTGAGGTTACCTGCTCCAAACGCGCTCCCTTTTTCTCCCCCTTTATACCGGAGGTATGTGAAAGGTTGGAAGCAGCGGGCAAAGAAGTGGTCCTCTCCACTCTCGCGCTGATTATGTCGAAGCGGGAGAGAAAAGAACTCAATGAATTGACAGTCGGATCTCCCTGGCCGATCGAGGCAAATGATTTATCGGCCATCAGTTTGCTACGAGACAAAAAGCATATCGTTGGACCGTTTGTAAATGTCTACAATGAAGGCACACTGGAGCATTTCTATAATTCTGGTGCATCGCGCGTTGTTTTGTCCTGCGAATTGCCCTCTGCTTCGATAGCCGAGCTGGGACGGACAGCAAAAGGCCGGGAAATAGAAGTTCAGGCGTTTGGTCGGCTGCCACTTGCGCTCTCCGCCCGTTGCTACCATGCGCGTTCACATAATCTGACCAAAGACGGATGCCAGTATATCTGTGAACTGGATCCCGATGGAATGGATGTAAGAACGCTCGACGACACGCCGTTTTTGGCCGTCAATGGCACGCAAACCATGTCCTATACGGTGAACAGCTTGCTGGGCGAGCTCCAAATGCTCAAGACATTCGGCGTTACTCATTTCAGATTATGGCCGCACGACATGGATATGGTTGAGGTCGCCCGCATCTTTCGAAATGCTCTTGATAACCCTGAGGATAGTGAAAGATCCCTTGGGTTACTTCAGGAAATTGTAGCAATTGCCCCTTTATCGAACGGCTTTTTCCATGCAGCGGAAGGATTCCGAATGGTCGAGTAGCACCGTTTTAGAAAATTGAAATTACGTCATGTCTGTCCGGTGATTTTATGCTTCCTATAACACAAATATGCGACGCCGGATGTCAATTGCCATAGCTAACCTATTTCAACAGGATGAAAATATGTTCGATACACCAAATATTCATGCCGCTGCTGTTGTTTATTCAGCTCAAACACCCAATAAAGCCGCTTTATCTTCTTTCGCCGCCCAGATGGGCCAGCAAGGATACTCCGTCGGCGGCATTATCCAGGATATCTTGTACGATGAACGTGGCGTAAAAATAGGTGCGGACGCTGTTGCTCTCGATAACGGTGATCGGTTCCCAATCGTTCGGCCGAGTAAAGAGGATATTGCCGCCGGCTCCTGCGGATTGGACCAATCGGTCCTTACAGAATCAAGTATAATTCTGCGGCGGGCCATCGCCGCAAGGGTAGACCTTCTGGTTGTTGAAAAATTTGGTGAGCGTGAACAACTTGGCGAGGGCTTGGCTGACGATATTATGGCCGCAATGTCAGAAGGCATTCCTGTCTTGGTTGCAGTCCCGGCCAGTGCCGTTGAAAAATGGAAGAAATTCACTGGCGGACTAGGGGATATGCTGCCATCTGAAATTACTGTCTTGCAAAGCTGGTGGCAGCGACGTCAAGTGTCGCCAAAGCAGACACAATTTGGTCAACATGAAGTCATTGGTATCGGTAAATGACATTTTTCGGTAGTATTTATTCCAAGCACTAGTTCTTACAGAAAGGGAAGGTTTTCTCGAAAAGGGAAATGTTATTTTTCCTATAGAGAATTGATGAAATTCTGTGTAAGCCGCTTCGCAAATGAGCGTATAGTGTTTTCTGCAAAATAACATGTTGCGGTTGTTTAGCCTCTTCTTTCTCATCGCCGTCCCAAACAAGTGACCGGCGCCCTTCGCGTAGTTTCTCCCCTAAGTGCCTGCAGTCTGATATGGCGAGTATCGTCGCAATCTTTGCGCCAGATCAAAGAAAATTCCTTTTAATAGATTATTTTATGAATATGCGAATGCGGGTCATTCGCAATAATTGTGTGAAAAAGGGAATAGACATGTATAACACGAACTTTGTAAAGGCGCTCGTAACGGCGGGTGGTCTTTTTATATTTTCAGTTGGTGGTGCCCTCGCGATAGAGTACCCGATCGGCGAACCTCAGTATGGCGGCGGGCTTGAAGTCGCGGCGGTTTATCTTCAGCCCATCGAAATGGATCCACCGGGAATGATGCGTGCCGTCGCCGAGTCCGACATTCATCTGGAGGCTGATATCCATGCGTTGGCCGACAATCCGAACGGTTTCGCCGAAGGCGAATGGATGCCTTATCTCGTGATCGATTTCGAACTGACCAAGATTGACAGCAATGAGGTGATTTCAGGCCGATTGATGCCCATGGTGGCCAGCGACGGTCCGCACTATGGCGACAATGTAAAGTTATTCGGCGTGGGCAATTATAAGCTAAAATTTACAGTTGCTTCACCGGAGGCCGATCCGATGGCGCATTTTGGCCGCCACACGGACAAAGAAACCGGCGTTGCCGCCTGGTTCGAGCCTTTTACAACTGAATACAAATTTACCTATGCGGGCACCGGAAAGAAGGGCACTTATTAAATGTGGCGAGTGAAACAGATGTGGATAACGGCGGCTGTAATCCTTGTTCAGTTCGTCATTTTCGCTCTGGCACCGTTCGGGCCGGTGCACGCCGAGGAAATGGCAACTTTCGTTCTGGAAATGAACGACGGCGTTCTCACTCCCGAACGGATCGAGATTCCTGCCAATACCCAGGTCAAAATTATTCTGCGCAATACCGGCTCGACGCCGGCCGAATTCGAAAGTCTGCGGCTGCGTAAGGAAAAAGTGCTTGGTCCGGGCGTGAAATCTTTCATTGTCATCCGTAAGGCTTCACCCGGGGAATATCCATTCTTCGACGAATTTCATCTTGAAACTGGACAGGGCGTCATTGTGGCGCGCTGAATTTGGCCATGTTTGCACAAACCTTTTTTATTGTATGGCGTGAAAGCATAGAAGCGCTTCTGGTCGTGGGTGTCCTGCATGCATGGCTTATGCATCATCCAGCGGGTCGAGGGGCCATGCGTTACCTATGGGGCGGAGTTCTTGCGGGGCTCGGTGGGGCTATAGCGCTATCTTTTGTGCTGATGCGCTTCGGGGCGATGCTGCCCCCCGAAGGTCAGGATTATTTTCAAGCGGGACTAATCCTGATAGCAGCGTTGCTGATCGTCCAGATGGTATTCTGGATGCGCCGTCATGGCAGAGCAATCAAACAGCGTCTGGAGGAGCAACTTGCCGATCATTTGCGCAATGGCAGGCTTTGGGGAATATTTTTTCTTGCCCAGATCGCAGTCATGCGCGAGGGCGCCGAAGCAGTGATTTTCCTGCAAGGCTCCATTGCGGCCTCGCAGGGCACCGGCAGCGACATCGCCGCTGGCATCGTGGTCGCGCTCGCTGCGGCGGGGTTCGCCTATATAATTTTACAGTTAGGCGGACGCTATCTTTCATGGCGGGTGTTCTTTTTCCTTACCGAATTGATGTTGCTTTTTCTCGCCTGCGCCCTGTTTGTCACGGGCACGGGCTATCTTGTCTCCTTCGGGCTGCTTCCCTATTTGGATCCTCTTTGGGACACGTCGCTTCTGCTCAATGACATGTCACGTGTCGGCGGGGTCATCGCTAATCTAACCGGCTACCGCGCCGTGCCGGACGGTGTCACGGTTTCGACCTGGATCCTTTATTGGAGTGCAATCGCCATCGGCTATCGAGTGCAGACACGACGAATACATGATCTGCAAAAAGAGGTGGCATGAACCATATTGCCTCTCCGTCCGCTAGTGTCGTATTGCCGCCAAAGTCCCGCCGTGAACGCGGGCAGCGTCTTGTGGCACTATCTGGTGATTGGCTACGCCGTCATCAGCGCTTCATACGCTGGCTGCAATGGACTGTTGTTGTCGTCTATGCGGTGTTGCTTGTCGTACCAGTGTTTGTCCCATTACCAGACGGTTCAGCGCACATCTGGAACAACATCTCGCTGTTCGCCAACTTCGTCTTCTGGGGGATCTGGTGGCCAGGTGTTCTTATAAGCATGGTGCTTTTCGGGCGATTGTGGTGCGGAATCATGTGCCCGGAAGGCGCTCTCAGCGAAATGGCGAGTCGACATAGCCGTGGGTGGACAATACCACGTTGGATTCGTTGGCCGGGGTGGCCCTTCACTGCTTTCGTCCTGACGACAGTGTATGGCCAGATGGTGAGCGTTTATCAGTATCCTGGGCCGGTGCTACTCATTCTTGGCGGATCGACAGTGGGGGCCATTCTCGTCGGATATTTCTATGGTCGTAATCACCGCGTTTGGTGCCGTTATCTGTGTCCGGTGAACGGCGTCTTCGGTCTTTTGGCTAAACTCGCACCACTGCATTATCGGGTTGATCTGCAACAATGGGAACGCTGTCCACCACATGCCGGACGTACAACGTATGTTAATTGCGCGCCCATGGTGCCGCTGAGGACTATGGAAAGCGCGTCGCCGTGCCATATGTGCGGCCGTTGCGCCGGATTTCGTGACGCGATAGAACTCAGTGTCCGGCCGCCGGGTTCGGAAATAGTCACCGTTAGCGCCCGAACCGCAACCGTTTGGGACTCTCTGTTAATCGTGGTGGGGCTGATGGGGGTGGCTGTCGGCGCCTTCCTTTGGGCGTCTTCGCCATGGTTTATCACTGCTAAACAGTGGGCCGCCGGTTGGCTGGTGGAACGGGGTGTGTTTTGGCCCTTGGAGCAGGATCTGCCTTGGTGGCTTCTAACCAGCTATCCCGGCAATAGCGACGTCATGAGCTTGTTGGATGGCGTTGTTTTGCTTGGCTATGTTGGTATGTCTGCTGCCGTAATGAGTATGGCTGTCGGCATACCGTTTGCGGTTGCCGCACGCATACTGGGCCCGTCTTGGTGCGGGAAACACTTTCACCATCTTGTCCATAGTCTCCTGCCGCTCGCTGCATGCGGCGTCATTCTGGGGCTTTCGGCTCAGTCGGTCACCCTGCTGCGTGGTGACGGATTTTCGCTAAACTGGGTGGATGACGCACGGATAGTAGCTCTTGTCTGTTCGGCCATCTGGAGCCTGTATCTGGCGTGGAGAATTGCCGGGCACTATCGCAACGGAGTCCGTCGCACTGTCGCGACGGGTTTTGGCGCCGTGGCGATCGTTGCGGGGATACTTCCCTGGATTATGTTATTCTTTGTATGGTAAGTGGCGCGGGCGTTAATTTAAGCTGGTTCTTCCTGTCGTCAGGCAATTTGAGACAGATAGTTGTGTCACTTCTTTGCCCAAGCGATTTCCATTAACAATGCCGATAAAACCACTCAAATCGTCCGATCATCGATAAGTGCATTTGGCTTTGCCAATGTCTCAAGCGCAGGCAAATTGTCAAGATGAATCCTGGCACCATCAACCTTTACCCCGAAAGGTTTCAAAGTGTTGAAGGCACGGGAGAGATTTTCTGGTGCCATTCCCAAAAGGGAGGCCAGAGTACGCTTGTCATGAGGGAGTAGTAAAGAGCCATTACGGCCCTGATCGTTGTGATAGCGCAGCAACCGGTTCGCCAGCCGTTCAACCCCCGTTCTGAGTTTGAGGCTTTTATGCTCTTTGACCACGGCCCGATAGCAGCTTGCTAGTTCCCAAATGATTGCTGCGGCAAAGGCCTTGTCTTTTTTAAGGGCGGCGCGGATATCTTCGGACGGTATCATGAGTATCCGGGAGCGCTGACATGTTCTGGCCGACATGAGATAGGCGGCATCTTTCAAGGTAGCCGCCAGGATAAAAGTGCCAATCGGTGGAACCATTGCCATGGTTGTCTCCCGGTCATTGGACGTCGCGAACAACTCCACACAGCCCTCGACAACAACATAAAGAAAATCAGCAGGGTCACCTTCTTGAATCAGATCCACATGATCTGGAAAAGTTTGAAAATAGGCGGCCTTTAAGATTGCATCAAACGTTGCCTCTTCCATGTCTTGAAAAAGGTGGATAGATCGTACTTCAGGCAAATCAGCAGACCGCATTCAAATTCTCTAATTGATGAATGTCAAAAGACACTGTAACTAATTTATGATTGTAAATCTATCATGTTCCTCGTTGTATTTGATTGTTTAAAATAAATCCGTTGATATTTTCCCATCACAATCTTGTTTTTATGTGAAAATTCCGCACTGTTGATTTTGATCAATTACCCCTCTTCATGACTGCTCTCAAGTGTCCGCATGACTAATAAGTATGTATGGCAACGTGCCAATTGAGACTGGGTTAAAATCATGAATGATATGAGCGTGAGCAGTGGTGATCAAACGAGAGCACTATCAGCCAGCACCCTGACTTTTACTGTGTGTTTTGCGGTCTGGACTATCTTTTCCATTATTGGCATCAAGATCAAGTATGAATTGGGTCTGTCTGATACCCAGTTCGGTATTCTGGTTGCGACCCCCATATTGACCGGATCGATCAGCCGTATTTTCCTCGGCATCTGGACGGACCAATATGGCGGACGAGTTGTCTACACACTTCAGATGTTGCTTACAGCTTTTGCCGCCTTTCTTCTAACTCTGGCTTCCACCTATGAGATGTTCCTGCTGGCCGCACTCGGTGTCGGTCTTGCTGGCGGCAGCTTTGCCGTTGGTGTTGCGTATGTCGCCAAATGGTATCCCAAGGAGAAGCAAGGGACGGCCCTAGGTATTTTCGGCATGGGGAATGTTGGAGCGGCGATTACGAATTTCGGTGCGCCCTATCTTCTGATCATGGTTGGCGGGCAATGGCAGGGCGTCGCGCAGATTTATGCCATTGTTATGGCGGTCGCGGCTGTCCTGTTTTTCCTGCTAACGAAGGAAGACCCGGATGTCGCCGCGCGAAAGTTGGCGGGCGTCAAGCATGCTTCGTTCCTTGAGCAGCTTGAGCCCCTGAAAAATCTGCAGGTCTGGCGCTTTTCACTCTATTACTTCTTTGTTTTCGGCGCTTACGTTGCGCTCGCTCTTTGGCTGCCGCGCTATTACATCGGCGCGTATGGGCTGGAACTGAAGACGGCTGGCATGCTGGCGGCGGCCTATGCCTTGCCGGGATCAATCTTCCGCGCACTGGGGGGATGGCTATCAGATAAATGGGGCGCCCGGACGGTCATGTACTGGACCTTTATTGCCAGTGTTGTCTGTACCTTTATTCTGTCCTATCCGTCGACAGATTATACGGTTGCCGGAATTGAAGGTCCGATCAGTTTCAATATCACCATTCCGCTCTGGTTGTTTGTTGGGCTGACAATTGTTCTTGGCTTTTTCATGTCGCTGGGCAAGGCCGCCGTCTACAAGCACATCCCCACCTACTATCCGGGTCATGTCGGTTCCGTGGGAGGTATCGTCGGCCTGATTGGTGGGCTTGGCGGGTTCTTCCTGCCCATCGCCTTCGGCTTCATGAACGATGTCACCGGCGTCTGGACAAGCTGCTTCATGCTGTTGACCATTATCATAGCTGTTGCGCTTACGTGGATGCATTTCACTGTCCTTCATATGGAGAAGAAAACTATTCCGGAGCTCAGGGGTCCGCGCAATTTGCCCGAACTTGAGGGTCTGCATGAGCATTGAGATTGATGCCGCCGTCGCGAAAACCGGACGGCGCCCAAAAGGAGAATAAAATGTCTGAGTTGAAGTCACATGATTTACGCGGGTGGAACCCCGACGATGAGGTGCAATGGGTAAGCGAAGGAAAATCCATCGCGACGCGGAACTTGTGGATATCCATTCCTGCTTTGCTCTGCGGATTTGCTGTTTGGCTCTATTGGGGCATCATAACCGTACAGATGATAAATCTTGGTTTCCCGTTTGAACGGCATGAACTTTTCACGCTGACGGCTATTGCCGGTCTTTCCGGTGCGACGTTGCGTATTCCAAGCTCGTTTTTCATCCGGCTTGCCGGAGGGCGCTATACGATATTCTTTACCACTGCGCTGCTGATCATTCCGGCACTGGGCACCGGGATGCTGTTGCAAGATCCCAACTCAACGCTCTGGCAGTTTCAGATCATGGCGCTGCTAAGTGGCTTGGGTGGCGGTAATTTTGCGTCCTCCATGTCCAATATCAGCTTTTTCTATCCCAAGAAGATTCAGGGTTATGCTCTTGGAATGAATGCAGGCCTAGGCAATTTCGGCGTGACGACCATGCAGATCCTGGTGCCGCTGGTAATGACGTTCGGTCTGTTCGGCGGCGATCCGATGATCCTGAAAACGTCGTCGGGAACATTAATCGGCAAAATTCCGGCCGGAACGGAAACCTATATCCAGAATGCAGGTTATGTCTGGCTTATTCTTCTGGTGCCTTTGGCGATTGCGGCCTGGTTCGGTATGAACAATATCCGCGACGAGCATGTCTCGCCTGATGCGAATTCAGCGGTTGGCGCTTTTCTGAAAATTGGTGGAATGCTGCTGATCGGTCTTGTGGCGACCATCGTCGGACTCTGGCTGATGCTGCCGGAGAATGTTGGCGGGTCGGGCTTGTTGCTCTCCAAATATATTGTTCTGCCGGTGATCATCTGTCTCACCCTCGGATGCATGAAGCTTATTCCAGGGAAAACGCAGACCAACCTGAAGCGCCAGTTCAAGATTTTCAACAACAAGCATACTTGGGCGATGACGGTGATCTATACAATGACTTTTGGCAGCTTTATCGGCTTTTCGGCGGCGCTGCCGTTGGCGATCAAGGTGGTGTTTGGGTTTCAGCACGGCATGGTTGATGGGATAATGAATCATAGCATTGTCAACCCGAACGGGCCGAGCGCCTTGATGTATGCCTGGATGGGGCCCTTTATCGGCGCGTTGATCCGGCCTATCGGCGGGAAACTCGCGGATAAGTTCGGCGGTGCGCTGGTCACCCAGATCATTAGTATTGTCATGGTCTGCTCCGCGCTGGGGGTCGCCTATTTTATGAAAATGGCCTACGGATCGATGACGCCGGAAATCTATTTCTTTCCCTTCCTCATCCTGTTTATCCTGCTGTTCGCCGCAACAGGGATCGGCAACGGATCGACATTTCGAACGATCGCCATCGTGTTCGATAAAGAGCAGGCCGGGCCCGTCCTTGGTTGGACGTCGGCGATTGCCGCCTATGGCGCTTTCTGGATACCTCAGGTTTTCGGAGAGCAGATCCAGGCAACAACACCGGAATATGCACTCTATGGATTCGCCATATTTTATGGGCTTTGTGTCCTGATCAACTGGTGGTTCTACCTTCGCAAAAGCGCGTATGTGAAGAACCCGTAATTTATTGACTTTGGGAGTATCTCGATGAGCAACCTGCTAGATCGGCTCAATTATTTCACCGCCAGTCCCGAAAAATTCTCTGACGGACACGGCATTACGACGGAGGAAAGCCGGGATTGGGAGCAGGCCTATCGGGGCCGCTGGGCCCATGACAAGATTGTCCGCTCGACTCATGGGGTGAACTGCACGGGGTCCTGTTCGTGGAAAATTTACGTCAAGAATGGTCTTGTGACCTGGGAAACCCAGCAAACGGATTACCCCAGGACCCGACCGGACCTCCCCAATCATGAGCCGCGCGGATGCGCTCGAGGGGCCAGTTACAGCTGGTATCTCTACAGCGCAGCACGCCTGAAATATCCTCTGATCCGCAGTCGTCTGATCAAACTCTGGCGGCGCGCGAAAAAGCAACATCCTGACCCCGTCAACGCGTGGGCCAGCATCGCCTCCGATCCCGCGAAAATGCGCGAATATAAAGAGGTCCGCGGTCGTGGCGGGTTTATCCGTGCAGATTGGATAGAAGTGAATGAAATCATTGCTTCTGCCAATATCTACACCGCGAAGGAATTTGGGCCGGACCGGGTGATCGGTTTTTCCCCGATCCCGGCGATGTCCATGGTCTCCTACGCCGCTGGAAGCCGTTATCTCTCTCTCATTGGCGGCGTGTGCATGAGTTTTTACGACTGGTATTGCGACTTGCCGCCAAGCTCCCCACAAACATGGGGCGAGCAGACGGACGTGCCGGAAAGCGCCGACTGGTACAATTCGGGTTATATCATCGCCTGGGGCTCCAACGTCCCTCAGACACGCACCCCCGATGCGCATTTCTTTACTGAGGTTCGCTATAAGGGAACTAAAACGGTTTCGGTAACGCCGGATTATTCGGAAGTCGCCAAGCTGACGGACTTATGGCTAAACCCGAGACAGGGAACCGACAGCGCCATGGCGATGGCAATGGGGCATGTGATCCTGAAGGAATTTCATCTAACCGACAAATCCAGTTATTTCCGCGACTACTGCCGAAAATATACGGATATGCCGTTCCTCGTGCGGCTTGATAAGCAGGGAGATCGCTATGTCGCGGGCCGAACCTTGCGCGCGAGCGAACTCTCTGGTTCGTTGGGGGAGAGTGAAAATACGGACTGGAAGCCCGTCCTGTTCGACAGCAAGTCGAAATCACTGAAAGTTCCTAATGGTACTGTCGGTTCGCGCTGGGATAAGAGCGCGAAATGGAACCTAGAGATGAAATGCGCCGAAGATGGGAGCGAGATCGATCCGGAGATGAGCTTCATCGAGGAAAAAGACGAAATTGTTCCGGTCGGTTTTCCCTATTTCGGCAATCTGGAAAACGAGCAGCCAATATTCAAGTCTTCCGGCCATGAGGGCATTCTTGACCGGAAGGTTCCGGCGAAGAAAATAACGACGGCAGATGGAGAAATTCTGGTCGCCACCGTGTTTGATCTGATGGTGGCTAACTATGGGATCGATCGGGGACTGGGCGGTGGCAATGTCGCCAATTCCTATGATGAAGATATACCCTATACACCTGCGTGGCAGGAACATTTTACGGGTGTTCCGGCGGCAAAAGTCATCAAGGTTGCTCGTGAATTTGCCGATAACGCCGATAAGACCCATGGCCGTTCGATGGTCATCCTCGGGGCAGGGGTCAATCACTGGTACCACATGGACATGATCTATCGCGGGATCATGAATATGCTGATCATGTGCGGTTGCATCGGGCAGTCCGGCGGCGGCTGGTCACATTATGTCGGACAGGAAAAACTACGCCCGCAAACCGGCTGGCAACCGCTGGCGTTCGGCCTCGACTGGAGCCGTCCGCCGCGCCATATGAACTCCACCAGCTTTTTCTATAGTCATTCCGATCAATGGCGCTATGAAAAGCTGCAGCTTGATGAAATTCTGTCACCAACGGCGGACAAGGAGAAGTGGAAGGATACATCCCTTCTCGATTGCAACGTCCGGTCCGAACGGATGGGGTGGCTGCCGTCAGCACCACAATTGGGCCAGAACCCATTGGAATTGGCCCGTGAGGCAGATGCCGCTGGACTTTCCGGTGCGGATCATGTGGTTAATAAACTGAAAACTGGCGACCTGCAGTTCGCCTGCGAGGATCCGGACAATCCAAAGAATTTCCCACGTAACATGTTTATCTGGCGGTCAAATCTTTTAGGATCTTCGGGTAAGGGCCACGAGTATATGCTCAAGCATCTGCTGGGAACAAATCATGGCGTCCTTGGTAAAGACCTTGGCGATGACAAAGCGCAGCAGCCCTCAGAAGTCGTCTGGCATGACGACGCGCCGGAAGGAAAGCTTGACCTTGTCGTGACCCTCGATTTCAGGATGTCTACGACCTGCATCTATTCGGATATCGTGCTGCCGAGTGCGACCTGGTACGAGAAAAACGACCTTAACACCTCGGATATGCATCCCTTTATCCATCCTTTGAGTTGTGCTGTTGATCCCGCCTGGGAAAGCCGGAGTGATTGGGAAATTTATAAGGGCCTTGCAAAAGCCTATTCGGACCTTTGCCCCGGCCATCTCGGTGTGGAGAAGGATATCGTTTCGCTACCGATCCTTCATGATACTCCCGGTGAGTTGGCGCAAGCTTTTGACGTCAAGGACTGGAAGAAAGGAGAGGTCGATCCGATTCCAGGAAAGACCATGCCGAACCTGATTACTGTCGAGCGGGACTATCCCAATACCTATCAGAGGTTCACTTCTATTGGTCCGCTGCTCGAAAAACTTGGCAACGGCGGTAAGGGGATTAACTGGAATACGGATGCGGAAGTCGCGTTTCTTGGCTTGTTAAACGGAACCCATTTCGAGGGTAACAATACGGATCGGCCGAAGCTGGAGACGGATATTGATGCGGCGGAAATGATTTTGTCGCTCGCGCCGGAGACCAACGGACAGGTGGCCGTCAAGGCGTGGGAAGCGCTTGGGCAGGCAACGGGCCGTGATCACACCCACCTTGCCCGCCCGAAAGAGGAAGAGAAACTTCGCTTTCGCGATTTGCAGGCGCAACCGCGCAAGATCATCTCCTCACCGACCTGGTCCGGTCTTGAGGATGAGCATGTCAGCTATAATGCCGGCTATACCAATGTCCACGAACTGATTCCTTGGCGTACCCTGACGGGACGTCAGCATTTCTACCAGGATCATGAGTGGATGCGTGATTTTGGGGAAGGCTTCTGCCTCTATAAGGGGCCAGTCAATACCAAGACGCTCGGACCCGTGTCCGATCATGGGAACGGCGACAAGCATGTCGCGCTTAACTGGATCACGCCGCATCAGAAATGGGGTATCCATTCCACCTATTCCGACAATCTTCTTATGCTGACCCTGAACCGTGGCGGGCCCGTGGTTTGGATCAGTGAAAAAGACGCGCGAAAAATAGAGGTGAAGGATAATGACTGGCTTGAGCTTTATAATGCGAACGGCGCCATCGTCGCTCGTGCCGTCGTCTCGCAGCGCGTGCCGGAAGGCATGACGATGATGTATCACGCCCAGGAGAAAACCATCAACACGCCGAAGTCACCAACGACCGGGGCAAGGGGCGGTATCCACAACTCGGTGACCCGGGCGGTGGTCAAGCCGACCCATATGATCGGCGGTTATGCGCAGCTTTCTTACGGGTTTAACTACTACGGCACCGTGGGATCCAACCGCGATGAGTTCGTCATGGTCCGCAAAATCGAGAATGTTGATTTTGGTGATGAGAACCCCGTCACTGAAGCTGCCGAATAGGAGAGTAAAATGAAAGTACGCGCTCAAATCGGCATGGTCCTGAATTTGGATAAATGCATTGGATGCCATACTTGCTCGGTCACTTGCAAGAACGTCTGGACGAGTCGGGCAGGGGTGGAATACGCCTGGTTCAATAACGTTGAGACAAAACCGGGCGTCGGCTATCCGCGCAACTGGGAAGATCAGAAGCAATGGAATGGCGGCTGGACGCGCAAATCGAGTGGCAAGATCCAGCCGAAAATGGGCGGGAAATTCCGCCTGCTGTCGAAGATCTTCGCTAACCCGGATTTGCCTGAGATTGATGACTATTACGAGCCCTTCACTTTCGATTACGCCCATCTGCAAACATCGGGTGAAGCGAAGGATATGCCCACAGCGCGGGCACATTCTGCGATCACGGGTAAGAGGATGGAAAAGCCGGAGTGGGGCCCGAACTGGGAGGAAATTCTTGGTGGTGAGTTCGAAAAGCGCAGCCGCGACTATAACTTCAAGGACATCGAAAAAGAGATGTTCGGTGAGTTCGAAAACACCTTCATGATGTATCTCCCAAGGCTTTGTGAGCATTGCCTAAACCCGGCCTGCGTCGCGGCGTGCCCCTCCGGTGCAATCTACAAGCGCGAGGAGGACGGGATTGTTCTTATCGACCAGGACAAATGCCGGGGCTGGCGTATGTGCGTATCGGGTTGCCCCTATAAAAAAATTTATTTCAACTGGCAGTCTGGAAAATCAGAAAAATGCACCTTTTGCTATCCGCGGATTGAGAACGGCGAGCCGACTGTTTGCAGTGAAACCTGTGTCGGGCGTATCCGCTACCTCGGTGTAATGCTCTATGACGCAGACCGGATCGAGGAAGCGGCGAGCATTGCGGATGAAAAGGATCTGTATGAGGCGCAAACCGATATTTTCCTCAATCCATCCGATCCTGAGGTCATTGCCGCCGCAAAACGCGATGGCGTGCCGGATAGCTGGCTTGCCGCCGCCAAGAAATCGCCCGTCTATAAAATGGCCATGGAGTGGAAGGTTGCCTTTCCGCTGCATCCGGAATATCGCACCTTGCCGATGGTCTGGTATATCCCGCCACTGAGCCCAATCCAGAGCCGCTGGGAGGAGGGCCAGCTTGAAACCGACGGTGTCATCCCGGACGTGAGCAAGCTGCGCATCCCTGTCAAATATCTTGCCAATCTGCTGACCGCTGGAAAGGAGCAGCCGGTTACCCACGCACTTGAACGCATGCTGGCCATGCGGGCCTATATGCGCACCAAGCATGTCGACGGAGCGCCGGATCAGGGCATCCTCGATCATGTCGGCCTCGACAAGCCGACGGTGGAGGACATGTATCAGATCATGGCGATTGCCAATTACGAAGACCGCTATGTGATCCCGACTAATCACAAGGAATATGCGGGCAAGACGCCCTTTGACAATGAACTCGCCTTTGCCACCCGTTCTGAATGTGGTTTCAGCTTCGGCGATGGCTGTTCCGGCGGAGAGATGAAAAAGAGCCTTTTCGGCACCCCGACGCATAAGAATACCCTTAACGGTCAAATCCGGAGGCAAAAATGAAAAGCTTCAAAATACTCGGTCTGTTGCTCACATACCCAACTGAAGAGCTGCAGAAAAATATGGCGGATTTGATCGCTGTCCTGCGCCAGGAAAACATTCTGTCCGGTAAGCTCATTGATTTCATGACGCGATTTGGCTCACGTAACCTTTTGAAGGCGCAGGAAGATTACGTATCCCTTTTCGATCGTGGGCGTGGAAACTCCCTTTACCTGTTCGAACATATTCACGGGGAATCCCGTGACCGCGGGCAGGCGATGGTCGATCTGATCGATCACTACCGGGAAAAGGGGCTCGTACTCAACGCGAAAGAGCTTCCGGATTATCTCCCGCTGTTTCTGGAATTTCTGTCAATATGTTCACCGCGGGAAGCGCAGGAGACCTTGGGCGAGGTTGTGCATATTGTCGCGGCGATTGGTGCCAAACTGAAAAGCCGGAAATCAGGTTACAGCATTGTTTTTGAGGCGCTTGCCAAAATGACGGAAGTACGGATCGACAAGGATTTCGTGCGTCAGGCATTGGCCGAGGATGCGGCGAGGGATGACAGTCTTGAAGCGCTGGACAAGGAATGGGACGAAGCACCGGCGTTCAATGGCATAGGAGACACCAACTGCGGCACCTGCGCGGCGGCGCAGCCCCCCGGTTTCGGCGCCAATCAGCACGAAAACGGTCAGATTAATAGGAGTGAACAATGAGCAGCTATATAAACGAACTCCTGTTCGGCATTTACCCCTATATTGCCATTCTCGTCATGATTCTTGGTTGTATTCTTCGTTATGACCAAGACCCATACAGCTGGAAAGCGGACAGTTCTCAACTCCTTAGGAGCAAGGGGATGCGCTGGGGCAGTAATCTATTTCACATCGGCATTATCCTGCTGTTTTTTGGCCATCTTGTCGGTCTACTGACACCCGAAGCAATCTACCACTTGGTTATGAGCGCCGCCGTCAAGCAAAAGCTTGCGATGATCGCTGGCGGCATTTTCGGGGCAATGTGCTTCATTGGCCTGACCATTCTGCTTTGGCGCCGTATAACGGACCCCCGGATACGAGCAACCAGCAAATTTGCCGATATCCTGATCCTCGTCATTTTGTATCTGCAGCTTATTCTCGGTCTTGCAACTATCCCTGCCTCCGCCCAGCATCCGGACGGAAGCAGTATGATCGCCCTTGCCAATTGGGCGCAGCATATTGTTACTTTCCGGGGTGGCGCAGCGGATTTTGTGATGGGCGAAGCCTTCATCTTCAAGGCCCATATCTTTCTCGGCCTGACAATTTTCCTGATCTTCCCGTTCACGCGCCTCGTGCATATGTTCAGCGCACCAGTGAAATATATCCTGCGGCCGGGGTATCAGATTGTCCGTAAACGGGGGTAGTCATGCCGGTTTTTGTGAATGACACTGAAATTGATGACAACGCTGTCTTCTTGGAGATGCAGTACCATTCCGCTGCGAGTATGGAAGCGGCAAGGGAGGCGGCTGCTCAGGCGCTTGTCGTACGTGAGTTACTGCGGCAGGAGGCGATTCGGCAAGGCCTGAATGATCCCGCGGATAATGATGCGGCCTTGGATGCCACGCTGATGAAGCTCGTGGAAAGGGAAGTGACGGTTCCCTCCGCCAGTAAGGAAGTTTGCCGCGTTTATTATGAACGGAACCAACACCGCTTTCGCATCTCTGATGCCAGCAGTGCCATCCTTCCGTTTGACGTTGTTGAGGACAGGATACGCGATTACCTGCATACCCGAAGCGTCCGTGAAGGGATAAGATCCTATATCCTGCATCTCGCTGAATCTGCCCGCATCTCAGGGTTTGACTTGGCGGGTTCCCTGTAATTTAGGAGAAAGGATAATATTGTCATGTATGGAGGCTTCCTGAACTGCAAGAGTTTTTGATTTAATGGCACTGTGGGTTTGCCGTCATCTGTCCGGCCGCCACTCCATCAGAAGAAAATCACTTGATGGGCATTTGCACGTCGACAAGCCTCCAAGCATGAAAAATAAACTCTTTCCGGTATTTCAAAGCCTCACCTGAGATCATCCGCCTTGCTGTGATGATGTATGTTCGATTTCCACTTTCTCTACGAAATGTTGAAGACCTTCTTCATGAATGCGGTATCGACATTAGCTACGAAACCGTTCGCTATTGGTGGGATAGATTTGGTTTCCCGTTTGCGCGGGGGATCCGGAAGACGCGACTTCATCCTTCCCGGAATTATTCCAGCGGCAATGGCGCCTGGACGAAGTTTTCGTGAAGATAAATGGAGAAACTCATGATCTGTGGCGTGCCGTTGGCCACGAGGGAGAAGTGCTGGAATACTTTGTTTCCAGGCGATGCGATCGCAAAGCAGCCTTGGTGTTCCTTAAGGAACTTATGAAACGGTATGGAAAAGGTCAGGTGATTATAACGGACAGATTACGTTCTTACTGTGCCGCTATGGCTTATTCGATAACATCGACAATGAATCGCGTAGCGAATGGATGTAAAGATCGTCGACAGTCCGCTTGGCCGCTGCGGCGTTTTGGATAGCTTGTACTCTGACGCTAATATCGATAGATAATGGTATTGCCTTGATGTCAATATGCGGGTTTGCGACAGCTGTCAGACTGTCTGAAATCGCGCAACAGCCAAGTGCTTCTACCAACCTCGGTGCAATTGCGGGGGAAACGGCCGTCATCAACCTTTTCATGGAAATACCATGTTTTGCCAACTCCTGATCAATAAATTTGCCGACAGGTGCGCGTGTAAAAGGCATGATACAAGGGTATTTTTCCACAGCTGAAATTGGAAAGACCTCCTTATCGGCCATAGGATGGTTTTTCGAGACAATCATTACAATTTTAGTATGCCCTATAGTCGAAATTTTTAAATCAGGCGTCTCAGGAATTTCCGCGGCAAGCCCGATATCTATATTCCCCTCTCGAAGAGATTGTATTTGATTGGCGCTGGAGCCGACGTCCATCGATACATCAATCTCCGGATACTCTTCTATAACTCTTTTTAGGGCAGCGGCGAGGAACGGGAATGAGAAGAAACTTGGAACAGACATCAGACGAATTGTCTGGCCGCGCCCTTCGCGAATTCCGGCGATGGCATTTTCAACCTGGCGCAGCCTTTCGTATGTTCCCTCACATATTTCAAATAGTCGATGCGCTTCCCAGGTGGGCTTTATTCTTCCGCTTTCATTGATGAAAAGGCCAAGTTTCAGGGCAGCTTCAAAATCCCGGATGTGTCGGCTGACGGTGGGCTGCGCCAGATTTAGGCGGCGTGCCGCTTCACTGATACTGTTGGTCGCGGAAATCGTTTTGAAAATTTCGAGGCGCTGGAGAGTTAGTATCCGCATTCGTGCATACCTAATTTTGTACACGATACAATCTATAGTAAAAAGCTATGGGCGGCGAATATATTTTCTATTGTGTAAATAAATGGTGTTTGCGATTCTCCTTCAAACAGGGAAAATTCAATGACATTGATCTGGATACCTTTTCTATTTCTAATAGCCGCCCTGGTTTCCGGGACGGCCATCGCCTATCTCATCGGTGGATCCGCCGTAATCGGTTTGATTGTATCGGATAACGGGCAATTTTTGGCGGCTTTGCCGCAACGGGTTTTTAGCCAGCTTGATGTCTTTGCATTTCTCGCGATGCCATTGTTCATTTTCGTTGGTGAATTGATGAACAGAGGCGGGATTGCCGATGCCTTGATCCGGTTCTCCCTGACAATTCTGGGCCGCTTTAAGGGGGGACTCGGGCATGTCAATATTCTTACGAGCGTTTTCTTTGCAGGAGTATCGGGTTCGGCAACGGCAGACGCCGCCGCTCTCGGTAATACTCTCGTGCCGATTATGGAAAAAGAGGGGTATCCGAAGGATTACGCAATCGCGGTGACAGCGGCCTCATCCATTATCGGCCCCATCATTCCGCCTAGCATCATTTTGATTTTCTATGGTGCGCTGATGAACACGTCTGTTGTTGCACTTTTTGCCGCTGGTATTGTTCCTGGCCTGCTCTTGGCGGTTATGCTTATGATTCTTAATGGATTTTTTGCCATTAAATATGATCATCCCGGTGGTAAGGGTACGGATATCCCCAAATTTTTGCCAGCGTTCTCACATGCCCTTCCGGCCCTCAGCCTCCCGGTTATCATACTGAGCGGAATTCTATTTGGATTGATGACGCCGGCCGAGGCGGCTGCCCTGGCGGTTGTCGTCGCTGCCTTGGTTGGATTTATGTATCGGGAGCTTAACTTCACGGACGTGATTGCAGCTGCTCATCGGACGGTAGTATTGACAGGCGCTATTTTCGTAATTCTCGTCGCTATTGCTACATTTGGATATCTATCCTCTCTGGAGCAGTTGCCGCAATTGCTTGCTTCGTCAATAACGTCGATGGGGCTGGGGCCAACGGGATATATGCTGGTGCTCAACCTTATCTTGATTGGTGCCGGAATGGTGATGGACGTGAAGGCTGCCGTTGCGCTGCTGGCGCCCCTTCTTGTTCCGCCGGCTCTTTTGATGGGGGTCGACCCGACACATATGGGCATTGTTGTGGGCTTTAATCTGACAGTGGGCCTGCTGACGCCTCCTTTAGGGGGGGTGCTGCTGATCCTGTCGACAGTAACCAACTTCAATTACTGGAGAATTGTTCGTGCCATTATCCCGTTTCTGGTGGCTGAACTGTTCTTCTTGGGATTCTTGATCTTTGTTCCGGAGATCAGCTTAGCGCTGCCAAGAGCTCTCGGATATTTGGGTTAATTTCTACGGTAAATTTCGACGATTCGTCTGTAGTAGTAATCGATATTTTTAACTTTCAAAGGAGATTGATATTCATGAAACGTCTATTAAGCATTTCGATGGCTTTACTTTTGATTTTCTCATCCGCTGCGGTTGCGAAGGAGGTCAAAATTGCCCTCGCGGGAACGGAAGACCTTCAGAAGAATGGGGAATATGTTTTCATTAAAGCTTTCGCCGATCATCTGAATGCCAACGGTATGGAGACTAAAGTTTTCCCGTCGGATACTCTTGGAAAGGAAAAGGAGCGGTTCGACCAAGTTTCCCAAGGCTTGATTCAAGTCGATATGGCTAATTCCGCTGTGTTGTTCAAGCTGGCGCCCATAAGCAAAGGTATTTTTCTGCCATTCCTGTTTTCCGGCAATGATCATTTCGATTCAGCCATGAAAAAAGGGGAAATCATTGAGAAGATTAACGAGCAGATAGAACCGCACGGTGTACGTCTTGCCGGATTTCCTATGCGAGGCGGCAGCGCGGGCCTCTTTAACACTAAGATCTCTATAAGCAAGTTTGACGATGTTAAGGCGCTTCGAATCCGGGGTAAGGACGGCCAGCAAATTAAGTTGTTTGAGGCTTGGGGTACGAAAGGGACGGTCGTCAGTTGGGCGGAAGTCGCCAACGCTCTTCAGACAGGCGTTGCTGACGGTTATTTCAACCCCCCCGCGTCGGCACTTCTTTATGGTCATACCGCAATTTTGACGCATTTTACCCCCCTCGACAGCGGCGTTTCGGCGCGTGTCGCCCTGCTTTCGGAGGATTGGTACAGGAGCCTCAATGACAAAGAAAAATCCGTTGTCGACGAGGCTGTCACGAAGGGTATTGCTGCGAACCGCAAGTGGGGTGCGGAATGGAGTAAAAACGCGTTGAGCATGCTCAAGAGCGAGGGTGTAACCGTAACCGAACTGGAGCCTGGCGAAAGGGATCGCTTTGTCCAGGCAAGCCAGGCGATTTGGGAAGATATAGTGACAAAAGAGGACCTCAAAACTCTCATAAGCGCTGCAGAATACCAAGGGAATTAATAGTTCCAGGAAAGGCAAGTCCCATGACGTCTATAGTGAACGCCATTACCAAGATAAGTAACGGTTGCGACCGAGTGGCTACAGTTGCTGCCATAACATTCCTCGGGGCGATGGTGTTCGCTATCGCCCTGCAGGTCGTGGCACGATACGCCTTTGACTCGCCGCCACCTTGGACGGAAGAAGTTGCCCGCTATGCAATGGTATGGGTTGGTTTGCTAGGGGCGACCGTGTCTTTTAAGGCCGGCTTCGACCCAGTTCTCACCCGCGTATCCGATAGTCTGCCGGTCTTCTTGAAACGATGTGCGGGTTTGGTTCGCTGGGCGGCTGTGCTCGTATTCCTTCTACCCATACTCTGGTACTCGTTTTTTGGCCCCGGCACAAATTTTGTCCGCGGATTTCTGGCTAGGCACTGGTATCTGGAGGCAGAAACTTTTGAGGTTTCAACCTTTTACGTCGCGATCGGCATTCCGATTTTTATTGTCGTGATACTTCTGCATGGCCTTAGCCTTTCGCTCCTTCCAATTTCGAAAAGAAACGATCAAGAAAATGACTCTGTATAGTGAATTAGGTTTGAAAGCTGATCCTGGTTTTTTTGAAGAGCTGGTAACCTTGCGCCGGGATATTCACAAGTATCCGGAAACAGCTTTCCAGGAAACTCGGACGGCTGCAATCGTTGCCGCCGAACTGGGAAAGTCAGGTATCTCTGTAAACCGCGGTCTGGCGACGACAGGTGTCGTCGGGACTTTAAAAGGAGAGATCGCAGGCTCGAGAACTATTGGCCTGAGGGCAGACATGGACGCACTCTTCATCCATGAAAAAAATGAATTTGAATATAAATCGGTAAATGCTGGAAAAATGCATGCTTGTGGCCATGACGGACATACGGCAATGCTTCTGGGAGCGGCTAAGTATCTGGCGAAACATCGTAATTTTTCGGGCACCATTCATTTTATATTCCAGCCCGCCGAAGAAAGTGAAGGCGGCGCCCGCGTAATGATCGAGCAAGGCTTGTTTGAAAAGTTTCCTTGTGACGCTGTTTATGGAATGCATAACATGCCGGGGCTTGCCGTCGGAAAATTTGTCATCAAATCTGGGCCGATGATGGCGGCCGGGGATACATGGCAGGTTGAGTTCGTCGGCACGGGTGGTCATGGAGCCGCTCCGCATCTGGCAACAGATCCGACGATGGCATCCGCCATGTTTATGAGCAATATTTCCACTGTTGTTGCCCGTAACGTGTCTGCCGTTGATTCTGCCGTGATTAGTATCGGGCATATCGTAGCGGGTGAATTCAACTCGCCAAATATTATTCCATCCACTGTCCTGGTTCGGGGGACGGCGCGAAGCTATACGCCTGAAACGCGTGACAAGATAGAGGCACGACTGTCAGTTCTGGCGCAATCTTCAGCAAGCGCTTATGAGTGTCAGGCGAATTACAAATTCATCCGCCGTTATCCACCCTTGATTAATTGGCCGGACCAAACCGCTACTGCTATCGACGCGGCGACACGTACGGCCGGGCATAAAAATGTCGAGGGTAAGGGACAACCATTAGGTGGCTCAGAAGACTTCGCCTTCATGCTGGAGAAAGTGCCTGGTGCCTATATTCTTATGGGAAATGGCGACAAGGATTCCAACAAATTTGTTCATAACTCTCTTTATGATTTCAACGACGAAGCTTTGCCGCATGGCATTGCTTACTGGGTAAATCTTGTTAGCGTCGAACTTGGTGACATTTCATGACGCATGCCCCAGTCGCAAGTATTTTGGCGGAATGGGCTGCGGATCTTCCGTCGCCTAACTCGAAGCTTTCTGATTGTCGGGCGAATAATGCTTTTATAGATACATTAGCCTGTATTTTTGCCGGCAGTCAGGATAAAGCAACCCTTTCTGTTCTCGAGGCGACAAGCAAGATTCACGGAAAAGGCAATCAGACGGTATTCGGGCAGGATGTGAAATTGCCTCCCGCCGGAGCCGCTCTTGTCAACGGAATGGCCGCCCATGCGTTGGACTTTGACGACAACTTTCTGCCCGGCTTTACACATGCCAGCGCGGTATTGGTGCCAACATTAATTGTCATCGGCGAGATGCAGGAGCATTCAGGCCAGCGATTGCGAGATGCATACGTGATAGGGCTTGAGTTACAGGCCCGTGTTTCTTTACTTGTAAATCCTGAACATTACGGTGCCGGATGGCACTCGACTTCCACCGTTGGCGTTATTGGCGCGGCGGGTGCCGCCGCAGTTATGATGGGCTTGTCACCTGAAAGAATTTGCTCCGCGATGAGTATTGCTTTCAGTCTCGCTGCTGGGTCAAAACTCCAGTTTGGGACTTCGACAAAGCCATTACACGCAGGTCTCGCGGCTCAAAATTCGGTTTTGGCTGCCTGCATGGCAGCATCCGGCATCGGAGCCCAACCGGGTTTTCTGACCGGACGATGGAGCTTTCAAGAACTATATAGCCAAGGGAAAAAGGTTAATTATAGCGCGGCTCTCGAAGGCTTGGGAACTCACTGGGCAATTGAAGAACATGGCTTGTTGACGAAAAGATTTCCCTGTTGCGCTGCATCGCATTTGGCGCTGGATGCCATTGAAATTTTAAGAGAAAAACTGGGCGCAGATACCAGTGATCTTCATAAGGTAACGGCGAGGCTTCCCGCGCGATTATATGACAATCTTCGCTTTGACCGTCCAGAGACGGAAAATGAAGCAAGGTTTAGTTTTACATACCCAGCGGCCTGTCTGTTGCGTGACGGGCATTTATCGCTAAGTCATTTTACGCCGGAAGCAATTCAGGATACGGACAGAACAACGCATTTGGCGATGTTTCAGCGAGAGCGAGTTGACACGGGTTCGGACGACACCTCGACTTCAGTGCAGCTTTTAGCCGAATTTAAATCAGGCAGGAAAGAAGAGATCGTTGCGAACGACCCGATCGGGGGTTCAAAAAAACCGTTAAGTGAAAACGATTTGCAAAGAAAGGTATCTGATTGCCTTGCTTGGTCTGGACTGGAGAATAAACGTTCCGTTATTGATCAATTTTCTAACCTCAAAAATATCCAAAGTCTCGGATGTTCCTAAAGGCTATGCTGATGCTGCCACGACGATAATTGGAAACGAGGAATCTCAAGAAATTGGCCGAATGGCAGCAATTCAGCGCGGTGTGATAGAAGCGCTTTATTGCCATTTTACGCCAAACAGAGACGAGGGCGTATTCGTCTGACAGCGCCTTCTGGAGAGCTAGAATG
>NZ_JARGOQ010000048.1 GCF_029233945.1 Sneathiella sp. | reverse complement strand
CCCTTGGATTTGGACATCTTCGCGCCCTGCTCATCGCGGACCAGCGCATGGATATAGACCGTGTGGAACGGCACTTCCTCCATGAAATGCAGGCCCATCATCATCATCCGGGCGACCCAGAAGAAGATAATATCAAAGCCAGTGACCAGCACGTCGGTCGGGTAGTAGCGGTCCAGCTCCGGCGTCTTGTCCGGCCAGCCAAGGGTCGAGAACGGCCAGAGCGCGGAGGAAAACCAGGTATCCAACACGTCGTTATCGCGGGAGAGTTCCTCGTCACGGCCATAATGCGCCTTCGCGGCGGCAACGGCCTCTTCCTCGGTTTCTTCCACAAAGATCATACCGTCCGGGCCGAACCAGGCCGGGATGCGATGCCCCCACCAGAGCTGGCGCGAGATGCACCAGGGCTGGATATTGCGCATCCAGTCGTAATAGGTGTTGGTCCATTTTTCGGGCACGAATTTTGTCTTGCCGCTCTCCACCGCGCGGATCGCGGGCTGGGCGAGGGTTGCCGCATCGGCGAACCACTGATCGGTAAGCAAGGGCTCGATCACCACACCGGAGCGGTCACCATAGGGGACCGTATGCGGATGATCGTCGATCTTGTCGAGCAGACCAAGGCTTTCGATCTCAGCGACGATCTTTTTGCGTGCCTCGAACCGTTCCATGCCCTGATAGGCCTCCGGCACCGCGTCATTGAGATGCGCATTCTCATCCATGATATTAATGACCTCCAGATTGGCGCGCTTGCCAACCTCGAAGTCGTTGAAATCATGGGCCGGCGTAATTTTCACCGCGCCGGAGCCCTGCTCCGGGTCGGCGTAACTATCGGCGACGATCGGAATACGGCGTCCGACGATGGGCAGGATCGCGAACTTGCCGACAAGGTCGGTATAGCGCTCATCTTCGGGGTGGACGGCAATACCCGTATCGCCGAGCATGGTTTCGGGGCGTGTCGTCGCGACAGTGATAAAGCGCCCCTCCTCACCCTCAACCGGATAGCGGAAGTGCCACATATGGCCGTTCACTTCCTTCTGCTCGACCTCAAGGTCGGAAATCGCCGTGTGGAATTTCGGGTCCCAGTTGACCAGCCGCTTGTCGCGGTAGATCAGCCCCTCTTTATAGAGTTGGACGAACACCTTGCGGACGGCCTTGGAGAGCCCCTCGTCCATGGTGAAGCGTTCGCGATCCCAGTCGCAGGTCGCGCCGAGGCGCTGGAGCTGCTCAAAAATCTGCCCGCCGGACTCGCCTTTCCATTCCCAGACTTTCTCGATGAATTTCTCCCGGCCCAGATCATGGCGGGTAATGTTCTGCTCCCCGAGCTGGCGCTCAACCACCATCTGCGTCGCGATGCCGGCATGGTCCATACCCGGCTGCCAGAGCACGTCTTTCCCCCGCATCCGCTCGAACCGCACCAGCACATCCTGCAGCGTGTTGTTGAGCGCATGGCCCATATGCAGGCTGCCCGTCACATTCGGCGGCGGAATAACAATCGTGTAGCTATCGTCGGATTTGGCGCGGCCACAGGCAAACGCCCCCTGCTCCATCCATTGAGAATAGAGCTTTCTCTCGACCTCATCGGGTCGATAAGACTTGTCCAGCATCGCTGAACCTTTCTTTATTGATTAGTCGGCAAAATTTCGGGAGTAATATAGTCGGCTCACCACCCGGGAGGAAGGACTTTATTCTTCGTCGTCCGCCCGGTCAGCGAGCTTGCTCACTTCGCGCTCGACGATGCGCTGCACGATCTGGGGGAGATTGTGATCGAGCCAGTCCTTCAAGATCGGACGGAGCATATCTTTGACCATGTCTTCCAACGTTGCATTCTTACCCATTTGCAATCCTCGTGATGAAGCAACGGCACCGGCCAGATTGGCAAAGGCAGATGTGGTTGCGGCAATTGTAGGGTCAGCCAACAGGCTGTTCGATGTGACAGCGGCGGCTTCTGCCACTTCGGGTTCAGGTTCGGCTTCCTCTTCCGCCTCAAAATCGACTTCCGGCTCAGCTTCCTCTTCTGCGTCGGCCACCATCTCGGGTTCAGCTTCCGGCTCATCAGAAGCCTCGACATCGAGTTCGATAGCCTCTTCCTCGACTTCCTCCTCGAGGGTGAGCACCTCTTCCTCCTCAACCTCGTCCGTCAGTTCCAAAACATCATCCTCAGATTCCGGTTCGGGTTCGGGCTCCGGTTCTTCCTCGGCCTCCGCCATTGCTTCCGGCTCGGCTTCTGTCTCCGCGTCCGCGTCAGCTTCAACCTCGACGGTATCTTCCGCTTCTTCGGCGCCAGCCTCGGCGGCGGTGCTCTCCTCCTGGCCTTCTTCTTCTCCGTCTTCGGAGATGATACGCCGGATGGAGGCTAGAATCTCTTCCATCGTCGGTTCTTGTTCTGTCGTTGGATCGCTCATAGTCAATTCACCATTGAATCCGGGGGCCTAGTTCACGACGAGCATGCGCCTCATCGTTATTAATCGCTCGTTCAGTCAACTATGGCCGGTTTACTTTAATTATTTCTTAATCCAATCCGCCATCCGTACCGAACCATTTATTCCGGACCCTGTCGTAGTTGGCGGTCGGATCGTAATAATCGACGTTCAGATTAAGGTCGCGCGCATTCAACTTGCCGATCGTGGCGAGGACCGAGTAGATAGCCACATACTGGTCGCGCCGCGCCGTGACAAGGTCCACCTTGCTTTGCAGGAGTTCCTGCTCCGCGTTCAACACGTCCAGCGTGGTGCGGGAGCCAACTTGCGCTTCCTGTTCAACACCTTCCAGCGCGATGGTATTGGCGCGCACGGCTTCCTCATTCGCGCCAATGCGCGAGCGGGAGGTTTCAAGAAGCTCCCATGACTGGATAACGGATTCGCGCACGAAGCGGACCGTTTCCTCAATCTCCTGCATCCGCTGGCTGTTCACCTGCCGCGCCTGACGCACCTGGCTGTAGACGGAGCCGGACTGATAAAGCGGCACCGTCAGCACCGCACCGATCCGCGCGGTGTCGCTATCCGTGCCCGATCCGGCTGTATCCCAACCGGTTGCAAGACTGCCTTCAAGATCGAGCGAGGGCAGCAACTGCCCGGAGGTGGCGCGAATCACATGGCGGGAGCTTTCCTCGTTGAATTTCGCAGCCTCAATATCCGGATGGTTTTCAAGGGCGATCGTCAGCGCTGTCTCCTCCGACTCCGGGAAGTCGGAGGGCACTAAAGGGTCTTCAAGGTTCTCCGGCGGGCGTCCGACGATCCGTTCAAAATTAGCGCGGGTGGACCGGAGGTTACCCTCGGCCTGGATCACCCTGGAAACTGAGTCCGCGAGACGGGCTTCGGCTTGTGCCACGTCGGTGCGGGTGATTTCCCCGACCTGGAAGCGGTCATTTGCCGCGTCCAGCTGGCGCCGCAGGACGACCGAGTTATTGCGGTTCAACTCAACCAGCGCTTCATCGCGAAGCACATTCATATAAGCCTCGACAGCGGACTGGAAAATATTCTGCTCGGTCGAGAGCAATCCGGCCCGCGCCGCATTCACGTCCGCTTCAGCGGATTTGGTCGAGGCAATCGTCTGTCCGCCGGCATAAAGTGATTGAGAGGCAACCAGAGATGCTTCTCGCGGATTGGAGCCCCTGCTCGTGCCTGCCACCGACGGATTAACATCATAATGCTGCGAGGCAACCTCACCGATTGCATATACTTCCGGGCGCCAGCCTGACAGGGCCTGCGGCACACCTTCGTCAACGCTGCGAACATTTGCCCGCGCGGCCATCAGGCTCGGGTTATTCTGATAAGTTGATGCCAGTGCATCGCTCAACGTCTCGGCATTCACCAGAGACACAGGCATCGTAACCGCCAATACGGATGCAACGGTCAAAGCTACTTTTTTCATCAAACTCGCCTCTCGAACCCAAATTCAGGCCGCTAAGAAATTAACCATAGCCGAATTTAGTCCCGATACCGGTTTCAATCAACAATTTTAAATAAATCGTCTGTATGAAACCCGACATCAAAACCAATCAGCGCTGTATCATACATCCCGTTATTCCCGGCAAGCATGACAAAATTGTGACGCCGCCGCCTGCGATCAAAATTCGAAGGACGCGACACTCATCAGGTCCGGCAGAGCCGGCACTGACGCATCAAAGGCCGCCCGCGGGAAAAACCTGTCCCCCTGGCGACGATATACCGTTGCAACACCCGGGTTCGACCCGAGCACACAGACCAGTCGGCCGCCTTCGGCAAGCTGGTCCAGCAGACTTTGCGGCGCACTCGAAATCGCGCCATTTATATGAATAACGTTATAGGGCCCCTGCTTGGCGTTTCCGTCTGCCAGCGCGCCGTCAACAACGGCGACATTATCACACTCAAGCCGGCTCAAAGTTGCACTTGCGGTTTCCACCAGCGCCGGATCACTCTCGATGGCGACAACGGCCTGCGCGAGGAACCCGAGGACGGCGGCGGAATATCCCGTACCGCACCCGATATCGAGCACAACTTCCGTGGATTTAATATCGGCTTCCTGCAGGAGGCGGCCGAAAACCCGAGGCTCAACAATGAAGCGCCCCGGGGCGACTTCCAGATCCTCATCCAGATAGGCCACACCGCGCAGCTCCTTCGGCACGAACTCCTCGCGCGGGACTGTATCCATGGCTTCCGCCACCCGGTCGCTCGTTACCCGGTTCGGCCGCAACTGACTGAGCACCATATGATGGCGCGCCTCGGCGAATTTTTCAGAGATCATGTTTTCCGATCACCCCCTAATGGACCTTTCCGTGGTTATACTGAATTACCGCCCTCTTGCGCAAGCCATAAGGTAACCACGGGCAGGCTCCCTCACATTATCCGGCGCGCCTTAAAAATTTATTGATCCTGGTCCGAAAAATGAAAATCGGGCAAGGAACGAAAGGCCTCCCGCAGGGCATCTCCCCAGCCGGTTGATATCAGGTTGAAATACGGATCATCCGCCTGAATGCGCCGCTCCTCCCCGATTTCGAAACTGTCGTTGTCATAAACCTGAAGATCGAGTGGCAGGCCAACCGACAGATTGGCCTTGATGGTCGAATCAAAGGACACCAGCAACAGCTTTATCGCCTCTTCATAGCTCATCTCCGGATCATAGGCCCGAACCAGGATCGGCCGGCCGTATTTCGTCTCCCCGATCTGGAAGAAAGGCGTCTCGGCGGAGGCCTCGATAAAGTTTCCTTCCGGATAGACAAGGAACAGGCGCGGATCGCTGCCCTTGATCTGCCCGCCGAGAATCAGGGTCGCGTTAAATGCGGAATCCGCTTCCTGCCCTTCGATGACGGTGCCGTGAATTTCCTCGCGAATGGTCTCCCCGACAAGGCGCGCGACCTGAAACATGGACGGTGCCTCCAAAATCGAGGGCTTGCGGTCTTCCGGCGCCTTGGAGCGCTCGTCCAAAGTGCTGATGATGGCCTGGGTTGTCGCGAGATTTCCCGCCGTCATCATGGTGATGACACGCTCTCCGGGAATGACCCAGCTGTGCATCTTCTTGAAGACGGCAACATTGTCCACGCCCGCATTGGTGCGCGTATCCGACATGAAAACGAGGCCCTTGTTGAGCCTCAACCCGACGCAATATGTCATTCTTTTTCTTCGATCCTTATTTCACGGAAGGTTATTGTTGTACCTGTAGCGTTACATCCATATGTTCCCCGCCCGAGCCCAAACGCAGGCCCGAGATCGGCGACGCATCCTTGTAATCCAGCCCCGTCGCCACGCGAATATAGCGGTCATCGGGTGAAATCCCGTTGGAGACATCGAACCCGACCCAGCCCAGGTCGGGCAGATAAGCTTCGGCCCAAGCATGGGTCGCATCCTGTTCCACCCGGTCATTCATCATCAGATAGCCGCTGACGTAGCGCGCGGGAAAGCCCATCTGCCGGACCGCCGCGACAAAGATATGCGCATGATCCTGGCAGACGCCGGCGGCGGCGACCAAAGCCTCCTCCGCCGTGGTTTCTGCGTGAGTTTCCCCGGTCTGATAGGGCACCACCTCCCCGATCAGCCGCGACAGCGTATGAAGCCGCGTGACATCCGTTTCGTGATCCGTCCCGAGTTCCTTTATCAGCTTCGCAACCCGGCTGCCCGGTTTCGTCAGCGGCGTCGGCCGAAGAAAGAGCCAGAGCGGCGCGAAACCCATATTCGGGCCGATAACGCCATGCAGGTTGGTCGTATCGACCTCCCCGGCGCACAGGATGGAGATTTCAGTCTCACCGGGATCAATGCCGACAAGCATGACACGGTTGCTGAACTGGTCATCGAACTCAACCTCGTGCGTACCGCCGGTGACCGTCACATCCCAGTATACGACATTCTGCCCGACGCCGCTCTTCGGCAGCAGCCGGAGCTGTTGCAACGCATAATGTACCGGCTCCTCGAAGCGGTATTTCGTCAGATGTGAAATTTTCAGAATCATTCAGTCATCCGATAAAGCGATAGTCCTGTTCAATCTGGTTGCCGAGCGCCATATTGTCCCGGAGGAAGGCGGTGATAAATTCATGCAATCCTTCATCAACGATGGAATCGACCGAAGCTTCCGTTAGTCTTTTCAGTATTGGGGCTGCCATCTCATGGCAATCGAGACGAAGCCCGTAATCTTCCTCAAGATAGCCTAGATTATCAACAATTTTCGCATAGCAGAAGGCCAGGGAGCGCGGCATCCGCCGATCGAGAATGAGGAATTCGGCGATGCTCACCGGGTTGATTTCCCCGGGATTGAGCCATCGGAAGGCCCGTTGCGCCGAGACGGAGCGCAGGATCGATTCCCATTGCACGTTATCGAGAGACGAGCCCACAAAGGAAGCAGAGGGCAGCAAAACATAATATTTCACGTCAAGGATTCGCGCCGTATTGTCCGCCCGCTCCAGAAAGGAGCCGAGGCGGGCGAAGTCAAATATATCATTCCTGAGCATGGTTCCGTGCAGCGCGCCACGCACCAACCCGCTTTGCTGGCGGATCGTGCCGAGCACTTCGGGCAGGTCCCGCTCCGACACCGGGCGGGAGAGCAGGTCTTTCAGCGTGATCCAGCATTCGTTTGTTGCCTCCCACACTTCGCGGGTGAGCGCCGTGCGGACCATCCGGGCATTGTTACGGGCCCCTTCGATAACGGACCAGACACTGGAGCTATTGCTTTTATCGCGCAGCAGGAAATCAATCACATGCGGGGCGACATACTGATCATATTTGGCCGTATAAGCCTCCGTCACGCCCGCCGCCGCCACGACCGAGGCCCATTCATTTTCCGCCGCCGTGGACCGGGTCAGCGCAATATGAAACCCCGCGTCGAGCATCCGCGATGTATTTTCGCTGCGTTCGAGAAACCGGAACATCCAGAAAAGACCGCCTGCGGTTTTACCTAGCATCGCGCGTCATTCCTCCAATACCCAGGTGTCTTTCGTGCCCCCGCCCTGGCTGGAATTCACGACGAGCGATCCGGCCTTCAGCGCAACCCGCGTCAATCCGCCGGGCGTAATCTTTACATTGCGCGGAGAGACCAGCACGAAAGGGCGCAGATCCACATGGCGCGGCGCAAGGCCCTTCTTGGTCAGGATCGGGACCGTCGAGAGCGCAAGGGTCGGTTGCGCAATATAGTTGCCGGGCTGGGCCTTCAGCTTGGCACGGAAGGCGGAAATCTCCCGCTTGCTCGCCGCCGGTCCGACCAGCATGCCGTAACCGCCCGAGCCATGCACCTCTTTCACCACCAGCTCCTCAAGGTTATCGAGGACATAGGAAAGCGAGTCGGCCTCCGCGCAGCGCCAGGTCGGAACATTCTGCAAAATCGCCTTTTCGCCGGTATAGAACTGGACAATTTCGGGGATATAGGAATAGATCGCCTTATCGTCGGCAATGCCGGTGCCGGGGGCATTGGCAATGGTGATCCCGCCCGCCCGATAGACATCCATGATCCCGGCGACACCGAGCTGCGATTCCGGATTGAAATTCAGTGGATCAAGATATTCGTCATCGACCCGGCGATACAGTACGTCGATCGGGTCATAGCCGCGCGTGGTGCGCATGGCGATCCGGCCATCGACAACACGCAAGTCATGTCCCTCCACCAGCTCCGCGCCCATCTGGTCGGCCAGAAACGAATGCTCGAAATAGGCGGAGTTGTGAATACCGGGCGTCAGGACCGCGACAACGGGCTTGCCGCCGCAGGCCGACGGCGCACATTCGCCAAGGGACCGGCGGAGATGTTTCGGATAGTCGCTGACCGAGCGGACCTTCACCTGCGAGAACAGCTCGGGAAACATATGCAGCATCGTCTCGCGGTTTTCCAGCATATAGGAGACACCGGATGGCGTGCGCGCATTGTCTTCAAGGACGTAAAACTCATCCTCCCCCGTCCGCACAAGGTCGGTGCCGACGATATGCGTATAAACATTCCCCGGCGGGGAAACGCCGATCATCTGCGGCAGGAAGGCATCGTTATTGGCGATCAGCTCTTTCGGGATACGGCCCGCACGGAGGATTTCCTGCCGATGATATATATCGTGGAGAAAGGCGTTGATCGCGCGCACCCGCTGCTCGATACCGCGTTCCAGCCGCGCCCACTCCCGCCCCGAGATAACCCGGGGAATAACATCGAAGGGGATCAGCCGTTCGGCCGCTTCTTCACGTCCATACACATTGAAGGTGATGCCGGTGCGGCGAAAAAAGGCTTCGGCGGCGGTTGATTTGCGGCGAAGCCTTGCCGGGTTTTCTTCCGACAGCCATTTCTGGTATTCTTCGTAAGGATAGCGAACGTCTCCCGCTTCCCCGTTCATTTCATCGAAAACAGTCTGGGTTTTCTGCATAAGAACAGAGTAGAGGATTTATGCTGCGGCGCAACCGCAAAATTTTCTATGGCACTCTATTCCGCCAGGACAGGCAAAGTTCGGCCTAGCCATCCTCCCCGTCGGGCGGGTCATCCGGTCGACCGGTCGCAATCTGCGTCAGAACTCTCTGCAGCAAGGCCTCCGTCTTGCGCCGGGCGGCGGGGGTCATGTTCTTCAGGTCGATATCCAGCCGGACATTCTGGAGCTCTTCATGGATGGTCTCCGCCTCGCTTATCACCTCGTCGCGTTCTTCCTGCGCGACATAGGTATTGATCGGAAGGTGGAAGCCCTTGACCGTGATTTCCTTCCGCTTGCCGCAGAGAATTACATCCTTCACATTGGCATAGGTTTCATGGGAGATGCGGATCTCCCCCGTCGCCGCCGTCGATTCCAGTCGGGAGGCGAGATTGACGCCGTTGCCGATGGCGGTGTAGTCCATCCGCTCGCTGCTGCCGAAATTACCGACCGTGCAATAGCCGGTATTGATGCCCATCCGGCATTGCAGCGGCTTCTCGACACCCATTTCAAGCCAGCCTTCGTTCAGCTCCTGCAGCCGCTTTTTCATGGCGAGCGCCATCTTCACGCAGGCGAGGGCATCCTCTTTCACGCCCTTGCTCTCGGGATCACCGAAGAAAATGACGATGGCGTCGCCGACGAATTTATCGATGGTCGCGCCATATTCAAGCGCAATCTCCGACATCTCTGTCAGATACTGATTGAGGATGCGGGTCAAATCCTCCGCCTCCATCTGTTCGGTGATCTCGGTAAAGCCGACGATATCGGAGAAGAACACCGTCAGCTTCTTGCGCCGGCTGGTGATATCGCCGCGATTGCGCCCCTCGAAGATGGAGGCATAGACCTGTGGCGAGAGATATTTCGCCAGCTGGTTGGAGAGCCGTTCCAGCGCCTGCGACTGCTCCGAGATTGCCTGCTCCTGCTGCTTGATCTGGGTGATATCGGAATAGACGGCGACGGTGCTGCCATCCTCCGTCTTGCGTTCATTGACCAGCACCCAGCGGCCATCGGAGCGACGCAGCATGCCCGAATTCAGCCGCTTGCGATGATTTTCAAGGCTTTCCCTCAGCCAATCCGTCTCGCGGTCGAGTGCATCCTGAATGAGGGCCAGCTTCGTCGCATTGCGCATGATCTCCTCAAAGCTCTTGCCGATTTCCGTCTCGATAATCTTTTTCGGGAAAAACAGGTCGCGATAGACGCTGTTGCAGACGACCAGCTTGTCATTGGCATCATACAGCGAGAAACCCTCGGAGATATTCTCGATCGCATTGATCAGGCGGCGGCGGCCCTCCTCGATCTCGCGGTGGTTGGATTCCTGTATCTCGATGGCGGTATCGCGGAACACGGCGAGCGCGTTGGCCATGTCCCCCACCTCGTCATTGCGGCCGCGATAGGGAATGTCAACGCCCGTATCCCCGTCGGCGAGGCGGGTCATTGCGCCGGTGATATTCTCAAGCGGACGGATGATACGGGGGCGGATATAGAACAGCATGACAAGCACCGCCGTTGCCAGGCTCGCCACCGCCACCAGCACCAGAAGAGAGCGGCCAAGCTCAATCACTTCGGTGGAGTGGCCCCCGGCGGTCACGCCGCGTTCGCGCGCCGCCGCGACCAGCTTTGCCACCTCCGCCTGCAGGCTGGCCGCAATTTCGCGGGCGTTCGCCAGCGCCATGACCGCGCGACCGCTGCTCTCAAGTTCCGCCCGATGTATCTCGAACAGGTTATTCTCCCCCGTCCCGATATTCAGCAGGCTCAGGGTGGTATTCCGAAGCTCGGTCTTTTCCCGCGCGGTCCCGAGGTCGGCCAGCATATCCTTGATCCGCGCCTCCGACGCCTCGAACCGCTCGGCGAAGGGACCGATATTCGCGACATCTGGTACATTCGACATCTCCCCGAGGATGCTCGCCACCAGATTTCCTTCCGCCCGGAGCGACAGCAAGAGATGCAGCGTGTTCGCCCCGTCAAGAATAAGATCGCTGAGTTCGCTGCCCGATTGACGGGTTTCGCTCTGGGACCTGTTTTCCAGGTTCTTGACCACATCGATCAGGGCACTGGAATAGACGGTGTGAAAGCTCTCATGGCTGATCCTGAGAAGATTGCCCTTCTGCACGAGCCGCGGCGAGAGCGCCGGGCTTTGTCCCGGCGGCGTCTGCCAGAGTTCCTGCTCCTTCAAGATGAAGATATTGTCCGGCCCGCGCCCGAAATCGAGGATCGTCTGCGCAAGGTCAACAAAGGCGGGCTCCCCGGCCTCCGCTGCCCAGCGCGCGGCATTCTCCTCGATCTCCGCCTCCAACGCGCTGTAGCGGGTCTGTAGCGGGCCGAAACTATCAAGATCGGATGCCAGAATGACCGCCGACAGCACGCCTTCCAGATCGTCGATGGTATCGCCGAACTTCAGGAACTCGCCGACCTTTTGCATTGAGCTTTCAACCAGGTCCGCGATATAGACATTGCTTCTGGCGGAGAGCCATTCCCCCTGCATGACGAATTCGAAAACCGCATCATCGATCAGCGGCTCCATCCGGAGCAGGAAAGTTTCGTGCAGGCGGGTCAGCTGCCCGGTCGCGTCCTGCCGTTCCTCCTGCTCCGCCAGCCGGGTTTCAACATCGTTTTTAAGCGTGCCGAGGCTCAGGACCAGCTCATGCTCGATATCCTTCAGCGTCCGCCAGCTCTCCGATTCCCCGAAGACATCGCGCGACCGGTCGGTGAGTTCAGAGAGGCGAAAGGCCCGCTGATTGAGCGCCTCGACCGTCTTCTTGTGATCTTCCAGCTCCGTATTGGCCATCAGGTCCGGCGCGGAGGCGGAGATCTCCGCGCTGATCTGGGCGAGTTGCAGCGCCACCTCGATCTCGGGGATGCTGCCGTGCGTGATTTTCTCGGTCGATTGCGACACATGATCGAAGGAGTACCAGGCGATGATGCCGGCAACGACACTCATCGCCGCCAGAAAGCCAAGCGCGAGGACAAGCTTGCCATTGATTTTAAGCGTCGGGCCTGCGCTCTTTTTGACTGTCTGCGGCGCCGTCATTTTGTCAGCCGATCAATGGCGCGAAAGCTGCCATCGCCTGTTATCTCGGTCAGGAATACCCGGTCCAGCCCCTGATTGTCGCCGGGACCGAAAACGAGTTCCAGCCCGTCGATATCGAAGCGGCGGGTTGACTTGACAGCGCTGAGAAACTTTTCCCGTGTCGGCTCCGGCCCGATCTCCGCCAGCACCGCCGCCACAAACCGCCCGACCAGATATCCCTCCAGCGAGACAAAACCGGGATCGAGCGCCGGATTATAGGCGGTCAGCGCCTTGTGATAGGCATCGACCACCGGAATAGTCCTGTCGTCGGGAAAGGGAACGACCTGCGTGACATAGACGCCCCGGCCGTCGCCATCCAGCTCCGCCGAGAGCGCCTTCGAACCGACAAAGGAGATATTCATGAAAATCACATTCAGGCCGAGATCCCGCGCAAGACGGATAAAGGCCGCATTCGCCTTATAGGCGCCGATCATGGCGATCGCCTCCGGGTCGCTGTCGCGGATGGCGAGCAACGCCCGTTTCACCGCCGTGGTGTTGCGCATATAGCGCCCCTCCCCCACGATCTCCAGCCCGCGCCGCGCCAGCGCCTCCCGCACACCGGCAAGACCCGCGCGCCCGAAGCTGTCATCCTGATAGAAGACAGCGACGCGCTTGATACCCAGATCCTCCGTCAGATGCTCGATCCAGCTTTCCGTCTCCTGCTCGTAGGAGGCGCGGAGGTTGACCACATTCTCCTGATCGGGCGCGCGCAGGAACGCCGCGCCTGTAAACGGGCCGATCAGGGGAATATCCTTCTCCGCCGCGATCGGCGCGACGGCCTTGCTCGTCGGTGTGCCGACAAGGCCGACGAGTGCGAATATCCCGTCATGGATGATCAGCCGGTTGACATTCTGGATGGCCATCGACGGCTTGTATCCGTCATCATAGGAATGCAGGCGAAGCTCTCGCCCGTGGATGCCGCCGTCGCGATTGACCTCCTCAAACGCGGCGAGGATGCCGTCGCGCATCCCCTCGCCAAGGGCCGCCGACGGCCCGTCGAACGCGGCGCTTTGACCAAACAGGATTTCGCTGTTCTCAACGCCATCTTCGGCCTGCGAGGATGCCGCCGGTTGCAACAGGAGAAGAAACAGGGAAAAGCAAAGGGACAGCGCTATGCGAAGGAACTTTGTCACCGGAACCAGATCTTCCCCGGCGGGCCGCGCCCGCGACAGCATGAATTGAGTTTAAGGGGCACCGCCCCGACTTAGGCGAGCAATGCTACTCAATTCACGCCCTGAATAGAAGAAATTTCTGAATTACAACCCCGAAAGTGCCGCGATATCGCCAATGACACGCACCCGTGCCCTTATTGCATGGCCGGGAATATAGGCGATGGGCAGATCCTCCATCTCGATGGTCTTCAGCGAATCTGCCGCCGCGCCGGAGCTGATCGCCTTTTCCTCCGCGATTTTAAGGGCTTCGGCCAGGGCCTCATCACGGCTGAGGCCCTGGAACACCTGATCCGCCTCCCCGCTGATCTGGGCAATGGCCGCCCCGACCGCATTGGCGACGGCGAAATTCTCCACATGATGGACCCGGGAAATGCCGGGAATTTCGGTCGGAATCAGCGGCGCGCCGCCACCCACGGCGATGAGCGGCACTTCCGTCGCCTCCGTCTTGATCCGGTCCACATTGCTGGCGATCCGTTCATGCACGATGGCAAGAACTTTATCCACATAGTCCGGCGCGAGATCGGCAATTTTGCTCGCCTCCCCCGCCTCCATCAGTCCTTTGGAGACAGCGACATCGGTCAGGGTCAGTTGATCCCCGCCGAAGACCCGCGCCTCTTCCGTCAGGCGGAACCCAACGCTGTCCGGGCCGACATCCAGCGGATCGTCATGCACCCGCGTGCCGCCGCCAATGCCGATGGAAATAAGATCCGGCATGCGAAACAAAGTCCGCACCCCGCCGACGGTGACCGTGCTGTTTGCCTCCCGCGGGAAGCCGTTAACGAGGGAGCCGATATCCGTTGTCGTGCCGCCGACATCGCAGACGATGGCATTCTCGATCTTCGAGAGGAACGCCGCGCCGCGCATACTGTTGGTCGCGCCGGAGGCAAAGCAGTAGACGGGGAATTTCCGCGTCATCTCCGCATTCGTGACCGTTCCGTCATTGAGCGCGATATAGAGCGGCGCGGTGATTCCGAGTTGCTCAAGCGCCTGTTGAAAGGCATCCGTCGCCTCCTCCGCGAGATCAAGGAGCGCCGCATTGAGAAGTGTCGCATTCTCCCGCTCCAACAGGCCAAGACGGCCGAGGCTGTGGGAGCAGGTAATCCGGACGCCGGGGCATTCGGCCTCGATAATTTCTCTCGCCCGCTCCTCAAACTCCGCATTGAGCGGCGAGAAGACCGCGCTGATCCCGACGGAGGTAATTCCCGCCTCGCGGATGTCGCGGCCAACGCGCGCGAGTTCTTCTTCATCGAGCGGAACAATCTCCCGCCCGTCATATTCATGACCGCCGCGTACCATGTAATGGCCGCCGTTGGCGATGGCCGCCACATCTTCCGGCCAGTCAACAAAGGGCGGCAGGCTGGCGGACGCCGGCAAGGAAATCCGCACCGCCGCCACCTTGTTCAGCCGCCGCCGCTCGACCACCGCGTTCAGGAAATGTGTGGTGCCGATGGTGACGGAGCTGGCGTTCTTCGCCTCCGGCCCGACGAGGGCGATCAGATCTTCCAGCGCTTTGCGCACCCCGCCGGTCACATCCCGGGTGGTCGGGGTCTTGACCGCGCCAACCACCTTATCCTGATCGACGAGAACCGCATCCGTGTTCGTTCCGCCGACATCAATGCCAATGCGTTGCATGAGATTTATCCCTTAAAATACTGATTTATAATCAAAATCGAACCCGAAGGCGCGCGGCCCCACAAGTTCCAGCCCACGCGGGGTGAGAAAGATATCCGGCGCTGGCAGAGCCAGAACCGTCACCCGCTGACCATAGCGGACGGTCTCGGTCGCGATGCCGTCGCCATTGATGCTGTCAACCACGCAGATCAGGTCCGGCGTCATCACCACGGGCTTGCCGCCTTGCGAGCCCACGGAATATTCATTCTGGAAATCGAGGGTGAATTGCTTCCCCTGATCCTCATCCATGCCGTCCAGCTCGGCCCGGCCGCGCAGGAAGCCTTCCGTCGTGCGCCGCTCGATATCGGTGATCTTGCCCTTGAACAGCTTGAGCCCGTCGCAATTCTCGACAATCGCCGCGACCGGATCGGTGTGGTTCTTGCGCGCCTCGAACACGGCGCGGCCAAGGCCGATCGCCTTGGTCGTCGTATGCAGCACGCCGAATTTCTTGACCTCCGCGCCCGAGCGCGGCGCCTTGCAGGTCGAGGCGGTGGAGCCGAGTTCGGTGCATATTTTCCGGCTGATCCGCTCCATCCATTTCCAGCTGTCGGCGGTCTTGATCAGGATTTCATTGTCGCGGATATCCGCCATGGCCATCGGGAAGCATTGCAATCCGGCGGCGGAAAAGCTGGTCATCTGGGCTTCGGGATAGGCGCGGCCCATGCTGTCCGCATCGATGGTCGGCAGGCCGGAAATGGCGGAAACCATCAGCGGCATGACCCCGTTGCCGCCGCCGATTTCCACCGGCATCACGGCATCGAACTTGCGCCCGAGATAATCTTCGAGGATACGAAGCGGTTTCAGGGAGTTTTCAGGGTCCCCCAGCCGTTCCATCCCGACAATCGGCGCCCCCTGGGTGGAAAGAACCGCAACCAGCGCATCATCGGGCAATGTCATCGGGTGTTTCAGGATGACTTTATGCCCCTTTTTGTAGAGTTGCCGCACATTGAGAAGACTGAGATAGGGCGAACCGCCGCCGCCCGTGCCCAAAATCCAGGCGCCGAGCGCCAGCGCCTCCACATCGTCCGCGCTTAAATAACGTTCTCCCGGCCCGAGCGGGCGTTCCTCGCCTTGCGCCATAACGGCGGCACCTAACTGTTCAGCCATTTTCTTCTCACAATTTTCTTTCTGTATTGAAAGCTCAGCCTATCGCGAACGGCCAACCGATTAAATACGTATCGATACCTAGGCTTATCCGTCCTCTTTAGGCTGGCGCGGGGCGGTCAGCGCGATATAGTATGACAAGACAGTTGCACCGCGCGAAAGAGGAACCCTGCTTGCAACGACTGACATTTATCACCGCCGGGCAATCACCCCGTCAGGACATGATCGACGAAATCCTCGCCCATCTGCCGGATGGAACTGAGATTGTCGAACAGGGTGCACTGGATGACCTGACGCCCGCCGAGATCATGGAGCTGGAGCCGCGCCCGGACGAAGCCGGGATCGCCACCACCCTGAAAGACGGCTCCATCGTTGCCATCTCCGAAAGCTGGCTGCGCCAGAAAATACTGGAGCTGTGTGAGGGGCGCGGCAAGACGGTCAATGACCTCACCGTCATTGCCTCGACCGGGGTATTCGATCTCGGCACGACCAGCCCTTATGTCATTCATGCACAGAACGCCCTTGATAAATTCACGGAATCGATCCTGATCGCCGGGCAGAAGGTTGGCCAGATCCGCCCGCTGAAAGGCCAGCTCACGCGGGGCAAGGAAATCCGCGATTCCCGCGTCAAGTCGGTCTATGCCCCCGCCTATAATCAGGACGCCCTGCTCCATGCGGCGAAGGAGCTTCGGGATCAGGACCTGATCGTCCTCAATTCCATGGGATATGACCAGCAGGTGATGGATCTCGTCCGGGAGGCCTCGGGTCGGCCCGTCGTCCAGATGCGGCGGATCATTGCCGGCACCGTCGCCAAGATGATCAAGCAAAGCCGCGATACCTCCAGCGGCGCGGGTCTCCTGGAAGGGAGCGCGCTCAGCCAGCGCCTTGAAAAGCTGACCAAGCGGGAAAATCAGGTGTTTGAGCTGCTGATCAAGGGCTTCGCGAATAAGGAAATCGCGGCAGAACTCGGCATCAGTCCGCGCACGGTGGAAATTCACCGCGCCCGCATGCTTTCGAAAATGGGGGTATCCACGGGCAGCGAGCTGATGCAGTTGATCGTCCGGAATATCTCCAACGCGCGGATCTAGACGGCGGCGGCCTCCACCTGCGGGGCTGATGCCGGATCATAGAGGAGGCAGCGCACCCGCCGCCCGTTCTCGACGGTGAAGTTCGGCACCGGCGCCTTGTCGCAGACGCCCGCCATTGCCTTCTCACAGCGGTTATTGAAGAAGCAGCCCGTCGGCAGGTTGAGCGGGCTCGGGATATCGCCAATTAGTGGCTTGCCGCGCCGGGGCTGGCCCGGTTCGGGCAGCGGCACCGCCTCCAAAAGCGCCCTGGTATAGGGATGCTTCGGGTTATTGAAGACTTCCTCCGTCTCCCCCTGCTCGACGATCTGGCCGAGATACATGACCGCGACGCGATTACAGACATAGCGGATCACCGCGAGGTTATGGGAGATGAAGAGATAGGTGAGATCGAGTTCCTTCTGGATCGATTTCAGGAATTCGAGAATCTGCGCCTGCACCGACACATCGAGCGCCGAGGTCGGCTCATCCAGCACCAGAAGTTCGGGATTGAGCGCAATGGCCCGGGCGATACAGACCCGCTGTTTCTGCCCGCCGGACAGCTCATGTGGATAGCGGTAGAGGAACTGCTTTTGCAAGCCCACGATCTCCAACAGCGTGCCCACCTTTTCGCGCAGCTCTGCGCCCCGCAATTTGGTGTGCAAAATCAGCGGCTCCGCGACCGAACGCATGATCGTCATGCGCGGGTTAAGCGCCGAATGCGGGTCCTGAAACACCATCTGGGCGCGGCGGCGGAGGACTTTTTCATCAGCGCTGTTGAGCCGGGTGATGTCCTGACCGTCGAAAATAACGCTGCCGCCGGTCGATTTGTTGAGATGCAGGATCGTCCGCCCCACGGTGGACTTGCCGGAACCGGATTCGCCAACCAGACCCAGCGCATCGCCCTTCTCGATATGAAGATTGACCTTGTTGACCGCCGTCAGGACCGCTTTCTTGCCCTCGGCGCGGACCGGGAAGCCCACCGTGAGATCATGGGTTTCAAGCATCGGCGAATCCTTCCTCATAGAGGTGGCAGAGCACCGTCCGGTCATGGCCCACATTATTCCGGTTTACCGGCGGGGTGCCGCAGATGTCCATCGCCTTCGCACAGCGCGCCTGAAAGCGGCAGCCGACGGGCGGGGTCAGCAGGTTGGGCAGAAAACCCGGAATGCCGTAGAGCTCCTCCGGCGGTTTCCCCGGATGCGGAATGGATTTCAGCAGGCCTTCCGTATAGGGATGTTTCGGCTGGCCGAATACCTCATCGATGGTGCCATATTCCACTACCTGCCCCGCATACATCACCGCGACATTGTCGCAGACCTTGGCGACCACGCCGAGGTCGTGGGTGATGATGATGACGGAGAGGCCCATATCCTCCACCAGTTCGGCGATAAGATCGAGGATTTGCGCCTGGATCGTCACATCGAGGGCCGTCGTCGGCTCATCGGCGATCAGCAATTTCGGCGAACCCGAGAGCGCCATCGCGATCAGTACGCGCTGCCGCATCCCGCCTGAGAGCTCATGCGGATAGCGGTCGATCTGGCTTTCGGGATTCGGCAGATGCACTTTTCTCAGCATCTCGATGGCGTGGGCGCGCGCTTGCTTCTTGTTCTTGCGCGCGTGTTTATCGAGGGCCTTCTGATGGGCGAGGATGACATCGATCATCTGCGTGCCGATGGTGAACACCGGATTGAGGTATGTCATCGGATCCTGGAAGATCATGGCAATCTCGATCCCGCGGATTTTCTGCATCTCGGCGGGCGTGACTTTCAGCATATCGAGGCCGTTATAGAGGATTTCGCCCGAAATGACCTCGGCGGGCGGGCTCGGCAGCAGGCCCAGCACATTACGCACGGTCACCGACTTGCCGCAGCCCGTCTCCCCCACGATGCCGAGGGACTGCCCCTTGCCGACCGCGAGATTGACCCCGTCCAGCGCATGATAAACACCGTCGAACGTATTGAAATTCAATCGATAATCGCGAATTTCCAAAACCGGAAGCTCCGTCATTATTCCCTCCCCTTCGGATCAAGAATATCGCGCAGGCCATCGCCCAGCAGATTAAAGCCAAGTACGGTGAGGAAGATCGCGAGGCCCGGGAAGAAGGAATACCACCACCAGTCCGGCAGGTAGTTTCGCCCGACGCTGATCATCGCGCCCCATTCGGGAAACGGCGGCTGCGCCCCGAGACCGAGGAAGCCGAGGCTGGCCGCATAGAGAATGGCCATGCCCATATCCATGCTGACTTTCACAATAATCGGCGACAGGCAGTTGGGCAGGATATGCACGAAGACGATGCGCATCTTGCTCGCCCCCATGGAGCGGGCGGCATCCACATAGATCGCACTCTTGAGCGACAGCGTTTTTGCCTGCACCAGCCGGACATAGCCCGGCCACCAGACCAACGAGATGGCGAGCATGGCATTGCCGATCCCCGGTCCCAGCACGCCGACGATGGCGATGGCGAGGATCAGCCCGGGGATGGAGAGGAAGATATCGGTGATGCGCATGATACTTTCTTCGACCCAGCCGCCGACATAGCCCGCAATAATCCCGAGCGGCACCCCGATCAGCATGGAAATGCCGGTAATGATCAGTCCGATCTGAAGCGAGACGCGGGCGCCGATGACAACCCGGGTGAAGACATCGTTGCCGACCTCATCGGTGCCGAACCAGTGTTTCTCGCTCGGCGGTTGCAGCTTGTTCTCAATATGGGTCGCGCCGAGGGCATCTTCGGGATAGGGCACGATGGACGGGCCGAAGATCACCAGGAACATAAATCCGGCAATGATGATCAGCCCGATCATTGCGGCGCCGTTATTGCGGAAGGTCCGGGCATAGAGCCGCCAGGTGCGGATCGTGCTGGCGTGCCGTTCGCGGAAGGTCGGCTCGGCAGGAGTGTCAATAATATCTGTCATCATTCCGTTCCTTACGCCCGGCCGCGAACGCGGGGATCGAGCACGCCGTATATGATATCGATGAGAAAATTAGTCAGCATGAACCAGGCACCAAGGATCAGGGTCACGGCCATTACCGGCTCGAAATCCGAGGCGGTGACCGCCTGCAGCGCATAGAGCCCGACGCCGGGCCAGTCAAAAACGCTTTCGATCAACACCGTGCCGCCCAGCATCCAGCCGAAGCGCAGGCCGATAATCGCCATGGTCGGCAACATCGCGTTTTTCAGCGCATAGACCGCGATCATGCGAAATCGGGAAATGCCTTGCGCGCGGGCGTTGGTCACGTAATCAAGGCTGAGGGTCTCGATCATTTCCGCCCGGTTGACCCGGACGATAGAGGCGAGTGCCGGAAAGCTCAGGGCAATGGCGGGCAGCACCATATAGTGCAGAGCCTCGAAGAAAACGCCAAACCGGAGCGTCAGCAGCGCATCGACGGTGTACATACCGGTAATCGCCGTCGGCGGGTCGGTCATCAAGTCCAGACGGCCGCCCAACGGAAACCAGCCAAGCTTGAGGCTGAAATAAAGCTGCAGCATCAACCCGAGCCAAAACATCGGCAAGCCGACGCCGGAGGAGCTGACGATGCGGACGACATTATCCACCCAGCCATTCTGCTTGACGGCGGAGATAACGCCCAGGGGAACCCCGAGGACAATCGCGAACAGGATCGAGTAGAGCACCAGTTCCAGCGTCGCCGGAAAATAGACCATGAGGTCCTCGGCCACCGGCCGCGTGGTATAGACGGAGCGGCCGAGATTGCCCTCGAATATACCGCCAACATAGATAAAGAACTGCTCTACCAGTGGTTTATCAAACCCATATTCCTCGCGCACCTGATCGATCATTTCCTGCGTGGCATCGGGGCCAGCCGCGAGGGCCGCAGGGTCGCCGGGCGCTATATGGGAGATGGAGAAGGTGATCACCAGCAATCCCAACAGCATGCCCAGCATCAGGATACTGCGCTTGCCAATCATATGAAGCATGTCATCTCCTACGGCGTGAAAAGGTCCCGCCGGGCCCGTATAACCCGGCAGGACAGGCAGGAAGCTAGTTTCCGATACCAAGGCCGTAATAGTCAACTTCCGACGTCATACGGACCGGGGTATAAGAGAATCCGGTGACATAGTCGCGGTAGGCAATCAGCCGTTTGCGCATCATGCCGAAGATTTCCGGCTGATCCTCGACGATCAGCTTCTGGATTTCCGCATACATCGGGGCGCGCTCATCCCAATCTGTGGTATAGCGCGCCGTCTCGATCAACTCCGTGACTTTCGGGTTTTCATAGAAATGCGTGCCATAATATTTACCCCAGGATTCCGGGTGGTACTGATAGGCCACCGCGTCCGGGTCGGTGGAGACCGGCGTTGCGAAAATCGCCATCATATCCGCCGAGGTTTCCGGCTTCGATCCGCGCGCCACCAGGTTCGGCCAGGTCAGCGGCACCATTTTCACGGTGATGTTGAGCGGCTTCAGCTTGTCGATCAGGACAAGGCCCATCAGGCGCTCAATCTCCAGACCCTGCACATAGACATATTCCAGCTCGATCCCGCCCTCAGGCCACTGGGATTTCGCCAGATATTCCTTGGCTTTCTCCATGTCATGGCGCGGAATGCCCGCCACGTCGATTTTGCCCTTGATATCATCGGTGAAGGGGCTCGTCTGCAGAACCGCCTTGCCGTTGAAGATGGCAACCAGCGCGTCATAATCGAAGGCATAGGCCACCGCCTTGCGCAGGTTCTTGTCGGACATATATTTGCCCTGGGTGTTGAACTTCAGGCCAAACGCGGTCAGGGCCGGCTCGGTCGAGGTTTTGATGCCCTTGGCTTTCGCCACCTGATCAAATTCATCCGGAGAGAGATCAAGCACGATATCCGCCTTACCAGTCATCAGGGCCGCGCGCTGGGCGGATGTTTCCCGCATCAGCTTATAAACGATCCCCTCGATATTGGAGCCGCCATCGCCTTTCCAGTAATCCTTGACCCGCGCCACTTCATAGAGCGTGCCCTGATCGAAGCGCTTCAGCGAATAAGGACCGCTGCCCGCTTCATTCTCGGTCATCCAGGCCTGGCCATAATCATCCCCCTCGACATGGGCGCTGACGACGGCCGGGTCCATGATATACCACCACGGCAGGAAGGACAGGAACGCCGCATAGGGCTTTTCAAGATTGAACTGAACCGTGTAATCGTCAACTGCGACAATACCTTCGGGCTTCAGGAAATCGGACAGCATCCAGGCAGGACCCTTGTTGAGTTCCAGCGTCCGGGTGAAGGAATATTTGATCGCTTCCGCATTGACCGGATTGCCGCTATGGAACTTGGCATCCTTGACCAGCTTGAAGGTCCATGTCTTGCCGTCCTCACTCGATTCCCAGCTCTCGGCGAGCCAGGGCTTTACGGTCGGCGGCGTGTCTTCATACTTTACCAGCGCATCATAGAGCGCCTGCTGCAGACTGCGGATGGACGCATTGTATTTCACGCTCGGGTCCAGGGTGGACACCGGCTGGCGTCCGGCAATAACGAGAATCTTGCCGCCGTCCACCCGCTCGAAGGCGGTCGCCGGTTCCATCGCTGCGCCCAGGCTGGCAACGGCCAGTCCCGCAACGGCGCAGGCCTTGACGAACTTGCCAAAGCTACGTCTGCTTATGTCTTTCATTCTTTCATCCTCCAGGTTGAATTCTTGCACAATATTCCCGTTATTTTTTTATTGATCACGCGGGCGACGGCGATCACGCCGCAGCATCCTTTGAGAGCGCCCGTTCGATATGTTTCATGAAAATCTGCCGGACTGTCAGCGTCGGCACGGCGGCGGTCTTTTCCACCTTTGCCGCCATCTCGGCATCAAAGCCCATGCAGTTCATGATAATGACGTCTGTGTCTTGAAGCTCCTCGCCCACTGCCTCGAAGGCGTCACCGCCATACGGCGAGGCATGGGCGAAGCGCGCCTCATCGGGCTTGTCGAACAGGGCCTCGTTCTTGCCCATCTGCTCGGCCAGCGGGGAGATCATACCGATCACCTCGCCACGCGCGCGGCATTCGGCAATCTCGGCATTCAATGTATCATAGGGGGAAAAGACGGGAAGCGTGTGGCTCGCCTCGGCCAGCTTGCCCGAGCAGAGCATCAGGATCGCGTCGAATTTGTCGGCATCGATACGGGCGAACAGATCGGCGAGCCGTGCCTCGATCCCCGCGTGGGAGCAGATGACTTCCTCGCCATCGACCATGCGGCTGATCAGCCGTTCCTCTCCCTCCGTCGGGGCGAGCGCGGCCACTTCTTCGCGGGTCATGCCGTCGAGCGCGCCGAATTCGGTGATCTCATAGATGTCTTCAAAGCCGCGCATCATGTCCGGGGTGATATCGACCCGTGGTGCCTGCCCGATGGTTACCAATGCCAGCCTTTTGCCCTGTATCTGTTCCATGCTCATTGACTTGCCCCCAGAATTTCCTGAAAATCGCTTTATCCAGTGTGAGAAGTTTGAACCTTGTGACAGTTTCGTTAAATACGTAAAAGCCCTTACACATGTTGGACGCCTTGAATCCTGCGCGCCAGAGCGTCTATAACCGCTATTTTCATGAAGGGATAAGGATGGCACGACTGCCGAGAATTGCCTTTGTCACCATCGGGCAGGCACCGCGCCCGGATATCGTGCCGCAGCTTCTCCGGCAGCTTGACACCGAGATCATCGTCGAGGAATTCGGCGCCCTTGACGGCATCGACCCGGCCGAGTTTGACAAGTTACCGCTGGCCCCCAACCAGATTACCCTGCATACGCGCTTCGCCAACGGGGAATACAAGATCGTCTCGGCGGATATCGTGGAGACGCGGATTGCGGCGCTCTGCGAGCGGCTGGATCAGGAAAACTACGACTTTATCGTCATCGTCAGCACGGGCTTGCGCGATGATATCGTGACCAAGACCCCGCTGCTGAACGCCCAGACCATTGTCGAATCCTGGGTCCAGTCCCTCACCATGGTGGGGTGCCGCGTCGGCATCATCTATTCCGTCGATCTGCAGGGGACCGAGAATATCTTCACCCATGGCTCGGCGATCCGCCAGTCGGTCAGCTATACCCTGCCCGGCCCGAGCGGCAATATCGACGACATCACCCGCAACCTCAAGAACTGCGATTTCATCGTCATGTACAGCATGGCCTATTCCGGGGAAATGGCGCGAAAGGTCAGCGCCCAGAGCGGCAAGCCCGTCGCCACGGCCCGCAATATCCTCAGCAGTTCACTTCGTATGCAGCTCAATTCCATGACCGACACCCGCCCGCGCGAGAAGAAAAACCTCGCTATGCGGATGGCGCAGGCCTATCCGCAACTGACCCGGCGGGAGCTGGAGGTGGCGGAGAATGTCGTCGCCGGTCTTTCCAACAAGGAAATCGCCCGGCTTTTCGATATCAGCCACCGGACCGTGGAAATTCACAGGAGCCGGGTGATGAAAAAGCTTGGCGTTACCACCGTTTCGGGCCTGATCCGTCAGGTGCTGATGCTCTAGGGCGAGCGCTAGAGATACGTAGTCGCCCTCATATTCAACTTTTGCGCCCCCGGGCTAGATTTCAGGCTGGGATATAGCAACAAAAGAATATGGGACATGCTGAAACAAATCATCGATATCTTTGAGCTTCTGGATTCACCTTCCGCGAGCGGTGCGGTGGTGCGCGATTACATCATGGAAACCGGGGAGGCCGAGTGCGAGATCAACCGCGCCGCCTCCGACAAGGGGGAAACCGACTTTATCCGCATTACCATCCCCGGCATGGACGGATGCGCCATCGGCGGGGACGCGCCGACGCTTGGCATTATCGGCCGACTTGGCGGGCTTGGCGCGCGGCCCGAACGGATCGGCTTTGTCTCCGACGGCGACGGCGCACTTGCGGTGCTGGCGGCGGCGGCGAAACTCGCCAAGATGGCGGCGCAAGGCGATCGGCTGGCGGGCGATGTGATTATCTCCACCCATATCTGCCCCGATGCGCCGACCCGGCCGCACACGCCGGTCCCGTTCATGGATTCGCCCATCCCCATGGACATCAAGAACAAATGGGAAGTCTCACCGGAGATGGACGCCATCCTCTCCGTCGATACGACCAAGGGGAACAAGATTCTCAATCACCGGGGGTTCGCCCTGTCGCCGACCGTGAAAGAAGGCTATATCCTGAAAACCAGCGATGATCTTCTCGACCTCATGGCGCAGGTGACGGGCAAGCTGCCGCAGGTGTTCGCGCTTGCGCAGCAGGATATCACCCCTTACGGCAACGGACTCTATCACCTCAACAGCATTATGCAGCCCTGCACCGCGACGGCCGCGCCGGTCGTCGGCGTCGCCATCACGACGGAAGTGCCGGTCGCGGGCTGCGCGACGGGCGCGACCCATCTCACCGATGTGGAGGCCGCCGCGCGCTTCACGCTGGAGGTGGCAAAAAGCTTCACGGGCGGCATTTGCGCCTTCTATGACCAGGCCGAATTCGCCGAAATCACGAAGCTTTACGGCCCCATGGATCATTTTCAGGCGGGCGGCAAAGTCACCGCCTGAGGCCCGCACCGCGCCCGGCTCCACGCACCGATTGTTGCGCTTGACACTCCCTGCCGAAAGCCTTACAACGCCTAGGCTTTCGAGCAACACACCACATATTTAGAGGCCTGGTGGCGGAGTGGTGACGCAGCGGATTGCAAATCCGTGTACACCGGTTCGATTCCGGTCCAGGCCTCCAATTTTTCCCGAAATTTACCTTGAATATCTCACAAATGGGCGACTTCCCGCGTCCTGACTGTGGCGCCGCCCGGATCGCAGCGCTTTACGCCGTCATGCACCGCAGGAGAGATCAATGTATATCGCAATCGGAATTTTGCTTCCCTGGCTGTTGTTTTTCATGCTGGGCCGCACGGTCGAAGGGGTCATCTGCCTGATCCTGCAGCTGACCGTGCTGGGCTGGCTGCCCGCCGCCATCTGGGCACTGGTGACCCTGCATCGCTCCCGCCCGGGACGCCGCAAGCCGAAGTCCGCAAAGCCCGGCAAATAACGCGCCTCCCCCCTTCTGCCATTTGCCAAGCGGGGCAAGGTCCGGTAAACTGGGCGACTGTTATATATTTTAGGGGGTCGCCCATATGAGACTGATTATCGCGCTTATCCTGCCATTCCTGGTATTCTTCACCATTGGCAAGCCGTTTCAGGGGATTATCTGCCTGATCCTGCAACTTACGCTGATCGGCTGGATTCCCGCCGCAATCTGGGCTGTTTATGCGCTGAGCCAATATAATACGGATAAGAAAATCTCCGCGGCGCATGGACAGGAATAACTTCGCCCCACCCTCAGACCGGATATAGGCGAAATTTTTTGTCTATTTGGCAAATCAAGGCTTGGCAGGGGTAGACGCAATTGCTATAAGCCGCCATCCCGATATAGTTCGGGCCCTGATCCCCGATAGCTCAGTTGGTAGAGCAGCTGACTGTTAATCAGCCTGTCGCAAGTTCGAGTCTTGCTCGGGGAGCCAATTCAAAAGCCTTCGGAAGCCATTCCGGAGGCTTTTTTTGTTGCGCGTAAAGGAGAGAAGCGCACTGGACAAACGGAAGCCTTCCTATCACAATAGCGCCATGAAAAAAGCCTCCGCCCCTGATCCTATCAAAGTGAGCTTGATCGCTCTGCCGCAGAGTACGCCGGCGACGATTTACGGGCTTTATGAGGTTCTCTCCTCCGTTGGTGTTGGCTGGGCCGAGGTGACCGGTGAGGGCGAGGGAAAGCCGTTGATGGATGTGCAGATCGTCTCGGAGGATGGTGAAAATTTTTCGAGCGCCATCGGCACGCCCATCGCGCCCCATGCCTCCATCCGCGAGACCAACAGGACCGACATCATTATCGCGACGGATCTGGCCCTTTCGCCGGACCCGGATTTGAATTATGCCTGGCCAAGGATGACCGACTGGGTCCGCGGACAGTTCGAGCAGGGCGCGACCCTTTGTTCCGTGTGCTCCGGAACGGTCTTTATCGCC
>NZ_JARGOQ010000047.1 GCF_029233945.1 Sneathiella sp. | reverse complement strand
CCCTCATGGGTCATGGACACATAAATGATCGGGATATTGATATCCGGATCGGATTCTTTCGCAATGTCGATATAGGCATAGGCGCCGGCGACCAGTATCAGAAGGAGAGCCGCAATAACCGTCCGCGAACGATTTATCGCTGCGTCAATAATGGCGTTCATTGGGATGCCTCAGCAACGAAGAGGTCAGGTCTCACCTTGTCGCCCGCCCGAACGAAATCCTGTCCGACGACGATCAGACGAACGGATTCAGGTAGCCCCTGCACCCAGATTCCCTCCGGTGTGTCCGCGAGAATTTGAACCGGGTGAAATTCAACAACGTCATCCTCGCCCACCGTGCGAAGGCCAAGAACGCCTTCATCATTCAACGTAAGATAGGCGGGGGAGAGGAAATGCGCATCCACCGATTTTGTCTTGAAGGTAATCCCCGCCGTGACACCGCTCCGGAGTTTGTAGCCGTCATTCGGCACTTCCAGTTCCACACGAAAGGTGCGCGTTTCCGGGTTCGCGACACGGCCAATGAATTTGACCTTGCCATTTACGGTTTCACCGGTCACGAGTTTTGCTGATCCTTCACCGCCGACTTCAATGTTGCCGACTTCCAACTCGGAAATTTGCCCCGTGATCAACAAAGGATCGCTTTCCACGATGGTGGCAATACCATTCCCATCCTTGACGAAATCGCCAACCTCGGCCTCTCTCGCTTCGATATATCCGTCAAAAGGGGCGGTGATCACCAGATCATTCAGGCGGATTTTCATGGCGGTTACCTGCGCGGTGGCGCTGTCAAGCTGGGCTTTAGCGCTTGCGAATGTCGTATCGGAGCTGAAGCCCTTCTTGTTCAGCTTCTTGGCGGCATTAAATTCGATTTCCCGCTGACGAGCCAGCGCTTCAGCTTCCTGAAGGCGCGCTCTGTTATCCTTCTCATCAAAGCTGACGATGCGATCGCCGGACTTTACCCGGTCGCCTTCTTCTACATGTATCTTCTTTACCCGACCTGAAATCTCAGCCTTGAGCTCGACGAGCCGGTTGGCTTCCGTTCGTCCGTGAACGATAATTTCCTGCTCGCGCGGCTGGGCCGTGGAAACGGCATAACGCACACCCATGATTTTAGGCTGGTTCTTCTGCGTTTCTGCGGTGTCGGCGGCAGTTCCTTCCGCTTGGGTCGCTGCGACGGCATCACCATTTGTACTCTCACTGCTGTCGCCAATGTCTATCTGGCCTGACGCAATCCAGGCCGTCACGCCAACGGCGATAATTATTGCGATAATGATTGAGCGGTTCACAGTGATACCTCTTTTAGTCGAATATGGTTACAGTTGCATTATTCGGCGGCGCGGCTTCCCAGAAGAGCATCTGCCTCCAGCAAGTGTCGATTATCTTGCAGGTAATCAATTTCCGCCTGATACATTGTCAGGCCAAAGTTACACAGAAACTGATCCCGGTCCGTTTGCTTGTTTCCGCATTCGTCGGCCATGGTCGCTATTTTCTGGAGCCGGTCCTTAATCCGGTCATCGATAAGCTCCGCAATCACCGACGCGGGTAAAAGATGGGAAAACATCAGGGTTGCCAGAAATTCAGACCGGAACCGATCCGCCGCGGGCTTCTTCATGATGGCATCGAAAAACTGATAACGGCCATTTGCGGTAATGGAATAAATTTTTTTATCGGGACGTTTTTCCTGGCTGAATTCACGGCAGGAAACAAGACCTTCCTCCGTCAGCTTGTTGAGCGCGGGGTAAATCGAGCCATAGCTGGCGTGGAAAATGAGGTCCAGCCGATCTTCAAAAGTTTTTTTAATTTCATAGCCGGTTGCATCCCCCATGGTGAGAATGCCAAGGCATAAAGTGCGAATATCCATTAATTCCACTTACTGATTCAAGATGTTGAGAAACGCGCCCACGTTAAAATCTGAAGCCTGAAATCGTATATTCCAGACGAATATATATCAAACCGATATAAATACAATTTTAATATAGATTAAATTTCGATTACAGCATGTGACGGTGATCACGAAAGAAATATATCGTAGCATATTGGCTGTAAATTTGGGGGAAACAGGTCTTATTACGTCAAAAAAAGCGGCCAAAAGACCGCCTGTTGCAGATCAACTAGATCTTGGGTGCGAGTTACATTTGCCGGTAGAAGATATGATTACCGATATTGGCCGTTACCTTCAGGCTTTTCGACCAACTGGGGGAGACATAATTCGCGTGATAGAAGGTCGCTTCGCCGGAAAGATCCCGCATGTTTCCGCCTCTCACAAGGCTGGCCACCATCAATGCCCGCTGCCAGGAAACCTGATCTGTTGCGGCATCGGATTTGCCGTCGCAGGCAAAGGAGAACTGGCAGGCATTGCGGCGCGTGCTGCCTTCAAAAACCACCTTGCAATAGGATAAGCCCTTTTCCATGACGCGGTTATGGACCACCTGTGCGACCGCGACCTGTCCGCTGAAGGGTTCGCCGCGCGCCTCAAAATAAACAGCCTGCGCAAGGCATTTTGTATTGGGATCATCCGAAGATGACGCGACGAGGGTCGTCGCTGCGGGCATGAACGTCGCCATGATAAGAAACAGCAGTGACAGAAAGGCAGCTGTTAAAATGCTCAGAGTTTTCAAATACATTTGCGCCCCCATTACTTGAAAGCAAGCTCACATTGACATTGACGACGCTTGTATTAAGCGGGGGGAAGTGGGCAAAATTAAGGCGATTTTTCCGAAAGACGGGATTCCCGACGACGCTGGCGGATCTCTTTCAGGACATCCATTCTCTCTTCATTACTCATGACAACCCAGCCGCCGATTTCATTTCGCGTGCGAAAACAGCCCCGGCAATATCGGTTATCCATATCCATGCTGCAAATGCCGGTACAGGGGGAAGGGAGGTCGGGCAGGTTTTTTATTCTTGGATTTTTACGACGCATCTCAGGCTTTCTTTAACGCAGTCTCCAACGCCCGGATCAGGGCATCAAAGGGCAGCAGGACACAATGATGACGGCTCTTGTGAGCGGCGACAACATTGAACAGTTCAAGTTCTTTCCATTCCGATGTATCGGGAATGGTGCCTCCCTGCAACATGGAATGCAGATTTTCCCGTGTTTGCAGAATATCCTCAAGGGATTTTCCGACTGCATGCTCCCCGATCATGGAGGCGGATGCCTGACAGAGCATGCAGGAGCGGTTATGATGCTTCAACTCGGTGATATTGCTCTCATTCATCCGGATTTGCAGGGTGATCCGGTCGCCGCAGGTGGGATTGTCCGCCGTTTCTTCCGCATCTGGATTATCAATTCGGCCATCGCCAGTGGCATTAGCGGCAAGCCGCAGCAAACTCTTCTGATAAAGTTCATCAATCACGGTACTAACTCATGCTTGTTGGAGGGCGGAAAGAGCGTCCGGCGTGTCGATATCGGCGAAAATGCTGTCCTGATCGGCCTCGACATTGAAGACATGGGATTCATTTTCCGCAATCAATGACTTGGCGCCGATATCGCCGGTGAGGGTGAGGATGTCATTCTTATACTGGCTGGCGATCAGAACGGGATTGCCGCGCTTGCCCTTAAATGTGGGCACGATGATCGCGCGGCCTTCCTCCACATCGAAGGCATCGATCAGGGCATCGAACAGATCGGCACTCACCAGCGGCATATCGCCCAGGCAGACGAGAACGCCATCATACTCATCGGAAAGGGCCCGAAAGCCCGTTTTAAGACTGCTGCTCAGACCTTCCGCGAAGTCCGGGTTATGGAAGGTGGGGATTTTGAGATCGCTAAACAGTGCTTCGATCTTTTCTCTGTCGTGGCCGGTCACACCGAAGACCTTGGCAGCTTTTGATTCGAGCGCGGTTTCCGCCGTATGGCGCAACATGGCCTTCCCGTCGATTTCCGCAAGAAGCTTGTTCCTCTCGCCCATGCGCCGGGACTGGCCGGCCGCAAGAATAAGGACGGCGACGGATTTTCCATTTGCAGGTCTGGTTTTTCTTTCCTGATTGCGCGGGTGCGGTCGGCTCGGGATTTCTTTCAGCAAACCGCCTGCGCCCATATCCATAATATCCGATGTCGTCACCGGGATATCGGCCAGAATGCGGTCGAGGACGAAATCAAATCCGTTCAGTTTGGGGGAGCGGGTGCAGCCCGGCAGTCCGATGACGATCTTGTCCCGCAGATGCCCCATCAGGAGGAGATTGCCCGGATCCACGGGCATGCCGAAATGGTCGATCCCGCCACCTGCCTGCGTGATGGCGGCCGGGATGACATCCTTGCGGTCGGTAATGGCCGACGCGCCGAAGATCAGGATGAGGGTGCATCCGTCTTTGTCGAGTGCGGTGATCGCCTCGGCTAGAGCGTCTTCGTGATGATCACAGTGGCGGAGGATATCGATTTTATTGTCGCCGCGCGCCAGACGATCGGCCATGATCCGCTCCGATTTCTCAATCACCTTCTCCTTCGTGTTCGGCAGGAGGGTGGAGATCACGCCGATTTTCTTTGTCCTGAAAGGATGAATGGAAACAATTGGTTGCGTCGCTGCCTTTATGCGATCGAGAACCTTCTCCACCTTGGCTTTCGGCGTGGCGAAGGGGATGATCTTGACCGTCGCCAGCATCTGCCCGGCCTCCACCACCTCATAATTCTTCACCGTCGCAATGGTGATAGTCTCATCGATATGGTTGAGGCTCTTGATCCGCTCTTCATCGGTGACGGCAATTCCCCGCATTTCGGCAAACAGATTGGCGCGCCCGGTGAAGGGCGGTTTAACAGTGATATTGGCTCCGGCAAGGGGAGCGGCAATCGTCGCGGCAGCCTCATCTTCCGGCATATCCGTCTCTTCAATACGCGCACCAAGAATGGTCTCTATTCTATTGTTTTTAAGGGATTCTATATCCGAATCAGTCAGGACATGCCCCTTCTTCAGCAGTTTGCCCGGCGCAATCTCCACCGCATGGGCGAGGACAACGCCGTGCGCGTCTCCGACTGCCATGCGGCCAAAGATCATGGCGCGGCCTTCCCGCGAAGAACCGCGGTGATTTCCGCCATGATGGAGATGGCGATTTCTGCGGGGCTTTTCGCCCCAATATCAAGGCCGATGGGCCCGTGAATGCGTGTAAAATCTTCCGCCGTGAAGCCGGCTTTCAGGAGCCGTTGCTGCCGCTTGGCATGGGTCCGTCCGCTCCCCAAGGCTCCGATATAAAAGGCGTCCGATTTCAGCGCGTGTTGTAATGCCGGATCATCCAGCTTCGCATCATGGGTGAGGGTCACGATGGCCGTGCGCCGGTCCGGATCGAGCTCCTCCAGCGCTTCATCGGGCCAGCGGTTATCGAGGGTGACATTAGGAAACCGAAAACTGGAGCCGAAACTTCGGCGCGGGTCGATAACGGTTACCTCATAATCTGCCCCCGCCGCCATGGGGACGAGGGCTTGGGCAATATGAACCGCGCCAATGACAAAAAGCCGGAGGGGTGGGTTGAAGATATTCAGAAAAACCGGGCCGTCATCACTCTCGAATGTGGCGGGCTTATCGAACTGCAGCGCATTTCTTGCCGCCTCCGCCAGATCCGAACTCTCTTCATTCTCAAAGGGATAGAGAAGTTTTTGATTTCCAGATGTTAAATTGGTTGCGAGAACGACCTGACGCTTTTTCGCGCGTGCCTGTTGCAGTTCTTCCAAAAGAGCCGTTTTCATATCGCCGCCTCAGTCAAGCTTTTCAACAAAGACATTGATTTTGCCACCACAAGCAAGACCGACTTCCCAGGCCTCGTCATTGCTGACACCAAATTCCAGTGTTTTGGGCTCGCCGCTCTTGATGATCTCAAGCGCTTCCTGAATAACGGCGCCTTCGACACAGCCGCCACTGACGGAACCGACCATTTGGCCCGTCTCATCGATGGCAAGCTGGCTGCCTGCCGGGCGCGGTGCGGAGCCCCAGGTGTTGATCACGGTCGCAAGGGCGACGCTCCGCCCATCCTTTTTCCAGGTGAGCGCCTGGGTCAGGATGTCGTCATCCGTTAATATTGATGCGCTTTCGGTCATGCGGCAAAACTCCTCTTGTCGGGTTGCGCGCCCACGGGTTGGGATAGAATATCAGCGAGATCTCTCAGGCTGTTAAGATTATGAATCGTGCGAAACTGATCGACATGGGGCAGGATCGCCTTGACGCCTTTCGAGCGTGGCTCAAACCCCTGATAGCGGAGTAGGGGGTTCAGCCAGATTAACTGTCGGCAGGATTTATGCAACCGTTCCATTTCAACCCCTAATCCTTCACCCGCATCCCGGTCGAGCCCGTCGGAAATAAAGAGCACCATGGCCCCTTGGCCGAGCACCCGGCGGGACCAGAATTTGTTGAATTCCTTCACCGTTGCGCCGATACGGGTGCCGCCAGACCAGTCTTCGACCTTTTCGCTGACCGCATTCAGCGCGGCGTCCACATCGCGATAACGCATATATCTTGTTATATTGGTGAGCCGGGTGCCAAATACAAATGTGTGGACGCGGTCGCGGTCATTGGTGAGCGCATGCATGAAATGCAGCAGCATCCGGCTGTATTGCGTCATCGAGCCGGAAATATCGCAAATAATAATCAGCGGTGGATGACGTGTCACACGGGATTTGAAGCGAAGCGGGATGCTGGCGCCGCCACTTCGAAGGCTGGCGCGCAGGGTGCGGCGCATATCGATCACGCCGCCGTGGAAATCCGCCCGCTGCCGCCGGGTTTTTACCTCCATGATCGGCAGGCGCATTGTCGCCATAGCCTTTTTGGCTTCCTCCATTTCCTCCGCGCTCATACTCTCGAAGTCCTTCGATTGCAGAAGTTCATTGTCCGACGCGGTGAGGGTGGCGTTTATCTCAATCTCTTCTTCCTCACTTTCCTGATCGGAATCCGGCGCAGGCGAAGGGGCAAGTGCTTCGGACAGGCGTCGGCTCAACTCCGGCTGGTCCTCGCGCTTCGTGCTGTCGAGAAAGGTCGTCGGCAGCATCATGTCCATCATCTTTTTGAGGAGTTCCGGGTTGCGCCAGAACACATGGAAGGCCTGATCGAAGATATCCCATTGATCGCGGCGATTGACGAAAACCGAATGCAGCGTCCAGTAAAAATCATCCCGGCGACGAATGCCGGCGACTTCAACGGCGCGGATAGCTTCGATCACGCGGCCCGGGCCGACGGGCAAACCGGCCCGGCGCAGAGTGCGTGCAAAATGCATGATGTTTTCCGCGAAAGTGCCACCGGTATGTTTCGCCGGTTCACTCATGTGGCGTCCATTTCCGTATTGATCTTCCGGATAATGTCCGCCGCCTCGCTCCCCTGGATTTTCACGATGTCATCCTGATATTTAAGGAGAACTCCGAGCGTGTCATTAATGACATCGGGATCAAGGGAGATGATATCGAGCTCCTTTAGCGCGTTGGTCCAGTCCAGCGTCTCCGCCACGCCCGGCAGCTTGAACAGGTTGGGGTCTTTTCTCAGTTCCTGAATGAACAGGACAATCTGTTTTGAAAGTCGCTCATCCGCGCCGGGGATTTTACGGGCAATAATCTCTTTTTCACGCTCCGCATTGGGATAGTCGACCCAGTGATAAAGGCAGCGACGCTTCAGCGCATCATGAATTTCCCGTGTCCGGTTGGAGGTGATAATGACAATCGGCGGTTCCTTCGCCTTGATGGTGCCAAACTCCGGGATGGTCACCTGAAAATCAGACAGCACCTCAAGCAGGAACGCCTCGAACGGCTCGTCGGTGCGATCAAGCTCGTCGATCAGCAGAACCGGCGCGCCGCCGACATTGCTTTCCAGTGCCTTCAGGAGTGGTCGCTTAATCAGGAATTTTTCTGAAAAGATATCGCTGCTGAGGCGGTCCCGGTCTGCTGTCTCGGTTGCCTCCGCCAGCCGGATTTCAATCATCTGGCGGGCATAATCCCATTCATAGACGGCGGAGCTGACATCCAGCCCCTCATAGCATTGCAGGCGGATCAGGGGGCGGCCCAGCTGCTCCGCCAGTACCTTGGCAATCTCAGTTTTGCCAACACCTGCCTCCCCCTCCAGAAAAAGCGGGCGTCCCATTTTTAAGGAAAGGAAAAGGACCGTGGCCAGGCTGCGGTCCGCCACATAGTTGGCGTCTTGCAACAGGTCCTGAACAGTGTCAATGGAATGCGGCTGGACATTTGTCATACTTGTCGGATTTCCCTTGGTTGCTTAAATCTGTTTGCGCCGGAATTCTAATCCCGAATTTGGGAAATGGGTATCAAAGATGAAAGGGGAAGCCAAAACTTCCCCTTTTCTAGTGTCAGTATTGATAGGCGGGCTATGAAGCGGCCTGAACCGCCCGCGCCGCCATGACCGAGATCAGGTTGGCCCGGTAATCAGCAGAGGCATGAATATCGGCACTGAGGCCTGAAGCTTCCGTCTTGATACCGGATACCGCCTCGGCGGAAAAATTGCTCGAGAGTGCCGCTTCCATATCCGTCTGGCGGAAGACGCAAGGCCCCGCACCGGTCACAGCAACACGCACACCTTGCGCCGTCTGTGCAACGAACACACCGGTCAGGGCAAATCGGGATGCCGGGTTCGGGAATTTGGCGTAACCGGCTTTTTCCGGAATGGGGAAGGTGACCTTGGTGACAAGCTCATCTTCCTCCAATGCCGTTTCGAACAGATCGATGAAGAAATCCTCCGCCGAGATGCTGCGTTTATCGGTATGTACTGTCGCGCCAAGGCCAACCAGCGCGGCGGGATAGTCCGCCGCCGGGTCATTATTGGCGATCGAGCCACCGATTGTCCCCCGGTTCCGCACCTGCGCATCACCGATATGGCTGGCGAGATGGCTGAGGGCGGGGATCGCGGATTTGACATCTGCCGAATTGGCAACATCCACATGTCGGGTCATCGCACCAATAGAAAGCTCGGAGCCGCTGACGCTGATGCCTTTAAGCTCCGCAATTCCGCCAAGATCAATCAGCTTGTCTGCTTGAGCCAGCCGGAGTTTGAGGGTCGGTAGCAAAGTCTGACCACCGGCCAGAAATTTGTCATCCTCACCAACGGCCGAAACCGCCTCATTTACCCCCGAAGGGCGTTCATAATCGAATGAATACATGGGTGTGTCCCTTCTTAGTTGCTGTTGATGGCGCGCCATACCTTTTCAGGCGTCGCCGGCATATCGATATCCTTACCCAACGCATTGACGATGGCGTTCATGAGGGCCGCCGGGGCCGCAATCGCGCCCGCCTCGCCGCACCCTTTTACGCCCAACGGATTGCTGGGGCAGGGGGTGTTTGTCGTCGTAATGCGGAAGCTTGGCAGATCATCGGCCCGTGGCATGCAGTAATCCATGTAGGACCCGGTAATCAACTGTCCGCTGTCGTCATCATAGACCACGCCTTCAAGAAGGGCCTGACCGATGCCTTGCGCGACACCGCCATGCACCTGGCCTTCCACAATCATCGGGTTGATGATATTGCCGAAATCATCCGCGGCTGCCCAGTCAACGATATCGACAATACCTGTTGCCGGATCGATCTCGACCTCCGCGATATGAGTCCCCGCCGGGAACGTGAAATTGAGCGGATCATAGAATGCATTTTCCGCCATGCCCGGTTCCAGGTCGGCTGGATAGTTGTGCGGGACATAAGCGGCAAAGGCAATTTCGCCCATGGTCATCTGCTTGTCCGTCCCGGCGACCGAGAAGACACCATGCTCATGCTCAATATCTTCAACGGAGGCTTCCATGAGGTGGGCGGCGATCTTCTTTGACTTCTCGACTATCTTGTCGACCGCCTTGACGATGGCAGACCCGCCAACGGCAAGGGAGCGCGAGCCATAGGTGCCCATGCCGAACGGTACCTTGCTGGTATCGCCATGCACGACCTCGACACTTTCAATCGGGACACCGAGTTTGTCGGCGATGATCTGCGCGAAGGTAGTTTCATGGCCCTGCCCATGGCTGTGACTGCCGGTAAAGACTGTTACGCTGCCCGTCGGGTTGAAACGGACTTCTGCTGACTCCCAAAGGCCAACGCCAGCACCCAGCGAGCCGACAGCGGCCGATGGCGCGATGCCGCAGGCTTCGATATAGGCGGCCGTGCCGATGCCCCGGATTTTGCCATTGGCTTCGGACTGGGCTTTGCGAGCGGCAAAGCCGTCATAGTCGATCATCTCCTTCGCCAAATTCATGGCGAGCGGATAATCGCCCGAGTCATAAGTCATGATAACCGGCGTTTCGTAAGGGTAGGCATCCGGCTGGATAAAGTTCTTGAGCCGGAATTCCGTGGGGTCCATGCTCAGATCCCGCGCCGCCGTGTCCATCATGCGTTCGACCACATAGGTGGCCTCCGGACGGCCCGCACCGCGATAGGCATCCACCGCCGTCGTATTGGTAAAGCCGGCCTGCACCTCGACATAGATACTCGGGATTTTATACTGCCCGCTTAAAAGAGTGCCATAGAGATAGGTCGGCACCGCGGAGGCGAAAGTTGAGAGGTAGGCTCCCATATTTGCCTGGGTCGAAACGCGAAACGCCAAAATCTTGCCGTCGTTATCCATGGCAAGCTCCGCATGGGAGACATGGTCGCGGCCATGGGCGTCAGTAAGAAATGCTTCGGAGCGATCCGACGTCCATTTGACCGGGCGGTTAATCTTCCTTGCGGCCCAGATGGTGGTTGTTTCCTCGGCATAGACAAAAATCTTGCTGCCGAAGCCGCCACCGACGTCCGGTGCAATCACCCGAAGCTTGTTTTCTGGCGCTATCCCTAAAAAGGCCGACATGATCAGCCGGGCGACATGCGGGTTCTGGCTGGTGGTATGAAGCGTCAGCTCCTCGCTGCCCGCGTCATATTCCCCAAGGGCCGCACGCGGTTCCATCGGGTTGGGAGAGAGCCGGTTGTTGACCAGATCAATCTTTGAGACATGGGCCGCATTGGCAAAGGCCGCATCTACCGCCGCTTTATCGCCGAGTTCCCAGTCATAACAAAGATTTCCGGGCGCTTCTTCATGTATTTGTGGAGCTCCGGGGGCGAGCGCTTTCGAGATGTTGGTGACGGGGGTTAAAACCTCGTAATCCACCTCGATCAATTCCGCGGCATCTTTCGCCTGCTGCAGGGTGTCGGCGATGACAAAAGCCACCTGATCGCCCACATGCCGGACGGCATCAACAGCAAGGCTGTTGTGCGGCGGCGCGTTATGAGGGGAGCCATCCTTGCTGGTAATGCCCCAACCGCAAATCAGGCCGCCAACACCATCGGCGACCATATCCGCGCCGGTGAAAATATCGACAACGCCCGGGGCTGCCTTCGCGGCGGTGAGGTCAATATTGCTGATTTTGGCAAAGGCATGCGGTGAGCGCAGAAAATAGCCGTAAGCCTGCCCCACCCTGTTGATATCATCCAGATAGTGGCCGTTACCGGTAATAAACCGCTGGTCTTCCTTACGCCTGACTGAGGCGCCAATTCCATTTTCGACAGACATTGATCACCCTCCCATATTCTCCGAAGCTGCTTTGACTGATTTGACAATGTTATGATAGCCCGTGCACCGGCAGATATTGCCTTCCAGCTCGGTCCTGATTGTCTCCTCGGATGGGTTCGGGTTGCGCTTTACAAGGTCAACCGCGCTCATGATCATGCCCGGTGTACAGAAGCCGCACTGCAGGCCGTGATTTTCCTTGAAGGCCGCCTGCATCGGATGCAGCTCGCCATTTTGCGCCAGACCTTCAATGGTGGTGACATCCGCGCCGTCAGCCTGAACCGCCAGCATTGTGCAGGATTTAACGCTATCGCCGTCGACATGAACGGTACAGGCTCCGCATTGGCTGGTATCACAGCCGACATGGGTTCCGGTCAGTCGGAGATTTTCACGGATAAATTGAACGAGCAGGGTGTTGGGCGCAACATCGGCGCTGACCTGTTTCCCGTTCACCGTCATGCTAACGGTTGTCATATGATCTTCCTCCCTTAATCTAACATTTTGTTTAGGTTGTAGCGATGTGTCAGATAGTTTTGCGGACTTTTTTTATTTATCGATTACAAGTCTCCAACTGATCTAGCGCGGCGTCAAGAGCAGTAAAGTGGTTTCAATGATTTATATCAATCGCCCGCCAGATAGAAAAGTATGATGGCGGCAACAATACCGAGCGGAATAAGGATCGCGGGCCGCATCCAGTCGGGCGAGGCGGCTTTCTCCGCATCGGGTGCGGGCGGTGGGGCAACTTTTTCTTGCGTCGCGCTGGCTTCCGGTACGGAGGAGGGCTCACTCGCGGGCGCATCCTCGGCCATCAGCGGTTCTGCTGAGGGTTTCTCCGGACCCGCGCTGACGAGCTCATTGAACTTTGCAAAGAATTCACCGGCCAGCTTTTTTGCCGTGCCGTCGATCAGGCGCGATCCGATCTGTGCCATCTTTCCGCCGACGGATGCGTTGACGTCATAGGCGAGCAGGGTGCCGTTATCGACTTCCTTCAGGGAAATATCCGCGCCGCCCTTTCCAAAGCCGGCGGCGCCGCCCTTGCCTTCACCGGTTATAGTATACCCATTTGGCGCATCAATATTGCTCAACGTCACATTGCCATTGAATTTAGCGGACACGGGACCGACCTTGACTTTAACCGTCGCTGCAAATTCCGTATCGCTGACTTTGTCAACAGACTGGCATCCGGGGATCGATTGGCGCAGAATTTCCGGATCGTTCAATGCGTCCCAAACCTCGGCCCGTGAAGCATTGATCAATTCCTCACCGCTCATCTGCATGATAACCCTCCCGACGTTGACTTGGTTAATTTTTCTTAGCCTACTCCATGAAGAACGGGAAGGGCAAGTCCGTTGTCGGGGTTATAATTTGAATGCCGGCCGATCAATCAGATGCTGCTTGACGTCGGAAAAATTTATGCCAACCAGTAACTTGTCTGTCATGTCGCCATTTGTTGTAAGCGGAAGAACAACGCGCTCATAGTTTAGTTTCCGGCCTGAAGGAACGCTTACTGTACCGGCCATGTATGTTGGCCGCTGATAGGTAACCGAGTAGTCATACTGGGCAATAATCGCCGGGCGGTCCTCTTCGCTCAAGACGTTCTCAAGATATTCTCCGGTTACCGGCTTCTGATAAACGGGATTGACCGACGATCCTGCGAGGCGGATGAAATATCTGGGCCTGCCGACGCCAACATCAAATAGGATAATATGCCGAAGGCAGTGCGGAATATCGATCGGATTGAACTGTTGGCGGTTCGGTACTGTTGGTGCGGGGTCAAGTTGCTGCCAGTACCTCACCAGATCAATGAGAGCCTGGTGGGTAATTTTCGTCAGAGAGGTCGTAAATTCCGTCATCAGCATTTAATCCGTGGTCGAAATTAGCTGCGCAGAGGTAGAGTATATGCGGTGATTTTGCAACTGATTTGTTCGTCTCATAGTAGCATTTGGGTCTCCTCAGGCTGAATTACATTTTTTTGTGGTATTATGACAACGAAGTCGGTCTTTCATTAAGCGGGGATTAACCATTCCCCCGTAATTTGAGGCTCATAAAAACTATATGAGATCAATTATATGCGCCCTGCGACCCGCTCGACTTTTGACATTCTCTGCTGGCTGAAAAATCAAAGCTGGACGTCTGACAAGGCGTCGGAAGCGCCTTATCTATTGAAACTTCTCTATTTGGCGCAGGCGCTTTACGCAGCTTCGCATAAACAAAGAAAGCTGATGCCCGCGACATTTCTTGCAACAGCAGCGGGGCCGATCGATCCGGATATTTTCCTGGCGCTGGAGAATGACCTGACAATCGGTAATCCTTTATCGCCGAGCACGGAAGTAGAGGGATATCTTTCATCCTTCTATGCGGGCTTCAAAGACAAGGGTCAGACGGACCTTGATTTTATCCTGTCGAAAGACGCGGCGATCCGTTCGGCAATGGCGCGCGGTCGGAATTCGGAAATTTCAATTACTGATATGGCGGCTGCCTATAAGAAAGGCCTGCCACCGCTCGGCGCCGGGAGTGACCATAGGCAGCCAGCTCTGTCGTTTCGGGATGGCGGTCGATCAGAGCTTGAGGCTGCGCCGAACGCCAAACAGGAAGTTCGCTTTACCGCCGATGGCCGTTCGGTCACCAAATGGATGCCGAAGAAGCGGATCGTCACCAAGGGTCAAGCTGTCCTGAACTGATTTAGCTTGCCGGGGGCTGCTGTACGAACCGGTAAAAGAAGACGATCATAAACCCGAGCACCGCGACGATGATCATCACCGCCGTACTGGAAGTGGTCGTCCGCGCCAGCGCCTTGCCATCTCCATGCGTCTTTTCCGTCGTATTGATAACGCTGTAGACGATGTCATTGGCGATACCGAGGACCCAGTTCCAGACCACCAGTATCAGACGACCGATCGCGAGCGCCAGCCATTTGAGCGGTACCCGATAGAACCAGTCGAAATCAAGGTTCGTTGAGCGGAGTTCCGGCGGATAGATTTTATACCGCATGAGCAGCGCGAAGGCGAGCATTGCGAAGAACAACAGCTGCAGAGAGGTAATTACATGGCTTGCCGTATAGGGCTCATACGTCGGTGCGTAGGGCAGCAGCTGATAGAGCAGGCCGGGGAAAACGCCGATCCCGATACAGAAGAAGGCGGCAAATCCCATTGCGATTAGCATGTTCATCGGCGCTTCCTTCACCCGGATGCCGCTGTCATGGGCGAAGAAGGTGAAGAATGGCACCTTGATGCCGGAATGGTCCATCACCCCGGCGCTGGCAAACAGCATGATCAGCCAGATTACCACAAGACCGCCATCCGCCGCCGCCGACTGGATCATGGCTTTGGAGACAAAGCCGCCGGTGAGCGGGAAAGCAGCAATCGACATAGCGCCGATGATACAGAAGACCATCGTCACCGGCATGGATTTATAGAGTCCGCCAAGTTCCGACGCCTTGATCGTTCCCGTCCGGAACAGCACCGCGCCCATGCTCATGAACAGCAGGCTTTTATACATGATATGGGCGAAGGCATGCGCCGCCGTTCCGTTGATCGACAGCTCCGTACCGATGCCGACACCCACAACCATATAACCCAACTGGTTATTGAGGGAATAGGCGAGCACCCGCCGGAGGTCATTTTCAAGAACCGCGAAGAAGATTGGGTAAACCGTCATTGCCGCGCCGATGGGGATGAGGATATCGGTTCCCGGGAAGGCACGTGCGAGCGTGTAGATGGCGAGCTTGGTCGTAAAGGCGGAGAGGATCACCGTGCCGGTGACGGTCGCCTCCGGATAGGCGTCCTGCATCCAGTTATGCAAGAAGGGAAAGGCGCTCTTGATACCGAAGGCGAGCAGGATCAGGCCGCTTGCAAGACCCGTGAGCCCGATATAATTGAACGCGATGGAGCCGGTTTCCTGATAATAAAGAATAATCCCGCCGAGCAGGATCACGCCGGAGGAGACCTGAATGATCAGATAGCGCATGCCGGCTTTATAGGCACGCTCCGTCCGGCTCGCCCAGATCAGGAAGACAGAGGAAATCGCCGTCAGCTCCCAGAACACGAAAAGCGTCACCATGTCGCCCGCAAAGACGGCGCCAATGGCTGAGCCCATATAGATCAGGGCGACAAAATGCTGGATCGTGTCTTTCACATGCATCGCATAGATCATGCCCATGAAGGACGCGAGGCAGAAGACCGTGCCGAATATCCGCGCGAGCGGGTCGATACGGGTCAGCTCGATCGACAGACCCAGAAATTCATAATGGCCCCAGGTGCCAAGCCCGAGAGTGTAGATTTGCGTGAGCGCCAAAACCGGGAGCGCGAGCAGCAGGATAGAGCGCACAATACCGCCTGTGAACGGGACCAGCAGCGCGCCGAAGATCAGGATGAAGCCAGGATTAAGACCTTCAATCATAGTAATCCTCATCCCGCATCAAGACTTTACGGAGCTTCTTGGCAATCAACACAAGCCCGACATAACACACAAGGCCATAGAGGGAGTAAAATTCGAAGATATTCTCAAACTCAAATTCGATATGTTTGTGGTAGAGAATGTTGAACAGCGACAGGACGTCGGGCACGGCGACCAATGCGCACAGAACCAGAACGGCGTAAAACACCTTGTCGATATTCTTTGGCTCATCCAGCCAGTATTTTTTTTCGTCATCCGGTTTTGACATTTTTTCCATCCCTATGGCGTCAAAATGGGTTCGATCAGCCTGAAAATCGGGTCCGCAAGGAAGAAGAGGACCACACAGGCCAAAGCGGTCAGGACGGGCGGCAGCACGCAAAAGAGCGGTGCCTCCTGAATATTCCGCCAGGAGAAGTCGGATTTTTCATACCCAACGGGGACTGGCTCATCGCTCTGCCCGAGCGGGGGGTAGAAGAAGCCGCGCGCAACGATTGGCAGCAGATAGGCGATATTGAGAAGCGAACTGACCAGCAGAACGATCATCAGGTAAATCTCGTCCGCCTCCGCCGCACCGAGCATCAGGTAGAACTTGCTCCAGCTTCCGCCCAACGGCGGCAGCCCGATAATGCTGAGGGAGCCAATCAGGAAGGCGATAAAGGTGATCGGCATCTGGCGGCCAAGGCCGCGCATGTCGCTGATCTCCGTCTTATGCACAGCGGTATAGATCGCGCCGGCACAGAAGAAGAGGGTGATCTTGCCGAAGGCGTGCATGACGATCTGCAGCGCGCCGCCTGCTACCGCCATCGACGTTGCCATGGACGCGCCAAGCACGACATAGGCAAGCTGGCTGATGGTCGAATAGGCGAGCCGGGCTTTCAGGTTATCCTTGGTGAGGGCAACAACCGACGCCGCGATCAATGTGTAGGCGGCAACCCAGGTGAGCCATTCCGCCGCGCCGGTCGTGGCGAGGAAATCAATCCCGAAGATATAAATCACGACCTTCAGCACCGAGAACACACCCGCCTTCACAACGGCCACCGCATGGAGGAGGGCGCTGACAGGGGTCGGGGCAACCATCGCAGCGGGTAGCCAGCGATGGATCGGCATCAGGGCCGCCTTGCCGATACCATACATGAAGAGGAAGAGGAGCACGCCGGTTACCCCGGCGCTGGCATGTCCGTCAAGAATGCCGCCCTTCACGAAGTCGACGGTTCCCGTAAGGGTCCATGTCCAGATGATTGCCGGCAGGAACAACCCGATGGACGTGCCGATCAGGATTCCGAGATAGATCCGGCCACCCTTCAGGGCATCGGCATTTTTCTTATGCGTGACCAGCGGGTAGGTCGACAGCGTCAGGACTTCGTAAAAAACAAACAATGTCAGCAGATTGCCGGAGAAAGCGACGCCCATGGTTGCGGCGATGGCAATGGCGAAGCAGATGTAAAATCCGGTCTGGCGCGGCTCGTTATTCCCGCGCATATAGCCGATGGAATAGATCGAATTGATAATCCAGAGCGTGGACGCCACAGCTGCGAACGTCATACCGAGCGGCTCGACTTTCAACGTCAGGCCTATATTCGGGAGCAGTTCAACCAGCAGAACAGTCGGTTCCACCCCGTTCATGATGCTGGGTAGAATGCTGAAGACATTCAGGCAGAGCAGAACCGACGTGACCAGCGTAACCGTCTCGCGGATATTGGGAACGGAGGAGGTGAGCGCTATCCCGGCGGCACCGATGAGCGGAATAATCAGGGAGAGAGCGACATGTGTTTCAAGGGCAAACATGATCTTACGCGCCCCCCATCAGAAAAGCGGCCGCGGCCTTGGCAATGCCAACGTTAAAGCTGGTTTCGATGCCGAAGTAGAAACTGCCGAGAATAAAGAGCCAGGTTGGCACCAGAAGAGATATCGGTGCTTCCTCTTTTACGGTGCCCTCGGGCATCTCGCGGAAATACGCAACCTCGACCACGCGCCAGATATAAATCACGGCGAGCAAGCTCGATATCATCAGAAGAGCAACAATGCCATATCCGATGACAGAGCCTTTTTCGAGAGCCGCCACCACCAAATACCATTTGCTGATAAAACCGGGGGTAAGCGGCACGCCAATCAGGCCGAGACCGCCCAGCACAAACCCGAAAGTCGTGATCGGCATCCGACGCCCAATCCCTTCAAGGTCTTTCAAATAAGTCGAGCCGACGACAAAAAACATGCAACCGACTGAGAGGAACAGGCCCGTCTTGACAATGGCATGATTGAAAATATGGACAATCGATGCCGTCAGGCCGGTCTCATTGGCGAGTGCCAACCCGAGAATAATATATCCGATCTGGGCCACGCTGGAATAGGCGAGAAGCCGCTTGAGGTTTGATTGGTATATCGCGACGGCGGACATTGACAGGAACCCAAGCACCGCGAGCGGGAGCAGGATATCCGTAAGCTCCAGACCCTCGAAGCTGTAGTCCACGCCAAACACCGTAAAAATATAGCGGATCAGCAGATAGACCGAGACCTTGGTCGCGGTTCCGGCGAAAAAGGCGGTGATAATGCTGGGGGCGTAGGTGTAGCCGTTCGGCAGCCAGACATGAAACGGAAAGAGCGCCAGCTTGATGGCGAGCCCGATGACGATAAAGCCAACCGCCGCGAGGATGGGCCGGGTTCCCTCAATTTCCGGGAAGCGCGCGGCGATATCCGCGATATTCAGCGTGCCCGTCATCATATAGATAAGACCGACGCCAATCAGATAGAAGGTCGCGCCAACAGTACCGATAATCAGATACTGGAACGCCGCAGTGAGGGCGCGCCGGTCCGTCCGCTCCCCCATCGCGATAAGCGCGTAGGAGGAGAGGGACATGATCTCCAGAAAGACGAAGACATTAAACGCATCGCCCGTGATACAGATACCGAGCATACCGGTCAACGCGAGCAGATAGGCCGCGAAAAAGAGGCCGAGTTGTGAAGTCGGGACTTCCTTGGTGATGCTCTCGCGGGCGAAAAGCAGAACGCCTGTACTGACCCCACTGATCAATACCAGCATAAAGCCGCTTAAGAGATCGACGACATACTCAATCCCCCAGGGCGGAGCCCAGCCGCCGAGCTCGTAGGAGATCGGACCGGAGGAGGCAACAGTCAGGAGGAGTTGCAGGCTGATATAAAACGCAAAGGCGCTGGCAATCGTCGTGATAGCCCAAGGGGCGGCTTTCCCGCGAAAAAGCGCGCAAATTGGCGCGGTCATAAGGGGCGCGATTGCAACCAGAATCGGGAACTGGGAACTCAAAGACAACATATCAGGCGCCATCCTTCATCTCGAGAATTTCTTCCTCGTCAATGGTGCCGAAAGATTCCCGGATCCGCACGACCAGAGACAGGCCAAGCGCCGTCGTCGCGATGCCAACGACAATCGCCGTCAGGATAAGCACATGGGGAAGCGGGTTCGAATAGATGGGGGCAGCCGTATCAAGCGGCCCATCAACAACGATAGGCGCCGTGCCACCAGAAACCTTGCCCATGCTGATATAAAAAAGGAAAACGGAAATCTGGAACAGCGATAGTCCGATCATCTTCTTCACAAGATTGGAGCGGCTCATCACCGTGTATAGGCCGATCATCAGCAGGATGATGAAAACCCAGTAATTGAAAAACCCGAATGACATCAGTTTTCCTCCTGCTCGGCCTTGGCGGCAATCAGGTCCGCGCGGCCAACAAAGGCATAGAAAATGGCCAGCATAGCCGCCGTCACCGTGATGCCGACGCCGAGTTCCACCAGCAGAATGCCGAGATGTTGACCCGCGACCGGATCGCTTGCGAGGACGTTGTAATCGAGGAAGTTTCCGCCGAGCATCATGCTGACGACACCGACGCCGCCATAAAGAAGCACGCCTGCCGAGATCAGGAAGAGGATCGCCTTTTCACTCACCACGGAGCGGGCGTAGTCGAGGCTGAAAACAAGGGCGTAGAGAATTATGCCCGCCGCGAAAATCACACCGGCCTGAAAGCCGCCGCCCGGGCCATAGTCGCCGTGAAACTGCACATAGAGCGCAAAAACAAAAATAAACGGTATCAGCAGTTTTGCGATCACATGGGGGATGAGGTCATGCTGACTTCCCAGTCCGCTCAAACTGCCGCTTTGGCCCGTCTTGCCTTTATCGAGCGGTACGTCGGTTTCATCATCTTCATTCTTGCGCCGACGTCGTTGTCGCAGGATCAGGAGAACGCCGATCCCGGCCGCAAAAATAACCGTGGTCTCGCCGAAGGTATCATAGCCACGGTAACTTGCGAGAACCGACGTCACCATATTGGGCACGCCAATTTCCGTGGGGCTGTCGTTGATATAGCGGGGGGCGACATGGGTGTGGACCGGATTATTGGCTTCGCCAAAGCGGGGCATTTCATATGTCGCATAATAGAGAACAGCGCCTACCGCCAAGCAGATTACCATGGGGCCGGGGGCAAATTTCAGCTGGTCTTTTTCTTGCGAGCCAACAAGGGCCAGAGTGCCGATATAAAGCACGGTGCTGATCCCGGCGCCGACGGCTGCCTCTGTAAAGGCGACGTCCACCGCATCGAGGCTGATGAAGATCAGCGCCATGGTGAAGCTGACAATCCCGAGCAGCATGGTCGCGACAAACAGATTGCGCACGAACAGGACGGACATGGTCCCGGCAATCAGTAACAGCATTAGAAAAATATCTACAAAGGCAGCTATGGTCCTGTCCCCCTCTCGCTCACAATATGGTTACGCGTCTTCTTTTGGTTGTTCTCTCGCGCCAAACCCGTCGAGCTTTGGCTTAAGTCCCGCAACGAAGCCCGCCTGCGCCAGGGCATAGGAAGCGGTTGGGCTGGTGAAAAATATGAACACGATCACCAGCAACAGCTTGACCGAGACAAGAGAAAGGCCGCTTTGTAAAGACAATCCGACAAATATCAGGAAAGTCGCCAGTGTATCGGCCATGCCGCCAGCATGGATGCGGGTATATAGATCAGGCAGGCGCAGGAGGCCAAAGCCCGTGATGATCAGAAGGATGCTGCCGGCCAGTAACAGGACCCAGGTGGCGATATCGAGAATGAGGTCCATCAGGAGTTATCCGCCGGTTTGGAGAGGGTGCCGCGCAATGTACCGAATTTGAAATATTTCAGAACGGCGAGCGTGCCGATAAAATTGACGAGTGCGTAGACCAGCGCAAGATCGAGGAAATCAGGCCGCCCGGCAAGGAACCCCATCACGCCGATCAACAGCACTGTCTTCGTGCCGATGGCGTTGGCCGATAGAATGCGGTCATAGGATGTCGGGCCTATAATGGCCCGAGCGAGGGCAAGCGCGATACTGATCAGGATGGCGATGGCGGTAATGGCGTAAATCATCATGTCTCCTTCATCACCTGGGTGACCCGGCGATCCATATCGCCGCTTTTCACGCCATCGGCGGAGTCTTCCGTCAGGGAATGGACCATGATCTGATCATCATCAAGATCAACGGTCACCGTCCCGGGGGTTAGGGTGATGGAGTTGGCATAGATCACGCGTCCAAGGTCGGATTTCTGACTTGCGGTAACCGTGAACAAGCTGGGCCGCAGGAACTGTTTCGGGAACAGGACGCATTTGGCGACATCAACATTCGCCTTGAAGATTTCACCGAACAGCCATCCCCAATAGAAAATGATGCGCGGCCCCAGATAGATAGGGTGGCTTTCATGATCGATAACATCCATGCGATAGGCAATCAACGCGGAGAGCAAGCAGGAGGCGACGCCAAATCCCGTGATTAGCGGCGTGTAATGCCCCGACAACAGAAGCCAGACAGCCATAAGCACAAGAAACAAACTAATGGTTTTTAACAACGCCCCGCACTCCCTGTCATGCTGTCGTTACTGAGGAAAACTCCTGGATGGTCGATGCATGCCCCCGTATATGCCACGGGATTTCTATGTCCGCAAGTATCAACGGTGGAGAAAGCGTTCAATAGACTTGACTGCGGTTTATCTGTGAATTCTGCGCTCTTTTTCATCAATAGTATAGCAGCAACGGCTTTACTAATTCGAATATTGAAAGTTTCCTTAATATTGTGTTAAACTGTTGTTCTGGCGAGACGTCACCATGCGTCTGTCAAGTTCGGGAGTAATATATGACAGCCAAAATTGAACAATTGCGGAGTAAGCAGGAAGAGAGCAAAACGAACGAATCCCCGGAAGCCACCTTTGAAATGACAGGACGTGTTAAGTGGTTCAATACGGTCAAGGGTTTTGGTTTTTTAACGCCGAACAGCGAACCGGGCGATATCTTTTTGCATTTATCTTGTTTGCGTGAAGCCGGTCATGAATATGTGGCGGAAGGTGTGAGCGTAACCTGTGTTGTCGTGCGTCGGTCCAAGGGCCTGCAGGCAATCAAGGTTCTTGATATTGACACATCGACGGCTGTTCCTTTTGAACCGCGGGTGCCTGAAAAAAACAATGTGACCAACCACCCCGCAGTGCAGCCTGAGGGGGACTTTGTCGAAGTCGAGGTTAAGTGGTTCGACCCGGTCAAGGGATATGGCTTCCTGACACGCGGAGATGGTAGCCAGGATATTTTCGTCCATATGGAAACCCTGCGCCGTGAAGGAGCTTTGCCGGTTCAGGCGGGACAGAAGATGAGTGTTCGGATCGGGGATAGCTCAAAGGGACCGCAGGTAGCGGAGATTGAGCGTCCGGAATAAACATTCCGGACGGCACATCTTCTTTATCCGGAGTTTTCGCTAGTTCAGGACGGCGGCGTAGCTATCCGCGCTTTTTGTCTCCTCAATCAGCCCTTGCGCCTTCATGAAGGCGGCAAATCTGTCATATCTTCCAACGTCCAGAGCTGCCGGGCGTAGTGCGAAACGCGGTATCGTATCGGCCCAGGCGCGCCGGTTCAGTTCATCATCCAACTCTTTATGATTTTTGATAAACAATTCCCAGCTGTCATCGGGGTGATTGACCAGATATTGCGCGGCCTCTTCCAATGCATCGACGAAAGGTTTGAAACGCGCATCATCCAGTTTGTCCGAATGCGCAATAACGATTAATTCGTCATAGGCCGGAACCCCTTCTTCCTCGGGGTAGAAGGCACGCCCGGGGTAGCCCTCAATATCCATCTGGTTGAGCTCGAAGTTCCGGAAGGCGCCAATCACCGCATCGACCTGTCCCGAGAGCAGGCTGGGCGACAGGGAGAAATTGACATTGATCATCGTCACGTCATCCGCCGTGATATTGTGCGGTGCGAGCATGGCTGTCAGCAGTGCCGTCTCGAAACCGCCGACAGAGTAGCCGATTTTCTTGCCTTTCAGATCGGCAAGGGATTTGACCGGCCCGTCTTTCAGGACAACAAGACTGTTGAGAGGTGTCGCAATCAGTGTTGCAATCCGCTTGACTGGCAGTCCTTCCGTCACCTGCATATGCAATTGCGGCTGATAGGAAATGGCGAGATCGGCTTTCCCGGCGGCAACCAGTTTCGGCGGCGCGCTTGGATCGGCGGGGGCAATCATCTCTACCTCCAGCCCATGCTTTTCAAAAAAGCCTCTTTCTTCGGCGACGATCAGCGTGGCATGATCCGGGTTCACGAACCAGTCGAGCAAGACCGTAAGCTTCTCTGCGGCCTGCGCTGTTGTTCCGTGAATCATCAGGGTCGCTAAGAGAGGTAATAAAATCCGTTTTTTCATCTAAAACTCCACTATTGGGTTGGTTTGTTTTCTTGAGTCGAAAGCCAGGGCAGGGCGCGTAGAAGCAACGCGTCGATCAAATAATAGAGCAGGAGCGTCATGGCGGTCAGGACCAGCAGGCTTGCGAACATGAGATCTGTTTGAACCCGTGCATTGGCATGCAGCATTAAATAGCCAAGTCCGGAGGAAGCGCCGACCCATTCACCGACAACCGCACCAATTGGTGCAATTGCGGCGGCCACCCGAATACCGGAGGCAAGGGACGGGAGCGCGAAGGGGATCTTGATATATCGATAGAGATTAATGAGTTTTCGAAACCGCCCGCTGTTGCCGGATTGCTGTAAAAGACCGGCGAGGTTTAACCAGGCCGGCTCGGTCCGGTTCAGGCCGTCCAGAAAGCCGACTGTGACTGGAAAATAAATTATCAGCAGGCTCATCACGATCTTCGGCGCCATGCCAAAACCGAGCCAAAGCACCAGAAGCGGCGCAATGGCAAAAACCGGTATGGCCTGGCTGGCAATCAGCAGTGGGAAAACCCACTGCTTGACGGGCCGGTAGGCGGAAATCAACAGAGCGGAGATCATTCCGAACAAGATGCCAAGCACCAGCCCGAGGGTAATTTCGATTGCTGTCGTCAGAGCGTTTTCTGCGATCAGCCCGGCGTGGTTGAGAAGTGCCTGCCCGACAATCAGCGGGGAGGGGAGCATGAATTTTGGCAGGCCCAGGAGAGCAGTGATTATTCCCCATATCAGCAGAATACCGGCCATCGTCACCACGGCGCGCAGCATTTTCATGACGCGTCCTCCGCTTCTCCGGCGAGGCGGGCCATGATCGCGGAATAATGTTGTGTGAAGGCGCTATCCGAAGGATCGCGCGGGATATCTTTCTCCGGCCTGATAGCTTCCGATAGCCGGGCAGGATGACCGGAAAGCACATATATAACATCGCCGAGGCGTAGCGCTTCCATCGGATCATGGGTGATCAGGAGCACCGTTTTACCGGAAAGCAGCCGTGCCGCCAAATCTTGCAGGCGAAATCTCGTGATGGCATCCAATGCGGAGAAGGGCTCGTCCATCAATAATATTGGGCTGCCTTCCATCAGCGTTCGGGCAAGCGCGACGCGCTGACGCATGCCGCCGGAAAGAGTATCGGGCCTGTTATCTCGCCAATTTTCCAGCCCGACTTGCCGGATCAGCATATTGGCGCGCGCATTATCCGGGGTCTCGCCGCGCAGACGGCCGCCGATCAGTAAATTGTCAAGAACCGATGCCCACGGCAGCAGGAGGTCTTTCTGGTCCATATAGGAAAGCCGCCCCAACAGACTTTCACCATCACTTGCGGTAATGCGGCTATTACCGGGAAGAGGAATGAAGCCCGCGAGGACTTTAAGGATACTGCTTTTACCGACGCCGCTTGGCCCCAGCAAACAGGTGATTTTCCCCGGTTCGAGTTCGAGGTCGAGATCGCTCAGGACCGTCTCCCCGTCGAAGACCAGCCTGTCCAGAGAGAGATGCACGCCAATGCCGATCCTGCCTTGATCACGCAAGCTATCGGGCATAGATTCCGTTATATCGGAATAGGTTGGATCGTCGGGTTCCATTGATATCTCGTTCCTACGCAGGTATTAACCTGATCAGGTAATCGGGGTCGTCCCAGTCAATGGAACCTCTCAGCCATAACGGCTCCCCCCGAGGAGGCTTCACTATAGTGAAATCTCGTTTGCAGGCAAAGGATTATTCTAAATTTATGACGGACCAGATTTACCAATACCTCATCCGACTGCCTGGTTTGGTTCTTGCCGTATTCCTTTTCTCTCAGACCGGGTTGGCTCTGGCGGAACCTCTTGTTCTTAAGGCGGCGGGGCAGGAAATAGTCTTGGATGTAGAGATTGCTGACGATAGCGCTGAGCGAAGTAAAGGTCTGATGCATATGAAGTCCCTCCCGCCGAATGCGGGAATGCTGTTTGATTTTCGAGAGACCCGACCGATTACCATGTGGATGAAAAACACCGAGATCTCCCTCGATATGTTCTTTGTGGATGCGACCGGAAAAATTCTTTACATTAAGCACGAGGCGGAGCCTCATTCGCTCGATATTATCGCATATGACATGCCTGCGCGGGCGGTGCTGGAAGTAAACGGAGGGTTCGCGCGCAAGAATTCTGTTCAGGTGGGGGACACGCTTTCTCACCCTCTTTTTGAAAATAAGTAACTGCCGGAATAACAATGAATAAACAAGCGCCCGGAACCCTTCCTGTTCCCGAAGGATTTGAAATTGTCGAGGGAAAAGGTCCCTTCACAGATGCAAATGGTCCATTCTATGAGAAAATTGTCAGCAAGGACAAAGTGATACGGGCCTTCCGCGTCGAGGAGCGGCATTTGAACAGTATCAAGATTATCCATGGTGGCATGTTGATGACCTTTGCCGATTCCGCGCTGGCAACAGCTGTCCGGCATGTAAGTGGCCGGTCCAGTGTCACCATCAAGATGAATTCTGAATTCCTCTCGCCGGCACGCGAAGGGGATTGGGTGGAATCCGATGTCGAGGTGATCCGGAGCACTCGTTCTGTCGCCTTCGTGCGCGGAGACCTGAAAATTGGCAATAAGGTCATTTTCAAGGCCGACGCGATATTCCACTATGTCCATGCCGGGCGATAGAAATTTATTGGCTCTTGCCGCCAATTCTGGCTTGCGGGCCGGGCTTTGATAGTATAGATCATCTTCTTCACTGAACGGGGCGTAGCACAGCCTGGTAGTGCGCTCGCTTTGGGAGCGAGAGGTCGCAAGTTCGAATCTTGCCGCCCCGACCATAAAGAAAGCTTTGCAATTCAAATGATTGCAGGGCTTTTTTTATAAAATTTTTCAACATATTGTTTGACAGTTATTTGAAATTTTCCGTGCCTTTGCGCTTTAGATTGCCGTTCGCCAAATTTTCTCTAAAATGTGGACCTAAATTTATGGTCAGCAGGAGGCGCCAGATTGATGAATAAAATAAGCATAAATGGGAATGTCCGGTTTGGGACGCGGTTGATTGTCCTGATGCTCGGCCTTGTGATGCTGCCTGTTTTGGCCCAGGCGGAAACATTTAAGGGCCTCAAACCGGTGTCACCGCAACCTGATCCTGCTAATCTGAAACCCGGTCTTGCGGTCACCTACTACGGGGTAAAGGTCGACAGCATCGGCGAGCTGGAAGAAAATATGGGCTATATGGATGGCAAGCCCGGTGCGCCCATTCCGATGCTGAATTATCAGGTGGGGCAGGGGAATGTGCTTACGTCACATAGTAATGATATGGTCGGGGCGATTATCAAGGGTTTCATCAAGATGGAGCAGCCCGGACGGTATGTTTTCATGGTGCATTCGAATGATGGTGTCTGGATCGCCATCGGCGATAAGCTGATTTATGAGGACCCGGACGTGCATGCCGACCGTTTTTCAGATGAAATAATTGTTGAGATTTCGGAACCGGGCTGGTATCCGATCCACATTAAATATTTCGAGAAGAAAAATACTGCAACATTAGAGCTGTACTGGGAAGCCCCCGGCTATGGTGAAATGGACTATGTTCCGGCTGAAGTGTTCAGTCATACTGGAGAGTAAACACGCAATGGCAGCCAAGGCGAGAATATTTCAACCGGCGAAAAACGCCATGCAATCCGGCCGCAAGGGCACAAAGCACTGGCGCCTTGAATATGCACCGGCGGAGGCCAGATATGTCGAGCCGCTGATGGGCTGGACGGGGTCGCGCGATATGAATGCGGAAGTGACGATCGACTTTGACGATAAGGAAAGCGCGATCGCCTTTTGCGAAAACAACAATATCGACTATACGGTTTTTGAGCCCAAGAAACGCCAGTTGCATCTCAAGGCCTATGCCGACAACTTCTCCTATTCGCGGGTTCGTGGATAAGCGCGCAACCCGAAATGAGATAACGGCCCCGTAGCTCAGCTGGATAGAGCAATTGACTTCTAATCAATAGGTCGCACGTTCGAGTCGTGCCGGGGTCGCCA